>JAFGGC010000013.1 GCA_016930715.1 Endomicrobiales bacterium
CAATAGGCCCTTTCCGCCAATGAGGCGGGAGGGGCTTTTTCTTTTGGCAGGTCACAAAATGCCTCAAAAAGTCATGCCAAACTATTTTTTTAAGCGATGGCAAATACAGGGCAAAAATCGGTATAAGATAGTAGAGGGACAAAGCGACGCTCTTTCAATCAATAATTAGTATTTGAAAAAATGAAACGGTAAAAAAGGCCAAAAGCGGTAAAATATTGTTATAGGGAGACGACAAAAATCTTGAAATATTTTAGTAAAAATATGCCTTGAATTCGTATAACAATGTAGGGGACAAGGAGGACAATATGCAGACAACGTCGAAGCAGATTATCGAAGCCGAACGCGTGATGGAAAATCTATCCAACTTGACGCATTCATTTACGTCGAGAAATCTTATTTGCAAATTAGCACAGGAAATGAGCTGTGCTTCGTCAGGGTATGGCAAGGATATTCTGAAAAATGACGAGTTCATCAAAAGTCAGGCAGCTGATCTTGTTCGTCTTGAGCCATTAAAAATCAAGGCGGTATCGCTGGAATATTTCCTTTGGTTCGCGTATACAATGCCTCTCGGGAAGCTGCATGAATACACAGAAGCATTTGCCTCTCATAACTTGGATCCGCTATTGCAGGTGTATGAAACGATGTTCAAAAGGATTGTGCTGGAAGCCGGAATCTCTGAGCGCAGAAGCGAGGAACACGTTGATAGTATGATGAAGACGGTGTATAGAGTAGAAGAATACAACAAAGCATACTGCAAGAAAAGGAATATAAAAAGGATTGCGCTGAAGAACGGGCTATATAATTTCTATCTTGAACAAAAGGAATCGCCGGTCTTTTCGAGATTGTGTCTTGGGTGTTGCGCAAACATTAATGCCGTCCTAAAACCCAAAATCGTGCGAAAGATCAAAAAACTGCAAACAAAGCCAGCTAAAATAGCGGCCGCATTGGCTGATATAGAAGCGGATTTCAAAAAGAATAACAAACCGGGGTGCGATGTGCACGATGAGTTCCATAACGCGGTTGCTATTTCGAGAAAAATTCTTGTATCCGCGAAGAAAGCCGAGGCATATTACGATGTCAATATTAAGGAGTTCATCAGAAAAGACATTAAAGCTTTATGCGTAAGAAGGAAATACGAACCAGATACCATTGATGATGAAATCAAATGGACAAACGATTTCTTCAGTGCGGCAGAAAACCATAAAACTATTTGGATAAGCGTCAAACCCGGGGAAAAAACGATTGACCGTCTCTTAATCGAAAGAAGCCTGAATGATGTTGCGGGAGATGACGCTTCTGACGCAGAAAAGGACCTGATAAGAGCAATGGTATGTGGCGGACACAATTATGGAGATATTATTGAAGGAATGCCTCCTGGCACTTCCGTTGAAGAGTTCAAAGAGAAATATATAGAAAAAATGATCAGGGAAAATTACAATCTGCATCATGCGGCGGGCGGTTTGATAAGGATGACATACTGCTGGGAAAATCGAAGGGTAATTATGCCGGACAAGCTGGCATTGTTTCTTAGTCATATCCTGGAAATGAAGAAAGACGATCCCGATTACGAGTTCGTGTTCAGGATATTCATTGAGTCATTGTTGACCGGAACTTCGTATAAGAACATTTTGCTTGGAAGGCTTGCTTGCGACAATGAACCTGGCGCGCCGGAGGGCATATATTTCTCTGCTGAGGAGCTTGCCGGGAACGCCAAAATCGACAAAAATGACATAGAAACGAAATGTAAGGCAGCGATCGCTGATTTCAAGGAAAAGTATATGACAAGGAAATTCAGCGAACCAGACTTGGTTTACACTTCCCGGAGCTGGGCGACGGATAAAACTAAATATCTTACGCTGGTAGAACAGTCGCTTGTATGCGGCAACGTGGTGCCTGGCACTAGAGCGGATCTATTTTATGTCATGCCAACTCAGCTAATCGAATCGTTTCACAAGTCGGCAGACTCGTTTTTGGGCAGGCAAATCGAGTATCTGGAATTTTGCAGGAAATCGGGCAATGGTTTGAACAAGGAAAAGGTAAGCGCACTGTTGCCGCGAATAATTGAGGCCAGAACAGAGCTTAAGTCAAAATTGAGCGAAAGACGAAAATTGTGGGATGCAAACAGACCGCGTATCACGTTCACCGATGAAGATAATATCGTCTTACTGAAAGCGAGGGTGTTCGATGGTATAGGGAAAAGAGATGAGTTTTCCGTAGAGTATTACACAAGAATCGAAACCGCGATGATGTTTTTGATCATGGCCGTGCTTTGCCTGAGAGAGCAGGAAGCAAAAGAGATAAGAATAAGGGACGTGTCCCGGATCGGAAGCAGCCTGACCGTGATTGGTAAATCTAACATCGCGCACTTTGAATCCAGGATACTCTCGATTAATGAGGAGATCAAAAGATTGTTTGACTCGTTCATAAGACTGCGCAAGCGCGTCGTGCGGCTTATCCCGAAAGCAGACAGGAAAGGATTTGACACAGAGAATATGTTCCTTTACGCTAAAAATGCCGCCACGGAACTGGGAAAGCATGTCAAGGAAACGACTGGTAACCCTGACGCCGACGCTGATTCAATAAGAAAATACGCGGTATCATACTTGCATAATTGTCTTGTAAAGAGCGGAAAAAGCTCATACGAAGACTACCAGGCGCAAATCGGACATATCTACGCGCCTGGGTTCGAAAAACTGGGGCCTTTCAACTATACCGATTTCTCAAACTATTCATTAATTTTGCGCGAAATGGCAGCCTCATTCGAAAAGGAGATAGAGTCGCTTACGAAAATTATGGAGGCTCTATGGAGGTAACCAATAAATATGACCGTGCGTTCGAAAACGCTCAAAATGACGTGATTAAGATTATAAAGAATGAATTTGATTCTCAGCAAAAGTCCGGGTTTCAGCATATTTTCAAGGATGAATGGAGATCGGAATTATGCGATAAGCTGGTGAAACCGTTTGAAGAGGTAAAAAAGCAACTTTTCTTAAAAAGGCGTGAAGATCTGAAAAATCCGGAACGCTCGGAAGAAACGACAAAGATAAAATATGAGCAGAATTTCATTGAAACCCTGAAAAGCTGTATAAGAAGGAGTTGGACAAAAATAAGATTTAAAGAGAACATGAGAACGCAAACAACATTGGGACAACAACTGATATACCTCGCCTCCGATGACAGGCTGCTCGGCGCGGAGGCGTTCAGGCTCAAATTGCAGTATTACAACACCCGCAGATTAGTCGTAAACATAGGTACTGAAAAAGATATGGGATTGGAAAATGCCATAAAAATCAGGGACCATTGCGTGTTTGGCAGGTTTCATTCAAAAAATAAGACGAAAAAGTCGGATAATTCGCCTGGTTATAGAGACTATGAAAACGACTGCGCCGCTGTTTTCGGCATAGTGCTTCTTTGGGAAGGGTTGACGTTTAAACGCATCGGCGAACTATTTAAGGAGTCATTTGATTGTTCTAAAGGGCGAAATCTGGTGTTTTTAAAAACAGGGAACACGTTCATAAACGCTTATTTATCAAAGGATGCCTGGGCGATACTTGGAAGACTGGCAGGATCCATGCCCAGATTTTTCGGTAGAAAAAGCGTAAAGAATACGAAAAAGCTTTTAGCCGTGTACCCGAATCTGAGGTACCGCATGAAGAGCATTCTGCGCGCAGCCGGAGAAGAAGAGAAAACAATACCTTCGGAATTCATTGCCTTTGAATCGTTCAGGCAGATGGGCATCTATTATAAGCTGAAGGTATTTGGCTGTAAACCCGCTTACCTTGCGGATATTGCGACTGCTGAACAAAGCAGGAACGTCCTTTCGCCTTCAATGTTTTACCCGGATTATAATCTTCCGAAAATGAAGGCAGTTAATCCATCGAAAAATAATAATCAGGAAAAAGCGCATGTGGAAGTTGAGGAAGAAGACGATGACGGTATTACGCTAAATCTTGAAGAATATTTTAAAGACTCAAAGGAAAACATCGATAAATGCCATCGAATCATCTATGAGTTCGCCAAGGATGGCGACAGGGAAAAGGCGTTGAGTGAGCTCGATGAACATATTGTCGGGCACCCTGACAGCAGAATCGCAAAATATGCCAGATATCTGGTCTGGGAAGCAAAAACCAGAATGCGCAAGAAACTTGTCTCCGGAACCGCAAATAAATACTTTTCAAACATGAAGGAACTGTTCATATTCAGAATATTAAGCGAACAGGAAGAAATTGACGAAGCGCAGCTTGTGCAAATAATGAGTTCCTGCAATACGGGAGATAATGAAGCTGTAATAAACGTAAACACGCTTAGAGGATTCAGATCGGCGTACGGGCATTATGAAACATGTCTAAGAAAGCAAGGGATAACCATGCCGGAAATTAGATGGATAAGAATGAAGAAATACGGTGACAAGACGCGCCGCTTAATAGTAATACCGGAAGAATCGAAGATAATAGAACTTATAGACAAACTTATAGGATCGGAAGATGCTTATAGCCGCGATTTAGGTATGATCATCGCGCTCGAGTATTATTTGGGCATGAGGAGCAAGGAGGCATATAGTTTTGAATGCATAAGGCTCCGCTGCATAGGCGAAAATGAACATTACATCGAGATTACAGGTGCCAAATTCGGCAAATCGCGCCGGGTCGATCTTGAGTTTCTGCCTGTCAGATACAGGAAATTGCTGATATCGATGGCTGAAAATGCTTTGGAAATCGGCAAAACCGAACTTTTTGGACTTGTAAATAAAGAGAAATACAAGTATCGTTTCGACACTCTGTGCAGAAAGGTCGTTGTGAGCGGCCAGCATAGTCTGCGCCATGCGTTCGCGATCAAACACATTTTGGCAGGAATGGAAGCGAAAAAACTCGCCTCAATCATGGGGCACGAAACGCTTCGGGTCTTGCGCACTTATGACCAGAGCGCATATTATTTCATGAAAGAACAAATGTACAGCCGCCGCTGGGAAAAAGAATATGTTACCCAAGATGAAGCGAAAGGCCTTTTACATCTGGGCGAAACTCAGCTGAAACGGTTTATGAGCGAAAACAAAATAACTCCTGTTCAAAAAGAGGGGGTATATCGAAGAGGAGGTGGAAAGGTAAACCAATACGGCTACAGCAAGATTATTGATGCATGTTTCAAGGAAATGGAGTACAGGACGTCGCAAATCAAACTTGGCTCAAGGGAGGCGTTTATATGGAAGAACTATTCCCGAAAGAAAATGTCGAGGGAGCAAAAAAAGCGTTTTTGGAGCTCCCTGAAACAAAGAGTTTCCTCGAAACAGGGATACCGGTCCAAAGAAAAAAACGCGTAAATACTGCGAAAGTGCGAGCGCAAATCAAGTGCCTGTTAGGAATGTTAGGAAGCGCCTTTGGAAAAGCTGGTTTGCGAGAACCATATACGTTAGTAAGATTTTTGACATCTGAAAATATTATTTCGGCTTTTTCAACTTTTGAAGAGCCAAACACCGCGAAATCCTGTCTGCAACGCCTCCGGCAGTTCGTAGAATGGCTTAAACTGCGGGAAATACTCAGCGATGAATATATTTTGCCCGAGATAACATACCGCAAAGCAAACAGCCTTTTTCGTACTGCTGATCGCTTTAATGATTTCAATCCTTATAACCATGTAAAGACAAGAATAATGAGGTTGGTTTGTCTTCTTGCGTCAGGACTTAAGCTTACGCCTACTCCGTTAGTCAACTTGAAAACGTCACATTTCGATCTGAAAGGCAAAAAATTAACCGGCGTACGAGAAGAACCGTTCGATTTGCCTTACGACATCGTAACGTATTTGAAAGGCAATCCTGATTTGTTGAAGATAGATGGGTACCTTCTATCTATCGAAAGTGGTAAGATGTCTGCCAAGACATTGACCAGGCAATTTCGCAAATCGCTCGATTCAAAGTTCAAAAAAGTAGTAACACTGCAGAGAATATCCTCTGCGGGAAAGAAGTATATACCCACAAGACGAAAAGAGAAAAAGCCTGTTACACCTAAACCGGTACAGAAAGACCTGTTTGAGCCATCCTGAACGGTATTTAGGAGCTTAGAAGTTAGGCAATAATAACGGCTGAAAGGCCGAAAAACAAAAAGAAGCCCTGTTCTCGCAAAAGCGAGGGCAGGGCTTTTTTTATTTCCAAAAAAGGAGGAAGCATATGGGTTATATGTACAAAAACGGCGATAATTGGCGCTTGGTGATTTATAAAGACCGCAAGAGAAAGAATATCAACCTTGGACAAGACTTCAACAAGGCCAAGATCATCAAAGCGTCTATAGAGCAGGTTGCCGAGAATGACAAGTTCAAACAGAACCTTGTCCAGACGCTTATAGAGCTCGGGTTCCTGGACAAGAACCTGCGATCCGCACCTTCGGACGAAAAATGCGTCACTTGGGATTATGCGAAACAGAAGCTGCTCGACCACCTTGAAAAGATGGGAAGGGCTAAAAGAACGCTGTATACTTACAACTTGGCGTTTAGGAGCATTGAGAACATCATCAAACCTGAAAAACCATCAGATGTTTCTATCGAGAAGGCCGACAACTGGATAGAGACACTGATGAACGTTGCCAAGAGCGCCGCCCCCACGCAAAAGAAGGTCTTGAGAGCGCCCGGTGCAAGTGTTCTTGTTCGCACCGTGAAAGCGGCATTCCAGAAATTCGCTCGCTGGCAGTATGTGGATAAGAATCCGTTCACTAAATGCGACATGCCCAAGGTTGAAACGCCGATACCGAGGCCTCTATCGCCCGAAGAGTTGGACCTGATCCTCAAAGCCAGCAATAAGCCGCTCAAAAGGGCGATTAAGATACTCGTTTACAGCGGTATGAGGCCCGATGAGTATTTCAATCTTCCTTGGCGCAGGGTAAAGCTTGGGAAAAACCCGTACATTCACATAACGGTAGATGGCAACTGGCATCCAAAGGCGTATACACAGCGGATGATACCAGTCACGACCGAGCTTTTAGACGCCATGGGAAAGCCTGGAAATCAGGATGAGCTGGTTGCCGGCAAGAATGAGGTCGGGTTCCCGATCAACGGCAACTGGCTCAGGCGCAGTTTCAAACGAGCTGTCGTAAGGGCCGGTTTGACCGACAAAAAGATAACGGCGTATTGCTGCCGCGACACCTATGCTACAAACCTTGCTCTGCAGGGGTACGAAGCGCACGCGATAGCCGCACGTCTTGGGCACAGGGACATCAGCACATCGATGAAGTATGTGTCGTTAGCACGTATCAATATGGCTGATGTCAAGCTGAACAAGAAGAACGAATCCGTTGGCTGAATGTCTGCGGCCATGTCGAAAAAACAGGGAGGTGATAACCATGAAAGTAATTGAACAGCTGTTGATAGGTCGCAAAGAGCTGTGCAGGCTTCTTGGCGGGGTAAGCATTTCTCACATCATCAGGCTTGAACATGACGGAAACCTCGCAAAAGCCAGGGTTCAAGTAGGACCAAGAGCTGTTAAATATGAAGTTAAAAGGATTCAGGAACTAATCGAATCCAGAAAGCTGTTTTAGCAAAGCGGTACATAACTCATAGAGCCCCTTAGTTTGATGTGCGCAGTCAAACTAAAGGGCTTTTTCAATTTAGGAGGAAACATGAAAAAAAACGAGAGTAATTCGGCAAAGAAGGGGTTCTTGATAAAGAGCCTCACTAAGGATGTCGATGTTTCGGCTAACGGGCACGGAATAGCCAACTATGAGGTAAAGCTGTTGCGGAAATGCCTCAAGACGCGTTTCATCGAACATCAAATCGGCGGTGAAGAGAGCGTTCCCGCAAGCATCCGTGTCGGCAGCCTCAAAGAAGCCAATAGCGCCTGGGAAAATGAGAAAGATCACTATTTCCTGAGGAACTACACCTTCATTGCGGAGACAATAATGCCCGCCTTCAAGAAGGTCTATTGGCTTGAGCGCAAACCGCTCGGGAATAACCGCAGGTTCAAGATCGACCTGGACAGCACATTCGGCGTGGCAAGAGAGGTCAGCTACGGTTACGGGTGGACGTTTCCGCAGATGTTTTCGGGAATTTCTGCGAAGGGTGAGCTCTCAAGCTCCGTGTCAATACAGTATCCAACAGAGCTTCTTACACTTCGCATTAATTTCCCTTGTAGATACTGGCTGGAAGACGGCCCAAAAGTCGAGGTCTACGACCAAAACGGACACAGACGCTCTTGTTCAGCCGAATACGAACGCCTAAACCTGATTGAGAATTTTTTCAACCTGCAGTTCGCGCATCGGTTAGGCAGTAACTTCGTGTTGACTGTCGAAAATCCTCCGCAGGGGTATGTATTTAAAACAATTTGGCGCATCGAAAAACCCTAAACGGGATTGCCGTAACAATTTACGCGAAAGGGAGGTGGTGAAATATGATCATCAAACAGATAACCGTGTTGAAAGCGGTCTCGAATCTGAAAGGCGAGCCTTTCAATGTTATGCTGACGGCCGATGTAAAGGAAGAAGAGAGCATAGCGATAGGCATCCTGAAGCTGAGCCAGATGATAGATTCAAAGATCGCATGCCTGAACGCTGAGCATGTCGATTCGAGGGCCGTGAAGCGCGACGCTCAGCCTTCCAAAGAGCAATGGTTCAGGTTAAGGCAGCTCATCGTCCGCAAAAAGGGCATGAAGGACGACGACGAGATGCTTGAGTATGTCAAGGTCCGTATAGGGACCGATAACCTGGACTGGGTAAGCTCGGAAGAGGTCGAAAACCTC
Organism: Endomicrobiales bacterium; assembly: GCA_016930715.1. Classification (GTDB taxonomy): domain Bacteria; phylum Elusimicrobiota; class Endomicrobiia; order Endomicrobiales; family JAFGGC01; genus JAFGGC01. Next base: position 8,717 of record JAFGGC010000013.1, read on the forward strand.
ATAAACGAGATGGAAAAGGAGTGTTGAGACAATAGGTCGTTGCTAGTGAATTCGGGCCCGGGCTCTTACAAAGAGTCCGGGCCTTTTCTTTTGGAGGTTAAAATGAAAAACTGCTACAAGAAATACTTTGTCAGGGTTCAGCTTGTCCGGGAATCAAGGGCGAAGATCGAACGGATCATGAATATAAAAGATGCCGTGCTCATAGTTGGAAAATACCTGAAGAAGTGCGATAGGGAACATCTGGTTGTAGCGCACCTGGACGCTAAAAACAACCTTGTCGGTATCGAAGAGGTAGCGATTGGCGGTTCAACTGAGTGTCCCGCCTATCCCAACGAGATATTCAAAGGTGCTTTGCTTTCAAATGCCTGCAGTATTATCGTATTCCACAACCATACCACAGGTGATGTTTACCCTTCGCTAAATGATGAGGCGGCTACTAAAAAGTTAAAAGCAGCTGGCGACATACTGGGCATAGAAGTCACGGACCATATCATAGTTGGAACCAATGGCACTTTTTACTCATTTCAGGAGAGAAGGAGGATAAATGAGGAAGAGGTATCATGGGGATGGTTATAGTGCCAGAATTGGGCCCTCCAGCCTGAAAACTGGAGGGCCTGTTACAGGGGGCCTGTTCCGGCTTGAAAAACCACTTAAAAAGAGATAGAATGCGATTATCATGAATCGAATTACTTCTTGGGGGTCTTTTTATTTATAAATGAACCACATCGTATAAAATAATCGATGTGGTTTTTTTGATTACTATGGTTAACAATGTTGATGCTCCACCTTGGTAGATATAGTGCAGAAATTGAATTATAACGAACATTCCTGCTATATTTAGGAATCATTTAAGGAGTATAAAATATTCTTATGGCAACTAAAACATCAAATAAGAACCTGCGCAAAGCAAACCAGGCAAAAAAAGATGAATTTTATACCCAGCTCGTTGATATTGAAAAGGAATTAAAGCACTACAAAAAACAATTTCGCGGTAAGGTTGTTTACTGTAATTGTGATGATCCCTTTGAGAGCAATTATTTTAAATATTTTGCAACTAACTTTAACACACTCAAGCTTAAAAAGCTTATTGCTACAAGCTATGTTAAATCGCCGATTGTCGGCGAACAGTTGTCGCTATTTGATGTTGAAGGGCTGAAACCATCGGGCAAAGAACCATTTAAAATTGAAATCAAAGAAGTGCTGGATCTCAACAAGGATGGTGCTATAAATCTTGATGATGTGGAGTATTTACTAAGGCATGATGAAAACACCTCAAAACCTCTACAAGGCAATGGTGATTTTCGTAGCGCCGAATGCATCGACCTACTAAAGCAAGCAGATATAATCGTAACAAATCCACCTTTTTCTCTGTTTCGTGAATATGTTGCACAGCTTATGGAATATGATAAAAAGTTTTTAATCATAGGAAATGTAAATGCAATTACCTATAAGGAGTGTTTTAAGTATATAAAAGAAAATAAAATGTGGTTTGGAATAAGCATTCATAGTGGTGATCGCGAGTTTCGTGTGCCTGATGATTATCCTTTAGAGGCTGCTGGTTGTAGAATTGACGCTGATGGAAATAAGTATATTCGCGTGAAAGGAGTGCGTTGGTTCACGAATTTAGATTATGAAGCGCGACATGAAATATTTGTGCTTTATAAGAAATACAAATCCAATGAATATCCTAAATATGAGAATTACGACGCAATAGAAATTTCAAAAACGGTTGATATCCCTATGGACTATGATGGTGTGATGGGCGTGCCAATAACTTTTCTAGATAAATATAATCCAGAGCAGTTTGAGATTGTTGGCATGGCTAAAAGGGGGGCTGGAGACCCTGCCCTAAAAACAAAAGTATATACGATTAAGGATGCAAAAAATTATAGCGATTTGAATGCTGGGCCAGTCTTAAAAACCTCGTCTGGTCTTAGAAACACCTATCCACGCCTTCTTATTCGTAAAAGGAATAAATATGAAAATTGAATTACACAAAATATCAATTAGCAAGGTAATCGCCGACTATAAAGACAGCGCCGAAGAAGGGGTTGTGGCTTATGGGGGCAAATTGGATATTCGTCCGAAATATCAGCGAGAATTTGTATATAAGGAAAAGCAACGCAATGCCGTAATAGAAACTATTAAAAATAACTTTCCGCTAAATGTAATGTATTGGATGGTCAGAGAAGATAGCGGCTATGAAATGCTGGACGGCCAACAGCGTACTATTAGTATTGGGCAATATGTTAATGGTGATTTTTCATTAAATAACCGCTTTTTTCATAATCTAACCAAAGAAGAACAGAACAAAATATTGGATTACGAGCTAATGATATATTTCTGTGAGGGTTCAGACAAAGAACGATTAGACTGGTTCAGGATTATTAATATCGCAGGTGAAAAATTGACTGACCAAGAGATACGAAACGCAGTTTATACTGGGCCATGGCTTTCTGACGCAAAACTGAAGTTCAGCAAATCAAATTGCGCGGCATATCTTTTAGCAAATGACGGCGGGCAGTTAGTGAGTGGGTCGCCTATAAGGCAGGAATATTTAGAAACAGCGCTTTCGTGGATTAACAATGGCAATATAGAAGATTATATGGCCAAACATCAGCATGACAACAGTGCGGATAAGCTTTGGAGCTATTTCCAAAATGTAATTGAGTGGACGCGGAAGGTATTTGCACAGTATCGTAGAGAAATGAGCAATGTGCCATGGGGTGTATTGTATAACCAATTCAAAGATATTAAACATGATTCAAATAAACTGGAAAAAGAAATATCCAAGTTGATGCAAGATGAAGATGTGACTAAAAAGTCTGGTATTTATGAGTATGTTCTAACACGAAATGAAAAGTTCTTGAATGTCCGTGCTTTTACCGATAAGATGAAACGAGAAGCATATGAAAGACAAAAAGGCATTTGTCCTTTCTGCAAAGGCGGGAATAGGAAAAGGAAATGGGAAATCGAAGAAATGGAAGCCGATCATATAAAACCTTGGCATGAAGGTGGAAAAACGACAGCAGAAAATTGCCAAATGTTATGCAAACAATGCAATCGGACTAAATCGGGGATATAAGGTAACACTATTCTTCACCTTTCATATAAAAAGGTGAAACATGAGCACGCATCCTGTTTCGCCATGGACGTAAGGACATTTTGGATTATGGAAGTATATCTGCTATTGCAATATATAGCGAACATTACAGGGAGGCTTTATGAGCACAAAGGCTGAACGTACAAAAAAACTCGAAGACCTAAAAAAACTGTTTGATGAGTTGATTACTGTAAACCCTGAGTCACTTTCGCGCCGGGCTGATTTAACAGCTGAAATAAATTTTTCAGACGCGGTGCCGAATTTAGCAATAATGATTGGGGTGGTAAAAGATTTAAGCGAGAGGGATTTGTCTCGTCTTAATCAGGGCTACATAAATGCTGTTATAAATTCCTGTAAAACATTAAAAGGCTTTATAGATCAAATACGTACGTTTAACATAGATTCAGCCACGCCTGGAGCTACTTGTAAAGCCATTATTCAAGGCATAGATAACGGTTATGATACATTTATGACTGAGTCATTAATGGCTACGCTTTCTTTCACTTCAACAGAATCGACTGATTATACTAGTATAGAAAGAGAAGCAAAGGGTCTTTTTGCAACAATGAAGCAAGAGAGTGATAAATATAAAGAAGAATTAAAGAAAAGTCGTGAGGAAGCGAAAAACGCCCTGGAAGCGATCAAAGAACTGGCCGCTGAAGGGGGTGTTTCTGCAAACGCTCAGATATACGAAAGTGCTGCTTCTAATTATTCCAATTATGCGGCTAAATGGTTTCAGGCTACTATTATGGTAAGTGTTTTTGCTTTAATTACTGCCGGAGTGTTTTTTTGGCTCGTGTTTTCATATACACCTGAGACGACAGCGAAAGCGATTCAGTATGTTTTTGGTAAATTAATTATATTGTCTATTATAACATACGTTGTTTATTGGTGTGCAAGTAATTATAAATCTAACAAGCACAACCAGGTTTTAAACGAACACAGGGCAAATGCGTTAAAAACATACAGGGCATTTGTTGAAGGCTCTGTTGACCCCAGAATAAAAGACGCCATTCTTTTACACGCCGCTAATGCTGCATTTTCTTGTCATGGTACGGGATACGAAAAGAACGATAGCGAACAACAATCAATGAATCCAGTAGTGGAAATATTGGGAAAAAGTATACCGTCACAAATATCAGGTAAATAAACGTAGGCATACCTTTGGTTTTTCAGGGTTAAGTGCCAGGGAAGGGGCGGGATACGTCTCCAAAGTCACAACGTAATAAGTTTGCAAAGTCAGGTATTTTATGAGTAAACAATATCTCAGTAATTTAATTTGTAAAATATTGTCCTGTTTTGAAAAAGAAAAAGAGGATGATAATTATGATATAAAAAACAATGCTTTCTATTCTGCCTTATATAATGCCTGGTTTGAAAACAGAATGGAGAGAGATAAGAGCTTGCTTGTTTTGTCTTCGGGTGGCATAGGACTTGTGGTGGCATTAACAAGCTTTGATGGGAATACACTTGTATTTATATTTTCAATTTTATCATTACTATCATTTTTAACAACAATATGGAATTGCTTGTCAGTTTTCAAATGCAATACGGATTATTTAGAAAAAGTGATTAATGATGATGAAAATAGCAGTGTACTTGAAAATAAACTTAGGCATAAAGATGCAGTTATTAAGTATTCATTTATGTTCGGAATTATATTCGCCATTTTATTGAAATATTCCCCACTCTTGGTCAACAATCAAAAATCAACAACGTTAAATGAAAAGGAAGTGATTATGATGTCAGATGATAAAAAGAAGGAATCCCCAAGACAAATAAAAGAAAGTCTTGAAGGCGTCAAAAAGATTATGCCGCAGGAAAAACCTGTAAAGCAAGAAAATGCCAAGACTGAAAATGGTAAATAGGAGAAATGCTATGGCAAACGATGAAAAGAGAAATACCCCTATAACAAAAAAGAACAGTTTAGGGGAAGTCTATGCGATTAAACCAATAAGGAAGTCTTTAGAAGGGATTAATCGCATAAAACCAACATCAAATCAATCAAAAACTAAAAGCAAATAGTTAAATGGTATCACAGGAGATAATCAGGGGCAAAATATTTAAAACGAAGATTTATGAGTAACTCCAATTATTTTATTCCCATTGATTCAAAACTTGAGCAAATATTCTATGCAGTCTATAAGCGCAAGTGTGCATACTGTAAACAAGATATTGCGTTAAATGACGCAAGAATTGCTCACATAATTCCTGTCGGCAAAAATACCCTACATAATTACATACTTTCCTGCAGTCAGTGCAACCCAGAGCATATTTACAATTCCTTTATGGGCCGGTTACATCGCCTATTCCTACTACTAACCGCTAAAATAAAAGCAAATAGGATTTATCGAATCTATAACGATAAGGCATTTGAATATAATCTTGGGCTTTCTGAAGAGTTATTAAGAGAGATTGGGGTTGATAAAAAGGAATTCATATCTATAGCTAAGAAACTTGATATAAAGCCGATATACAGCCAAGAAGCGAGAGAATACCAGTATTCAAGAGGCCAAAAGAAGATGATAAAACGGCATCACAATTTCAAAAATATAAAAATTACATTATAGGGGGCATCCCATGGCCAAACCGAAGGATTTTAAGAAGGAAGCAAGGAAGTTGATATCGCAGATAGCGGAGATCCCGGAAAAGGACCTAAAAGATGAGGCAAAATTCACTGAAGACCTGGGAGTTGACAGTATGAAGGCCCTTGAGATAGTCGCAGCCATTGAAAAGAAGCTCAAAATCGCGATACCTGAAGATAAAATCCCTACTATTCGCACCCCAAAGGATGTTTACGAGATCGTGGCAAAACTCGTATGAAGTAGGAAGGATCCTAGAATGTTTGAATTTCGCTATATGCACGGGGCTGTATATATTCTAAAAAACATTCAAGCGCAGCGTGTGAAAGTTGGTATGACCACTAACAATGTTGCTGATAGGCTAAGTGATGTTAATGACAAGTGGCTAGAACAAAAGGTCACATGCCAGATTTGTGGGGGACGCTTAGTCAATGTGAGGGGGTATGTTCCTAAACATGTTGCAAGTAGTAATTATTGTCTTGGTGGAAACGCGTTACCTTTAGAGAAAAACGTAGCGCTTGCTGAGACATACCTAGAGAGTTTAAAAAACCGTCTCAGTGAAGTATCCGGTAGCGAAAAAGGATCAATCACGAGAAAGATAAATACTCTGAAAAAGCGAATAGAATTGTTTCGTAATTATATTCGGCCAGCAGGAGGGTGGCAATTTGGCGCTGCTTATTATACGGATTGTGCAGAGCAGGTTGAATTGCTTACTCATAAAATCTTGGCAGATCGTCTAGATAAGGATGCGCCATTTGGAGAGGTGTTTTGTTGTTCAGTGTCGGAGGCCATGGAAGCAGTCGAAAAAGTGCTGAATCAGCTGGGGTTGTTACAATCGGCAAGGAAGGAAGTACGATTGTGAAATCAAAGTATTTATGCGATTGATATTGAGGCGTTAAAAACGTATAATTTGATCGAGTATTAACTGTGGTATCAACTGAATTCTGGAGGCAAATATGAGAAGTGTTATTAAAGCCGCATTATTTATATGTGTTATGTGCGTATATACCGGTAGCCATGCTGCAGAGAAAATCGATGGTAGTACTTGTTATGTGCGCGGAAGAACAAGTGAGTATGTTGTTCTTGTTGATAGCCCAGGGCAGAAGGTAGAAGCCGGATTCGTAAAAGGCGGGGATAAGGTGACAAAGGTTTCAGAGAGCTCAGGATGGTCCGCACTATTTTTCAAAGGATGGATAAAAGCAAAAAATACTACACAGACCGAGAGCAATGACGCGACTTACGTCGTTGTGAGCAAGGAACAGGAATTATTGTCAAAACCAAGCAGCATCTTCAGTCTTCCCGTAGTTCGTGTGGCTAAAAGTGCAAAGATAAAGATTATCGAAACAAAAGGTGATTGGTTGAACGTAGAGTTCTTGGGTTGGGCGAGAAATGACAATATATCTAAAACACCGCCAAAACCAATAGATATGATCAAATGGACATGGGGGAGATCAGGGAATTCTATACAAATAGAAGGTATCGTAAGAAATAATACAGAGCAAACACATCGACTAATGACGCTGACTATTAGCGCTAAGGATGAAAACGGAAATTCATTGGGTTCTGGGAGCGGGAAAATTGGCCGACAATACTTCAAGCCTGGGGAACAGGCAAGTTTTGTCGTGTTCATTGATGGGGCAGTGCCAGAAACAGACTCCATAAGCATAGATTACACTTGGGAAAGCGTCGAAACGGATATGGAATCTGACAAAAGAAGCAATAATTAGTATGATGTTGACATGAACAAAATAATCTGCGATTATGTAGCTATCCAGATGGTAAAAAAGGAGCCAAAATACCGAATCAACTGTAAAAATGTAGCATTATAATAGACAATCTTCGTAAGCCTTGAGAGAGTCAGGGCAGCGCTTCTTTGTGTAATCAGAGAGGCAAACGCTAGTACGATGGGATGTCGTGTGTACGCATTTTGCGGAGCACGGTCGTCTCGGGTTACTAGCGTTGCTCGGGATTGATTCGTTGCTCCGCCTTTTTTGTTGTGAGTTTATAAGTAGTAATCTTTGAATAAATGAGAGGCGAATCGTGAAAAGTATTGAATCCATAATGGATGAAGCAGCCCAAGGTAATACAGATGCTATTAAGCACTTGATCAAAGAAAAAGATGCAAGGGTATACTACGATGAAACTCTCCTAATGATAGCGGTAAAAAAAGGATACACTGGTGTAGTTAAATTATTGCTCGATGCGGGTGCAGATGTCAATGCACAAGCTCATTATGATGGTGATAAAAGAATGGTATATACGGCCTTAAGTATGGCGGCATGGACAGGGCCTGTCGAAGTTGTAAAGCTTCTAACTGAATATGGCGCCAATCTTGAAGCGAAAAATGGTTATGGTGATACGGCTCTAAGACTAGCAATTAGAAGCAATAAAATTGATATAAAAGACAAATATGAAATTACCAAAGTTTTAATCAATGCCAAGGCTAATGTATATGTAAATGATAAGCATAGGGGATCATTGCTAATTGAAGCTGCCGATAATGGAGTAGTTGAAATTGCTAAGCTTCTTATTGACGCCAATATTGATGTAAATGCAAGAATTACTAGTGGACGCACGGCGTTGATGTTTGCAGTTGGGAATGACCATGAAGATGTCGTAAAGTTGTTGATTAGTTCGAAAGCAAAAATAGATATTAGTGATAATGAAGGAGATACGGCTCTTTTGCTTGCAGCCAAAGAGGGAAAGACTGAAAAAGTCAAGCTTCTAATTGATGCCAATGCTGATATCAATATTAGTAACAAGCATGGAAAAACTGCATTAATGATAGTGGCCGAAAAAGGGTATATTGAAATTGCAGAACTCCTAATCAATATCGGGGTTGATATTAACAAAAAGATAAATGTTAGACTTATAAGCATACTGTATACGGCTATTTGTAGAACGAAACATATTGCAGAGTTTCTATATAATTCGCAGAGATATAATGGATGGACAGCATTGATGTTCGCCGCTTATAAAGGTCATACTGATATTGTCAAACTACTAATTGAAAAACAAGTAGATATAGACGCAAAGGACAAAAAGGGAATGACATCATTAATACATGCTGTTATTGAAGGGCATGGAGATATTGTAAAGCTTTTAATAGATGCGCAGGCTGATGTAAATATGGCAGATACAAAAGGAGTAACTGCATTAATGCTTGCGGCCTTTTTGGGTAATGAAGACATATTGAAAATGCTAATAAGAGCGAAGGCCGATGTTAACGCAAAAAGCAAAAACGGAGCAACATCTTTAATGGCTGCATCTCGGAAGGGTTCTATTGATATGGTAAAACTACTAATCAATGCAGGTGCTGATATTAATGTGAAGGGTAAAAAGGGAGAGACAGCATTAAAGTATAATAGCGGAGCATATCAATCAAAGATTGAAGAACTCTTGAGGAATGCTGGAGCTAAATAATACTCTTTCGAATAAGCAAAATACTATTCAGGAACATCTATGAAAAAACTAACAAAAAAACGAATAGCCGAATTGAAAGAACGGTTGCATAAGAGTCAGTGGTTCAAGGACCATTATCTGGTTTTCCAGGAAGGGGCACGCCATATCAAAAAAATGGGATTAAATGAGTTGATGGAAAAGCTAGAAGCAGAGAGAGCAATGAAACAGATGTCAGTATTGACCTCAATGACTGGTCTGCTGGCTTCGCAGGGACTGTCAAAGGGACAAGTAGTGTTAGTGATGCAAAGATTCAACGAAATAGGATCAACGAGTCGTTTCGGCGCATTAAATGAGCTCATGTATGCAGTGTTGAATAGCTTGGTAACGGAAGGCAGGCTGAAATTGCCGGAAGCACGCATTGGAGATATTGCGGCGAAGATATCGGAATCAGCCCAGAGATTAGGTATTTCCTAAATAATGACACAATACTCAACCAGGGCGGGAGAGTTATGGCAAAAAAAGCCGATTGGCCTGAAGGCAGGCCTCCGACAAAAGATGAGCTAAGCTGGCTGAGGTTCAGGGCGCTTGCCAAACGCGAAGCGGCTAGGATAGGCAAACTGGAAGAAGACAGCCGCAAGAAAGAAATATATGAAATACTGGATGAGCATTTGTTTGGGGAGAAGACAAAGGAAGACGAAGAGACGGCAAAAGAGCTTAAACGCCTGAAAAGCACGATCAAGAAAGCACGAGAAGAAGAATAGAGGCCTTGCGGAATCAATAAAGCATCCTTAAATATTAAGGATGCTTTTTTAACGGGAGGATAGATATGAATCAATTCAGGGATAAGTATTTGCTGAATATAGAAAAAGACAGGGAAATACCAAATAACCATGGCAATATATTCGGGGATTATTGGGAATGCAATTCGATAGCCGAAGAATATGTATGCTCGATGTATGAAGACAGCCTGGACGGAGCAAGAGAGTATGAAGAACAACACCCTCAAGATGCCTTTGGGTACTATTGGGAGGTGTTAAATCTCATAGCGTTGAAGCAATATGACGAAATTGATCAAGTCATCAATAAGGCCAAGAATAAAGTGTTCCTGATAGGCGATATTTATCAGGCGATAGGAATCAAAGAGCTTTATCTTAAGCAAGACGTGAAGGAAGCCATGGTTTGGTTTGTGAGAGCCGCCTACGCTCGCGACCCTTACGTGTTGGTTGAAGACGAAAATATACTTGCGCTCTTTAAGGCCGCGGCTATCGTGCTTGGTCTTGAAACAGAGCGCAAGATGCTGGAATCAATAATTTCTGAATACGGGCTCCTGACCGACGGCGATTACGACTCGATAAGCGCGTTTCATCATATAGGAGAAGTCGTGAGCCGGATAAAGAATGCTCTTTCCACGGCCAATGATAAAATGAAAGAAGAAGTAACTCAGATGGTGAAATACCTGGCATCTGAGCTTTTAAAAGTATATCCGACTTTGAGCAGGTATGATTATATTATCCTGAAATATACGGACCTTATACGAATGGATCGGGATAATAATCATTACTATGCTGAAAGGGGCTATGCATACTTCGCAAGGTGGAATAAATACAAAATATGCGGAGACCTGGATAATGCCGGCAATGATTTCAGGAAAGCAATCGAATTAAACAAAGGGAATGTATTCGCCTATATAGGGCTGGCAGATACGCTAAATGCGAAAGGCGAATATGGCGAAGCCGAGAAAGCGGCCGAAACATCCTTGAGGTTAGATAGAGATAATAATACGGCGTATTATATTCTCTACGAGATCTATCTAAACTCAAACGATAAAGAAAAGGCCGTTGATGCCGCCAACAAGTTGTTGTCATTATCAAAGATCAGAAGTCCACATTTTGCGATGCTGGCAAACGCCTGTAATAATGCCAAAGAATATAAGCAAGCTATCAAATATTGCGATATCGCACTCCAGTACGATGTAAATTGCATAGATGCTTATAAGGCGAGAATAGCCGCAAGCCAGGCAACGGGTGACAATATGCTTGTAAAGTATGACAAAGAGAGAATTATGGAGCTGACAAAACCGCATGATCAGGACGAATACGATGCCTATGCGTACCAAATGCATAAATCCTTGCGTTCGAAAGAAATGAAATTGCCAAATTGGGACAGATGGGATGGTAAGCTTCATCTGTGGGGATATCTTGCCAGGGGATACGCCTGCAATAAAATACTCAAGAGAATTGACCAGTATCGCTGGATAGATATGATTGAGCCCGGTTTGGAGGCGATAAGGAAGCAACTGGCGACAATGTACGATGAAAATGGGGACATGATGAAGGCAAAGCACATATTGGAGGAACTGAGCGGCAAATCTCCTGACAAGAACGCGCTTTTTGCACTGGTGCAGATGTATTTTGACGAAGGAGATTATCTCAGGGCTATCCAGGAGTGCGACAGGATAAAGACGAATGAGCCAACGGAAGTCGACTATATCCGTCTCATAAAAGGTCATTCGCTGTTTCGCCTGTTTAAGTATCGTGATGCGATACGGTGTTATGATCAGGTAGTGGAAAATGCTAAGTCAGATAGGCATGTTATTGATGCGCTATTCAACAGGGGATGCGCATACATGGAACTGGGCGACTACAATAGGGGCCTGGATGAGATGAAGCTTGTGCTGAAAAAAGACGAGAGGCATCCTTACGTGTTTTATAACATTGCATTCGCTCTGGATAAGCTGGGTCAAAAGGAAGACGCCCTGAGATGCTTTAAAATCGCGGCCGAACGGGGAATTGACACAGCCCTGAAACACATCAATAAAAGCGGCGAAGAGTATGTCAGCTTCGCAATGATGAAGCATGCTGAAACCTCCGGAGTCAGGTATGAATGGAAGATATGGTTTAGAAAGGCATTCGAACTGGAATCGCTGGCTGACAGTTGTTTCCATATGGGGTTGTTTGTGGAAGAAGAGTTTAATACAGAGAGATTGCACTGTTTAGACAGGGTTCTGGCGGAATGCCCCGGGAACAATGTGGCAATATTCAAAAAAGCGAGAATATTAAGGCGATTGGGGCACCATCGGGAAGCATTGGATTTGTTATTGACACTTTCAGGTTCCAACATAAACTCGGAAGTGTTAAAAGAGAGAGGCGAAATTCATGATATCCTCGAACAGTACGATGAGGCATACCAGTGTTTTATCAACGCAAACAAGTTGGACCCCGGGAATGAGGAGATTAGAAACGCGTTACATAATTATGCAGAGAATATCGAAGAAATGAAAAGGAATAAGAAACACAGGGACGGCAGAGACAAAAGAAAGGACGAACTGAGGCTTATGAAGCTTCTCTTCGGCAATAGGAAGCACAAGAACACATGAGATTCAAGGGAACGGCATAACATCCCGCAGCAGGGATGTTATGCTGTTTAAAGGAAATAATAATGAAGAAAATTGGATCTGGGTTGCAGGCAAAGATACCACAATTGCAGATAGATATATACAAGATCAGAAACAAGGGGCACAGGGAATATCTGGAAGCGACATCAGGAAAAACGAAGGAATTCAAGGCAAACAATCAGAAACAAAGGAAAGAAATAGCATTTACGCTGCGGTTACAGAGACAGTGGAAGCAGATAAGGAAAATAGCGGAAGAAAAGAAGAAACAAAAACAGCAGAACCCGTAAGCAGTAGTTTTGGCAAGAAATCGATAGGCGCTGTGCAGCTGCCGTACGGAAGCAATGAGGATGTAGGAAAGAAGGAATTTCTGCTTGACGGCCAATGGGTTGACTAAAGCGCAATAAGCGAACAAAAAGGAGCCAGACATGAATAATGAAACGAAAGATATATTAAAAGAGCATTTGCGCATTTCGAGGGACATAATCCTTTTAGCTGATGAATACGCAAGAAATAGCGGGGAGCAATTTGAGTCATGCCTTGTAGATTTAGGCATTATTGAGCGGTTAGATTTAATAGGATTTATGGCCAATCAATACGGCATCAAGGCTGTAGATCTTGAAGAAATCGAATTGCCCACAGAGACCGTCAGAATTGTTACAGAAGGCATTGCCAGGGGGTATTCATTGATACCGTTCTGCAAAGAAGAAGATCAGTTGTTTGTTGCAATATCGAATACAGGCAACATGGAAGCAATTAAGAATATTCTAAAGAGTGCAAATTATGAAAAGTCGTATTATATCGAATTGTATGACGATATAATGAGAAGCTTGGACAAAGTATATGTGTTTTCAGATATGCCGACAAGCTCCGGCCAATCTAAGGAACTTCAAACTGCGTTGATAAGACGAAGCAGATATAGTCTGCAGCGCAGAAGATATGAGGCCGCATTGTCTGATATCAAGAAGGCGATAGATTGTTGTTCTGATGGGGCAATTGCGCATAGTGAAAGAAACCGGGTTTTGCAGGAAATAATAGATAATATCGAAGCCCTGAAGGATACTGACCAGCAGATATTGAATTACCCATCCGAAGTACATGCGTATAATGAGAAAATGGCGATACTTAAGAACATTAAAGGACTATGTTCGTTTCTTGTGAGGTAACCATGAAGAAAATGCAATCTGGAAAACCGACAATATTGTCGCAGATGCAATTAGACATTTATAGAATAAGGGCTAGGAGACAACGGGAGTATTGGGAAGCGACAAAGGATAAAACGAAGGAAGCCAAAGCAAGGAACCGGGCAATAAGACATAAAATAGCATTAACGCTCAGTTCGCAGCATGACTGGAAAATAATCAGACGTATAGCAGAAGAGAAAAAGAGACAGAAGCAAGCGGAAAAACCGTAATTAGCGAACGAGAGGAGAAAACCATGAAAATACTATTTACAACTGATTTGCACGGCAATATGTGGAAGTATAAGCAGTTAAAGGCCGCTGTAACGGAACATAAGCCGGACATTCTGATCAACGGTGGGGACATGATGCCTATTGACGACCACAACATAATGAATCAGGGCAGGTTCATAGAAACCCAGCTGGCGGAACAGATGAAGTATTACGGCGACCAGGGCATATACTTCCTTTGCCTGCCGGGAAACCACGACTTGCCGATATTTGATTCATTGTTCGAGGGAACCTGTAAAAAGCATCCAAACGCGTTCTTCCTTGATAATCGCAGGGTCAAGATCAAGGATTACGAATTCATAGGGATGAGCTGGATAGTGGATTTTCCGTTTGACTGCAAGGACCGGTGTCGGCTGGACGATAAGAATTCCATCCCAAGAGACCCTTATGAGAAAACAGTTATATCTGAAGGTACGGCGATGAAGGAAATTGTAGACTGGGTACAATACATCAAAGGATTGCCTACCATAGAGGACGAGTTGAATGGGTTAGTAAAACCGGAAAATATGGCAAATACGATCTACGTTATGCATCAGCCACCGGCTAGAACTGGGCTTGCCGGGGACGAAGATAATCCAAATAATGGATCGGAAGCCATATACAGGTTCCTCAAGGATAAACAGCCCAAAATGTCTCTGCATGGCCATTGCCACAATGCTCCAGAGATCACCGGCAAGTGGCATAATAAGATTGGCAAGACGGTATGCATTCAGCCCGGCCAGCAGGAAGACTTTGCCTATGTCGTTATCGACCTCGATTCGATGGAGTACAAAAGGTTCAAGATCTAGCCATTGTAGTCGTTTATAATTGATTTATCAGCAAGATTGGCAGGGTGCTTGCCATATAAACATGGCAGACACCCTGTTTCATTAAACGCTCAAAATATTGAATAGTAAAATTTCATTTGAATAATGGCGATTAGTTTTGTATAATACGTTTCCAATATGTATTTTGGCATGTGTTAAAAATATGTTATCAGTGCCAAAACGGATTGTTTTTTTGACATATCAGAAGTTGTCATAAACTGTCATAAATTTTGCGCTTCATATAGTTTTCTCGTCGGAAAATAAGAAAACACAGGTTTATAGACGACAAACGCACCGCTAGCTCAATTGGTAGAGCAGGCGACTCTTAATCGCCAGGTTATAGGTTCAAATCCTATGCGGTGCATTTTAAATCAGCTGTTAAAACTGGCTAGTGCGGACGTGGCGGAATTGGCAGACGCGTACGGCTTAGGACCGTATGCCGTAAGGCATGTGGGTTCAAGTCCCTCCGTCCGCATTAAGAACTTCCGGGCTTGTCATACCGCGGCAATCCGGATCGGACAGAAGTCGACCAATCACAGAAAGGAAACCAATGGCTAAGGAAACAAAAAAAGACAAAAAGGACGTTAAGGTCAACATAGTGGACACCAGACCCTGTTCCGTGACCCTTGATATCGAGGTGCCGCACAGCGACGTTTTGGACGAAACCGAGAAAGTTTTTTTGCAGATACAGCAGCAGGCGCAGATACCGGGTTTTCGCGCGGGCAAGGCCCCAATGGACCTCGTGAAGCAGAACTACACCAATACCGCCAAGGAAAAAGTCATCCAGAACCTGGTACAGAAGACGGCTTTTTCCTCGCTCGAGGCCAAGGGCATCTCTCCGGTGGACCACCCTCAGATCAGCGAGCTCAAATTCGATTTTGACCGGCCTTTCACGTACAAGCTGAAGTCCGAACGTCACCCTGAATTCAAGGTAAAGGATTACAAGGGAATAAAGATAAAAAAGGAAATAAGGGAGATAGCCGAAAACAGGGTCAACGAGACGCTTGACAGCCTTAGAGAAAGGAACGCGAGGCTCGAGCCTTCGATGTCCGAGGCGGCATCTGAAAAAAGTTACGTGCTCGTGGACTATCAGGGTATGGTGGACGGCAAGCCCGCGGGCGATCTCAACGCGAAAAACCAGCTTATAGACCTTTCGGCGCCCCAGACTCTGGCGGGTTTCAAGGAAATCCTCGTGGGAGCCAAAAAAGGGGATGAGAAGGAGTCAAAAATAAATTTCCCGGCGGACCATCCTCAGAAGGCCTATGCCGGAAAGGACGTGACGTTCAAGATAAAGGTGAACGACATAAAAGAAAAAATCCTGCCCGCCGGCGACGACGAATTCGCAAAGGACCTCGGCCTTAAGGATCTTGCCGAGCTAAAGAGCAAAATAAAAGAAAGCCTTGAGGCAGAAGAAAAAAAACGGCAGGATTCGGAAGTCGAAAAGCAAATAATGGAGCATCTTGCTTCCGCGAACAGTTTCCCCGTTCCGGATTCGCTGGTCGAATCGCAGCTTTCGTCCATGCTCGAACGCATGAAAAACTACATGAAATACCAGGGTTTGCCCGAAAGCGAATTTGAAAAGAATATCGATGAGCTGAGAAAAAAATATAGGTCCGAGGCCGAAAAAAATGTTAAAATATCTTACATATTCAACGCGATTGTCGCGGAAGAAAAGATCGAAGCCGCGAAGGAAGACATTGACGCGGAACTCGAGAGGCTGAAAGGGTCATCACAGGGGCGCCCGGAAATCGCCGAGAAATATTTCGAGAAACACAAGGATTCTCTGATATCGAAAATAAAGGAAGAAAAGCTTATCAGGTTTCTTTTGGATAACGGGAAGGTAAAAGAAACAAAAGGCGACAAATAGATTCGCGAATTGGAGAATTGGCGAATTGGTTTTGACGTTCAAATTTAAAAATTCGCCAGTCAACCAATTCACGAGTTTTATGGAGGTTGAAAAATGGCACCGATAATACCCACGATCATCGAGAGGTGGAACCAGGGGGCCGCGGTAGGATATGACATCTATTCGAGGCTTTTGAAAGACAGGATAATTTTTGTCGGCGGCTACGGCGGGGCCGTGACGACCGATTCGGCAAACCTAATAATAGCCCAGCTTCTATATCTTGAAGCAGAAGACCCCGATAAGGACATAAACCTCTACGTGAATTCGCCCGGCGGTATGGTGACGGCCGGGCTTGCGGTATACGACACGATGCAGTACATCCGTTGCCCGATAACCACCATATGCATGGGGATGGCGATGTCTTTCGGGGCGCTCCTTCTGTCCGCCGGCACGAAAGGAAGGCGTTTCGCATTGCCCCATTCGAGGGTTATGATACACCAGCCGCTCATCTACGGGGAAGGGCTTTCGGGAACAGTTTCCGACATAAACATCGAGACGAAAGAACTCATCGAGACCAAAGACAAGCTCATAGAAATACTCGCAAAACATACGGGACAGACGGCCGACCGCGTCCGCCAGGACACCGAAAGGAATTTTTACATGTCGGCCGAGGAAGCCAAGAAATACGGCATAGTGGACGAGGTCATAGCGACGAGGAAAAAATAATGGTTGACAACCAGAAAAACAGCCCTAATCAGGAATGTGTTTTCTGCAAGCGCGGGCGCCTGCACGGCCTCAGGCTCATCGGAGGCCAGGGTGTTTACGTCTGCGAGGAATGCATAAAAAATTCCAAGGAGCTCCTTGACAGGATAGAGTCCGAAGAGGCCAAGCGCGCGCTCAAAAACCTTCCCAAGCCCCGCGAGATAAAGAAAGCCCTTGACCAGTATGTTATCGGGCAGGACCGGGCAAAAAAATCACTTTCCGTGGCGGTTTATAACCATTACAGGCGCCTTGAAACCGTGTTCGTGAAGCACAGCGCGGGCGATGTCGAACTCCAGAAATCAAACATCCTTATGATAGGGCCCACGGGGACGGGAAAGACCCTTCTTGCTCAGACGCTGGCAAAGATGCTTCACGTGCCGTTTGCGATGGCGGACGCCACGACGCTGACCGAAGCAGGTTACGTCGGCGAGGACGTTGAGAACATAATCCTGAGGCTTCTCCAGAGCGCTTCCTATGACGTCAAAAGGGCCGAAAAAGGCATAATCTACATAGACGAGATAGACAAGATATCGAGAAAAACCGACAGCCCTTCGATAACGCGCGATGTCTCTGGCGAAGGCGTCCAGCAGGCTCTCCTGAAAATACTTGAAGGCACGGTCGCCAGCGTCCCGCCGCAGGGCGGCAGGAAGCACCCCCAGCAGGAATACATACAGGTGAATACCACGAACATCCTCTTCATCTGCGGCGGAGCGTTTGAGGGCCTCGACAAGGTGATAGAGCAAAGGATATCGAGCAAGAAACTCGGGTTCGTTTCGGATGTCAAGAGCGGCAAGGAAAAGAACGCGGACGAGATAATCTCCCAGGTGCAGCCGGAAGACCTTATCAAGTTCGGCCTTATCCCGGAATTCGTCGGGCGTGTTCCGGTGGTCACGACCCTTGAGCGACTGACGAAAGAAGACCTTATAAGGATACTGACGGAGCCTAAGAACGCGATGGTCAAACAATACCAGAAAATGTTCAATCTCGAAGGGGTAGGGCTTGAGTTCACGCCCGAAGCCCTATCAGAAATAGCTTCCATGTCCATAATGAGGGGTTCCGGAGCGAGGGGTCTTAGGGCGATTCTTGAGAACCTGCTCATGGAAACGATGTTCGAACTGCCGGAGCAGAAGGAGCTTGAAAGGTGCGTGGTTGACATTGACGTTGTCAGGAAACGCGAACACCCGAAGATGTTCTACCGTTCCGAAATGGACAAATCGGCGTAATAAAAAAACCGTTGCTCTAAAATTTCAATAGAAGCGATGAGGAGAAAAGATGAGCGAACTTGACCGCAAACAGTCGGAAAAAGACGGTACGCCCATAAACATCCCTTCGAAACTTCCTCTTTTGCCCATCAGGGACATCGTGGTATTCCCCGCGATGGTCCTGCCTCTTGCCGTGGGAAGGGATAAGTCCATCAAAGCGCTCGAAGAAGCGATGGCCACTCAGCGCCTCGTATTCCTCGTGACTCAGAAACACGTTCAGACCGAAGACCCCAGCCCGGAAGACATATATAACATAGGGACGGTGGCCGAGGTCCTTCAGCTTCTCAAGATGCCGGACGGCACGCTGAAAGTCCTGGTTGAGGGCATACAGCGCGCCCGCTGGACGGATTTCAGGATGTCCAGCCGCGGTTACAACGAGGTGGACATAAACGTGCTTCCCGAAACGGCCGATAAAAAGCCGGAAACCGAGGCGCTTATGCGCCGCTCGGTGTCGTTGTTCGAGCAGTACGTGAAATTGAACCCCAGGCTTCCCATGGAAATAGCGGTCGCCGTGTCTAACATCGCCGACGCGGGCCGCCTGGCTGACACCGTCGCGTCCCACCTTCTCATAAAAATACAGGACAAGCAGTCCATACTGGAGTTCTCGAACCCGCAGGAGAGGCTTGAAAAGCTGGTCCAGCTTCTGAACGCCGAGATAGAAATACTTAATATCGAACGGCGGATACAGAACAGGGTAAGAAGCCAGATAGAGAAGACCCAGAAGGAATACTACCTGACCGAACAGATGAAAGCGATACAAAAAGAGCTCAGGCAGAAGGACGACTACGCCAAGGAGCTTGACGAACTGAGGGTCAAGATCAAGGAAGCCAAGATGTCGCCGGAGGCCCAGGATATCGCAGAAAAAGAGATAGTGCGCCTCGAAAAGATGATGCCTTTCTCGCCCGAAGCGACCGTGGTCAGGACTTATCTTGACTGGCTCATAAGCCTTCCGTGGGCCATCAACACCAAGGACAATCTCGACCTCAAACGGGCGCAAAAGACACTGGACGAGGACCACTTCGGGCTTGAGAAGATAAAGGAAAGAGTGCTCGAGTACCTTGCCGTGCTCGGGCGCGTTCAGAAGATAAAAGGGCCCATACTCTGCTTTGTCGGGCCGCCAGGCGTGGGTAAAACCTCCATAGCGAAATCCGTGGCCAGGAGCCTGGGGAGGAATTTTATCAGGATATCGCTGGGGGGCGTGAGGGATGAAGCCGAGATACGCGGCCACAGGAGGACCTACATAGGATCGCTGCCCGGGCGCATAATACAGTCCATGCGCAAGGTAAAGTCTAACAATCCGGTTTTCATACTTGACGAGATAGACAAGATGGGTTCGGACTGGCGCGGCGACCCGTCAGCCGCGCTTCTCGAGGTTCTTGACCCGGAACAGAACTATACTTTCAACGACCATTATCTGGACGTCGATTTCGACCTTTCAAGGGTCATGTTCATAACCACGGCAAACACGCTCTACAACATACCGCCGACCCTTCTCGACCGGCTTGAGATCCTGAGGTTCTCCGGCTACACGCTTGAGGAAAAGATAAAGATAGCCCAGAAATTCCTGGTACCGAAGCAGATAAAGGAACACGGCTTGAAGGAAGACGAGATAGACATCTCCGAAAAGGTAATAACCGACATAGTGAAGAACTACACTCACGAAGCCGGCGTGAGAAACCTCGAAAGGGAGATAGCCAATCTCTGCAGGAAGACCGCCAAGGAGCTTTCTCTGGACAAGAAAAAGGATACGGTGAAGCTCACCCCCGAGAGCCTAGGCAAGTACCTCGGGGTGCCTAAATACGAACGCGAAAAAATCGCGCAGAACGACATCGGCGTAGCCACCGGCCTCGCCTGGACCGAGATAGGCGGGGAAACACTGACAATCGAGGTCAACAAGATGAAGGGCCGCGGTGTCCTGAACCTTACCGGGAAACTGGGTGACGTGATGAAGGAATCGGCGCAGGCCGCGCTTTCATACGTGCGTTCTTCGGCGAGAAAGCTCAAAATAAACGAGACGCTTTTCAAGGAAACGGATTTTCACATACACGTGCCCGAAGGGGCCGTGCCGAAGGACGGCCCTAGTGCGGGGATCGCGATGGCGCTTGCGCTGGCGTCCATTTCAACGAGCAAGCCTGTCAAAAAAGGCATCGCGATGACGGGTGAAGTGACTCTCCGGGGCAGGGTGCTCCCGATAGGGGGATTGAAGGAGAAGGTCATAGCCGCCTACAGGGACAACATAAAGACTATACTTTTTCCGGAAGGCAACAAGAAAGACCTGACCGAAATACCGGAAGACATAAAATCCAAGATAAAGATGGTTTCGGTCAAGCACATGGACGAGGTCCTGAAAATAAGTCTCGAAAAGTAGGAAAAGAGGGTTTATGTGGATAGGTAGAGAATAATCGCGCTGACACAGGTAAAAAGCAGAGAAAATCTGCATTACGGTACAATCACGCCTTTAAAAAGTCAAATAAAAAATAAACGAACGGAGGAAAACATGAAAAAACATTATCTGCTCACGCCAGGCCCCACCCCGGTCCCGCCGGAGGTAGCCCTGAAGGAAGCTCTCCCCATTCTGCACCACAGGACGAGCGAATTCGGTGCGGTATTTTCCGAGGTCGCCGAAGGCCTGAAATACGTTTACAAAACCAAGAATGACGTCCTTATAATGGCGGCGTCCGGAACGGGTGCGATGGAGTCGGCGATAGTCAACCTGCTCAATCCCGGGGACGAAGCGCTCGTGGCAACTTGCGGAAATTTCGGCGAGAGGTGGACGAAGCTACTCGAGGCTTACGGCTGCAAACCCACGGTGATATCTGTTGAATGGGGCAAGGCGGTCAATCCAGCCGACATTGAAAAGGCCCTTAAGGCAAACGCGAAAATAAAGGCCGTGTACACGCAGTTCACCGAAACTTCGACTGGCGTGGTAAACGACATATCCGCCATCGGAAGGATAGTGGACAAAACGCCGGCGGCGTTCGTGGTCGACGCTATATCGGGCCTTGCCGGGCAGGAGTTTTTGACGGACGACTGGAAAGTGGACGTGTGCGTTTCCGGTTCGCAGAAAGGGCTTATGCTCGGGCCGGGCTTGGCGTTCGTTTCGGTGAGCGCGAAGGCCTGGAAACTTGCGGAAGAAGCTAAGCTGCCGAGGTTTTACTGGGACTGGAGGAAGATGAAAAAGTCCCTTGCGACAAAGGAAACGCCGTTCACGCCGGCTGTCACGCTGATAGTGGCGCTTTCAGAAGCCATAAAGATGATAAAGGCGAAAGGTATCGAAAACGTGTGGGCAGAGAACAAGCTGCACGCGAAGGCCGCCAGAGCCGGAATGAAAGCGATCGGGCTTGAACTTTTCGGGGAGAATCCCTGCGACGTCGTCACCAGCGCCAAGGTTCCCGAAGGGGTCGACGGCGGAAAGATAGTAAAGACCCTGAGAGAGGAATACGGGGTCTCGATCGCCGGCGGCCAGGCCCAGCTTAAAGGAAAGATAATACGTTTCGCGCACATGGGCTACATAGGAAAGGCTGATCTGCTTGTGGGGTTTGCCTGCCTTGAGATGGTGCTGTCAAAGCTCGGATACAAGCTGGAGAAAGGCAAAGCCGTGGCAGCGGCGGAAGAAGTGCTCTTGAACGGATGAATCTGCAGTTGGACGCCCGCCACTTTACCTTCCGCCACCGCACGTTCGGCGGACAGGTCGGCGGGCCCCCGCCTTGGGCGGGGGAAAGGAAAAGAAAATGTATAAAATACTGATGACTTACAACAACACGGAAGGTCTCGATAAGCTACTTGAAAATCCCGAATTTAAAATTGAGATACACCCAAAGCCGGCCCCGGAGGATTTCAAGCACCTGATAAAGGACTACGACGGGCTGCTGATACGCTCCGAAGTCAAGGTCACGGCCGACGTGATCGACGCTGCGGCCAAGCTCAAATTCATCGGGCGCGCCGGAACGGGCGTGGACAACGTGGACACGGCAAGGGCGACGCAAAAAGGGATAGTCGTGGCGAACGTTCCCGGCGGCAACACCATATCCGCGGCCGAGCACACCGTCGGGCTGATGCTTTCGCTCGCCAGGAACATACCGCAGGCGTGCTCGTCGCTCAAGACAAAAGAATGGAAGCGCGACAAGTTCGGCGGCACCGAACTTCAGGGTAAAACTCTCGGGCTGATCGGTCTCGGGCGGATCGGGCGCGAAGTCGCGCACAGGATGATATCCTTCGGAATGAAGGTCGTGGCTTTTGACCCTTTCGCGTCAAAGGAATTCGCCCACAGCTCGGGGATCGAACTCAAGACGCTCGACGAACTCTACGCCGAATCGGACTATATTTCCATCCACTCGCCGCTGAACGATACTACCCGCAACATGATAGACGCAAACGCGCTCAAGAAGATGAAGAAGGGCGTAAGAATAGTGAATTGCGCAAGAGGCGGCATAATAGACGAAAAGGCGCTTTCGGAGGCCATAAAGGACGGGCACGTCAAGGGAGCCGCCATAGACGTTTTCGCCAAAGAGCCGCCCACCGATTGGACCATAATAGAGAACGGCGGTACCGTCGTCACGCCGCATCTGGCGGCTTCCACCGAAGAGGCCCAGGTCAAGATTGCCCAGGAAATAAGCGAGGTGGTGATTGACTATTTCACCAAAGGGCTGATAAGAAACGCCGTCAACGTGCCCACGGTGGAATGGGAGACCTACAAGCAGCTTGAACCTTACATATCCCTTTCCGAGAAGATAGGTTCTTTTCAGGGTCAGATACTCGAAGGAGGGATAAAGGAAATAGAGTTCCAGTGCATGGGCGAGATAGCCGCGTTCAACACCAACCCGCTTCTTGTCGCCTACATCAAGGGGCTTTTGAGCCCCATACTCGACATAAAAGTGAACTTCGTGAACGCCCCTCTCCTTGCGAAGGAAAGAGGGATCAAGTTCAAGGAATCCAAGGTCCAGCAGGTCGTCGACTACACTTCCCTTCTTACCGCTAAGGTCGTCACGGACAAGGGCGACATAGTGGTTTCGGGCACTCTGTTCGCTCAGAAACATCCGAGGATAGTCAGCCTCGACGGACTTGTCGTGGATATCGTACCTTCGGGCAATATGCTTCTTCTCTCCAACATCGACAGGCCGGGCGTCGTGGGCCAGTTAGGAGTCTTCCTGGGCAAGAACAACATCAACATCGCGAATATGCAGGTGGGCAGGAAGGAAGTAGGCGGAGAGGCGGTCACGGTGATAAACGTCGATTCGGAAGTGTCACAAGAGCTTCTCAAGCAGATATCCAACTTTTCCGGGATAAACAAGGTCAGACAGGTAGCGTTATAAAAGCATAACATGTACGCCATAGAAGTCAGGAATCTGACTAAAACCTACGTAAAAAAGCACCTCACGAAAACCTTCAGGAACAGGGGCGTGGAGGAGCTCACCTTCGGCGTCAACAGGGGCGAGATATTCGGCCTGCTCGGCTTGAACGGTTCGGGCAAAACGACAACCATTAAACTGCTCCTTGGCCTCCTGAAGGCTACTTCAGGCGAGATAAAAATCCTCGACGAGGCCGCGCCGTCCACCGGGCTTCTCAAGAAAATAGGGTATCTTCCCGAAGTGCCGTATTTCTACAGGTATCTGACGGGCGAGGAGATACTGAAATTCTACGCGAGGCTTTCCGACATCAAAAACGAGGACAGTAAGGTGCAGGAAGTTCTTTCTTCGACGGGGCTTTCTTCGGTTTCAAAAAGAAGGCTTTCGGAGTTTTCCAAGGGCATGCTTCAGCGCATAGGCCTGGCACAGAGCCTCCTGCACGACCCGGAAATACTTATATATGACGAACCCGTCAGCGGGCTGGACCCGCTCGCGATATCCCAGATGAGGGAGCTGATAGTCGGCCTCAAGAAGAAGGGAAAGACGGTTTTCCTGTCGTCCCATCTGATCTCCGAAGTGGAGAAGATCTGCGACAGGGTGGGGATTCTCGCTTCCGGCAGGCTCGTGCGGGTGATAGAACAGAAGGACTGGAACAAGGCCGGAGGCGGCCTTGAGAAGATTTTTGTTTCGGACGTCGCCGGCACCGCAGAGCTCGGCGCCATGAAGGTTTAGGGAAGTTTAAGAATGAAGAAAGTGTTCTCGATAGCGTACTACACATTCATCGAAAGCGTGAGGAACCGTGTTTTTTACGTCCTTGTCCTTTTCGGCGTCGTGCTTGTTTTTTCGGCGCTCCTGTTGTCCGTGCTCGGCGGGGAGCAGCAGCAGAGGGTGTTGCTGAACCTGGGGCTTGTAGCGATGGAGTTTTTCGCGATACTGACCGTCTGCTACGGGGCCGTGACGCTCGTGCTTGAAGAGATGGAATCAAAGACGATATACCTTGTCCTTTCAAGGCCTGTGCCGAGGAGCGCGTATATCGCCGGGCGCTATCTGGGCCTTCTCCTTGCCGTGTACCTCGGGTTCGTTATAATGTCTTCCTTCCACGTCGCGCTGCTTTTTGCTAAAAAATGGGTGTTCGCTCCGAGATACGTTGTCGCGGTCCTTCTTTCCGCGGAAAAGATAACGATACTCGGCTCCGTTGCACTGTTCTTTTCGCTGTTTTCGACGTCGGCCGTTTCATCAATAAGTTTCACGTTTTTTTTCTGGGTGCTCGGGCATTTCAGCGAGGAGATGAGCTTCCTTGCGGGCAAGTTGAGCAACATTATTCTGGCGGTTGTCTTCAAGACGGCTTACTATGTTTTCCCGAATTTCCAGTGCATGAACCTCAAGGATTTCTGGGACGTGCCGAACGTGATGGGGGGGTGGATAGTCTATTCTTTCGGCTACGGATTCTTATACTGCGCGGTGTTTTTCCTCCTGAGCGTCCTTCTTTTCGCGAAAAAGGAATTTTAAACCTGTATGCGCAATCACGCTTTTAAAAGATACGCGTCCATCCTCGCAATCCTGGCGCTGCTCGCCGCCTCGTCCGTTGTCGTCGGTTCTTTCAAGTACCCGTACCCGCTCGTGAAATTGACGAATCTTCCGCAGTACACGATGTTTGACCTTGGCGGCGTCCTTTTCGGGTCGAGGAGGTTCGCGGCGGATATCGCCTGGATTCAGCTTCTGCAGTATTACGGCTCACCTGAGGTGCCGCTCGACAAGGATACGACCTTCCGGCTTTCCTGGGATATGGTAAAGCACCTTGCGGGTATGAACGTGGAACATCATCACCATCACGGTCACGGACACGACGGACACGTGGAACTCGGCGAACACGGTGATCAGGGGGAACGTAAACCTGAAAGTGCCGGGAACGCGCCCGACGAACCTCGTTCGGCGCAAAGCCGGTACCCGAGACTGCTCGGCCACTGTTACAGGGTGGTCAACCTGGACCCGTATTTTTCGTACGCTTACCTTTACGGGGCGGGGGCTCTCGCGTGGAATCTTGAGCGGCCCGATGAGGCGATGAGGCTTCTTCAATCGGGCATTTCCGCCATGGAAAAATTCAGGGAAAACATAACCAAGGACGTGCAGCATCCGTTCTGGCAGTACCACCTTTACATGAGCGCGATCATTTACCGCAATTCGGGCGAGTTCGACAAGATGACGGGAGCCCTTGAGGTCGCGGTCAGGCAGCCGGGATGCCCCAATATGGTGAAAGCGGTGCTTGCCAATATCTACCAGAAAGAGGCAAAATACTACCCTTCGCTGAAGCTCTGGCTGGAAATATACGATTCAAAAGACCCTTTGTACGCGCCAAAATCGGAAAAAAAGATATTGGAACTTAAAGCCGTTTTAGGCATATAATATTGACAAAAAATCGATTTTCTGGTAATATGAAACTTCTTTTTGGGGACGTGGTGTAGCCCGGTTTAACACGCTGCCCTGTCAAGGCAGAGATCGCGGGTTCAAATCCCGTCGTCCCCGTTCAGCTCTATTAAATTCTTGCAAAGGGGAGAAGCAGGCAAACTGCTTTGCCTGCTTCGGGATTTGAAAGCCGGAGCGGTGTGCGAGTTTCCGCCAAAGGCGGAAGGCGAGCACCGCGAGGCGGGGTCGCGAAAATCCGCCGTCAGGCGGATTATTTGTGACCAAATCCCGTCGTCCCCGTTCAAAAAACGTCAACGGTACACCTGCCAATGAAACCTGATAAATTCACCAAAATCGCGGTCGAGGCGGCTAAGATAGGCGGCGCGGTGCTTATGCGCCACTTCGAGAAAAACATAGCCGTTTCATACAAGGGGAAAATTGATCCCGTCACCGATGCCGACAAATCTTCGCAGAAGGCCATATCAAAGCATATAAACAAATACTTTCCGGAGCACACCATAATCGGCGAGGAGGACGACAAGCAGAAGATTTGCTCCGAGCACTGCTGGATAGTCGACCCGCTTGACGGCACGGTAAATTTCATACACAACATCCCTCTTTTCTGCGTTTCAATAGCTTTGCTCGAGAACGGTATCGTGAAATCGGGAGCCGTTTACGCGCCATATTTGAGGGAGATGTTCGTCGCGCAGGCGGGTTCCGGCGCCTGGTTGAACGGCAGAAGAGTGAAGGTGTCAAGGACGGACAGGCTCATAAGGTCCTTGGTCGTCACCGGGTTTCCGTATGACGTGCATTCCGAAAGCTGTGACGTCATGAGGCATTTCAAAAGCATTGTCGTGGAAGCCCAGGGGGTGAGGCGGCTCGGTTCGGCCGCGCTTGACCTGTGCTACGTCGCCATGGGGCGTTTCGAAGCTTTCTGGGAAAAGGGCCTGAAACCCTGGGACGTGGCCGCCGGGGCGCTCATGGTCCAGGAAGCCGGAGGCAAGGTCACCGATTACGCCGACGGCGGCGACTATATTTTCGGCAAGAGGCTCCTGGCAACTAACAATCTCGTGCACAACGAGATGCTGGGGCTTCTGGAAAACGAATCATAAGGGGTTTGAAATGCCGGCGGACGTCGCTGAAACGATAAAACGCCTCAAAAATAAATACCCGCGGGCAAAAATAGCCCTCGAACACGCCTCGCCGATAGAGCTTCTCGTCGCCACCATACTTTCGGCTCAGTGCACGGACGAAAGGGTGAACATCGTGACAAAAAGCCTGTTTAAAAAATACAGGAGCGTTTCCGATTTTGCCGGTGCCGAACTGCGGGGGCTCGAACAGGACATTCGTTCCACCGGCTTCTACAGGAACAAGGCGAAAAACATCATAGGCGCCGCGAAGATGATTGTGGAAAAATACGGCGGAAGGGTTCCGGACACGATGGAAGAAATCCTCAAGCTCCCCGGTGTCGCCAGGAAGACGGCGAACATAGTCCTCGGCAACGCCTACGGGGTCGTCGCAGGGATAGCGGTGGATACTCACGTAAGGCGCATATCGAATCTCCTTGGGTTCACGAAGAACGAAGCGCCCGAAAAGATTGAACAGGACCTAATGAAGATCGTCCCGCGCAAGGAATGGTTCGTTTTTTCCTACCTGATACAGAGCCTCGGAAAGGATGTCTGTAAAGCCATAAATCCGAAGCACGAACTCTGCGCGTTGAAGGATATATGCCCTTCCGCCGGCATGTTGAACAGACGCAAAAAATAAAAAAGATGTTGGCCAAAAATGTTATTGATTCCCCGCCTCAACGGCGGGTCAACAGTGAGTTCTGCCCGGTTTGAATTTTTTGTCCAAGTTATATCTATCGAGTTATCAATACATTTGGGGAGTTTAATAGTTTGAAAATAATCGGTATCTCGGCATACTATCACGACGCCGCAGCCGCGCTTGTCGAAGACGGGCGGATTATAGCCGCCGCCCAGGAAGAAAGGTTCACGAGGAAGAAGCACGACCCTTCGTTTCCGTCGGGCGCGGTTTCTTTCTGCTTGTCGCGTGCGGGCGGTTCGTTCGACAATATAGACGCGGTCGTTTTCTACGATAAGCCCTGGCTGAAATTCGAGCGGCTTCTGCAGACTTACTATATCTTCGCGCCTCGGGGCCTGAGGTCGTTCATAGCTTCAATGCCGGTGTGGATAAAGGAAAAGATATTTTTGAAAGAGGTCATCTATGACGAACTTTCAAAGATGAAGGGTTTTGACAGGGACAGGGTGAAGCTCCTTTTTTCCGAGCATCATCTTTCCCACGCGGCGAGCGCTTTTTATCCTTCTCCGTTCGGGGAATCCGCGATACTGACGGTCGACGGGGTCGGAGAATGGGCGACCGCCTCCGTATGCCGCGGGGAAAACGAGGGCATAAAGGTTCTCAAGGAGCTCAAATTTCCTCATTCGCTCGGGCTTTTCTACACCGCCTTCACGTATTACCTGGGTTTCAAGGTCAACTCAGGGGAGTACAAGCTGATGGGTCTTTCTCCCTACGGCGACCCGGATTCGGAAAACTTCAAAAGATTCAAGCGGGCGATACTGGAGGAAATCGTCGATCTGAAGGAAGACGGTTCTCTTTTCCTCAATCAGGAATACTTCAACTACGCCGCCGGCCTGACGATGACTGACGACCGCGGGTGGAGGAAGCTTTTCGGGCTGGGAAGAAGGGTTCCAGAGTCGGAAATCCTGCAGGAGCACTGCGATCTGGCCCTTGCCGCGCAGAAAATCACGGAGGAAGCCGTCGTCAGGATGGCAAAGACCGCCAAAACCTTGACCGGTTCGAAGAACCTCGCGATAGCCGGAGGCGTTGGACTGAACTGCGTGGCCAACAGGAGACTGCTTGACGAGAAGATATTCGAAAACATCTGGGTCCAGCCGGCCGCGGGCGACGCGGGCGGAGCCGTCGGCGCTGCTTTGGCGGCCTATCATATACATTACGCGAAAAAAAGGGAAGAAACCGGCGGTTTTTACGACGGGATGTCGGGTTCGTATCTCGGGCCCGAGTATTCGGATTTTGAAATAGAGGAAAAAGCGAAAAAATTGGGAGCAAGATACAAGAGGGTTCAGGATTACGGGGAGCTTTGCGGGTTCGTGGCCGAACGCGTGGCCAGGGGCGGCGTCGTGGGATGGTTTCGCGGCCGGATGGAGTGGGGGCCGAGGGCGCTGGGCAACAGGAGCATACTGGGGGACGCGCGGAACAAGGACATACAGAAAAGGATGAATCTCAAAACCAAGTTCAGGGAAAGCTTCAGGCCTTTCGCGCCGTCTGTTTTGTTCGAGGAAACCGGCAAGTACTTCGAGGATACCGCGCCTTTGCCCTATATGATGTTCACGAGCGGCGTTAAAAAGGGCCGCAGGAACGCGCTGCCTGAAGATTACAACAAGCTCCCGATAAAGGATAAGCTGTATTTCACGAGGTCGGACATACCGGCCGTGACCCATCTTGATTTTTCCGCGCGCCTTCAGACCGTCCACAGGCAAACCAATCCGGACTTCTGGAACCTGATGGAGGCGTTCAGGAAGAAAACGGGCTGCGGCGTGATGGTGAACACGAGCTTCAACGTCAGAGGGGAACCCATCGTGTGTTCCCCCGAAGACGCCTACAGGTGCTTCATGAAAACAGATATGGACCTGCTGGTAATGGGAAACTACGTGTTCGACAAAGGGGAACAGCCAAAACCGGACGAGACTGCTGACTGGAAGGAAGACCTCGTGATGGATTGAGGGTGCATATGAAAGCGAAAAACAGCATTGCCGTCATAGGAATCATTTTCGGGCTGCTTCATATCGCGCTCGAGTTCCGGGTTCTTGCCTTTCTATGCCTGTTTTTTACGGCGGTGTTTTTGGCAGGAAGAGGGGCCTCGGAGCTGGTTTTCGGCCTGTGGACGAAACTGGCGCGGTTTCTTGGCAAAGTGAACGCGGCAATCGTTTTGTTCCTGATATTTTACCTTTGTCTGACCCCGATAGCCGTTTTATACAGGATTTTCAACAGGAAAGCCGCGGAACATTTCGTAAAAAAACGGATCGATACCTATTTTACAGGCAGGGAGCATTCTTACGCGCCGGAAGATTTCGAAAAAATGTGGTAAACCCCGTTATTTTCAATTAAAAGCGAATTTGACTAATCACTACCGTTTTGTTAAAATCTTCGGATATGAGCGGTAAAAAAGTCCTGATTGTTGACGACGACGCGACGCTCCTAGAGATGCTGCAGGGCGGGCTTGAAATGATGGGATATGCCGTTGATATAGCCGTCAGCGGCGATGAGATGGCGAAAAAAATTGAAAAGAGCCTTCCCGACGTGGTTCTGATGGACGTCAATCTGCCGGGTACGGACGGAATAATACTCTGCAGGAACCTGAAAAGTTCGCCCGACACGAAGGATATCCCGGTTATAATGCTTACGGCGTTCAACGACCAGAGAACCTATCATGATTCAATGCTTTTCGGGGCCACGGAGTTCATCGCGAAGCCCTTTGAAATGGAAGAGATCCTTAAAAAAATAGAACAATGCATTGCGAAGGCCAGGGTCAAGAAAGAATCGAAAGCCCGTTGAATTATTTGCCCTCCCGCGGTGTAAATCGAAGCTAAAATATCGTAGCTGAGAGGTAAAAAAATGATCACAGTTTTCCTTATTTGCGCCATCGTGTCGACCGTGTCTATCGTGGTTGCCGTAGTGTACCTGGTGATTACGCTCACCCAGGTCAAGAAGACTGCAGGGCAGGCCGAGATACTTCTTAAGAGCGTCAACAGCCAGGTCAATTCGGTTTCCCGCTTCACGGACAGCGTTTCCGAGTTCATGGACGGGTTCGGTTCCCGCTGGGCCCGGGCGGGCGGATGGTTGTCGGGCATTGTATCAAGTTTTTTCGCGAAAAAAGGTGGCAAGTCATAATTGCGCGCGCCGCCCGGCGGGACGGACGCATGCCGGACGCGGAAGGCGGTAAAAGGAGGCACGCTATGTCAGACAAAAATTCAGGAGAAGTAATACTGGCGTTCATTCTTGGCGCTGTTGTTGGAGGGGTCCTGGGCATGCTTTATGCCCCTGCGCCGGGAAAAGAAACCCGCAAGAAGCTTCACGAGCTCAGCGATGAGCTTGCCGAAAAAATGGAAGACATCGAAGGCGAAGTGAAGTCCAAAACAAAGGAAATAGTAGAAGAAGGCAGGGGCAAGATACATTCCACCAAGGAACGCATCGAGAACGCGTTTGAAGCGGGCCGCAAGGCTTTTGACAAGAAATCCTGATGTACGGGATCGTAATAGATGATGAAGTGCTGGGGTAGCTCAGTCGGTAGAGCACAGGTCTGAAAAACCTGGTGTCGTCAGTTCGATTCTGACCCCCAGCACATTTTAGTTTGTCAAGCCGCCTCATTTTTCTATTGCGACAGCAGTATTTGGGCTGCGACTTCGTCAGCTTCGCCTCATGTAGCGTTGTGGCTGCACATCGGCTCAGCCTCCTCGTCTCGCCTCAGATTCTGCAGCCTCATAACGAAAAAGAAGCGGCTTGCCAAACTAAGTTGCAGGCAACTTCAACATTAAATACCTGTGCGGTGTAAAATTGGTTAAAGTTGCTTTTTTACTAGCGACCAGGAACTATATACTAGTAACCGAAGTTGATGCCGAGGTAGCTCAGCGGTAGAGCAACGGTTTCGTAAACCGTAGGCCGTGGGTTCAAATCCCATCCTCGGCTATCAAACTCACAAATTTTGGCTGCAACGGCGTCAGGCTCCGGCTTATGTGTCGCGGTGCAGACACACCGCGCCGCCGACTTTCTTGTTTCCCTCAAAATTTGAGAGTTTGAAAATGGAAGGGATTTGAAGCCGACCCGAGCGCCCCCGGCGGGGGAAGAGAGAGCGAAGCGAGCGGCAGCGAGGTCGGCAGGCTCCGAAGGAGGAGCAAAGCGACGGGTGAGGAGAAATCCCATCCTCGGCTGATCAAATAGAGAGCAAAAGGTAATCCTGGATCAGTCATGAAATATATAACGAATTTGATACTGTTTGCAACTGTCTCGCTTGTTTTTATTTCCAATGCCCATTCCGCCGGCACGTCGGCTTTCAACTTCCTCAAAATTGACCCTTCGGCCTACAACATGAGCATGGCCGGGACTTTTGCCCTCAAAGACCCGCAAAACGCTTCAAACAATCCTGCAGTGCTGCCGTTCGTTAAG
Source organism: Endomicrobiales bacterium (assembly GCA_016930715.1). Taxonomy (GTDB): domain Bacteria; phylum Elusimicrobiota; class Endomicrobiia; order Endomicrobiales; family JAFGGC01; genus JAFGGC01. The sequence continues at coordinate 41,294 of JAFGGC010000013.1, forward strand.
AATAGAGAGATAATCGTGGAACAGCTCCTGCACGTTTCGGATATAAACTACAGCTCGGTGAAGTACGTCCACCCGCTGGGCCGCCTGAGCGCCGTGCACGTGGGTGTCGGATATTTGGGAAGCGGATCGATGGTCAAGACCGTCTCGGCCGTCAACGACGACGGCTACGTAGAGGAGGGGAGTTTTTCCCATACGGACATGCTTGTCAGCGTGGGTTACGGGACGAAGTTGTCGTACGATTTCATGTACGGTTTTACGGTAAAGGCCCTGCAGGAAACGATTGACGGCAAGGCCGACGCAGGTTTCGCGGCCTCCCTGTGCGGGCTCTACAGCCCCTGGGACACAGGGTATGTTTTCACTTTCGGCGTGGTGGACGCCGGCCCTCAGGTCAAGGGCTACAATATGCCTACCGGAGGTTTCGTGGGCATGGGGAGGTCCCCGGCGCCCAACCTATACTGGGGGCTGGATTACATAACTTACGTGGACCAGGTATCCTACGTCAGGTTCGGCATAGACTATGAGGTGACTGATATATTCCATTTCCGGATAGGCTACAGGCACCCCTTCAAGGACAACGAGCTGGGCAAGTTCCCTTACGTCAATCTCACGGGCGGGATAGGTGTGAAGATAAACGACGTATCCTTTGATTACGGATGGGTGCCGTACGGCGATCTGGGGCAGAGCCACAGGATCGCCTTGAGTTATAAATTCGACGAACCGCAAAAGAAGAACAAAAAGAAATAATGCTCCGCGTAGCCGAAACCATCAATAATAAGCTGATCGAAATAACCGGGAAGATACTCTACCACGGCATTCCCATTTTGTATTTCCTCATATCCATAGCGTTTTACCTGAAAACCTACGATTCGGCTCAGATCAAGATAACCCTTATCCAGATAGGCGGAACGATCGTTCTCGCAACGTGGCTTGTGAGGATAATCGAGGAAGACGTGGGCCATTTCTTCAGGGAAAACATACTCGCGGTGGTGTCTCTTTTCGCGTTCCTCATATCTGGGATAATCTCCTACACGCACTCGCCCCTGCCTCTTGCCAGCGCCAACGAGCTCGTGAGAAGGGTAATGTACATTTCCATCGCGGTCATCGTTATCAAGGAATTCGACAGCATCGAGAAGCTCAACAGGCTTTTCAAGTGGCTTTTCGCGGCGGCTTTCGTGGCGACGGTGTACGGCGTGGTCCAGTTTTTGGACGGCAGGTTCTTCCCGCCGCCCCCGGAACCCGGGCTTGACCCCTTCATATGGAGGAACGCTTTCGGCTGGAGGATTTTCTCGACTTTCGGCAATCCTAATTTCTTCGGCGATTTTCTCGTCGTGATGGGCCCGATCGTGCTGGCCATGTTCCTGCGCTCAAGGCAGCTTCACCTTCTGATGCTCTGGTGCCTTATAACCTTCTGCGCGATTTTTACTTACTCCAAAGGGACGTGGCTCGGATATGCGGCGGGCATCCTTCTTTTCGTGTTTTTCTACATAGGTTTTTTCGTCAAGTCGGAGAAATTCAAGATAAAACGGGTTCTTCTGGGAATGGTTGCCGTGACGCTTGTATTCGTGACGATAGGCGTCTACAGGAATCTGAAAAAAAGGCCGGACAGCGCTTCCTTCAGGGTATACACCTGGATGTCGACCTGGGAAATGATAAACACCCGCCCGGTGCTCGGGACCGGGCTCGGGACATTTTACGTCATATACCCGGCGTGGAGGAGGCCGCAGATATTTTTTATCGAAGGCAGGCATAACACGGAGACCGACCATCCTGAGAACGAGTATCTCGAAGTGTGGTACGACGAGGGCCTGATAGGCTTCGGCGTGTTCCTGTGGATATTGACGCTGTTTGTAATGAGCTCGTTCAAGAATCTTCAGGTGTTCAGCAGGATAAACAGGGAGAGGGACGGGGGGGACGTGCGGGCGTATTATCAGCTGGGCGTGATGACAGCCCTGATAGCGCAGCTGGTGCACAATTTCGTGTGCGTGTCTTTGAGGTTCGTTTCTTCCGGCATATTCCTGTGGCTTCTCATCGGTATCATCGGAGCCCTGAACCTTCATCATCCGATGCCGAAAACGACCGAAGAGTATAGGCCGGGAAAAAACAACATTCCTAAAGCCGTTAGAAGGATAATCCAGGTCGGCATTATAATCCTTGCCGTGTACTTCGTCAAGGTTTTTTACGGGTATTTCGATGCCGACATAAACCACAACATGGCCATATTCTTTTCCAAACAGGGGCAGTGGCCGCAGGCGCTGAAACATTACGAAACAGTTATAAATAGGAACCCGTCGTTCATAATGGCGCATTATTTCATGGGCAACGTTTTCAACGACAGGTGGATGCCCGGAGACGCCGACAGGGCTATAGGCAAGTACAAGGACGTCTGGAGCCTCGCCCCGAACTACGTCCAGTCGCACCACCAGGCGGGGTTGATATACCTGAAAATGGGCGAGGACGCCAAGCGCGCCGAGGACGGGGCGTTGAACAGGGGCGACAAGAAAGCGGCCGCGGAATACAGGAAGAAAAAACTCGAGATATGGAACAAGGCGCTTTCGGAGTTCAGTAAGTACAAAATGATAGACCCGATATTTCCTTTGAACTACTACCGCATCGCGTGGATATACATCCAGCTCGGGGACTACAAGAAAGCCGAAGAAACGTATCTTGAACACGTTAGTTTTCCCCGGAAGCTCAGGGCGCCTCCCCACAATCCGTGGGACGAGGACTGGCAAATAAGGCGCAAGCCGGAGTACGCCGAAACCTACACGAACCTCGGGAACCTGAAGTTCATGGCAAACGACATGAAAGGCGCGGAGGATTACTATAACAAGTCCCTCGAATATAATCCCGAACACCTGAACACGCTCAAGAACCTCACTATCCTCTACGGAAGGACCGGCAGGATTGAAAAGGCGAACCAGGCCTGGTTCAGGATAAGAGAGATAGCGCCGAACGATCCCGACGTTCAAAAAATCTTCAGGCCTAAACAATAAGCGCGGCTATGAGAAAAACCTTCGATTACCTGATATACTTCACCCTGTTCGTGACGCCGATCGTGTTCTTCACGGACCTAACCAGGAACCCGTACTATTTCCAGATCGTTCTCGTGAACGCCCTGACGGTTTTTATCTGGGCGTTGTGGCTTTTGTGGGGAATGAAGAAAAAGACGATTAATGTCATAGGAACGCCCCTGGATGTTCCGCTTTTCGCGCTTGTTGTCGTCGCCACCGTTTCCTGGGGGATGGCCCTTTTTGAGAACAGGGGTTCCGAGTTCATCATCTACAGCGTTTACAGCGAAGGCTTGAAAAGATGGCTTTATCTGGTCGTGAATGCCGCGCTCGTTTATTACCTTGCGGTCCATTTCGTGGATGACGACAACCGCTCCGGCTTCATACACGCCGTCTTTCTCGCCAGCTTCGTCGCCTCCGTTTACGGGATTCTGCAATACTTCGGGATGGAGATAATCTGGCCGAAGATACTCAACCCTTTCGGCAGCGGAAGGTGCGTTTCCACTTTCGGCAACCCCAATTTCCTTTCATCCTATCTTGTTTTGATAATACCGGTCATGTACGTTTATTTCGTCAATGCCCGGAGCGCCATTGCCTCGGGAATGTATCTTGTTTTCATGCTGGCGTGCTACGCGGCGCTTTTGTGCACTTTCACCCGCTCTTCCTGGCTGGGGCTGTTCGTCGCGATGGTTGTGCTGGTGTTTCTTTTGTTCGTCAAGATGAGGGACGAAATACTCGGAAAATGGAAGAAATGCCTGCTCATTCCAGCGGCGGCAGCGATAATTATCTTCGTGTTCTGGCCGAGGAGCACGATAGGCGCTGGAAATCCGAGCGTTCTTGACCGCCTTGTTGAAAGCAGTTCCACCAAAGGCGTGAAATACTACGGTTCATACGATCAGAGGCGCCTTATATGGTCCTGCGCGTGGCATATGGTCAGGGAGAACCCGTTCTTCGGCAAGGGATGGGGCTGCTTCGAGCTGTTCTATCCTTTCTATCAGGGGAAACACCTTTTTCTGGAAGACTACATCAGCTTCAGGACGCACGCGAATAACGCCCACAATGAAGTAATGGAGATATGGTCGCAGCTCGGTACCGTCGGTTTAGGCGTGTATATCTGGCTGTTTGCAGCCCTTTTCCTGACGTCGTTGCGTCTTTTCAGGGATTTGAATGAAGAGAAAAAGGCTCTTGCGATGGCGCTTTTTGCCTCGCTCTGCGGTATGATGACCGACAACATGCTCAATGTTTCAGTCCATTTCGCGATACCCGGGTTTCTTTACTGGTGGCATATGGGAATGCTCGTCGGGCTGGCCGCGGGCGACCGGAAGTCGATAAAAGTGGATACGACTTTCAAAAAAGCGCTGGTAATCCTGCTCGTAATCCTCGGAGCGCTTGCCATAAAGCGCTATTACTGCAACTTCAGGGGCGAGATAAACTATTTTACCGGGTTTAAACTATCGAAGAAAAACATACTTCAGGGCGCAATACCTGCCCTGGAAAAGGCGCACAGGTGCCAGAGGTTCGAGGTAAACAACAATTATGAACTGGCCAACTGTTACGCGCGCGCCGGCGAAAGAAAGAAGGCTCTTGCCATGTACAAGGAGGCCCTCAGGGCCAATGCCGGATACGACGAGATATATTTTAACATGGCCACCGTCCTCGCCCAGACCGGCAGGACAGCGGATTCGATCCCCGAGTACACGAGGGCGCTAAACATCAACCCTCTTTCGTTAGAGGCCTACGGAGCGCTGGGAAGCCTGTTCCTTCAGGACACCGACCGCTACGCGGGCGCCGGCGTGAAGCTTTTCGAACAATGCGTGCATTTTTTCCCGGAGAACAAGGATATATGGAACAACCTGGGATTTTTATACACGAAGGCCGGCATGGAAGAGGATGCCGTAAAGGCCTACAAAAAGGCGTTTGAGATTAATCCTGACTTCGAGCTTGCCAAGAAGAACCTGATGCTTGTATTGGCGAAACAGGGAAAAAGGGACAGGCAGATCGAGGAGTACGACGCGTTCATGGCGAGAACGGAAAAAGCGATAATAGACAAGGACTGGCAAAGGGCCTTCGCGGCCGCAAAGAGGCTCGTGGAACTGGGCCCGAACAGCTTCAAGGCGCATCTGTACCTGGCGAACATTAATTTTACCTTGGGGAAGATAGAAGACGCGGTTTCCCAGTACCTCGAGGCCTTAAGGATCGAGCCCAACAACGTGTCGGCGACGAACAATCTCGCCCTCGCGTATTTTGAACTGAGGCAGTACGACAGGGCAAGGCAGTGTTTCGTGCGCGTCCTTGAGCTCTCTCCCGATAACGAATCAGCCAAGCAGAAGCTCGCCGAGATCGATTCGATAAGGTCCCGCAGGTAATTCTACCGTACGGCGCCTGGATGGCGCCAACATATGTATTATTCAGATAAAATCGATATCCTTAAAAGGCTTTTTGGCGCAAGCGAGGTTTCGCTGTCCGAAGGGGCGCTGAGCGTGAACGGCAGAAATTATCCCGTGCTGGACGATGTCATTATACTGTCTTCACCCGGGGATATGACGGAGCTTGTAAAACAAAAGCTTAAGGACCCGGAAGAAAAAGTGGGAGCTGGCGTAGCGGAAGACGTTCAGTTCAGTTTCGGCGAGGAATGGAAGCGTTATGGTGAGATCCTCCCGGAGCACGAAAACGAATTCGGGAAGTATTTCGACATCGTGGATGTCGGTTCGCTTTCAAAAGCGGATACCTGCGACCTGGGATGCGGCATGGGCAGGTGGAGCAGTTTTCTCGCTCCGCGCGTGAAGAGCGTGAGCCTCGTTGATTTTTCGGACGCCATATTCGTCGCGAGGAAGAACCTCAAGAGCCGGCATAACTGCCTTTTTTTCATGTGCGACATAAAGAAACTGCCTTTCGCGCCAGACGCGTTCGATTTCATTTTTTCTCTCGGCGTGCTCCACCATCTGCCTTCGGACTGCCTCGACGAGACAAGGGCGCTTAAAAAATACGCCGCGAAACTCCTCGTGTTCCTTTATTACGCACTTGATAACAGGCCTTTCTATTTCAAGGTACTGCTCGGGCTCGTGACGGTTCTAAGAAAGGCGGTTTCGGGCGTGAGGAGCCGTTTTTTAAGGAAGGTTTTCGCCTTGTTCGGGACTTTCTGCGTGTACCTGCCACTGATAGCCGTCGGCCGCGCCCTGAAACCCCTGAAACTTTCGAAATACGTGCCCCTGTATGAGTTTTATCACGGAAAGACCGCCAAGAGGATAGAGCAGGACGTATATGACAGGTTTTTCACGTCCATAGAACAGCGGGTGACGAAAAAGCAGATAGAGGGGCTTTCCGATACCTATTCCAGGGTGGTTTTGTCCGACGGCCTGCCTTACTGGCATTTTTTGCTTGAAAGATAGTTTGCCGCGCGTCGTTTGACCTTGATAAACCTGTTAATATGTGGTAAAATCAGTCCAAAGCGAAAATGTTGTAGTTTAATTTGCATTTTTAATTTTACGATTTGAAATTTGAAATGCCTTAGGAGTTCGAAATGTCGGGACATTCAAGATGGGCAGGTATCAAGCACAAGAAGGCGGCGGCTGATGCCAAAAGAGGAAAGGTCTTCACCAAGATAATAAGAGAAATCGTCGTCGCCGCAAGGGAAGGCGGGGGGATAATCGAGAACAACCCGCGCCTGCGCAAGGCCATAGAGATGGGGCGCGAAGCGAATATGCCCCAGGACAACATAAAGAAGGCGATACAGCGCGGAACAGGCGAGATCCCCGGCGCGATGTTCGAGGAGATCGTATATGAAGGCTACGGCCCGGGCGGGGTGGCCGTTATGGTGGAGGGAACTACCGACAACAAGAACCGCTTCTCGGCCGAGGTAAGGAATATATTCTCTAAACACGGCGGGAATATGGGCGAGAACGGGTGCGTCGCCTGGATGTTCTCAAGAAAAGGTTATATGGCGGTCGAGAAATCCAAGGCCGGCGAGGAAGAACTGATGACGCTTGTCCTTGAGCTCGGCGCCGACGACTTGAAGACCGACGACGAGGACGTTTTCGAGATAATAACCAAGCCCGAAGAGTACGAGAAGGTCAAGCAGGGCCTCGAAGCCAAAAAGATACCCCTGACGACGGCCGAACTCTCCCTTGAACCGCAAACATACATAAAACTTGAAGGCAAACAGGCGCAGCAGATGATAGAGCTCATGGACGAGCTCGAGGCGCAAGACGACGTAAAGAACGTTTACGCAAACTTCGATATTTCCAAAGAGGAAATCGAAGCGATAGAGGCGAATTCCAACTGACAGATGATAATACTGGGTGTTGATCCCGGCCTTTCAATGACAGGTTGGGGCCTTATCAGGTCCCGGGAGCGGGACGACATCTCGCTTGTATGCTACGGATGTATCAAGACGAGGTCCGGTAACGCGCTAGCGGAGCGCCTCGGCGAGATACACGCGGAACTTGAAAGAATAATTGACGAACACAAGCCGGAAGAAATGGCGGTCGAAGAGCTTTTCTTCTCGAAAGAGGCGAGAACGGTCGCTTCGGTCGGACAGGCAAGAGGTGCTATCATACTCACGGCGGCGGTAAAAAAGCTTAGAGTCTTTGAATACAATCCAAGGCACATAAAAATGGCTCTGACGGGCTACGGTTCGGCCCAGAAGATCCAGATCCAGTCGATGGTGAAAACCCTGCTCAAGCTCAAGGAGATCCCGAAACCCGACGACGCGGCTGACGCGCTGGCGGTGGCGGTCTGCCACGTCCATACGAAACAGCGGTAATGGGTAATGAGTTTTGAGTAATGAGTATGGAACCATCGAGACAAGATGTTAAAGACACGGCACTTATTGCTCATCACTCATAACTCATAACTGATTTTATGATAGACCACATTAAAGGAATTATCGAAAAGAAGACGGTAGAATGCGTCGTGATAGAGGCCGGAGGCGTCGGCTACAAGGTGCACGTGCCGGTTTCGACCTCGCAAGGGCTTCCCCCCGCGGGGAAGGAGGCGAAGCTGTTCGTTTTTGAGTCCGTCGGCATTTATTCAGGAGGGACCACCCTCTACGGTTTTGAAACCGAGGAAAAAAGGGAGATATTCGTTCTGCTAAAGGAAGAGGTTCCAGGCGCCGGCGCTAAGAAGGCGCTTGATTATTTTGACAAGGTGACGAAGTCACTGCCCGATTTCAGGCGCTGCGTCGTCAACAAGGACGTGCCGTCGCTGACGGGCATTTTCGGTTTTACAAGAAAAACCGCCGAAAAACTTATAGTTTCGCTCAAGGACAAAATCGGAGCCGTCGCGGTTTCCGGCCGGGAGAAATGGGCTTCCGGGCCCGGAACGTCTCCGGAAAACGACGCGGTTCAGGGGCTCGTGGCGCTCGGGTACCGCGAAAACCAGTCGAGGGAAGCGGTGCAGAAAGCAGTTGAAGCGGCCTCAGGCGGAAAAACGGTCGAGGAATTGATAAAGCACTCCCTGCGGTACCTTCAGTAATTAACCCCGTTAGAAATACTCGAACGGGTATTGCATTGAATAAGTATGATGAACACGGCTTATATCGGATATCGAAAAGTAACTTAGGGAATTACACCCCGCCGTTGGCGGGGCTATCTCTAACGGGGTAAAATGGCTATGGAAGAAACGGACATATTATCGGCGGTAAAAACCAACGAAGACGAGGGCGCGGAGAGCAACCTTAGGCCGAAGGACCTCAGCGAGTTCATAGGCCAGAAGAAGCTCAAAGACAACCTCTCGGTTTTCATAGAAGCCGCCAAGAAGCGGCGCGAGCCGCTCGATCACTGCCTGTTCTACGCGCCGCCCGGGCTAGGGAAAACGACTTTGGCGCACATCATCGCCCGTGAAACCGGCGGGAACTTGAGGAGCACGTCGGGGCCCGTGCTTGAAAGGGTCGGTGACCTCGCCGCGATACTCACCAATCTTTCGGAAGGCGACGTGTTCTTCATAGACGAGATACACAGGATGAACCACCTTGTCGAGGAGGCCTTGTATCCCGTGATGGAAGATTTCGAGCTCGATATCATAATCGGTCAGGGTCCTTCGGCTAAGACCATCAAGCTTCCGGTGCCCAGGTTCACGCTGATAGGCGCGACGACGCGGGCGGGTCTGCTTTCCGGCCCCCTGAGGGACCGCTTCGGAATAATAGAACACCTGAATTTCTACGGTTTTGACGAATTAAAAAGGATAGTGCTGCGCTCGAGCAGGATCCTGAAAATAAATATCGACGATGCCGGAGCGTCCGAGGTAGCAAAACGCTCGCGCGGCACGCCGAGGATCGTAAACCGCCTGCTGCGGCGCGTCAGGGATTTCGCCGAAGTCAAATCGGGAGGCAGGATAACGGAGAAGGTCGCCAAAGACTCGCTTGAGGCGCTTGAGGTGGACGACGCCGGCCTTGACAGGATGGACAGGTTCATCTTAACGACCATTGCGGAAAAATTTTCAGGCGGGCCCGTCGGGATAGACACCCTCGCGGTGGCCATATCTGAGGAAGCCGATACCATAACCGACGTTTACGAACCCTACCTCATACAATCCGGTTTCATGGCAAGGACGCCCAGGGGGCGTACGGTGACCGAGAACGGATACCAGCGTATCGGAATGAAAAAACCAAAAAGCGCGGGAAAGCAGGACGACCTTTTCGGCCCGGGCAAATAAGAGCTATGATAAACGCCCATTATCTGAAACCCTCGAACGGAATCACGCTTTTCAGCTCAAGACATCCGGTTTTTAAGGTTTTTGGCACGTTGTCCCCTTACGCCGGCTGCAGGAACAAATGCGTTTTCTGCCCATACGGCGGGGCCGAAAGGATAGGGGTTAAAACGAACTTTCTTCACATGCTCGCTGATGAGCTTCCCGAAAAACGAAACCTGCACCTAGCGCTCGGAGCGGCCTGCGAGCCTTATTGCATTGAAGAAAAAGACTTGAACCTCACGAAAAATACGATACAGATGGCCATGACCCACGAAGTTCCCTTGCAGATATTCACCAAATCCGACCTCATACTTAAAGACATCAAGCTTATAAAGGAGCATTCTTCCTCGGGTTTCATCGCGGTGAACGTGTCGATGCCGTTTATCGACGAAAAGCTTGCTTTCGTTTTCGAGCCCGGCGTCATTCCACCCCAGCGGCGGATGGACCTCGTGACAGAGCTCAAAAAACATGAGATTCTGGCGGGATTCGTCCTTTCCCCGGTAATACCGTACGTCAACGACAGCCAGGAACACCTTGAGGCCTATTTCGCGTCCGCGAAGAAGGCGGGCGCGGATTATATCCTCGCTTCGGTCCTGACCATCGACAACAGAAACGTGATGCAGAGAATGAAAAATGTCATTTCCGAGAATTTTCCGAACATATTGCACCGTTTCCAGAACCTGTACGAGAATTCGCAGCTTCCTTCCGTGACATACACGAAGAGGGTGGACGACATGCTGGGCGTCCTGAGCGTGAAGCACGGCATCGCTCTCTCTCTTCCCATAATGGACGGTTCTCCCTCAAAATCAGGCATCCGTCAGAAAATGCTCAAATGAAACAAAAGCTTCTTCTGCACCATTGCTGCGCGCCCTGCTCGCCGAAGGTTTTAGAATCCCTCCGGCAGGAGTTTGAGGTCGTGAGTTTCTGGTTCAACCCAAACATACATCCCGAGGAAGAATACTCCAAAAGGAAAGAAGCCTTTGAGGAGTTCGTGCAAAGAAAGGAGATAGAAGTTGTCTGGGGGGAGGATTTTTCCATGGGTGAATGGCTCGAAAAAGCGGGAAAGCTCGGGGATGAAAGATGCAGGTTCTGTTACGGACTTAGGCTCGCCCAGACCGCCGAAGCGGCTAAAAAGCTCGGTATCGCGAATTTTTCCACTACGCTTCTTTCAAGCCCGCACCAGAAGCACGAGATGATAAAGCATATCGGGGCCGATATCGCTTTCGGCGCCGGGATAGAGTTTGTCTACAGGGATTTCAGGCCGGGTTACTACGCGGGCAAGGACGAGGCCAGGAAAATGGGCCTGTACCTCCAGCGTTATTGCGGGTGCATGTTCTCCAAACAGGAGAGGGAATCTAATAAGAAATGAACACCGCGTTTTTCGGAAAAATGCTCGTGATTACCGGCGCAGTTGTCGTGGCGGCGGGGTTGCTTCTGATTTTCGCGCCGAAGATACCGTTACTGGGAAAGCTGCCGGGCGATATATGCGTTAAAAAGGGCAATTTCACGTTCTTTTTCCCGATAACGACGTGCATCGTTCTGAGCGTCCTCGCTTCGTTTTTCGTCTGGATCTTCAGGAAATGAAAAGACCATACGTAATTTTTTGCCTGCTTCTGTTCCTTACTGTCCTGGCCAATGCGCAGAGGATAAGGGAGAGCATCATTAAGGTCGGGATACTCACCGGGGTGACCTCATTTAACATATCCTGCGATAAGGAATATTACGTTTACGAATTGGCCGTCGGAAAAAAGAGAAACATTGAGCCCGGCAACGATTATCTGGCGCGCTACTCCGAAGGGGTAGTAACGCTGAACGGGCTCAGGCTGAAACCGCCTTTCAGGGTGATACCGAAACACGACGGGAGCTTCATAAGGGTCAACGGCAGAAGGTACAGGGACAATATAATCGTTATCAAAGCCGGCGCGAAGCTGAATGTCATAAACGAGCTGGGCATCGAGGATTACATATACGGTATCCTTCCGAGGGAGGTAAACCCCTCCTGGCCGCTCGAGTCGCTCAAGGCCCAGGCCGTGGTATCGAGGACATACGCCCTGAGAAACCTGAGGCGCCACGAAAAAGATGGTTTTGACGTCTGCAACAAGACGCACTGTCAGGTTTACGGGGGCGTAGAATCCGAGGATGCCAGGAGTAACAAGGCTGTTGATAAGACAAGGGGCGAGGTCCTTGTGTACAAAGGCGAGCTGGCGCAGGCGCTGTTCCACGCTTCCTGCGGCGGGCACACGGAGGACCCGAAATATGTCTGGACCTGGACCTCCGATGTTCCTCCGTATTTGAGAGGAAGGAAAGACCGCTATTGCTGCGACAGTCCGCACGAGCACTGGGAAAACAAGATAGAAGCTTCACTCATCAAAAGCAGGTTGAACAAGGCGGGATACCCCGTCGGCAATCTCAGAAGCATCAGCTTTTTCGGGAATGACGGTTCGGGAAGGCCAAAAACGCTTAAAATAAGGCACAGCCGAGGCACTCTTAATATTCTTCCGGCAAAGTTCAGGATGGCCGTTGACCCGTGGCTTGTCAAAAGCGCCATGATAACGAGCGTTAAAGAATCCGGCGGCTCATTTGTTTTTAAAGGCAAGGGGTGGGGCCACGGCGTAGGGATGTGCCAATGGGGTGCCAAAGCAATGAGCGAACGAGGCAAGGACTACAAGGATATCCTTGGGTTCTACTACCCCGGCACTAAAGTTGAAAGGTGGGAACATTGAATAAGGTTCTTGGTAAGGACGTTGACGAAGCCAGGCTGTCAGCCTACGAATACGAACTTCCGAAAGGTCTTGTCGCGCAGGAGCCTACCGAGAAGCGTGATGAGTCGCGCCTTATGGTCTTGAGCAGGAGAAGCGGGAAAATAATGCACAAGAGGTTTTCGGACATGACAGAGTTCCTGAACCCCGGGGACTGTCTTGTGATGAACAGGACGAAGGTCGTTCCGGCGAGGCTTTTCGGCAGGAAGGCGACCGGCGGCAGGGTTGAGGTTCTTTTTCTAAACGGTTTTGGAATTGAATTGCCGAAGGTGGTTGCCCTTTTGAAACCGTTCCTGAAAACGGGCACAAGGATAACGTTTCCCGGAGGTCTGACCGCTTGCGTGGAAGCGAAAACAGCGCTCGGGGAAACGGTGCTTGAACTCTCAGGAGCCGATCTCGGGTCAGTTCTTGAAACACACGGCGACATGCCCCTTCCTCCTTACATAAAACGGGGTGCCGGGTCAAAACCCGGGTTAAAATCTCTCGACAGGGAGCGCTACCAGACGGTCTACGCCACGCAGGAAGGCTCCATCGCCGCTCCCACCGCGGGGCTGCATTTCACGCAGGGAATGATATCGGATATCAAGGCAAAGGGCGTCGAAGTCGCGGAAGTGGTTTTGCACGTAGGTTGGGGGACTTTCAGGCCTTTGGTGTCGAAGAAAGTGGCGGATCACAAGATGTTATCCGAGTATTACGAAATAAGCGGCGATTCCGCTGATAAAATAAACGGAGCCAGAAAAAGAGGTCGGAGGGTTATTGCCGTTGGAACGACGTCGGTGCGCGCGCTTGAAAGCGCGGTCGAAGCAGGGAGAGTGACGCCTCAAAAAAACAACACGTCACTTTTTATTCATCCGGGCCAGAAATTCCGGGTTATTGATTCCATGATAACGAATTTCCACCTTCCGCGTTCGACGCCGCTCCTTATGGTGTGCGCCTTTGCCGGAAGGAACAGGATATTTGCCGCCTACAGAGAGGCGATTGAGGCAAAATACCGTTTCTTCTCCTACGGCGACGCGATGTTGATACTCTAAGTTGAAGTTGTCAGAACACCTGACAATCTCTGGTAATAAATTAGATTGCACGGACGAAGGCAAGAGGGTTTAATCATTCTAATCGGTGTGTTAATCCGTGTAATCAGGGCTGTTGAGGTTTTTCTCAACAACCTTGAGTTGCCAAAATGAGATTAAATTTATAAAATCTTTCCGTAAACGCAGCCTTGCTGGCGGTTCAGGACCGCAACTTTTCTTAAAAAGGAGTCTGTCATGGAGAAAAAGCTCGGCGGAGTTGAGGATTATTTTGCGCATGTCGGAGTGGTGGCGTTAAAGCTTAAAGGGGACATTAAAGTCGGCGAGACGATCCGCGTCAGGGGGCATACCACCGACTTTACCCAGACCGTGGTGTCCATGCAGATAGACCACGTGCCTGTCCAGGAAGCCAAAAAGGGACAGGACGTGGGCATCAAGGTCATAGACCGCGCCCGCAAGACGGACACGGTCTATAAGGTCCTGCCTGATGTCAAAAAATCGGCTGCGGCAAAAAAAGCCGCGCCGAAAAAGAAGCCCGCCGCCAAGAAAAAAACCGCGAAAAAGAAAACTTCAAAAAAGAAAAAGAAATAGAAATTGGCATCCTGTAAACACCTGCATCAGCAGATGATATCCGCCAGAAGGCTTCCGCAGCTGAATCAATGGCGGACTGCTTCGGCGGGTTATTCCGCCAAAGGCGGGAGTCGGGATACCCTCCTACGCAAAACGTGACTTGCAATGACCGCAGCTATTCGCTGCATTGCAATCACAGCTTCGGAGGGTTGTCTGCCGGTAGATGAAGGTTATGAAAAACCGGCAGACAAAAAAAAGCCTTACTCAATTTGTTGCCTGAATTAATTGAGTAAGGCTTGCTTCTTGGGCAACTTCCTGCTGCAACCGCGTGCTTCTACTGCAAACTGCTTGAGGCAACCGCACACTTCTGCTGCATACTGCTTGTGGCAACTGCGCGCTTCTTGCTGCAACATCCATCTTCTGCTTCCGTCTAATCTTTGCCTTTTGTTCCGGCTTCAAACGGGGCGGAACATGCTTCGGGCAATCCTGACCCCCGGCCTGGTTCGGCCGCACCTACATTGTATCACTTTAGCTGCCTTTGTCAAGCCCGCGAAATAACTTTTCACGCCCCTTTCTGCCGTTATATTTTTTGATTAAACGGGGCAAAATTGATATAATTTCACCGTTATGTCCGATACAATAACCCTTGACGAGATAAAGAAGAATCCTTTCATCGTTTCGTATCTAAAGACCGCCGACAGCAATTTCGCGGCCATAGGCTACAAGGAACACGGAATGAGGCACGCCCAGTTCACCGCCACCGTGGCCGGCAATGTTCTAAAGCATCTGGACTACCCCGAAAGAGAAGTAGAGCTCGCCAGGATAGCCGGATACCTTCACGACATAGGCAACTCCATCGCGCAAAACGACCACGCGCAGAACGGGGCTGTGCTCACCCTGGACATACTTGAAAAAATGAAGATGCCCTACAGGGAGATATTCCAGATCATCGAGGCGATAGGGAGCCACGAGGACAAGAACGCCGACGCTCCTTCGGCCATAGCGGCCGCGGTCATACTAGGCGACAAGACGGACGTGCACCACACCAGGGTGCGTTCGGTCGACCTTTCCACTATGGACATGCACGGGAGGGTCAACTATGCCTGCGAGAGGGCCTTCCTGAGGGTGGACAAGAACGCGCGTACCATCGCGCTTGAGCTCACCATCGACAACAAGACGTGCCCCGTCATGGACTACTTCGAGATATTCATGCAGAGGCTGAAATTCTGCCGGCAGGCCAGCAAGACGCTTAAATGCGAGTTCGTGCTTTTCATCAATAAAGACAAGTTTCTATGATGCGGTTTGGGAAAGGAGGGCTGAGCCAGCCCTTGAAAAGGCCTCCCTGTGAGAAGGGGGGTTTATTTATGAACGTGAAAAACTTCAAATTAACCAGGAAATCCAAAGAATGCGCGGCCCGCGCCGGCATACTGAAAACCGCGCGGGGCGAGATCGAAACCCCTGTTTTCATGCCGGTCGGGACTCAGGGGACGGTCAAGTCCGTATCGAACCGGGAGCTTGAGGAAGCCGGCGCACGAATAATCCTTTCCAACTCTTACCACCTGTATTTGAGGCCGGGCACGGAGATAATCGAGCAGGCAGGGGGAATAAACCGTTTCATCGGCTGGAAAAGGCCGATGCTCACCGATTCCGGAGGTTTTCAGATATTCAGCCTGCAGACCCTCAGGCGCATAAGGGACGAAGGCGTCGAGTTTCAGTCGCACATCGACGGTTCAAAACATTTTTTCACGCCGGAAAAGTCCGTGGAAGTTCAGAAGAAAATAGGCGCCGACATCATAATGTGTTTTGACGAATGCGCGCCGTATCCCTGCACGAAGGAGTATGCCGCGCGCTCGGTGGACCTGAGCGTGAAGTGGGCTCAACGCTGCAGGCAAGCCATGGAGAAACCGGGTCCTTCATACGGCAAGGGACAGCTTCTTTTCGGTATAGTTCAGGGTTCGGTCTACCTTGACCTGAGGAAGGAGAGCCTTGAGAGGACCGTGGACATAGGTTTTCCGGGGTACGCCATAGGAGGTCTTTCCGTGGGCGAGCCGAAGGACGAGATGATATCAGTGCTTGACGCCGTGTCGCCGCTGATGCCCGAGGACAAGCCGAGATACCTTATGGGGGTTGGAATGCCGGAAGACCTGTGGGACGCGGTCGAGCGGGGCATGGACATGTTCGACTGCGTGCTTCCGACCAGGAACGGGCGCAACGGACAGGCGTTCGCTTCTTGCGGCAAGGTGAACATAAAGAATGCGGAATACGTGAGGGACTTCGGGCCGCTTGACCCGGAGTGCGACTGCCCGGTCTGCAGGGGGTACAGCCGCGCCTACATTAACCACCTGTTCAGGAGCCAGGAGCTTCTTGCCTTGCGGCTGCTGTCTTTACATAACATTTATTTTTTGATAAGATTACTGGAAATCATAAGAAAATCAATAGAAACTGACACGTTCATTTCATCAAAAAAAGCTTTTTTATCCAAGTATGCGAAAGACGAGACTTGACCTTGTTTTTTGGGCAATAATTTTGGTTTTTTGCGCGTTGTTCTGGTGCGGGACGTCCTTCTGCGGTGAACTGGACGTCATACGCTCCGGACTGCAGAGCCAGAACCGCGAGGTCAAGATCGCCGCGGTAACGGCCTGCGGAGAGATAGGCGACAAGAAGGCCGTCCCCGCGCTTAAAAAGCTCCTTTCCGACCGCAGCGGTTCGGTCAAGATAGCGGCTGCCGTCGCACTCCATAAGATCGGCGACAAATCAGGGCTTTCAGTGCTGAGGAACGTTCTTGCCGAAGCGCCTCTGGTCGCCGACGATATGACCGTCGTAGAAAGGGCGCGGGCCATAGCGAAAAACACCATAAGGGTCCAGGCGGCAAGGGAACTGGGGAACTTGAAGGACACGGGTGCCGTCAAACTTCTCAATAAGATGACGGACGACGATGACGGCCGGGTGGTGGACGCCTGCCTTATCGCGCTCGCGAAAATGGGCGATAAAGCCCTGAAGAAAGATTTTATTTCGGCGCTGGAAAGCGTCAAACATGAGGTCCGGGCGAAGGCGGCCGAGGCCCTGGGCGAGATAGGCGACAGTGACGCTGTCCCCGGTATCAGGAAACGCCTGAAAGACTGGGACCAGAACGCCAAGATAAGCGCGATAACCGCTCTAGGAAAACTAAAGGACACGGAAAGCCTTCCGAGTTTGAGGGAGTTCCTCTGGGATAAGGATGACTTGGTAAGGGAACGAACCGCGTCCGCGCTGGGTAATATGGGAAGCACGGACGCGATAGGGGCGCTCGAGGAACTGCTGAAGGACCCGAACGGTTTCGTTAGGATCGCCGCCATCAAGTCCCTTTATCAGCTGGGGCGCGATTCCGGCAGGGATTTCCTGATAGACGTTCTCAAGAGGAACGAGAGGGACGCCAAGATCAGGGCTCTGAAGGTTCTCGATCTGGTGGGACGGTCGGAGGACCTTCCCGCCATAGAAGAGCTCGTTGACGAAGAAGATGAGATAATCGCGATAACCGCGGCAAAGACGGTCTTTTTGATAAAAACCGGGGAAGCCAGAAAATAATACCGTCCCGGGCGGACGGCAAGGAGAGCACTATGAAACTTGTTTCACTTTTGTCAGCAATCTTAATGGGGCCTGCCGCTGTCTTCGCGGCCGATCCAGTTCCGCCGGCACAGAGCCCGATGGGGAGTTTTCTCCCACTTATAGTTATATTCGTCATTTTTTACTTTTTCCTCATAAGGCCCCAGCAGAAGAAGGCCAAGGAGCACCAGAACATGCTCAATGCACTTAAAAAAGACGACAAGATAATCACCAACGGCGGTCTTTACGGGACGATAGCCAGCGTTAAGGGCGAGATCGTTGAGGTTAAGGTCGCGGACAACGTGAAAGTCCAGGTAGCCAAAAGCGCCGTTGCAACCCTTGTCAAGAGCGAAGGCGAGGCCGTGAATCCCGAAATTGTGAAGTAATTTAAAGATGATAAAATCTAAAATAATAAAACACCATTATTCCGGAATAACCGTTGAAGCCGTGAAAAAGAACGCCCTCGTCAACAATTTCATCGAGGCGGCCAACGAATACCTGGGCGCCATAGGCTACACGGAGCACGGTTTCAGGCACGTGAGCCTGGTGGCTTCCGTGGCGCAGAACATACTTACCCATCTCAAGTACCCTTCTCCCCTGCCGAAGCTTGCCGGCGTGGCGGGTTACCTCCACGATATAGGCAACGTAGTCAACCGGCTCGACCACGGGCAGTCGGCGGCGCTCATCGCGATGAGGATACTAAACGAGGCCGGCGCGACACCGGACGAGATAGCGATAGTAATTTCCGCGATAGGCAACCACGAAGAAGAGGTGGGCGAGCCGGTGAATCCCGTAGCCGCAGCGCTTATACTTGCCGACAAGTCCGACGTTCACAAGACCAGGGTCAGGAACCCCGGCATGATCGGGGTTGACATACACGACAGGGTGAACTACGCCGTGGAAAGGTCGTTCCTGAAGATAGACGCGCAAAAAAAAGTGATAACACTTGAACTCACCATCGATACCAGGATCTCCCAGGTCATGGAGTATTTCGAGATATTCATGTCAAGGATGATAATGTGCAGGCGCGCGGCGAAGTTCCTGAAATGCAATTTTGAACTCATTATCAACGAAAGGAAACTGCTCTAATGTCAAAAACCCAGATTAAACTAGCGTTGACGGTCGTATTTCTCGGAGTCGCCCTCTATTTTCTGTATCCGACGTGGGAATGGTACCAGCTGCCCCAACAGGAAAGGGAACAGAGGGAAAGATTCAAGGACAAGATAGTTACCAAGATCTTGAACCTCGGGCTTGACCTGAGGGGAGGCACGCACCTGGTGCTTGAGCTGGACGTGGCCAAGCTAGAACCCGGCACCAACATCGCGGAGGCGGTTGACAGGGCCATAGAAATAATAAGAAACCGCGTCGATCAGTTCGGCGTGGCCGAGCCCCTAATAACCAGACAGGGCGAAAGATGGATAGTCGTCCAGCTTCCCGGCGTCAAAGACCCTGGCCGGGCGAAGAGTTTGATAGGGAAAACGGCCCTCCTTGAGTTCAGGCTCGTGGAAAGCGGAACGGTTCTGTCGGAGATAGTCCAGAAGCTTCAGGACAAGGGAGTCCGGCCCGACGAGATATCTAAATTTCCAGAAATCGAAAAGATGGTGCCAAAGGGTTTTGAAATACTGCCGGGCAAGGAAGAAAGGTACTATCTCGTCAAATCCACACCTGAGCTTACCGGGGCCTATCTCGTCAATGCCAAGGTGGAGCTCGGCGGGCAGTACGGTTTTCCGCACGTTTCCCTGGAGTTCAACAAGGACGGAGGCAGGATATTTGCCAACGTCACCGAGGCCAACGTGGACAGGAACCTCGCGATAGTGCTCGATGGGATAGTCCAGTCGGCGCCGGTGATAAAGACCAGGATTCCCGACGGGCGCGCCATAATAGAGGGTAACTTCACCATGGAGGATTCCAAGCTTCTTGCCACGGTGCTTCGGGCCGGCGCGCTCCCGGCCCCGGTGAGGATAATCGAGGAGATAACCGTGGGCCCGACCCTCGGAGAGGATTCCATAAGGTCCGGGGTCATAGCAAGCATAGTTGGTTTCATCATGGTGGTATTTTTCATGATAGTGTACTACAGGGTCTCAGGTCTTATAGCGGACGTTGCCCTTTTCCTGAACTTCATACTGCTTCTCGGAATGATGGCGTATTTTCACGCGACGCTGACGCTGCCGGGTATAGCCGGCATAATCCTTTCTCTGGGCATGGCGGTTGACGCTAACGTGCTCATCCTTGAGAGGATAAGGGAGGAGCTGAAGGCCGGCAAGACGCCGCGCCTGAGCGTCGACGCGGGATACCAGAAGGCTTTCACTACGATTCTTGACTCGAACCTTACCACGCTCATAGCCGCCATTTTCCTTTTTCAGTTCGGTACGGGACCAATAAAGGGTTTCGCGGTCACGCTGACCCTGGGCATAGTCATAAGCATGTTCACGGCGATAGTCGTCACGAAGATGATATACGAGATCGTATTCCAGGAAGGCCTTGAATACGCAATAAAATACTAGATCGGAGGTTTACCGGCGTGCAATTCCTACATGATACCAAAATTGATTTTTTAGGAAAAAGAAAGGTTTTCTTCATTTTATCGAGTATTTTGATATTGGCTGGCGCCGTGTCGCTCGTTTTGAAAGGCGGGCCGAACCTTGGCATCGATTTCAAGGGGGGTGTCCTGCTCCAGCTTTCTTTCAGCCAGTCGATGGATCTCGACACGCTGAGAGGTACGCTGACATCGGGCGGCATAGACGGTTTCGAGCTCCAAAGCACCAGCAGGGACTGGATAATCATCAGGGTCAAGAAGACCGACATAACCCAAGATGAACTTTCGGAAAAACTCCTTGCGATACTTAAGGAAAAGTTCCCTGATATAACGGTGAACATAGAGAGCACCGAGTACGTGGGGCCTGCGGTGGGAAGGCACCTTTTCAAGCAGGCATTTTTCGCGATAATTTTCTCGCTTCTGGGAATCATCGTTTACGTGGCGTTCAGGTTCCATTCGGGTATCTGGGGAACGGCCGGCGTTCTCGCGCTCGCGCACGACGTTTTCTTGGTACTGGGTCTGTTCTCGATACTCGACAAGGAAATAACCCTCACGGTCGTGGCGGCGCTTCTCACCTTGGCCGGTTTTTCGATCAATGACACCATAGTAATATTCGACAGGATAAGGGAAAACACCAGGCTTCTTGTTAAGGAGGAGCTGGGCAACATAATAAACAGAAGCGTCAACGAAACTCTTTCGAGAACCATCATAACTTCGCTGACCGTGTTCTTCGTGGTCCTGACGTTGTTCCTTTTCGGCGGCGACGTTATACATGATTTCGCTTTTGCGCTGCTCATAGGTGTCGTGGTTGGAAGTTATTCGACGATATTCGTGGCCAGCCCCATAGTATACGAATGGCAGATGATGCGCAAAAAAAGAATATCGGCGAAACTGCGCGGCGGCGGCAGAAAATAACGTGAAGAAGATAAAACATTTTAAAATCAATATCAGGACGCGCGAGGTTTACAGGCTTCTAAAATCGAGCCTTGGCGCTGATCCGGGTCCGGATGTGGAAGAAGCGGTCGAACGGGAAAGCTTCAGGATACAGAAGGTTGTTTCTCTCGCCGCGCTGTATGATTCTCTTCCAAAGGAGAAGTTCCTGAGCGAACTGTTGTTTGACCCGCCTGACAAATGGATAGCGGCGGGTCTTTTCGTCGTTACCGCGGGCGATGAAATTGAAAGAGAAATAAAACAAGCGCACGACAAGAATGACGAAACGCTGGCCAGGATACTGCACGCGGTCTCGGTGGAAGCCCTGGAACAGGCGGAGAACTTTGTCTGGCGGCTGATGGCCGAAGAGGCAAAAGAGGAATACTGCGAACTTTCAAGGCGCGTATCCGTTGACGCGAAGGAAACCAGGGAAAAAGTGCTCGGGGTCCTTCCGGGCGACAAGATAGGCATAAGACTTGCGGAGAACGGTGCTTTCATGCCGTTGTATTCGTCTTCGGGGATTTCCTACTGGGTTCCCACGAGAAGGCGCAACTCGAAGAATTAACCCTTAAATCGCGCGTTCAGCTCCCTCCGATAATCGGTATTTTTCAAAGGGCATTGCGGTGATATATTTTTACAACGTCATACTCCTGACATTTGTTATTCCCGCCGTTGCGTTTCTTCTGGTAAAGTACAGAAGGCGGCTCGGCAGGGAATTTTTTTACAGGATAGAGGAACGTTTCGGGTTCTGGGTAAAGCCTTCCGGGTTGGATTCTTCAAGGAAGACGGTTTGGATACATTCCGCGTCCCTGGGCGAGGTAAAGGCGGTCGAGCCGCTGGTCAAGCAACTTTCAGGAAAGTACAACGTGCTTCTCACGCTTATGACCCTTTCGGGAAGGGAGTATGTCGAGCAGAAAAGACTTGGCGACGCCGTCTATTACGTGCCTTTTGATTTCAATTTTCTGGTAAAAAGGATATTTGCGGTGGTAAAACCCGAATGCCTGATACTCGTGGAGACGGAGCTGTGGCCCGGCCTGATACTTGAAACGCACAAAAACGGCGTGAAAGTCCTTCTTGTAAACGCCCGGCTTTCGAACCGTTCCTACCCGGCCTACCGCCTGACGAGGATTTTCTGGAAGAACTTGTTCAAGAGTGTCGACAAGCTTCTCGCCCGCTCAAAAGAAGACGCGGAAAGGTTCATAAGAATAGGATGCGAGCCGTCGAAAGTATCGGTTACCGGTAACATCAAATATGACAATATTCCCGGGGCGCATCCTGCGTCAAGGGAAGGATTCGGGTTCGCCAATTCGGACCTTGTTCTTGTGTTCGGCAGCACGCGGAAAGGGGAAGAGGCGCTGCTGGTCGATTCCTGGTTGGACGTAAGAAGAAACCACCCGTCGGTTAAACTGGCCATCGCCCCTCGTCACCTTGCCAGGGCAAGGAACATAATAACTCTGCTAGACGAAAGGAAGATTCGGTATGCCCTGCGCTCGAAGCCCTCGGCCGGCGGTTTCGACTGCCTTGTCCTTGACACGTTCGGGGAATTAAACGACTTATACTCGCTTTGTGACATTGCCGTCGTAGGCGGTTCATTCGCCAACGCCGGCGGTCAGAATCCAATAGAGCCGGCCTCGCATTCAAAACCTGTCGTTTTCGGCAGACACATGGATAATTTCGAAACGGAAGCGAGGATTCTTGAAGAGACGGGAGGGGGCTTGAGGGCAGAAAACGCCAAAGAACTTGCCTCCGCGCTGGGCGAGCTGCTTTCGGATGGCGCGAAAAGGACCTCGATGGGCAGGAAGGCGCTTGAAGCCGTCAACGCGCAGAAAGGCGCTATGGAAAAGACGTCGGAAGCCGTGAGCTCCGTGGTCGGGTGATTCGATGAACTTCATTTCCCTTCTTGGATGGATGATAATAAGCTGCCTTGGAAAGACGCTCAGGATAATACCCGTGAATACCTCTGTCTGGAAGGGCAGGCATTTTATATTCGCTTTCTGGCACGGGGAACAATTCCTGCCTTTCTTCTTTCACAGCGGGCAGGATGCAGTCGTGATGTCAAGCCTTTCGAAAGACGGTGAAATACAAAACGGCATACTCAACATGTTCGGTTATAAAACCGTCAGGGGGTCCTCGACCAGAGGCGGAGACAAAGCCTTGGTCGAAATGATACGGGTGGTCAAAAAAGGTCCTGACGCGGGTTTCGCGGTTGACGGGCCCAAGGGGCCGTATAAAAAAGTGAAACCCGGGGTCATATACCTTGCCCAGAAGACGGGCGTGCCGATAGTTCCCATAGGCAGCGCCGCGCGCAAATCCGCCGTATTGTCCAGGGCCTGGGATAAATACGAGCTCCCGCGCCCTTTCACTAGATGCGTGATATGTTACGGAAAGCCCGTCGAGGTGAAAAGAGGGGACGATATAGAAAAAAAGGCCTCTGAGCTCGAAGATTCGCTCAACGAAATTTCAAGGTTCGCCCACAATTACGGTTTTACCGGAAATCTTGGCGACTATCTTTCGAACCACCCCGCCCCGAAGATACTTGTCATACAGCCGAGCAGGATAGGCGATGTCGTTTTCACCCTGCCGGCTGTCTCGGCGATAAGAAAAAGATTTCCGAAGGCGTGGATAGGATGGTTCGTGGACGAGCGCTGCGCGGAGCTTCTCCAAGGAAACCCCGACATAGACGAGGTCGTTGTTTTCAACAGGAAAAAAGCCTCGCTTCCCTACCTGCTCGGGTTGTATAAAAACCTGCGCGAAAAAAACATAGACGTCAGCATAGATTTCCACGGATTGTTCAAATCCGCGGTTATGGTATTTCTCGCCGGGGCACGACACAGAATAGCCTCTTCTTCAACCAACGGAATGAGAGAACTCTCCTGGCTTTTTTCAAGGGAAATAAAGCCGAATAAGGAGGACGCCCACTGCGTCGAGAGGCATTTCGCGGTCGCGGAGCATCTCGGGGCCGGCGGTTCAGGTTACGAATACAAGCTGGGCGTGGCGGAGCCGGATAAAAACAGGGTCAGGGACCGGCTGAAATCTTCCGGCATTGACCTTGCCTCTCAGTTCGCGGTAGTACATCCCGGCGGAGGATGGATAGCGCGCAGGTGGCGTCCTGACAGGTTCTCTAAGCTCATAGAAAAGCTTGGCGAGCTCGGGATAAGGACCGTCCTCGTGGGCGGCAAGGAGGGAGGGGCGAGCGAAAAGGGGCTTAACGAAGAGATAATCTCACGGGTCAAGACGAAGGTCTGCGACCTGACTGGGGAATTGAACCTGAAAGAACTGGCCGCGCTTTTTTCTCTATGTTCGGTCTATATAGCCAACGAAGCCGGGCCGATGCATATTGCTACCGCGATGAACGTGCCGGCCGTAGCGCTTCTTGGTCCGACGGATCCGAAAAGAACCGGGCCTTTCGGAGGAAAGACAACCATAATAAGGCACGAAGTAGCCTGCCAGCCGTGCAGGAAAAGGAACTGCAAGAAACGAACCTGCATGGACGGGATAACTGTGGACGAGGTTTTTGAAACCGTTAAAGCTATATTAAAGAAAGTATGATAAACGGCGTGAATTAGTGAGTTGGCGAATTGGTTAAGCCTTAAAAATTTACTAATTCACTAATTCGCAAGTCAACTAATTCGCGGATTTTGGATTTAAAAATGAAGATACTCATAATAAAGCCCAGTTCGTTCGGGGACATCGTTCAATCGAATCCTGTGCTGGCGGCCTTGAAACAGGAATTTCCGGGCGCCGCCGTTCATTGGCTGGTGTTTTCGGCCTGGCAGGACTTGCTTGATTTGTTTCCGGGTCTTGACGGCAGGATGGTCTGGGACAGAAACGGCGGCTTGAAGGAGTATCTAAGGGTCATAAGGCGGGTGCGCTCGGAAAAATACGACCTGGTCATCGACCTGCAGGGCCTGGCGAGGACGGCGCTCGTGGCGTTTTTTTCGGGAGCCAAAAGGAAGATAGGCGTCCCGGGAATGAAAGAGTTGAGCTGGCTCATCGTAAGAGAGGTTTTTCCGGAGAGCGGTAAAATAAACGCAGCCGCGCGGGCGCTTGAAACCGTGCGCTATCTGGCGGGAAAAAAACGCGAACCGGTGTTTAACCTTGCCGTTTCAGGGCAAGCCGAGGAAGCGGCCGGGAGGTTACTGTCGGAGAGCGGCATAGACGGACGGTCCAGAATAATCGCGCTGGTGCCTTCCGCCAGGGGGAGGGCGAAAGAGTGGCCGCTATCGTACTACGAAGAAACGGCCAGGATGCTGATGAAGGAATTTACCGACGCCAGGATAATAGCGCTGGGTTCGGCGGGGGATGCCGCCAAACTTTCGGGTTTCGGGGCGCTCAATTTCGCCGGCAGGACCGATATTGGTCTGCTCGCGGGAATACTCAAACGCTGCGCGGTCGTGGTAGGAAACGACACGGGCCCCGTGCATCTTGCCTCCGCTTTAGGTGTTCCGGTCGTTGCCGTTTTCGGCGGTTCGGACGTTTCGGAAACGGCCCCTGTTGCCGAAGATGCCGTGGTGATAACGAAGAACTATCCGTGTTCGCCCTGCAGGGGAAAGCCCAAATGCAGTGATTACGGGTGCCTGGCAGACATAAAGCCCGCGGAAGTGTTCGGTGCCGTCAAAGGGATACTGAAAAAATGAACGCTCAAACCGGGAAAACAGCCTTTTTCCATATGAACCAGCTTGGGGACCTGCTTTTCAGCCTGCCGGTGCTTTCGGCCGCAAGGAAGCAGTGGCCCGGCAGGAAGATATTGAGCGTCGTGCGGCCGGAATTGGCGGAACTGCTTGAGGAAACGGGTTTAGTGGACGAGGTGGTGCCGAAACCGCGTTCGTTGATTTCGGGCAAGCTGAAGCTGATAAAAAAACTCAGGAGCGAAAAAATAGATGAAGTGGTGTTGTTCTCCGAATCTCCCGAGTCCGTGATATTAGGCCGCGCGTGCGGGGCTTCGAAACTGACGGGTTTTTCAACGGCGGCACTTTCCGTAGCGCTGACCGGCAAAATTGACCGTAAAGGCGTGCCTTCAATCGAGAATAACAGGAATCTCGGAAAAAAGATCGGGCTAAACGACATACCGGAGGATTACTGCAACCTTGTCAGGATACCAGAAGCCGGGAAGAAGCTTGCCGGGGAATGGCTTAAAAAAAACAATATTCCCGAATGCGGGTTCATAGTGGCGTCACACGGGACAAGCAGAAGACGCCGCGAGAAGAACTGGCTCGATGGGAAATGGGCCGAGCTTTTCGGGAAGCTGTCGGACAAGGGTTTTTGCACTGTAGTCACGGGCGCTCCTTCACAGAAGCGGGAGATAGACGCTCTCGTGGGAATGACGCCCGCGGGAAGCAGGGTGTTCGGGTTCGTTTCGGAGGTAGCGCCTTTCGCGGCGTTGTTGAGCCTGGCGAAAGCTTTCGTGGGCGTGGATTCGGGGGCCATGCACCTTGCGGCTTCCCTTAATGTCCCGGTTGTCGCTCTTTTCGGCCCGACGGACCCCGAACAGGTGGGCCCGCGGCCGAACACCGCCCACTTGGTAATCAAAAAGGAACCGCTTAGCGGCTTAAGCGTCGAAGACGTGCTAAAGGGACTGGATAGATGTCTTTTATGAAACGCGCATTGGAAACAATATTCCCTAAAGGCGCTGTCATAGGCGTTCTTTTTTTTGCGGGCATGTTCCTGCTTTCGCTTCTGTGGAACATGGGCTTTTCTGTAATGGGTGTGGAAAACGCCGAGGCCGCGAAACTTGTTTTGACGTCCTTCTGGCCGTGGATCGTTGAGGCGCAGGCCAAAATACTCGTCGTTTACGCGCTGCTCGGTTTTTTCATCGGATGGGTATCGGAGCTCGTCCACAGGTACATCCCCTTGAGGTTCAGGGGATCAAGACTGTTGTGGGTTTTTCTGATAAATCTCTACTTCCTGTTGTCGAATATAAGGAAGTACCCGCAGGTTTACGCGGAGTCGCTTTATTTCAAGGGTATCGTTTTCAAGTACGTCCAGATATTCGTTACTGACATGCTTCCTGAGATCCTTATGACGGTTTACGGGGCGCTGCTTCTTGTCGTCGTCTGCTTCGTGTCGGGCGTGTGGCTTGCAAGGACTTTCAGGAGAAAAATATACATCCCGGCGTTGGCCGCCATCATCATCCTTGCGTTTCTGTCTCATAGGGTATACAAGAAGCCCGCGAGCCCCAAAAACTCCGGGCCGAACGTGCTCGTTCTCGCCGCGGATTCCCTGAGGCATGACAGGCTCGGCTGCGAAAACTACGAAAGGGACCTGACCCCGAACATAGACAAGATAGCGGCTGACGGCGTGGTGTTCCGGGACGCGAGGACCTCTTTTCCGAGAACCTTCCCGGCCGTGATATCGTTCCTTACGGGCCGGCTGCCCGTGACCCACGGCGTGAGGCACATGTTCCCCGACAAGTATTCGCGGGATCACAGGCGGGACAGCGTTGTTGAGGTGTTGAGGAAAGAAGGCTACGCGACCGCCGTCGTGACTGATTTCGCGGGCGACGTGTTCTCAAGGATGCGGATCGGCTTCGAAAAGGTAAGATCGCCGTATTTCAATTTCATAACGCTCATCGACCAGAGGAGCCTTGAGGTGCATTTTCTCCTGATGCCCTACGTCACTAACCATTTCGGTCGGTTCGTGTTCCCTGAGCTCAAGGAGTTCGCCGACAACGCCGACCCCTTCCTGCTCGCCGAAGAAGTCGTCTCGACCCTGGAAGGGCTTTCAAAAAAAAGCAGGTTCTTCTGTTACACGTTTTTTTCAAACACGCACTTCCCTTACGCTTCTCCGAGGCCTTATTATTCGAAATACACGGATAAAAACTACAGGGGAAGGTTCAAGTATCACAAGCCCCCGACGTTGTACGAAAAAGAAAATCTGACCCTGGCCGATGCCGCTCAGGTTAACGCGATATACGACGGTTCGGTGAAGGCTTTCGACGACGCCGTCGGAATGATAGTTGGATTTTTAAAGCGCAAAGGGCTTTACGACAAGACCATAATCGTGGTCACGGCCGACCACGGCGAGAACCTTTATGACAACGGCTGGTACATAGGCCACGGGGAGCACCTCGTGGGGAACAACGTCGTCAGGGTGCCCTTGGTAGTTAAATTTCCTAAAGGGACGAAGTTCGTCAGTGAAGTTAAATGTCTCACCAGGGACATTGATTTCGCTCCGACGCTTCTGGCGTACCTGGGCCGCAATGCTCCCAAGGAAATCGACGGCGAAAACCTCATGCCGGTGCTGACGGGTGAAAAAGGCGGCCTGAAGCTTGCGGCTTTCACGGAAACCGGGATTTGGTTTTCGGACGTTTCGGACGGTTTCTTCCAGGAAAAGAGGATAATGTATCCCGACGTCACCGGGCTTTCGCGGATAGATTTCACCTACAACCTTGAGGTAGTCCTGAGGGAGGATTACGAAGAGCTCGTGAACACGGCCAAACACCGGATGGTGGACGACGGCAATTACCGACTTATTTATATCCCTACAAGCGAAGGCGTCGAATACGAGCTTTATGACACGGCCGCCGATCCGCTCTTCAAAAAAGACATCTCCAAAACAAACGGGAAGAAGTTCGAGGAGATGAAACGGCTCCTTTTGTCCCTGATGAAAAAGGACCGGAAAATAACGTTTAAAAAGGGCTATTCCGTTCTGTCGCGGTATTAGATATGGTTAAAAAAATCCTAATTCGTTCGTTCGGTTCACTGCTGGCGCTCTTGGCCATGTTCTACCTGTTCTGCGTCGTGCCGAACGACGTCCGGGCGAAACGGGAGATTATCCGGCCCGCCGGCAACGATTTTTTAGACCTCAGCTACGATTTCATAGCCAATCTGAGGTCGGCAAGGATAAAGACGCGCGAGATACACGGATCGTGGGAGGCGCTTTCGAGGTATCCCTACAAGCAGATGAGCAAGTACCTGCACACGGCTCCGGTGAACATGCATCTTTCGCTCGGGTGGTTCCCGATGAAAACGGTGCATGAGGACTGCATATTCGCTCCGGCTGACACGAACATATCTTTCAGGGTGAGAATGCCGGAGAAGCCGGTGCTCAAGTTCGATTACGGGATAATCTCTTCCGTCGAAGGGAAAAAGAATTCCGCCGTCAGGTTTTCGGTGGTCGTGAAAGACGAAAGTAAAGCGCAGCGCGAGGTCTTCCGCGCGACCGAGGCGCCTCTTGAGCCTTACAGGTGGAGGTACTACGACGGCTACTACAAGAATTTTTACAAGTACCTGAAACCGTCGATAGAAGAACGCGAGGGAAAGTGGGAGAGCGCTGAGGTTGACCTGTCGGAGTTTTCCGGGAAAAATGTGGAGATATTGTTTTTAACGGACGCCTTCAACAGCGCGGTGCCCGGCCTTGCCTTCTGGGGCACTCCGCGCTTATACGAGAAAACCGAAACCCGGGATTCAAAAAACGTCATACTGATCATAGTCGATTCCTTCCGAGCCGACGAGGCGGACGTCCTCAGCGCGCCTAACGTTTCCGCGCTCGCCGCCGAGGGGGTCGAGTTCACTGAAGCGCTGGCGAACGGCAACGCCACGAAGCTGTCCGTGTACTCCTTTTTCACCTCTATGTATCCGTTCGAGATACCCGAAACGGCGGCGAAATACGAAATGAGCCCGATCGACAAGGAAAACTACTACAGGCGCAGGCTTCCGACAATAGCGTCGACTCTCAAGAAAAACGGTTACAGGACCGCGGCGATAGGCTCGGTTTCCCTGCTTTCGGACGGCTACGGCCTGTCGGCGGACATGGGGTTTGACGAGACCGTGAACCTCGAGCATTCCGGGTACAGCCCGGTGCACGTCACGCAGGAAGCAATGAAATGGCTTGCGAAACACGGCGGAGAGAAGTTCTTTCTCATGCTCTATTATGAAGGTCCTCACGGTCCGTACAGGCCTCCGTTACGGTATTTCCTGAAGTCCTTTTTCAGGACCGGCGGAAGCCTGAGGAGGAAACTGTACCGCGGAGAGATAATGTATCACGACGCCTACGTGGGGAGGTTTTTAGATTTTTTGAGGAAGCGCGGGCTGCTCGAAAACAGCGTAGTGATATTCACCGCGGACCACGGCGTGGCGTTCAGAAAGACGGAATACGACTGGCCTACGCGGTTCGGCAGCTGGAAAAAGAAGTCGGTAAGGTTCCATTCCCACGGTGTTTCGGTAACCCCGGAAGACCTGCGGGTGCCGCTTATTTTCTATAATGCCGGGTACGTGAAGAGGATAACCGAAAGGGTCCAGCTTCTTGACCTTTTTCCGTCAATATTAGATATAATAGGCGTTAAGCAACCGAGACTTTTAAAGGGTAGAAGCCTCACGGGCCTGATGCAGGGGGAAGGGTTTCGGCCGCGGGCCACGTTCCATCAGGGCTGGCATAATTTCGGCGTGTACGATGGCAAATATCTTTACGTCAGGAATACTTCTCCGAGGGAAGGATTCCCTCCCGAAACCGTGGTGCCGGAGGAGCTTTTCGACGTGGAAAACGACCCGGATTGTTCGGACAATCTCGTTCACGAGTGCGATTACGCCCTTCTGGCGCGTTTGAGGGGAAAAATGGGCGCGGTAGGGCCCGAAGGTAAACGTATAAAACTGTACTTTTCGGGCGATGAGGGTTCTCAACTGACGATGAGGCTCTATTCTACTACCGGAATCGAAGCCGTGAACGCGGACAAGAAAACGGCCAGGACCTACGGCAAGCTTTTGACGGCGAAATTGAACCCGGGGGAAAGTTTTTCGTTTTCGCTTAACAGAAACAGGAGCGGGTTTTCGGTCAAGTGTTTCATTGACGGGGAGCTTATGCCCGCAGAGGACCTTTTGTGCGGGCGCTACGCCCTGCCGCTGCTGGGTTCGACGTACGTTCCTGGGAGTTTGTGGCCATACCTTGAGGGGTTCCCGGGAAAATTTTATGAAAAGAACAAGGTATACATCGGGATCGTTCCTGAAGAGGCGCCAGGGCCCGAAGACCTGAAAGATTCCCCCGAACAGCTTAAAAGCATGCTGGAAGAGTGGGGATACATAAACTGATAACTGCGTATCTGGTATCTCGTATCTAGTATCAGCGGACATCAACGGTCAGAAAGGAGGAAAAGGTATGAACGTAAAACGGTTTGTTCTCGCGGCGCTGGCGGTGTTCGCGGCCATTCAGGTTACCGACCCGTTGATACACGGTGTTTTGCTGGGAAACGCGTATGAAGCCACCAGCCACCTCTGGCGGCCGGATATGATGTCGAAGATGTGGATAATGCTTCTGTCTTCATTCCTTTTCTCGTTTCTGTTAATGTACGTGTTCGTGAAAGGGTATGAAGGTAAAGGGATAATGGAAGGCGTACGGTTCGGATTGTTGGTTGGCGTGTTCGTGTACGTCTATAGCGTGATAAATCAGTACGTCGTTTACCCGATTCCGTTTTCGCTCGCGGCCAAGTGGTGTGTCTACGGATTGATTCAATTTACAATTTTCGGGATAGTCGCTGCTTTGATCTACAGGCCGCAGTCAGGCAAATAGGAATATGATTGAGAACATCCTGGCCGTATTGAACTACCTTTTCGCGGCGGCGATGCCGGTTTCGCATATCGTCGGTTACCTTGCCTGCGGGCTCGCCCTTGTTTTTGTTTACCGCGTTAAAAAAGAACTGCTGCGGGAGCCCGTGTTCCTGTGGATGCTCGCTTTCGTCGCCTACGGCCTCGCGCTCGTGCCGTTTTCGGCTGATTCTGGGCCGTCGCTGGGCGTCATGGCCGGCTATTTCTCGCACTGGGTGTGCCCGTTCATACTCGGGTATTCCCTTCTGGGTCGGAAAAAGTCGAAGATATCGTTCCTTGTCTATTACGCCGCTTTCATAATTCTTCTCATACTTTCGGTAATGACGTATTACCTGCACTTTGCCGACCTCATCGGCAAGGAGTTCCACCTAGTTCAGGACAACCTGCTCAAGGGCGGGCGTTCGCACATCGCGCTGGCGGGAATATGCCTGATGCTTTCGTTCTTTTCGCTGAGCGCCTATCTTCACGGAGGCCTGCTTGAAGAGAGCGCGAGAAAAGCACTGCCCGCCGCGATGTTTTTCTTTCTGTACTGCATGGTGCTCACCGGTTCAAGGGGGTATTACATTGCCGGTTTTGTCACCTATTTCGGCATCGCGGTTTATGCGGCCGTGAAAAACAGGAAGTTCCTGATACTTACGGTCTTTCTACTCTCATTTCTCGTCGGTGTTGCCGCGGTTTTTTCTTTCGACACCGGATTGAAAAGAAGGATAACAAGTACCAATTTCGCGGAACAGAACATCCGCGAAAGGATACTGCTCTGCAAGGTCGCGCTGTGGGAGATAAGGGACAGGCCTCTTTTCGGTTTCGGGCCCGGCCAGGGGATAAAACAGGACAAGTACTTCGCGAGGCTTTACGGGGAAGACAGGCAGGTGCAGAGGCACCCGCACATCCACTCCTTTTTTCTGAATTTCCTGAGCGATTTCGGTCTTGTTGGTTTTCTGATTTTTGGCGCCATCGTGGTTTCGCTTTTCAGGAGACTTTCGTCGTCGGCGGCTTCCGCTGACGCAATATCGAAAACACTCGCTTACGGATTGATATGGACCCTCGTCTGTGCCCTTATAGGCGACCTTTTTGACACCCTTCTTACCGGGCCCGGTTTCGCGATGGAGATATTCTGGCTTGCTGGAATTACCTTGAGGCAATTAAGAATTGAAAATGAAAAATGAAAAGATAAAAGTCAGCGGGGCGACGATAATCAGGAACGGCGTGAAATACGGGTACCCGTTTGTCGAATCGGTGAGATCCGTGCTTCCCCTGTGTGACGAATTCGTCGTCGGCGTGGGTGATTCGGACGACGGCACGAGAGCCAAAATCGAAGCCATCAGGGACGAAAAGATAAAGATATTCGACAGCGTCTGGGATATGAAAATGCGCGAAGGCGGGAAAATACTTTCTGTGGAGACAAACAAGGTTTTGAAAAAATGTTCCGGGGATTTCATCTTTTACGTGCAATCCGACGAAGTAATAAGCGGACGAGATTATGGTAGAATAGGAGAGGCGATTTCCTTCGCGTCGGAGCGCGAAAATATCGACGGAATAGCGTTTGATTACTTGCATTTTTACGGGAGCTACTATACGGTTCAGGATTCGAGGTCCTGGTACAGGAGCGAAGTGAGGATAATAAAGAACGGCCGGGGCATCGTGTCCCACGGCGACGCGCAGGGGTTTCGCAGGGACGGCGGCAGGATCTCCGCGATAAACTGCGGGGCAAACGTATATCACTACGGCTGGGCCCGGCCCCCGCAGGTGATGGCGGAAAAAATAAGGGATTTTCACAAGTTCTGGCACGATGACGGGTGGGTGGAAAAAAACACCGCCGGCAAGCAGATGAAAGACCATTTTTCCGACCTCGGGAACCTCGCGGATTTCGGCGGTACCCATCCCGAAACGATGAACGTCGTCGCGAACCGCGAATTCGAGCCGTTCATCAGGGCGCTCAGGGAGCAATGGCACAAAGAAAGCGGTTTCGGCAAAAAGATAAAGGCGTGGGTAAACAGCCTGCGCTTGGGAGACCATAAAAACTTCAAAGAAATAAAGTGGAGAAGAACATGATCAATTTCATCCGTTACTCGAAGGTTTTCAGGCTTTACGAGTACGT
The DNA here is from genome assembly GCA_016930715.1 of Endomicrobiales bacterium. Classification (GTDB taxonomy): domain Bacteria; phylum Elusimicrobiota; class Endomicrobiia; order Endomicrobiales; family JAFGGC01; genus JAFGGC01. The sequence continues at coordinate 75,024 of JAFGGC010000013.1, forward strand.
GCAGCCGCTTCTGAAGTATTCCCTGATCGTGGACAAGGATTTTCCCGGCGGGAACGCCCTCGTCATAGCCCCTCATCCGGACGACGAAGCGGTCGGTTGCGGCGGCGCGGTCAGGATCCTGTCCGAAATGGGCGGGTCGGTCGACGTCGTTTTCTGCACTTCCGACGGACAAAAGCGCGACGAAGAAGCCGGTGCCGCGGCGAAGGTCCTCGGCGTGAAAAACACGATAGAGCTTAAATACCCCGTTGAGAGCCTTTCGAGGCAGTCCGAGTTGCCCGATAAAATAATGCAGATAGTGGCGGAAAAAAAGCCGGACATTATCTTCCTGCCGTTTGTCCTTGATAATCACGCGGACCACAGGGCGGCCAATTCGGCCTTCCTTAAAGCGCACGACAGGAACAAGTTCAGCTGCATGGTCTACGCCTATCCCGTGTGGATGCCGCTGTACCCGAACGTGCTCATAGACATAGGCGGGGCGTGGGATAAGAAAAAAGAAGCTATAGAATGCTACAAATCCCAGCTGGAGACAAGGGATTACGTCAAGATGGCGGGATCGCTCGGTGAATACTGGGCGGGCGTGAAGGGGCACGGGTTCAAGATGCTCGAAAGCTATTACAGGGCGAGCGCGGCCGAATACGCGAAGATGGTGCAGAAACTGTCCGGAATATAGGGAACGGCATGGCAAAAAAAATACTGCATGTTTACACGTCGTGGACGGCCGGCGGTGCGGAGAAACTCATGCTCCTTCTTGCCGAACATCTGGAAAAAAAGGGATTTTCAAACGTCATTGCCTGTCCCGGGAACAGCTATATCGCGAAGAAGGCCGCGGAACTCGGGCTTAAGGTCCGGCACGTTTCGATAAAGGGGTCGTTCGACCCGGTTGGTTTCACCCAGCTGGCCGCCGCCGTGTCGTTGGAAAAAATAGACATAATACACGCCCATCAGGGTAAAGTTTTCTGGCCGTGCGTTTTCGCCAAATGGCTCAGCGGTTCGAGGATTAAAATAATATTTCACCGCCACGCCCAGTTGCCTCACGCTTTCTATTCGCGCCTGCACTACAGATGGGCCGACAAGGTCATCGCCATATCGAAAGCCGTCAGGGAAGGGCTTGTCGACAGGGAGAACGTGGATAAATCAAAAATTGAGGTCGTCTATAACGGCACGGATTTTGCGCGGTTCAATCCAAACGTGAGCGGGGAAGCGGTGCGCCGGAAATACGGATTGGGCGCCGGGCCCGTCATTGGCACGGCAGCGGCAATGAACAGGCCGCGGGGCAAGGGGCAGGAATACCTTATCGAAGCGGCCCAGATGATACTTGAAAGGTTCCCGCAGGCGAGGTTTCTTATAGTCGGCACCGGCGAGATCGAAGGCGAACTGAAAGCGCTCGCTAAAAAGCTTGGAGTCGCGGATAAAATTATTTTCACGGGATACGTGGAAGACGTCGAGAACTATATCGCGGCGATGGATGTTTTTTGTTTTCTTTCGTGGGACACGGAGGGTTTCGGTCAGGTGATGGTGGAGGCTCAAGGATTGGGCAAGCCCGTGATAGGGACCAACATCGGGGGCATACCGGAGACCTTCATGGACAATTCGTCGGGGATACTCATTCCGCCGAGGAATTCCGAGGTGCTGTCGCAGGTAATATTAACGCTTTTGAACGAACCGGTTCAAATTAAACATATGGGGGAATGCGGTATCCAGTTCGTCACTGAAAATTTTAGCATCGGAAAGATGACCGACGAGGTCGCGGGAATATACGATTCTTTTTGATTACGACGGAGGCAAAATGACGAGGTTTAAAATAACCGCTTACGTGATGACCTACAACAACGCGGACAAGATCAAGGACTGCCTTGAGAGCATAAATTGGGCGGACGAGATTGTCGTGCTCGACTCCTTTTCCACTGACGGCACGGTCGAGATAGCGAAGAACTACACGCAGAAGATAATACAGGAGAAATTCGTCGGTTTCGGGCGTCTGCGCAACATAGCCCTGTCCCACTGCTCCAACGACTGGGTGTTCAGCCTTGATTCCGACGAACGCGCGACCGAGGAAATAAAGAACGAGATATTCGGACTTCTTGAAAAAGGCCCCGAATGCGAAGCGTACCTTGTCCCGAGGAAAAGCCATTTTCTCGACATATGGATAAGGCACTGCGGGTGGTACCCGGACTTCCGCCAGCCGCAGTTTTTCAACAAGAAGCGCATGAAGTACAGGGAGCAGCTCGTTCACGAGACTTACGAGCTTGACGGCAGGCTCGGGCGCTTGAAGGAGCACGTCCTTCAGTTCCCTTTCTTTTCCCTTGAGCAGTTTTTCGCGAAAATGGACCGTTACTCGGCCCTGAGGGCCGAAGAGATGTTCATGGAGGGAAGGAAATTCAGGGCGACGAACCTTATGATAAACCCGGCCGCGATGTTTTTCAGGATGTACGTGGCAAAGCTCGGGTTTCTCGACGGCGTGCCGGGTTTCATACTTTCGTCCCTGTACGCGTACTACACGATGCTCAAATACGTTAAGCTCTGGGAAAAACTCAAGAAACAGGATAAGGGGAACAGGGGATAAGAAACAGGATGCTCAACGCATTTTCGCCTTTTGTTTTCGTCTATAAAACGCTGTCGGAGCTTGACAGGAAACTGTCAAAACCCGCGAAACTCCCTGCGCCCGTGATAAGCATAGGCAACATAACGTGGGGCGGGACCGGCAAGACACCGGTGGTGATAAAACTCGCGCGCGACCTTGAAAACCTGGGTTTAAAACCCGTCGTTCTCTCTCGCGGGTACAAGAGAAAAGGCTCGGCGGCGCGCAGCGTCGTGGTTTCTGACGGCGAGAAAACGCTGTGCGAGCCGGACGAATGCGGGGACGAGCCCTATCTCGTGGCGGAGGCCCTAGGAAGCGTCGTGGTTATGTCCGGAAGGGACAGGGTGCGCTCCGCGGAGTTCGCGTTCAAAAAATTCTCGCCTGACGTGTTCATCATCGACGACGGTTTCCAGCACTGGAAGGTAAAAAGGGACCTTGACATCGTCTGCGTGAACGCCCTGAACCCTTTCGGCAACGGGTTTTTGATACCCGCGGGCATGCTGCGGGAGGATAAATCCTCGCTCGCTAGGGCCGGGCTCGTCGTGGTGACCAATTCGGACACCGCCGGAATACAAAAAACGAAGGAAACAGTCGAGGAAATAAAACGCCACACGTCCGCTCCGGTCGTTGAATCGAGATACAAGGTAACCGGGCTAAGAAGGATAACTGACAACAAGAGCCGCAATATCGAGGAATTCAGCGGCAGGAAGGTGACCGCATTCTCGGGAATCGGCGAGACCGCCAGTTTTCATAAATTGATTGAAAAATCAAATGTAATAATAGAGAAAAGTCTTGATTTTCCTGACCATCATTGGTATAATCTTAACGACGTCAGATCGGCGGGTTTCCGGCGGCCCATTCTGACTACGGGCAAGGACGCCGTTAAACTGAAAAGTATTCTTGGCGGGCTTGACGCGGAGCGCGCCGGGATGTTTTTTATTTTGGACATAGAGCCGGAATTCCTGCAGGGAGAACATGTTTGGCGACAGGCGATAGAAAAAACCGCGCGGTCTTCATAGACCGCGACGGCACTCTTATTCACGAAAAAAATTACCTTCACAAAATAAAGGACGTCAGGTTCTATACCCGCGCTGTCGAGGCCTTGAAAAAACTAAAAGCGCTGGGATACAGGATCATCGTCGTCACCAATCAGTCGGGGATAGGCAGGGGTTATTTCAAGGAAAGTGACCTGAAAAAAGTCCACGCCTTCCTGGCAAGGTACTTCTCGCGGCGCGGTGTCCGGATTGACGCGATTTATTACTGCCCGCACGCGCCCGACGCCGGATGTTCGTGCAGGAAGCCCAGGCTCGGCCTCGTCAAAAAGGCGCAGAAAAGGTTTAACCTCGATCTTAAGAAGTCGTACGTGATAGGCGACCACAATAATGATTTTCTGCTAGGAAAAAACATGGGCGGCAAGGGGATTTTCATCCTGACTGGCCACGGCAAAGAGGAAATTAAAAAGATAAAGGATACCAGACCCGACAGAATAGAAAAGAATCTTCTTTCGGCCGCGAAATGGATAGGAAAACAGGACTGATGATCAACAAAAGGGTAATGACGCTGTTTGTTTTGGCTGCTTTGGTTGCTTTCTCGTTGGCGGCCGTATCTGAAGAGGAGCCGGTTCAGGGAACGGTTACGGCGCCCGAAATGGAAAACGATCCGTTCTTCATATGGCGTCAGGAGTCGGTGAACGGCGCTTTCAAGGACGGCGAGAAACTTGATTTTGCCGTGAGATGGAAGTTCATAACCGTCGGATATGCGACGATGGAAATAGACGGTATAGACGAAATAAACGGCAGGCGCGCGTTCCATATATACACTGAAGCCCGTTCGGCTCCGTTTTTCGACGTGTTTTACAAGGTTCGCGATACTAACGAGTCCTGGATGGATTTTGAAAGTCTCTGCTCGCTTAAATTCCTCAGCCGGATAAACGAAAAGAACGCCGTAAAGAGCGAGACTCTGATTTTTGACCAGCCGAACGAGGAGTTCCTCATAGTGGAATCGAGCAAGACCGGAAAGATACTGCCTTGGGTGCAGGACATCCTGTCGTCGCTGTATTATCTCAGGACAAAGGATTTGGAAGTCGGCAAGAAGTATTCCATAGACGCCCATTCGGGCGACCTGTCCTGGCCCCTGACGGTAAGGGTGACGGACAAGGAGAAAATAAAAGTACCCGCCGGAGAATTCGAGTGTTTTCTTCTCGAACCGGCGGTCAGGGAGGGAGCCGGGCTTTTCCAGTCAAAAGGAAAGCTCTGGGTATGGGTGACGGCCGATTCGAATAAATTCCCGGTCATGATGCGCTCAAAAATCCCGATAGGGTCCGTGGTCGCGGTATTGACCGACGTAAAACTATAGCGGTTAAACGGAGGAAAAGTGAGATCCGCAAGGATAGACCTGAAAAAAATAAGGACGGTTCCTCTAAAAAACAGGCCGAGCAAGGTGAAAAAGGAATTCCTCTCGAGACTTCCGAAAAAACCGGTCGGTTTCAGGGGGTTTTGGAATTCGATACCGCCGATACTGTGCGGAAAGGACATTAAGGCCCTGGTGGACACTATAGTCAGGGCCAGAGAAAAGGGAAAACCGGTTATTTTTTCGTTCGGCGCGCACGTAATAAAATGCGGGTTGAGCCCGTTTCTCATAGACCTTGCCAGGCGGGGTGTTATTACGGCGTTTGCTTCGAACGGTGCCTCCGCCGTGCATGATTTCGAGCTCGCGCTTTGCGGGCACACCTCCGAGGACGTTGCAAAACGCCTGAAAGACGGTTCTTTCGGGATGACGAGGGAAACCGGGGAGTTCCTGAATTCCGCGGCGCGGGTAGCGCACGGAAAGAGGCAGGGTCTCGGTTTCACGGTAGGCCAGCAGATCGAGGCGAGTAAGCTTCCGTTCCGTTCCCAGAGCGTATACGCCAGTTCTTTCAAGCTCGGAATACCCTTTACCGTCCACGTCGGTATAGGAACCGATATAATCTACCAGCACCCGCAGTGCGACGGCGCGTCGTGGGGATGGGCGAGCCACAAGGATTTCATCACTTTCGCGGATTCCGTCTCAAGGCTCGGTCAGGGCGGCGTGCTTATAAACTTCGGAAGCGCTGTCATTATGCCGGAGGTATTCCTCAAAGCCCTGACCGTCGCGCGCAACCTGGGGTACAAGGTTTCGGGTTTCACGACCGCGAATTTCGACATGATACGCCAGTACAGGCCGGCGCAGAACATAGTAACGAGACCGGTGCAGGGTTCCGGCAGAGGGTATGATTTTACCGGGCATCACGAGATAATGCTTCCGCTTCTGTATTCGGCGATAATAGACGCCATAAAATGAAAATGGAGAAACAAATGGAAAAGCTTCTCAAGTTCATCCCGAATTTCAGCAGGCAGAGAATACTTGTCATAGGCGACCTGATGATGGACAAGTTCATCTGGGGCAGGGTGTCCAGGATCTCTCCCGAGGCGCCCGTTCCGGTAGTCGAGATCACGCGCGAAAGCCAGGCGTTCGGAGGGGCGGGCAACGTCGCCAACAACATCATAAGCCTCGGAGGCCGCGCGCTTATCGTCGGTGTCGTGGGCGATGATTTCAACGCCGAGCAGTTAAGAAAGCAGTTCAAGGCAAGGAACATCGACACGGCAGGGATCGTAGCGGACGGCGCCAGGCCCACGATAATGAAAATGCGCATAATAGCGCAGAACCAGCAGGTGGTTAGGGTCGACAAGGAGCTTAAAGGCAATTTCGAAGCCGCCGTGACGAAGAAAATAGTCGGGAATATCGAAGAATTCGCCACGGAGGTCGACGGTATCATAATTTCAGACTACGGGAAGGGAGTGATCACGAAACCCGTGCTTCAAACCGCCATAAAACTCGCGAAAAAAAGAGATATACCGGTCACCGTGGATCCCAAGCCGGAGCATTTTCTGCACTATAAGAATGTTTCGTGCATCACTCCGAACCTGAAGGAAGCCGTGGAGGGGATGAAGTACCGTGAGGTCTCGAAAGACAGCGAGGTCGTGGGTCTGGGCAAGAGGATATTGAAAAGGCTCGGGTCGGATACCGTTCTCATAACCCGCGGGGAAAAGGGCATGACGCTTTTCGAGCCCGGCGACAAGATAACCGACATCCCGACAAGGGCGAAGGAAGTTTTCGACGTTACCGGCGCCGGGGACACGGTGATATCGGCGCTGACGCTCGCCCTGGCGGCGGGTGCCCGCCACGCGGAAGCGGCTGAGATTTCCAATTTTGCCGCCGGCATAGTCGTGGGCAAGATAGGGACCGCGACCGCGTCGCCCCAGGAACTCCGCGAGGCAATAACCGGGTTTCATAAAAGGACATGAAGATTAAAGCGCTCGGCATAATACCCGCAAGGTACGCTTCAACTAGATTCCCCGGCAAACCGCTGGCTCTCATCAAAGGCAAGACTCTGGTGCAGAGGGTTTGGCTCAGGGCGAAGAAGGCGCGCTCGCTCGATGACGCGGTGATCGCGACCGACGACGCGAGGATCTTCTCGCACGCGAAAAAGATAGGCGCGAAAGCCGTGATGACGCCGAAAACCTGTGCCAGCGGCACCGACAGGCTCTGCGCCGCGGCGAAAAAAATAAAAGGCGGTCACGATATACTTGTCAATATCCAGGGAGACGAGCCGCTTATCGCGCCAGGCACGGTGGACGCGATAGTGGGCGGGCTTAAAAAGGACCGTTCTCTTGTCTGCGCGACGGCCGCCTACGAGCTTAAGAACAAGAAAGACATAAACGACCCGAACATCGTGAAGGTCGTTTTTGACGATAACTACATGGCGCTGTATTTTTCAAGATACCCGGTGCCGTATCCCAGGGGCGCGCAAAATACAACGAAGTATTTCAAGCATCTCGGGATTTACGGGTTCAGGAGAGGGTTCTTGAAGAAGTTCTCCTCCTGGAAGCAGACGCGGCTGGAAAAAGCAGAGAAGCTTGAACAGCTGAGGATCCTTGAAAAAGGATACGGGATCAAGGTGGTCCTGTCAAGACGCGATTCGTCAGGGGTCGACAGGCCCGGCGACGTGAAAAAAATCGAGAGGCTACTCAAATGACAAAATATATTTTCGTCACGGGAGGCGTCGTGTCCTCCCTGGGCAAAGGCATCACGGCGGCATCGATCGGATGCCTCCTGAAAAGCAGGGGCTTGAAGGTAAACGTGCTCAAATGCGACCCGTATCTGAACGTGGACCCCGGTACCATGTCCCCGTACCAGCACGGCGAGGTTTTCGTTACGGTAGACGGCGCCGAGACCGACCTCGACCTCGGCCATTACGAAAGGTTCATGGACCAGGCCACGAAACGCGAGAATAACATCACGTCCGGCCAGATATACGAGACTGTCATATCGGCCGAAAGGCGCGGGGATTACCTCGGGAAGACCATTCAGGTCGTACCTCACATAACAAACGAGATAAAAGCGCGTTTCAAAAAGCTCGCGCCGGGATACGATGTGGTGATAGTCGAAATAGGCGGCACGGTCGGGGACATCGAAGGGCTTCCTTTCCTTGAGGCGATACGGCAGTTCCGCCTTGAAACGGGCAGGAGCAACGTTGTCTGCGTGCACGTCACGCTCGTTCCATACATCCGCGCGGCGGGCGAGATGAAAACCAAGCCGACCCAGCACAGCGTGCAGAAGCTGAGGGAAATAGGCATCGAGCCCTCCGTACTCATCTGCAGGATGGAAAAGAACCTTACCGAAGACCTGAAGAACAAGATAGCTCTTTTCTGCAACGTTGAGCCGAAAGCCGTCATAGAGGAGAAAGACGTGGGCTCCTCCATCTACGAGGTGCCGCTTCTCCTTCTGAACCAGGGACTCGACGATTTGATACTCGAATACCTTCATCTCTCGGCGCAGAAGTACAATATTCGCGACTGGGAAAACATGGTGCACCAGTGCCGTTTCCCGAAACATTCCGTCACGATAGCCGTGGCCGGGAAATACACCGAGCTCAAGGACGCCTACAAGAGCATCTGGGAGGCGCTCAAGCACGGAGGCGTCGCCAATTCCGCGTCGGTCGAGATCAAGTACGTGGACGTGGAGGGCGAACAGGCTCAGGAACAGCTTTCTCAGGCCGACGGTGTTCTGGTCCCGGGCGGTTTCGGCGACAGGGGCATAGAAGGAAAGATAAAGGCCGTTAAGTACGCCAGGGAACGCAGGATACCGTTTTTCGGCATATGCCTGGGCATGCAGTGCGCGGTCATAGAGTATTCAAGGAACATACTGAAAATGAAGGACGCGCATTCGACGGAGTTCAATCCGAACACGAAGCATCCCGTCATCGACCTGATGAAGGAGCAGAAGAAAGTGACCGAAAAGGGCGGGACGATGAGACTGGGCGTGTATTCCTGCAGGATGAAGCAGGGAACGTTCTCCCACAAGGCGTATAAAAACACGCTGATAAACGAGCGCCACCGGCACCGGTACGAGTTGAACAACGCTTTCAGGAAGAAACTCGAGAAGTCGGGCCTTGTTATCGCCGGCGTGAATCCGCAGAGGAACCTGGTCGAAATAGTGGAATACAAGAACCATCCCTGGTTCGTGGGGGTGCAGTTCCATCCCGAATTCCAGTCGCGGCCTACGAGGCCCCACCCGCTTTTCAGGGATTTTATATCCGCTTCGCTAAAAAACAAGCAGAAAAAGAGCGCGTCATGAAATCAAAAACGGTAGGTCTGAAGGGGTTTAACGTCAAGTTTTCCAACGAGCGGCCGCTGGTGCTTGTCGCTGGGCCGTGTGTCATCGAAAACGAGAAAAGCACGCTTGAACTCGCGAGGAAACTTAAAATAATCGCGAAGAAACTCAATGTCCCGCTTGTCTTCAAGGCTTCTTACGACAAGGCGAACAGGTCTTCGGTCAGGTCCTTCCGGGGTCCCGGCATACTCGGCGGCCTGAAGGTGCTGGCGCGGGTGAAAAAAGAGCTCAAAATCCCGGTCCTCACCGACGTGCACAGCGTTTCGGACGTGGAACTTGCAGCCGAGACCTGCGACGTTCTGCAAATACCGGCGTTTTTGTGCCGTCAGACCGACCTGATAGTGGCCGCGGCGAGAACGGGCCTGTGCGTGAACGTGAAAAAGGGGCAGTTCCTGGCCCCGGAGGACGTCGGCAACATAGCCGGCAAGATCAGGAGCGCCGGCAACAACACAATACTTTTCACCGAACGCGGGACGTCGTTCGGCTACCATAATCTGGTGGTGGACATGCGCTCGATACCCGTTATGAAAGAAGCGGGCTATCCGGTCGTGTTCGACGCGACGCATTCAGTACAGCTTCCTTCGGGAAAAGGAAGTTCGTCCGGAGGGCAGAAGGAGTTTGTCCTTCCTCTTTCGAAGGCTGCGGTGAGTCTCGGCATCTCGGCGCTGTTCGTCGAAGTTCACAAAAACCCGAAAAAGGCCCTTTCCGACGGTTCTAACAGCCTGTCGCTGTCCGAACTGCCTTGTTTTTTGGATACGATTATAAGATTGGATCGTTTTATAAAGAAATTATAACTTTGTTAATACAAAGCGGCGCGAATTGGCGAATTAGAGAAGCGGGTCACATGCCAATTCGCCAATTTACTAATTTATGAATTTTCAGGTTAACAACGTTCAAGGAGAAAAAGATGAAATGCCCAAAATGCCAGACTGACAACAAGGAAGGCGCAAAGACCTGCAGGAAATGCGGGTACGACCTCATCCAGGTACCGCTTTGGAAACCGACGTGGAAGTGGCACTTAAGGACCCTTGCCGTGATATACGTTATCCTCATAGTCGCCTTCTTCGCGCTGAATCACGTCTTGAAACCATACATGAGGAAAATACCACATGAAATAACACCCTGGCTCAAAGAGGTTCCGAAAGAGGCGAAAGTAGGCTAAAATGAACCCGAAAAAACTTCAGTCACTTGCCAAAAGAGTCAAGCTCCTTGCCATGGATGTCGACGGTGTTCTTACGGGCGGGGAAATAATAATGTTTGACACCGGTGGTGAAATAAAGATATGGGACGTAAAGGACAGGATGGCTTTCCACCTCATCGACAGGTCCGGGTCCGGGATCAAGGTGGCGTGGATAACCGGAAGGAGCTCCAGGCAGGTGGCCGACAGGGCCAAAGAGATAGGCATTCATTACTACTACCACGGCTCGAACGACAAGATACACGCTATAAAGGAGATACTCGCTAAGGAAGGACTCGAACCCGAGGAAGCACTATACATCGGTGACGATATACTTGACATACCGGTTTTCAGGTACGTGGGTTTTGCCATATGCCCGTCGGACGCGCCCGCGGAGGTCAAAAAAGAGGCCGATTTCGTGTCCAGGATCCGCGGCGGCAAGGGAGTTGTCAGGGAAGTAATTGAACTGGTGCTGAAGGCCCGCGGTTTCTGGAAAAAGGCGACGGAAGGCTACATTTGAAGAAGATAAAACGTTACTTTTATTATATCTTCGCGCTGGTTCTTTCAAAACTGATACTTCTTATTCCTTTCCGTCTCGCGGTAAAACTCGGAGGATTGTTGGGGTTGTGGGCTTATTATGCGGTTCAAAAATCGAGAAACGTGTGCATTGGCAACCTCAAGGCTTCTTTTCCGGAGAAGAGCGCTCCGGAGATAGAAAACATAGCAAAAAAGGTCTTTGTCAACCAGGGAAAGAACATGATGGAGCTGTTCTCCTATCCCAAGCTCGGGCAAAAAGACGTCGAAAAGCTCATGAAAGTCGAGAACCGCCAGGCGCTTGATGCGGCGCTCGCTCTCGGCAAGGGGGTTCTGCTTGCGAGCGCGCACTGCGGAAGCTGGGAGATAACTGGCGTCGCGCTGAGCTCCGAGGGTTTCCCGATAAACGCCATAGCCAGAAGGATATACATCGAGGGCTTGAACAGAATGCTTTTGGCCTACAGGAGGTCGAAGGGCATAAACGTGATAATGCGTTCCGACCGGGAGACCGCCAAGGATATCTTGAAGGGCTTGAAGCGCAACCAGGTGGTCGCGATGCTCATAGACCAGGACACCGAAGTGCCCGGCGTGTTCGTGGATTTCTTCGGAAGGCCCGCATGGACGCCGTCCGGCCTTGCGTCTCTGGCGCTGAGGATCGACGTGGGGGTGGTCGTGGCGCTGGACGTCAGGAATCCCGACGACACGCATACGGTTAAGGTCACCGGCCCGGTGGAGCTCCGGAAAAGCGGCGACATGGGAGAGGACATAAAATACAACACGCAGCGCGTGACGGCGATGATAGAAGAGCACATAAAGCGGTATCCGGAGCAATGGGTGTGGATGCACGAGAGATGGAAGACGAAGGAAGCGAAAAATGCCTAGACTTAAACCCGGCAGGAAAACGGTCGTCGTAATCTCAGCGCTTTTTCTAGGAGCGTTTTTGTTCTTTCTTTTTTCCACGGACGACGTTGGGAAAGAGGGGGAGAACGCGCCGCCGATACCCGAGCAGGCGATCGAAAAATTCAACGTGACCGAGACCGAAGCCGGCAAAACCAAATGGGTTCTTGATGCCAAGAGCGCCCAGATAGTGGAGTCCCAGAAGAAGGTGTACCTCGACGCTCCTGTAATTAAATTCTACGAGGGCGGAGAGTATGTTTCCACGCTCGTTTCGGAAAAAGGGCGGATAGATTCGAACAACTATGATATCTGGGGCGACGGCAAGTGTCTGCTCACCACGGTAAAGGGCGAAAGGCTTGACACTCACAATCTTCACTATAAATCAGAAATAAAAAGGATCGTCACCGAAGAAAAGGTAAAGCTTGAAAGGAAAGATGAAACGATTTATGGTCAGGGCATGGAAGCAACTCCCGACCTTGAGACTATAATGATAAAAAAACAGCGTGTCGTGATGCATGAAAAGAAAAAATAGGACGGTTTGGCCGTTTCTGCTGTCTTTGGCTTTTTTTGCCCTGATATGTTCGGCAAAAGAACCTAGGACCGTGATCACCGGGGAGAAGATGGAGATAATCAACGGCGGCAAAAAGGTGGTGTTCACTGAAGGCGCCAGGGTCACGAAGGGCGAGAACGTCCTAACGGCCAGAAAGCTCGTTCAGGACAAGCGGAACAACAGGATAGACGCCGAAGGAAACGTCAAGTTCAAAACGTTCACGGAGGACAGGGAGCCCATAAGGGGAAGGTCCGACAAGGCCTATTATAGCCCCGATGAGGGTTTCGCGAAGCTCTTCTCCGGCCGGCCGGAGATAGTGTATTTCACGAAGAGCTCGACGTCTCCCGTGAACCTGACCGCGGACGAGATAACCTTTTACGAAAAGAAGGAGGAACTGCACGCGAAAGGCGAGGTCGAGGTGATATCGTCGTCCGTCACGGCTTTTGCGCCTTACGCCGTGTTCGCTCAAGGACAAAAGAAGATGGTTCTGACGGGTTCCGACCCCCAGCCGGTTCTCATACATACGGAAGGCGATAAGAAGAGCACCTATACCGCCGACAGGATAACATTTTTCATAAACCGCGACAAGGTGCTTCTCGAGGGGAAAGTACATTGCGTGGTGACGGCGAAAGATGAGGACATAAAAAAGAATGATGCTGAAAAGCGTTGAGTTGAAAAAACAGTACAAGAAACGCACGGTGGTTGACGGTGTCAACATCAGGGTGAGCCAGGGCGAGATAGTCGGGCTTCTCGGCCCGAACGGCGCCGGAAAAACCACGACCTTCTATATGACGGTCGGCCTGATAAAGCCCCTGAGCGGAAGGGTGCTTGTCGAGGAGACCGACATAACGGAACTGCCGATGTTCAGGAGAGCGAGGCTCGGCATAGGATACCTTTCGCAGGAGCCTTCGATATTCAGGGGGCTGACCGTTGAGGAAAACCTATGGGCCATCGCCGAGATGCTTGAGGTCGGCCATGAAGAAAAAAGACAGAAGGTGGAAGGCCTCCTTGAAGAGCTCGGGCTCGTGAAGCTGAGGAATCAGTTGACGGTAACTCTTTCTGGCGGCGAAAAAAGACGCTGCGAGATAGCAAGGGCGCTGGTGACGGACCCGAAGTTCCTCCTGCTTGACGAGCCCTTCGTGGGCATAGACCCCATAACGGTTTCCGACATTCAGGGTATAATCGCCCGCCTGAAGGAAAAGGGGCTCGGCATACTCATAACGGATCATAACGTGAGGGAAACCCTCGAAATAATAGACAGGGCATATATAATCTATGAAGGCAGGATACTGCTTGAAGGCAACGCGAAAGAGCTTCTCGAAAGCCCAGAAGCAAGAAGAGTGTACTTGGGCGAGAATTTCAGGATGTAGGGGCCGTGTTTCAGCCGGTCCGCGATATTGAAGTGTGTTGAAAAATATGGTAAAATCCAAACTCGGCCGGTCCCGCATGAATTTGCGGTAATCACGGGTAATTGCAGCACGTAAACCAGGGAGAGACAGCAATGCAGATCAACATCACCGCGCGCCACCTTGAATTGACCAAACCGCTGGCGGACTACGTCAGGAAAAAAGTAGAAAGATGCGAAAGGTATTTTAACCATCTGGTGTGGGTTCAGGTGGTGCTTTCCGTCGAAAAAAAATACCGCCAATCAGCCGAGGTCGTGATACACGCCAAGAACAACACTTTCAGAGCTAAAGAGGAATCGATCGACCTTTACGCTGCCATCGACCTCTGCGTGGACAAGATGGAAAAACAGCTGAAAAAGCATAAGGAAATATCGAAGGTCCACAGAAGGGACAAGGCGGCCATCTACAAGAGCATGGTCGACGACATCGCGTCTTTTCCCGCCAACAGGGTTTCCGAGATAACCGAGGTCAAGCGGTTCGACGTCAAACCGACCACCATAAAAGAAGCCATCAACGAGATGCAACTGATGGGATACGCCTTCTATATGTTCCTGAATGCCGATACTTCGAGGATAAACGTGGTTTATCAGAGGAACAACGGGACGTACGGCATTCTAGAGCCCGATATGTAACGCGATAAAAAAAGATACAGGAGGAAAAAGGATGAAGATCATGGATTTCCTGTGCACTGAGGCGATAAGCATCGACCTTAAGGCTGGTGACAAGAAAACGGCGATAACCGAACTCGTGGAAATGCTGGCAAAGGCCAAAAAGGTCAAGAAAACCCAGGAGGTTATAGAAACGGTTCTTGAACGCGAGAAACTCGGGTCGACCGGCATAGGCCAGGGGGTCGCCATACCGCACGGCAAGACCGACGCCGTGTCGGAGCAGATAGGCGCTCTGGGCATATCGCAGAAAGGCGTCGAGTTCAATTCGCTTGACGGAGAACCGGTCCATCTGATCTTCTTTCTCGTGGGTCCGGTGGAAGTCGCGGGCCAGCATCTGAAGGCCCTTTCGAGGATCTCCAGGCTTTTCAAGGACAAGTATTTCAGGCAGGCGCTCAGGGACGCAAAATCCGTTGAAGAAGTGGTCAAGATCATCCAGCGGGAGGATGCCTATTAATGTCCAACATCAGTGTTGGGACATTCCTGCAGGAGAAGAACGAGGACCTGAAGCTCGAACTGATAGCCGGCGTGGAAGGTTTGCAGAGGCCGGTCAAGGTTTCCGAAGTCAACAGACCGGGGCTGGTCCTGACCGGGTATTTCGAGCATTTTCCGGCCGAGCGCATACAGATAATCGGCCTCGGCGAGCACACGTATCTCAGCTCGCTTTCACCGGACAAGCAAAGAGAGATACTGGAAAAGATATTCGCCTATCAGGAACTCCCCTGCTTCATAATCGCCCGCGGGCTTGAACCCCTGCCGGAGCTCGTCAAGATCCACCAGAAGCACAAGGTACCTCTTTTAAGGACGGCCCTCACGACCACCCAGCTCATGGGCGAGCTGATATTCTACCTCGAGGACAAGCTCGCTCCTTCCACGAGCATGCACGCGGTGCTGGTAAGCGTGTACGGTCTGGGTGTTCTAATTGTCGGCGATGCCGGAATGGGTAAATCGGAATGCGCCCTTGAACTCGTTAAAAGAGGCCACATGCTTGTTGCCGACGACGTCGTCCAGATAATACAGCGCTCCGGCGGAATTCTCGTCGGAAGGGGCGAAGAGATAATACGCCATCACATGGAGGTAAGGGGTCTCGGCATAATCGACGTGCGCAGTCTTTTCGGGATAGGTTTCATACTCGACGAGTCGCGGATAGAGATGGTCATAAAGCTTGAGGAGTGGAGCCCGAACCTTGAATACGAGAGGGCGGGCCTGGAAGAACATTTCACGAGCATACTGGACGTAAAGGTCCCGGAAATAGTATTGCCGGTCGCTCCGGGCAGGAACATCGCGGTCCTCGTCGAGATAGCAAGCCTCAACCAGAGGCTGAAGAACAAGGGACACTATTCGGCGCAGGAGCTCAATCAGCGCCTCATACAGATGATGAGCCAGAGGTAGAACGGCCGGAACTTCGCCGGACCGCAACACGAATCATTGAGTTTTTTGGAAGGTTTTGGATGAGGAACCAGTTTTACATTATCACGGGTCTTTCGGGCGCCGGCAAAAGCCAGGCGCTGAAGATCCTCGAAGATTTCGGTTTTTTCTGCGTTGACAATATTCCCTTAGCCCTTGTACCAAGGTTTACCGATATATGCCTTGAAAACTCGATGGGCATGAGGAGGGTCGCGCTGGGCATAGACATACGAGCGGGTAAATCACTGCGGCAGATAAACTCGGTCCTCAGTCAGATTAAAAAGAAAAAGATAAACTACAGGATAATTTTTTTCACCGCCACCGCCGCGAGCCTTCTCCAGAGGTATTCGGAAACGAGGCGCCGCCACCCGCTGGGCAGAAGGGTAATAGACGGTATCAGAAGGGAAAGAAAAATGATGGGGGGGATCTATACTCTTGCGGACCAGGAGATAGACACGTCGTTTTTGAACCTGGGGGAATTGAAAGAAATATTAGGGCGCGAGTTCAAGGTGTCGTCCGACAGGAAAATATCGATATCGCTTCTTTCATTCGGATATAAATACGGAATACCGGTCGACGCCGACATGGTTCTCGACGTCCGGTTCATTCCCAATCCAAATTATGTCCCGAAATTAAGGGAAAAGACCGGGAAGGACCTGCCCGTCAGAAAATACGTTCAAAAACAGAAGATGTATAAAAAATTCATGAAACAAATCCGGGGGCTCGTAGATTTTCTTCTTCCGAATTACGTCAAAGAGGGCAAGAGCTATCTGACGATAGCCGTGGGATGCACCGGTGGCCACCATCGTTCGGTAGTTGTCGCGGAAAGCCTGGCGGCGTACCTCGGCAAAAAAAAGTATTCCACCCAGATATATCACCGCGATATATCCCGATGATCGGGGCTTAAAATAATGCACAAGAGCAACGGCAGGAAAGAACTTAGTATTGTGGCGCTGGGTGGAGGGACGGGGCTTTCGGCGCTTCTGCGCGGCCTCAAAAAATACACCTCGAAAATTACGGCGATCGTGACCGTGAGTGACGACGGCGGTAGCTCCGGGACATTGCGAAGGGAGCTCGGCGTGCTTCCTCCGGGCGACATAAGGAACTGCCTTGTGGCGTTGTCGGAGGAAGAAAACCTGATGGCGCGCCTTTTTCAGTATAGGTTCCCGTCGCGGGGGACTCTCGCGGGGCATTCTTTCGGGAACCTCTTCCTCACGGTAATGTCGTCAATCTCGGGGGGGTTCAGCCCCGCGGTCGCCAGTTCAAGCGAGGTTCTGGCCGTAAGAGGCAAAGTCCTGCCGGTGACCCTCAAATCGGTTACGCTCTCGGCGGAACTGTCCAGTGGCAGGACGGTCAAGGGAGAAACGAACATAGCGAAAAGCAGGTCGAAGGTGCAGAAACTCTCAATCCATCCGGCGCTACCTTCCGCGGGGCCCGGAGTCGTTGACGCGATAAAAAAGGCGGACTGCATAATCCTGGGGCCGGGCTCGCTCTATACTTCGGTCATAGCGAATCTCCTGGTCAAAGGCGTGGTCCAGGCGATAAGAAGGTCCAAGGCGCCAAAGATATACATAGCCAACATCATGACCCAGCCCGGAGAAACTTCCGGCTACACGCTGCGTGACCACATCGAAGCCATAGAGAAACACACGCAAAAAGGGCTTATGGATTACGTGATAGTGAACTCGGGTAAAATACCTTCGAAATTGCTCAGGCGCTACGCCAGGAAAGGATCTTATCCGGTGGTAGCGGACGGCATCATCTACGGCATCAGGCTCATTGAAGCGGACGTTGTTTCCCGCAGGGAATACGCAAGGCACAACAGCGAAAAACTTGCGGATATCGTCTGCAAACTGGCGGTGTGAAATATGATAAAAATACTCATTATCACCCACGGCGAACTCGGCATGGAAATGATTAAAACCGCGGAACTGATCGTGGGCAAGCAGGAGGACGTCGAGACCCTGTCGCTCACGCAGATGGACAGTCTTGCGGGGATGTGCAAGAGGGTCGAAGAAGAGCTTTCAAAGATAAAGAGCGAAGAAGGCATCCTGATACTTACGGACATGCTCGGCGGCACGCCTTGCAACGCGTGCCTTCCTTTCTGCAAGGACTATAACATCGAGATAATCACGGGTCTGAACCTGTACATGCTCATATCGGCGTTCATAAGCAGGGGGCAGTTGAGGCTGCCGGATCTCGCCTCGAAAATACTGTCGGATGGTCAGAAGAACATCGCGAATGCCAAGGAAATATTTTTAAAAAAACTTAAATGAGGGATCGCGCGTTATGACTATAAGTCTTGTAAGGATCGATGACCGCCTCATACACGGCCAGATCGTTGAAGGCTGGCTGAAGAATATCGGAGTGAACCACATAGTCGTTGTATCGGACGAGGTTGCAGGCGACGAGATGCAGAGGGTACTCTTGACTATGGCGGTACCCCCGGGTGTCAAGGTAACGGTGTTGTCGATAAGCGCCGGTGCCGAAAAGATAAACGGCGGCTACTTCAGGGAGGAAAGGATACTTCTTCTTCTTTCGACTCCTTCCGACGTGCTGAAGCTCCTGGAATCGGGGGTCAGGGTGGCGTCGGTGAACGTCGGAGGAATGCATTACGCCCCGGGCAAGAAACAGGTCTTGCGGAACCTTTCGGTGGACGATAGCGATATTTCGGTTTTAAGAAGAATACACGAGATGAACATAAAGCTTGAAGGGCGGGTGCTTCCGTTTGACGAAGCCGTGGACGTTATCTCGGCCATAGACGGTGCACTTAAGGGCCAGAAGACATAAAATGAAAAGCATAAAATTCATATTCGGGATACACAACCACCAGCCGGTGGGCAATTTTCCGGAGGTCCTCGAAAAGGGCTACCAGGAGGCGTACAAGCCGTTCATGGACGTGATGTCGCACCATCCGAAGATAAAATGGTCGCTGCATATGTCGGGTATTCTCTGGGATTTTGTTATCGAAAAGCATAAGGAATACGTGGATGCCGTGAAGAAGATGACCGAATCAGGTCAGCTGGAGCTTCTGACCGGAGGCTACTACGAGCCGATAATCCCGACCATTCCGGACCGCGACAAGCTGGGGCAGATAGCAATGCTCACCGATTTCATCAGGCAGACGTTCAACGTGACTCCCAGGGGGATGTGGCTTGCGGAAAGGGTCTGGGAACCGCACCTTCCTAAGATCCTGGCCCGGGCCGGCGTGGAGTACACGGTCGTTGACGACGCCCATTTCGCCGCGGCGGGAAAGGACGTGGAAAGACTGAGGGGCTATTACTTGAGCGAGGACGAAGGCGTGAACCTGAAGATATTTCCCATAAACCAGCGGCTCAGGTACTATCTCCCTTTCGAAGTCGTGGAAAAAAGCATTGAGTATTTTACCGCGTGCGCGTCCGAGTCCGGGGCGCCTGTCCTTGTGATGGCCGACGACGGGGAAAAGTTCGGTCTGTGGCCCGAAACGAACAAGCACGTGTACAAGGACAAGTGGCTCGACAATTTTTTAAGCGCTATGGACAAGAACCTCTCGTGGATAGAGCCGGTGACATTTTCAGAGTACGCGGCAAAGAATCCTCCGGAAGGCAGGATATACCTGCCGACCGCGTCGTATTTCGAGATGTCCGAGTGGTCCCTGCCGAGCGACGCGCAGGAGGTGTTTCAGGGCGTGGTGAAAAGGTTCCGGGACGATCCTTCGGTCACGAGGTTCCTGAGGGGCGGTTTCTGGAGGAATTTTCTCACGAAATACGCGGAATCTAACAATATGCACAAGAAGATGCTTTATGTCAGCGAAAAAATATCCGGACTGAAGGAAAGCGAGCGTCCCCCTGCCGCTGTCAAGGCGCTTTATGAGGGGCAATGCAACTGCGCTTACTGGCACGGGGTTTTCGGCGGGCTGTACCTGCCGCATTTAAGGTCCGCCGTGTATCAGAAGCTCATCGAGGCGGAATCTCTTTGTCCCAGGGCCCCCAGGGAAGGCGTCTGCAGGGAGTTTGATTTCGACAAGGACGGCAGGGATGAGGTTGTTTTTGAGTCGGCCGGGCAGAACCTGTATTTTTCTCCGCATTCAGGCGGCAGTCTTTTCGAATGGGACTTTCTGGAAAAAAAGACGAACCTCCTGAACGTCCTGACGCGCCGGCAGGAAGCATACCACGGGCGCCTGCGCGATTTCCTGGCGCATCCCGAAAAGTGGAACAACAACTCCATGACCATAAACGACATTGTCAAGGTCAAGGAACAGAACCTAGGCAAGTACCTGAGCTACGATTGGTACAGGAGGGCGTCGCTCGTAGACCATTTCCTGCACGAAAACACCAAGTGCGAGGACTTCATGCTCTCGACCTACGGCGAGCAGGGAGATTTTGTCCTGGGGGAGTACGCGTTCGAGAAGCACAAAAAGGCGCTTGTCTTCAAGAGACGGGGAATAGTCTGGAAAAACGATTATCCCCAAAAGGTGGAGTTGAGCAAGGAAATCACGCCGCAGGACGAGGGGCTGAAGATATTTTACAGGATAAAAAATCTCGAGAACAGGGAAGTTTCCTTCGTGTTCGCCCCTGAGTTCAATTTTTCCTTTTCATGCAGGACGGAGCAGGATTCGATAATATTGAAAGACGTGCATAGATGGATACGCAGGGACGAGGTAAACGGCCTGCACCTTGAAGTCGAGCTCGGCCGCGCGTCAGATTTCTGGGTATTCCCGATAGAAACGGTTTCGATTTCGGAGGGCGGTTTCGAGCGCACTTATCAGGGGACGGTCGTTCTTGTGGTAAAGAAAATGGTTCTCAAGGCCGCGGAAGAATACGTTTCAGAGATCACGGTAAGGACACACAATGACTGAGATACTTACGATCGCGCTGTTGGCCTCGATAATCTGCCTGGACGCGACTGCGGTCGGCCAGTTTATGATATCAAGGCCGATAGTGTGCGCCACGATATTTGGTTTCCTCAAGGGTGACCCGCTCACTGGTCTTTGGGTCGGAGTTATCGCCGAACTAATATGGGTTTCTTCTCTTCCGATGGGCGCGGCGGTTCCTATAGACACGACTGCGGTGTCGATACTCACGGTCGTGTGGAGCCTGACCACGTTCCCGGTGCAGAAAGGGACCATAATACTCGCGCTTCTTATTGCCGTGCCTTGCGGGCTTCTGTTCACAAAGCTCGACATTTGGATAAGGTACCTCAACGTGTTCATTATGAGGTGGGTGGAAAAAGGAATAGAGTCGGGAAAGGAAATCAGGATAGTGCAAGGCGTGGTGATAGGCCTGCTCATGTTTTTTTTAAAGGCGTTCGTGTTTTTCGCGGTGTTAATCGTGCCCGGGAGGAACATCGTCAAGCATGTTTTTCCGCTTCTTCCCGGCTACGTTGTCGAGGGTTTTGGGGTGGCGTGGTATCTGCTTCCAATAATGGGCATGGGTTTCATTCTGGTGAATTTCAGGGACGGCAAGTTCCCCTGCAGGAAGGTCGGAGAGCTTAAAAATGAAAGATAGGATGACTTTTGTCGCGGTCTTCGCGCATTCGTTTTTCCTTCAGGCGTTGTGGAACTTCGAAAGGATGCAGAACGTCGGCTTCGTTTTCGGACTGATGTCTTTTTTCAGGCATCTTTATCCGGATAGGAAAGCGAGGAGGGAAGCGTTTTTAAGGCATTTCGGCTATTTCAACACGCATCCTTACCTCATAGGAATCGTTTACGGAATAGTCGCGACGCTTGAAAAGGACATGCGCGACGGCAAGCCCGTGAACGCGAGGCAGATAGAGATGATAAGGAACAACGTGGCGGGGCCGCTGGCGGCCATAGGCGACACGTTCTTCTGGGCCACGTGGAGGCCGTTCAGCGTTTTGATAAGCATAGGCATAACTATGCTTTCGTACCGTTACCTTCCTGAATATTTTGCCGTGTTCGTGTGCCCTGTGGTTTTTCTGTTCGTCTACAACGTCATGCATATTCCTTTCCGTTACTGGAGCCTGTACGTGGGATACCAGCTGAACGTGGGAATAATCGAGATACTGTCCAAGCTTGAGTTCCATTACGTCGTCAACCTGGTGAGGGGAATAGGTGTTCTTGTCCTGGGGCTGATTTTCACGGCGTATGTTTTCATATTTGCCAACACGTTAACGGCAAAACTGGTTTTTATCGGAGTGTTCCTGACGACGATATTTTTCGGATGTTGCAGGCTGCCTCCGTCGATATTGTTTTATCTGGTCGTGCTGGCGAGCGTAGCTGCGGTTTTTTTGAAAGGGTACATAATATAATGCAGAAAAAGGTTTTCGTTATAAAGAACAAGCTGGGTCTGCACGCGAGACCCGCGGCTATTCTCGTGCAGATGGCCGCGAAATTCAAGTCTCAGGTCAAGATAATAAAAGACGGTCAGGAAGTGGACGGTAAAAGCATAATGGGAATAATGACGCTTGCCGCCGCGGCAGGAACCGATATTAAAATAGCCGTGGCGGGCGAAGACGAAAATGAGGCCATGGGTGCTCTATCCCAGTTGATAGAATCCGGTTTCGGGGAAGAATAGGGAGTTTAGATATGACCGAAAAAAATACCACGAACATCTTGCACGGCGTAGCCGCATCCTCGGGCATCGCCATCGGCAGGGTATTCCTGCTGGAGGACGACGAATTCTGTCTGATACAGAGGGAGATTTCAAAGGAGGAGACGAAAAGGGAAATCACGCGGTTCCGCGACGCGCTGGTCAAGACAAGGACTGAGATGTTGGCGAGCCAGGAAAAGATATACAAGACGCTGGGAAAGGAATACGCGAGGCTTGCCGACGCCTATCTTCTGATACTTGAGGATCCTCTGATAACCAGGGACGTCGTAAAGCGCATAAGCGAAGGGGTCAATGCCGAGTACGCGTTGTTCAGGATACTTGAGAAAGTCATACGGTCGTTCGAAATGATAGACGACGAGTATTTCAGGGAGCGAAAACACGACATTCAGGACGTCGGCAAGAAGATATTAAGGCACCTGATGGGTAAGGAGAGGAGGTCTCTTACCGAGATAAAGGAAGAATCCATCGTTGTAGCCCACAACCTCGGGCCCAGCGACACGATATCGATGAGGGAAAACCTAGTGAAGGGTTTTGTCACGGATATCGGAGGAAGGACCTCCCATACGGCGATAGTGGCGCAGAGCCTCGAGATACCCGCCGTGGTGGGTTTGCGGAACGTTTCGGCTTACGTCCGGGACGGGGACACCATCATAGTGGACGGAAATCAGGGGCTGGTGATAATAAATCCGACACCGGAAGTTCTTGATAACTACAAGAGAGAACAGGAAATACAGTTCGCGCAGGTACGCGAACTCGAGAAATTGAGAGACCTGCCAGCGCAGACCACGGACAGCCACAGGGTCATAGTCGCGGCGAACATCGAAAACCCGGAGGAAATAAAATCCGTCTTGAAGCACGGCGGGGAGGGTATAGGGCTATACAGAACGGAGTTCCTCTATTTCAACAGGTCGAGTCTCCCCACGGAAGAAGAACACTACCAGAACTACCTGCACGTTACGCAAAAAATGCTTCCTTACAATTTGATAATACGCACGATGGATATCGGCGGGGATAAGCTGGCGAACATCGGTCTTGAAGGACTGACGGAAGAAAGCAATCCCTTCCTGGGCTTGAGGGCCATAAGGCTTTGCCTCAAATACCCGTCGGTCTTCAAGACGCAGTTGAGGGGCATCCTGAGGGCTTCGGCCGAGGGCAAGATAAAAATAATGTACCCGATGATATCCGGCATAGCCGAGCTTCGGGCCGCCAACAAGATCCTGCACGAGACAATGGATGAGCTGAGGAGCGAAGGGAAGAAGTTCGACGAGAATATCGAGGTCGGCGCGATGATAGAGGTTCCCTCGGCGGCCCTGACCGCCGACGTCATCGCGAAAGAAACGGATTTCCTTTCGATAGGGACCAACGACCTCATTCAGTACACCCTTGCCGTAGACAGGGTTAACGAGAACGTGGCTGGTCTTTATGAGCCGCTCCACCTTTCAATCTTGAGGCTTCTAAGAAACGTGATCAACGCCGGGCACAGCGCCGGCAAGTGGGTCGGTATGTGCGGCGAAATGGCGGCGGACCCGACCTTTACCATGATACTGATAGGGCTGGGGCTTAACGAACTGAGCGTTTCCCCGGTACAGATACCGAAAATCAAGAAAATAGTGAGGAGCATATCCCTTCTTGAGGCCAAGGCGCTGGCCGAGGACGTGCTTGTTTCTCCTGACAACGAAAGCATCATAAAAAAAATCAAAGCCAAAGAATTCATGGGTAACGCCTGAATCGTGGTGCCGTATGAATGAAAAAAACGGGATAACGGATATAAATGGAAATTCGAAATTTCTGCATCGTAGCTCACATAGACCACGGCAAGAGCACCTTGGCCGACCGTCTTCTTGAATTCACAAAAACGATATCGTTGAGGGAGATGAGGGACCAGATCCTCGACGGTATGGAGCTTGAGAGGGAAAGGGGCATAACCATCAAGGCCAAGGCCATCAGGATGGATTATGCCGACGAAACCGGGGCGCGATACATCTTGAACCTTATCGACACTCCCGGCCACGTGGATTTCACATACGAGGTATCGCGCGCCCTTGCCGCGTGCGAAGGCGCGCTTCTCGTGGTGGACGCGTCGCAGGGCGTGCAGGCCCAGACGCTGGCTAATACTTATCTGGCAAAAGGGGCAAAACTGAAGATAATCCCCGTGATCAACAAGATCGACCTGCCAACCGCCGATATCGAAAACACGTACATTCAAATGAGGGAAGCCCTCGACATATCGGATGAGCCGATACTCGCCAGTGCCAAGGAAGGCAGCGGCATGAAGGAGATGCTGCAAGCCATAGTGAAGGAGATACCGCCGCCGCAGGGAAGCCCCTCGGAACCGCTTTCCGCGCTCATATTCGACTCTTTCTACGATTCGTACAGGGGCGTCATAATAATAATCAGGGTTTTCGAGGGCAGGATCAAGGCCGGTATGAAGATAACGATGGTCTCCTCCGGAGCCCAGTACGAGGTCCTGGAGATCGGCTATATGAAGATAAAGATGGTTCCGACAAGCGAACTCAGGGCCGGCGAGGTGGGATACGTGATTGCCGGCATAAAGAACATACACGACATAAAGATAGGCGACACCATAACGGAATCCATCAAGCCCACCAGCCGCCCTCATCCGGGATACAAGGAGATAAAACCGTTCGTTTTCGCCGGGCTTTATCCGGTGAATTCCTCCGATTACGACAACCTCAAAAACGCCATCGAGAAACTCCACCTTTCGGACTCTTCGCTCTTTTACGGGCCCGAAACATCAGTTGCTTTGGGTTTTGGTTTCAGGTGCGGTTTCTTGGGGTCGCTCCACTTAGAGATAGTCAAAGAGCGCCTCGAGAGGGAGTTCGGGCTCAACCTTCTCATTACCGCGCCCAATGTCATATACGAGGTCACGACCGCCAAGGGTATCTCCGAAATTGACAACCCGGCGAAGTTCCCGCCGTACGGAGACATTATCGAGATAAGGGAGCCGTACGTCCTTTCAACCCTCATATTGCCCTCGGAGTTCATGGGGCCGGTGCTTGACCTGTGCCAGAAAAAGCGCGGCAAGCAGATACTGCTGAGGTTCCTCGACACCAAGACCATCATAGTGAAATACGAGATACCGCTTTCCGAGATAATAATCGGTTTTTACGATTCCCTCAAGTCCGTTTCAAAAGGATACGCGTCGTTCGATTACGAGCACATAGGCAATAAACCGGGCGACCTGGTGAAGCTTGAGATACTGATAAACCAGGAAGTCGTGGACGCCTTTTCCATAATAGTGCACAAGGACAAGGCCCAGACGCTGGCGCATTACCTGACGGAAAAGCTCAAAACCATCATCCCAAGGCACATGTTCGAGATACCGATACAGGCGAGGGTCAACAACAAGATAGTAGCCAGGGAAAATATCGCCGCCATGCGAAAAGACGTCATCGCCAAATGCTACGGCGGGGATATAACGAGAAAACGCAAGCTTCTTGAAAGACAGAAGGAAGGGAAGAAGAAAATGAGGCAGTTCGGAAGGGTGGAAGTCCCTCCGGAGGCCTTCGTTGCCGTATTGAAAATGTCGGATTAATCCGCTAAGAAAGGGCTCGAATAATGGAATTCAAACTATTAATTGCAGGCGCGGTACTTTTCGTGGTGGCCCAGGTCCTCAGGTTAGTCAAACCGAGGATGCAGGAAACCAGGTTCAAAAGGATCTTCAACGAAATACACGAGTGGATAGAAACGGGCTGGTCGGCCGTGCTTCTCGCGGCGTTTCTGATGTATTTCTTCATACAGGCGTTCAAGATACCTTCCGGTAGCATGAGGACGACGCTCCTTGAGGGCGATCACCTTTTCGTCAACAAGTTCATATACGGTTTTCACCTACCCCTTTCCGACGGCAAGAGGTTTTGGCCGCTCAAAGATGTCAAAAGAGGGGACATAGTCGTTTTCAGGTGCCCGCCGCTCGCGCTTACTCAGGCCGAGCGCGAAGACAAGATAGACAAGGACTTTATCAAAAGATGCGTGGCCGTCGGAGGGGACAGGGTCCTGATAAAGGACAAGAAGCTTTACGTGAACGGCGAGTTTGTCGTTGAACCGCACGCGAGCTACTCCGAGAGCGTAGTTTATCCCTACGTGAAGCTGTTCCCCACTAACGAGGAGTACCAGCGCGCGTGGGAGAAGGGCAAGTTCGAGGAACTCCCTGCCGCCGCGTTCAGGGACAATTTCGGGCCCGTGACGGTGCCGCCGGGCCATTATATGGTAATGGGCGACAATAGGGACCGCTCTTTCGATTCCAGGTTCTGGGGTCCGCTGCCCGATAAATACCTTAAAGGCAGGGCGCTTTTTCTCTACTGGCCGGTCAACAGAATGCGTCTGATAAAATAAGGAATTTTTGTGACGCAAATCACACGCGATGTTTATTGACAAGGACCGGCTGTTATATTATAATGAAGGTGAAAGAGCTACAAGGAGGTCCGTCATGCGTAAAATATCCTTAATACTTATTGCGTCGTTGTTTATAGCGTCTGTTTCCCTCGCTGATACGAGGATAACCTTCGTGTCGGGTTCGGTCAACGCCTTCCACAAGGGCCAGTGGGTAGAAGCGAAATCCGGGATGTCACTTGACGCAAAGGACAAGGTTAAAACGGTTTCGGGGAGCAAGGCCGCGCTGGTAGTCGATGAGCAGACCAGGATATGGGTGAGCCAGAACTCCGAGATGGAGGTTTCAGAGTCGAGCGGCGGGGGCAATGTTTTCGGGCTTTTGCTCGGAAAAATCAGGGCGAAAGTGAAACTGCTTGCGGGCAGGAAGTTCAGCGTCAAGACGCCCGTTGCCGTGGCTTCAGTGAGAGGCACGGATTTTGATATAGATTCAGAAGGGAAATTGAACGTTTTTGGCGGTATGGTGGGATATTCCGGCGCCGACGGTCAGGGAAAGGACGTCGGAGAGGGCCAGACTTCGCAGGTCGGAGATGACGGCAAACCGACCGAACCCCGCGACATGACGCCGGAAGAAAAGCAGAACGCGGAAAACGAATGGCAGGGCTTCGGCGACATAGGCGACCAAGGCAAGGGCGACCAGGAAGACAAGAAAGCCGAAAAGGAAGCGTTCAACAAGGAGATGGAGCGCCTCAGGCACGAGCTCCTTGTCATAGTCGAACAGATTAAGAACGATCTCGCGCAGACTAGAGAGCTTACCAACGAAATAAAGGAATCCGATTTTTCGACCGGAAGAACGCTCCGCGACGTGCACGGCAACGTGGTGAGGGTCGAACAGCACGTCTTGAGGCCCGATAACCACACTCTTGAGTTTTTAAACCTGACAAAGCGCGCCGAATACTCGTATTCCGACAGGCAGAAATGGGGTTTCACCGTCCCGGCCGGCTCAAGGCTTGACATGGTCTCCGTGAAAATGAAGATGAACATGAGCCTTCCCGACCAGATAACCGACTGGCCTTCGTACATTTCCTCAAAAGGCGACGACATGCACCCGGACAGCGTTAACGTCAAGATGAGCAACATGAAGGACGAGATGGAGTTCACCGGCGAATGGCGCCTCAAAGGCCAGCCTGACGAAAAGGGGAACGCGCTTGAGGACGACAGGCTCGTGTTCGATTCCTACATAAACGGATGGAAGGTTGACGAGACGTATGACGCGGAACTGGACCCGACGGCAGTATATAAGGAAGGCCAGGACTATCCGAAAGAAGGAGAGGAACCCGAAGAGCTGTTCTTCTGGAGCATTTCGCCCCAGCTCAAGATCACGAAGGACGGCATGCCGGACAAATACGTGAGGCTGTTTACTGAAGGCTACGTCATAAACAATGACGGCAACGTCCTGCGCATGAGGGATTTCACGTCGACTTCCGAAGACCCCTTCACCGTGTTCAAGAAAGTGGCGGGTGAGCAGATAATCTTCTGCAGGGAGATAAACGGAACGGATTTCTTCGTTAAAGGCAATCTCGACATAGTTACCACTCCCGATATGATGATAGCGGTAGTGCAGAAGCTGGGGACCCAGATAGGCGAGCTGAGCAAGTCTTCTTCGGACGATTGAGGGTGTTTGCATGCATTTTGGGAAAAACCGCAAAATCCTTTTTTGCGGTTTTTTTATTGACAAGTATGGCGATATTTTGTATTTAAGATTCGAGAGAACCGAAAGGAGAAAGGCATGAGAAAACTGTCGTTGTTTTTTTGTATTTTATTAGCATTTCCCGCAGCCGCCTTACCGGAACCGCTTTTGCTCGAGCAGGCGCAGAACCTCATCGGCCCTGACACTCTTGAGGCCGGCGTCCAGTCCGTCGAGTATTCTAACGACGTAACAAGTCTGGTGGACAATTCCGGAAACGAAGTATGGAAATGGACGTACACCGCGATGACCATACCGGTTTTCGCGAGATACGCCTTCAACCCGCTCACTGAAGGTTTCGTTAGCATACCTTATCAAACGCTCGCGTCGAAGACCGAGCAGTCCGGAGGTTCTTCTTCTTCGGACAGCGACTCTGGGCTTGCCGATCCCCTCTTCGGGGTCAAGTACCTGGTGATGGACGAAGAAATAAAGATTGCCGTGGGCACCGGCCTGACCGTGCCCATTGGAAAAACAAGCGATAAATTCCCGGTGAGTTTCAAAAAGGGCGTCGACTTGAAACCAACGTTCGTCCTGAGCAGGCCCGTCAACAACGGCATGATGCACGTCAATATTTCATACAGAATGACCGGCGAGTTCGAGGACGGGACGTCGCAAAAGACGAAGCACGACCCCGGCGATATAGTGTCGATAGGCGCGGGGTACGAGTATCCTTACGGAGCCCTTGACCTAATAGGTGAACTTTATTTTAAAAGCTTTTCGGAATCCAAGATCGCAGGAACCGCGCAGTCAGGGTCGTCTGGCACGCAGAGCGAAATGGCCGTGGGATGCAACTATTATTCCGGGGACATTAAAATGAAGTTCGGCCTCGTGCTGTCGCTCGGCGAGGAAAAATACCGCGTTTTCGACTATAAAATACTGGCCGGCATAACCTATCTGGTTCAGATATAGGAAGGAGGAGAAATATAATGAAAAAAATAATCTATTTCATGATGGCTGTTTCGGTCATGGGTGCCTCGGCCGGCTGCGGCGACAACAAAACCAAGGAAAAACTGCTCGGGACCACCGTTTATAACAGCTCGGGTTCGGGTGGCGGAACGACCGTTACCTCCACGCCCGAAGAGAGCACCGCCGACATGTCCGCCGATTCGGCCACGATGACAACGCTTGCCGGACAGGGAGGGGCGTCCGCTTTTCTTGCGCCGGGAGTAAACGGCGCGTTCGCTCGGGCCTATCAGGCGAGCAAAGTGCCAACGGGACTGACCGGTCCCGACGCGGACGGCTATTACACGTATTCCGGATTTTCCGACAGCACTATGAAGATAAGGTTCCAGAAAGCCGACGGTTCGGCGGTAAATTTCAACACGAATCCGGCCGACATGGCGAACCTGGCCAGGGTACGTGTCAGGTTGACCTCTAATTATTCTTTCGGCAATTTCAGCGGGGATTTCACGATGTTCGTGACGACGAACACGACCGAGATGACGATCGAGTCGGGAACCATAACCCTTTCGAACGATCCCGGCGGTCTCGGAGGGTTTACGGCGACAATCAGCAACATGGTGTTAGAGATGGTGGGATCGGGCGCCTCGACGTATGGCTTGCCGAAACAGGGCTCTATGACGATAACCTCGACCCTGGGAACCTACACCGGAACTGGGACCTATTCCAAATCCGGGACGAATTACTTATACACGGGTGACATAAGCGCGTTCGGCAGCAAGGTGGCGGAGGTTCACCTTACATACAGTTCAACGCTCGGCAACTACACCGGTTACTGGGTGAATACCGTCACGAACGACGGCATACAGCACCAGATAACCGGTAACATAAGCAGGAACTAAACGAAGCTTTGCGTTTTATAGAAGGAGGCGGCTTGATTGATAAGCCGCCTCCTTTTTACTTGTTGCGCGTGAAAAAAAATGGTAAAATTAACACGTTGAAATTACAGGATAAATTTGATATTCTATGTCACCGATAAACAGGCTGATCAGGCAGGTATTGAAGGAAGACGAGGCTTTTAACGACGTTACGACCGGCGCCGTTAAACGCGCCGGAGAGGATGTGGCCGGTGTTTTTATCGCTAAAAAACCCGGAGTCATATGCGGCCTTTCGGTGGCGCACAGGGTGTTCAAGATAGTCGATAAAGCCTGCGTGTTCAGGCCTCTTTTGAAGGACGGCGCAAAAGTTAAAAAGGGGAGGCTGATAGCCGAAGTGAAGGGGCCTCTCAGGGCCGTCCTGGCGGCCGAGAGGACCGCGCTGAATTTTTTGGGACGCCTGTCGGGAATAGCCACGCTGACGCGCAGGTTCGTCAAGAGGATACGCGGCACAAAGGCGATGATATACGATACCAGGAAAACAACCCCTGGCTTGAGGGATCTTGAAAAATACGCGGTTCTTTGCGGCGGCGGTAAGAACCACAGGATGAGCCTTAGGGACATGGCGCTTTTCAAGGACAACCACCTGAAACTGATCGATAATCTCAAGAAAACGGTATCAAGGCTCAAAAAAGAAAATCCGGGTCTTGTTGTGGAAATAGAATGCGAGAACATGCTTCAGGTCAGGCAGGCGGTCGAAGCCGGCGCCGACATCGTTATGCTCGATAACATGGGTATAGCGACGATGAAAAGGGCCATAAGGCTCGTCCGCGGGTTCAGGAAGAAGTCAAAGAATGATCTTCCGCATATCGAAGTATCGGGCGGCGTGAACCTCGGTTCGGTGAGGGAATTCGCTAAGCTCGGGGTTGACAGGATATCCACCGGCAGCATAACCCATTCCGCGCCGGCTCTGGACATTAGCATGGAGCTGCAGTGATGGATATAGAGGGAATATTGAGCAGCAGTGAGTTCCGTTCGGGCGAAGCCATAGCCGAAAAGGCAGGAATATCGCGCGCGGCGGTGCACAAGAAGATAAAGAAACTGCGCGCCTTGGGGTATAATATCATCGGCGAGCGCAAACTCGGCTACAAGCTTGTATCCGCGCCCGACAGACTGGACCCGAACGCCATTAAACGTGTTCTGTCAAGGAAAAACCTTGCGGATTATGATATAATCTTCAATGAGAAGCTCGGTTCGACACAGACCGAGGCCAAGCTTTCCGCGGACTCCGGCGCCGAGGATAAAACGATTTTTTTGTGCGAAGAGCAGTCGTCGGGTTACGGTAGGCTTAAAAGGGAATGGTTTTCGGGCAGAGGAGGGTTGTGGTTTTCAGTGGTCCTCAGGCCCGGGATAAGGCCTGAAGCGGCACCGCACTTGAATTTTGTCGCATCGATGGCCGTTGTCCGAGCGGTTAAACGCATCTTTTGCGTTGACTGCCGGATCAAGTGGCCTAACGACGTGTTGACCCGTGACGGGAAAAAACTCTGCGGCATATTGACCGAGCTGTCTTCCGAGATAGGCAGGCTCAACTGGGCCGTTGTAGGCATAGGGTTCAACGTCAACAATGAGATTCCGGGAAGGCTGAAAGGCATTGCGTCGTCCCTTTCTGACCATACGGGCGCAATTATTGACAGGCAGGAGCTTTTTTGCGGTATAATCGCCGAGTTTGACAGTTTATATTCGATGTATCTCAAAGAAGGTTTCGGCGGACTTGAGGGCGAATACAACAGGAGCTCGATAATGAACGGCCGCCGGGTCGCGGTTGAGTACGGCGGAACCGTGCTCAAAGGTTTTGTGAAAGGCATAGACAAAGAAGGTTTCCTTGTTTTAAAAACCGAAGAAGGCGGAATCAAAAAAGTGATCGCCGGCGACGTTAGGGTCTTAGAATAGCCGCCAAAAGGAGCCCTATAAGATGAGTTTCAAAAATTCCATCGTATTGTTAAACCGGTCAGAAAAACATTTTACGGAATCGTTTTACTATCGAAGGGTGAAACTGGGCATTGACACGGCGATAGATGGTTCGGGTTACAACCTGGTCCAGGCGATGCAGGACAGCAGTCTCCCGGACAACGTTTCGGAGAAATGCGGCGTAGTATCGATCGCACCCCACGTCAACCACCAGTCGGTCGAGCTATTAAGAAAATCGAAAATGCCGTCGATTCTGATAAACTGCCGTTCTGAAGACATGAGCTGGGTCGACGTGGACAACGTGCGGGGAGCGATAACGATGACGGAATACCTCGTCGGATTAGGGCACAGGAATATACTGCTCGTAAACGGTTTCCCTGAAAGCCAGAACAGCATAGACCGGCAGAAAGGTTTCGTCGAAACCCTTCAAAGGCACAGCATTGAGTTCAATCCAAGGATGGTGATAAGCTGCGATTTCAGCGTGAGCCTTGCCTACGAAAGAATGAAGAATTTTCTCTCGCAGAACAAGAAAAGGGATTTTACCGCGATATTCTCGACCAACGACTACATGGCGGTCGGCATAATCAGGGCTTTAACCGACGAGAACATAAAAGTCCCGGAAGACGTCGCCGTTGTGGGTTTTGACGACCTTGATTTCGCGTCGAATTTCTACATACCGCTTACGACTTACCGGCAGCCCTTTCCCAACATAGGTTTTGTCGCGACCAAGCTTCTGATGAAACAGATCGAAAACGGCAGGAGCGGGCCGCATCAGGTAGAACTCATGGGCGAGCTGATCATCAGGGATTCCTGCGGGGCAAAGCTTAGAGTGGGGCAGGAACGTTAAACATATTATGGACGAAAATATTGCATGGCACCGCCAGGTTACGCTTGATAAACTTGCCGAAAAACTCACCAATAACAGGTTCAACGCGACAATCGCACGCGACGCCGCAGACGCAGCAAAAAAAATCCTTGAACTGATACAGCCCTCAGAATCGGTGGCTTTGGGCGGCTCTCAGACCGTTAAAACGCTAAAGATCGCCGAGGCGCTTGACGACAGGAAGCAGAAGGTGATACGGCCTCTGCCGGGCGCAAAATTCGACGATACCCTCAGGACAAGAAGGGAGGCGCTTCTTGCCGATGTCTATATCGCGAGCCCCAACGCGGTGACGATGGACGGCAGTCTTGTTTTTGTGGACAAGATAGGCAACAGGGCGGCCGGCATGATGTTCGGCCCCAAGAAGGTCATCGCGGTAGCGGGTTTCAATAAGGTAGTTAACGGCGAAAACGACGCGCGGGAACGCGTGAAGAATACGGCGGGCCCCCTCAATGCCAAAAGGCTGAAACTCAAGACCCCCTGCGCGGCCTCGGGCGCGTGTTCGGACTGCGATTCGGAACAGAGGATCTGCAATATCTACGTGACGCTGAAAAAAAGACCGTCCTATACCGAATATCACGTCATACTTCTCCCCGAAGACCTTGGTTACTAAAAATGACAAGAGAACCGAAAAAAATATCGATGAAGGTCGTGCCCAGGCTTTCACAGTATTACAGGATTATTTACGACAGAGACTCAAAGGACATGGTTTCCTCGAACGACCTTTCCGTGGCGACAGGTTTCACGGCGGCGCAGGTAAGAAAGGACCTTACCTATTTCGGGCAGTTCGGATATCCCGGGAAAGGGTATAATGTCGGCGAGCTCAAGGGCTCCCTCAAAAGAATACTCGGGCTTGACAGGAGATGGAGGGTGGCGATCATCGGCACCGGGAACCTCGGCATGGCGCTGCTGGGTTACAGGGGCTTCAGGGAGCAGGGGTTTGAGATCGTCGCGGCTTTCGATTTCGACAAAAGAAAGACAGGACGCGTGATAAACGGCGTAAAGGTTTTCGATATAGGCCAGCTTCGCCGGGTACTGGAGAAAAACGGCATAAACATGGCACTGCTTACCATTCCCAGAAACTCCGCCCAGAATACCGCCGACGAACTCGTGAAATGCGGCATCAAGGCGATACTCAATTTCGCGCCGGTAAACCTGAAGCTGCCTTCGGGCGTCAAGGCAAGGAACATAGATATGTCCATGGAGCTTGAGAGCCTGTCGTTTCTTTCGGTACAGAACGGGGAGCAGGAATGAGAAGGCTCAATATCGCGCAGGTCTCGTTTCTGATAGCGTGCGGGGCGGCGCTGCAGCTTGCGGAACAATTCATACCGATTCCCATACCTCTTCCGGGCCTGAAAATCGGCCTTGCCAACATAAGCACGCTACTGGGCCTTATGCTTTTCGGAGCGCCGGTGGCGTTCCAGGTGGCCGTGTTCAGGCCGGTTTTGACCAGCATTGCCAACGGAACGTTCATGTCGCCGTGGCTTATCTTAAGTTTCTGCGGTTCGTTGGCGAGTTTTTTTATCATGGTATCCCTTTTTTCGCTGTTTAAGAGCAGGAACGCGGCTTTTATAATAACCTTGAGCATAATAAGCGCCGTGACGCACAACGCCGCGGAGCTGGTCGTGGCGTATTACTGGCTGATACCTCACGCCGTGGTTTTCGCAATAGCGCCCGTGCTTCTGTTAATGGCGGTAGTGGGCGGGTATTTCGTGGGATGGTCGGCGGATTTCGTCTATAAGAGAATCGAAAAAGAGAAATACGAAAACCTCCCCGATACCGAAAGAACTGAAAATGACCCGGAAATAGGGGCGCTTGAACTAAAGGACAAGGTGAGAATAACCGCCGCTTTCATACTTGTCATAAGCACGATATTCTGGCGCACGGCGCAGATGTACGGCATATTGATTTCGGTAGTTCTCTTTTTCATGTTCATTTACGGTATCAAACCGTCGGAAGCGTTCAAAAAAGTGTCTGCGCTTTGGCCGATACTGGTCTTCAGCTTCCTGCTTCCGGTCTTTTTTTCGCCGGAGGGCCGGATCCTTTTCGAGTGGAAATTCGTCAGGATAGGTGTTGAAGGCCTGATGGAAGGTCTTCTTTTCTCATTGAGGCTGATTCTTCTCATATTGATAAGCGTCTGGGTCGGAGTGGGGAATCCGTCCGAGATATCGAAGGAGCTTGCGTGGATACTCTCTCCGCTGAGATACTTCCATTTCGCGGTGAACAGGATACCGAGGATGACGTCCCTGTCCCTTTCGTTCCTTCCGGTAGTCTGGGAAAGGATCTCGAAGACCAAACCCAGGACTTTAAAGGGGATACTGGAGACCCTTTCGGTGTTTTTCGTTGAACTTGACAGCAACCTACAGGAAAAAGAATAAATTTTCTCAAAATTATTGTAAAATCCCTGTTTTTTTTGTAAAATCAATTATTCCCGAAAACCGGACGCAAAGGCGGACCCGCAAAAGGGTTTTGGTATGTTTTTGTTCATAAGGTTGAAAGGGAAAATATATCTCACGCTTTGGGATTTGACGCAGGGTCCCGCGGTTTAAAACCCGAGGGCTGCGAAAAAGACGAACAGAGCGGAGGAAAAAACCAAAGGAGTGCAGTATGTCTAACATTTCCATGAAAGCCCTGCTTGAAGCAGGCGTACACTTCGGCCATCAGACCCGCCGATGGAACCCCAAGATGGCGAAATTCATCTTCGGGACACGCAACAAAATCCACATTGTCGACCTGCAGAAGACCGTCAAGGAACTCAAAAAAGCCTACAAATTCGTCCGCGATTCGGTCATCGAGGGCAAGACCGTCCTTTTCGTCGGCACGAAAAAACAGGCTCAGGTGCCCCTAAAGGAAGAGTCACAGCGCTGTGGAGCCTTTTTTGTCTGCGACAGGTGGCTGGGCGGCACGCTTACCAATTTTGAGACCATCAAGAAGTCGATAGCCCGGCTCAATGAGCTCAATAAGATGAAGAACGACGGCTTGTTCGCCGTCCTTTCCAAGAAAGAGGTCTCTCAGAAAGAAAAGGAAAGACTTCGCCTTGAGAAATCCCTTGAAGGCATCAAAGACATGAAAGAGCTCCCGGGCCTTCTTTTCGTGGTAGACCCTTCCGAGGAAACGACCGCGGTGAGCGAAGCGCGCAAATTAAAAATACCGGTCGTGGCCATATGCGACACGAACTGCGACCCGGACATAATTGATTACCCCATACCCGGCAACGACGACGCCATAAGAGCCGTGAAGCTATTTTGCTCGATAGTGGCGGACGCGGTGCTTGAGGGAAAGGGGCTTGAGGACAAACAGGACGAATCGCAGTCTGCGGACGCCGCACAGAACACGCAGGCCGCCTCTTCGGAGGAAATGACCACAAAAAATGAAAGAGAGGTAGCAAGTAATGAGTCCATCAGCTGAGACGATCCAGAAATTAAGAGCAATGACCGGAGCGGGCATTATGGACTGCAAGGCGGCCCTGGCCCATTCGAAGGATGACATAGAAAAGGCGATACAGTATTTGAGGGAAAAAGGGGTCGCTTCGGCGGTCAAGAAAGCGGAAAGGACCGCCAAGCAGGGGCTTGTTTCGTCCTACATACACGCCGGCGGGAAGCTGGGGGTCCTGGTGGAAGTGAACTGCGAGACTGATTTCGTGGCAAGGACCGAAGATTTCCAGAACCTTGTCAAGGAATTGGCCATGCAGGTGGCAGCGGCGAACCCTCTTTACATAAATAAGGACGACATGCCTCAGGAAGTCGTGGACAAGGAAAAGGAAATTTACAAGGCGCAGCTCAAGGAAGAAAAGAAACCGGAAAAGGTGATAGAAAAGATCATCGAGGGCAAACTCGAGAAGTTTTACACGCAGGTCTGTCTCGTTGACCAGCCTTATATCAGGGACACGTCCGGAAAACAGAAAATAAAAGACGTCATAACCCAAGCCATAGCGAAGATCGGCGAGAACATCGTAGTGAAGCGTTTCGCGAGGTTCAGGGTCGGGGAAGAATAGATAATTCAGGTAAAAGTTGAAAGGTGCAAGTTGGAAGTTGGTTTTTTTGTCTGCCATGGCGTTCACTTTTTAACATTTACCTTTTACCTGTTTTTAGGGAGGTTTTATGATTGTTAAAACCATCGTTGCCCAGGGCGAAGAGCCGATGAAAAGGACCTTGGAAAAAATGAAAGGCGATTTTGCGGCTTTGAGGACGGGCAGGGCCAACACCGCACTGGTTGAAAACCTAAAAGTTGAAAGCTACGGGACCGTGATGCCAATAAACCAGCTTGCCGGCCTGGGCATTCCCGACGCCAGGACCATAGAGATAAAGCCGTGGGACCACTCTCAGCTCCAGAA
This sequence comes from Endomicrobiales bacterium, assembly GCA_016930715.1. GTDB lineage: Bacteria > Elusimicrobiota > Endomicrobiia > Endomicrobiales > JAFGGC01 > JAFGGC01. The sequence goes on from JAFGGC010000013.1 coordinate 112,529, forward strand.
CATAGAAAAAGCTATTCAGAAATCGGAGCTCGGGCTCACTCCCATGAACGACGGAAAACTGATACGCCTCTCGCTTCCCAAGCTTACCGAAGAAAGAAGAAAAGAGATAATCAAGATAACGCATAAAATGGCCGAAGACTTCAAGGTCGCGATAAGGAACGAACGCCGCCAGATCATTGAGAGCATAAAGCAGGCAGAAAAGGACAAAAAGATAACCGAAGACGACAGGAAAAAGGGCGAAGCGGAACTGCAGAAACTGACCGACTCCTACATAAAAAAGATCGACGATGTTTTGGCGCTGAAGGAAAAAGAAGTGATGGAAGTATAATACCAGCGGTTAGCGGATAGCGGTTAGCGTATAGCACGGAAAAGCAAAGACGGTTGGACGTTGCCTTTCTATACGCTATTTGCTAAACGCTACGCTAGAATTCGGAGGAGAAAATGGCGTTTAAGATCGACAAAGAGCAGTGCGTGGGATGCGGGGCTTGCGAAGGCGTGTGCCCGACGAAAGCAATAAGCCAGGACGGCGACAAATATAAAATAGACGACGCCAAGTGCACGGACTGCGGCGAATGCGCCGGCGTGTGCCCGGTCTCGTGCATATCCGGAACGAAAAAATAAAAAGAGTCAATTTCTAATCTCGAATTTCGAAAAACAAGGCCGGGCAAACCGTAATCAGGCTGTATTTCGAAATTGCCTTTTCGATATTTAAATATGGCAAACGAGCTGAAGGCTAAGGATAAGCAGGGAATAGATCTTTCTAACCTCCCGTCCCATGTTGCCATCATTATGGACGGCAACGGCAGATGGGCGAAAAAAAGGGGATTCCCGAGGGTTTACGGTCACAAAAAGGGTGTCGAGAACGTCCGCGAGATAGTAGAAACATGCGCAGATCTCGGCGTGAAGGTCCTGACACTGTACGCCTTTTCCACCGAGAACTGGATCCGGCCGAAATCGGAGATAGCGGGATTGATGTCGCTTCTGGGAAAATATCTCGTCAGCGAGGAAAAAACCCTTAACGATAACAATATAAGGCTAAGGACCATCGGCGACACCGGCGCCCTCCCGAAACCGCAGAGAGAGCTCCTTGAGAAAACGATGAGATCCACCGAAAAGAATACCGGTATGGTGCTAAATCTTGCCCTCAACTACGGCAGCCGTCAGGAGATAATACGCGCTTTCGGTATTCTCGTTGAGAAGGGCGTACAAAGGGCCAGCGAGCAAGACATAAGCTCCAGTCTTTACACGGCCGGGCTTCCGGACCCGGATCTCCTGATCAGGACCTCAGGCGAGCAAAGGCTTTCGAACTTCCTCCTCTGGCAGATGGCCTACGGAGAGCTCTACATAACCGACGTTCTGTGGCCGGATTTTAAACCGCAGGAACTTTACAAAGCGATAAAAGATTTTCAGTCAAGGCACAGGCGTTTCGGCGGCATCAAGGCGGTTCAAACATAATAATGATATTTCCACGTTTGATAACGGCAATATTGGGAATTCCGCTCATTATTTTCACGGTATTCTGGGGAGGGATACCGTTTTTTGTTATCATGTCGGGCATCGTATTTATGTCCCTGCGCGAGTATTTCATTCTCTCTTCGCACGCCAAATACGCCTCGCAGCCGCTCATCGGCACTCTCATAGGACTTTTTCTGTTCATGTCCGTTTTCCTGAACGGCACCAAACTCGGGCCTCTCGTGGAAAACCAGGGCACGGCGGCGGTCATAACGTTGATAATGGCCATTGTTTTTTTAAGGGAGATAATAAGAGGCAGGGCAGACAAGGCCATCGAGCGCCTCGGGGTGACGTTCCTCGGGGTGTTTTTTATCCCCTGGACGCTCGGTCATTTCATACTGATAAGGAGCATGAGGCCGGGCGGAATGGAATACGTGTATTTCCTGTTCATCGTCATATGGCTGCTTGACACCGGTGCCTATGCCGTCGGTAAAAAAATCGGGAAAATCCAGCTGTCCCCCATAAGCCCTAAAAAAACGCTTGAAGGCGGGATAGGCGGGGTGGCGGTGGGAATGCTCGCGGCCGTCCTTTGCAGGATAGTGTTCATGAGAGACCTGCTCAGCGTCGGCGAGGCCGCCATGCTCGGGTTCGTCATTTCCGTGGTCGCGCAGTTCTCCGATTTCGCCGAGTCGATACTCAAAAGGGACGCCGGGGTGAAAGACTCCGCGGAACTCCTGCCGGGCCACGGCGGGATACTCGACCGTTTTGATTCCTTCCTGTTTACGGCGCCGTTTTTATATTATTATCTTTCGATCGTCAAGGGTCTGTAAAAATCCCGGTTATCGCTGAAGCATTATAATGAAGAAAATATCTATTCTGGGTTCTACCGGTTCAATAGGGACGCAGGTGTTGGATGTCGTGAGGCATTATCCGGACGCCATAAAAGTGGTGGGTTTAAGCGCGCATTCGAAGGTCAGGATCATAAAGAAGCAGATACTGGAATTCAAGCCCGAAGTAGTTTCGGTCTGGCACGAGGAAGCTGCGGCGAAGCTCGCGGAGTATTGCAGAAAGAAACGCGTTAAAACGCGCGTGCTGTCCGGCATGGACGGTATGAAGAAGGTGGCATCCCACAAGAAAGCGAGGCTTGTCGTGTCTTCGGTAGTCGGTTCCATCGGGCTGGAGCCTCTTTTAAAGGCGGTGGATTCGGAAAAAGACATTGCTCTCGCAAACAAGGAAGCGCTTGTGGTCGCGGGCGACATAATAATGAGGAAAGCCAGAAGAAGGGGCGTCGAGATAATACCGGTCGACAGCGAGCATTCGGCCATTTTCCAGTGCCTCAAGAACGAAAAAGGTTCTTCCGTCAAAAAAATAATCCTGACGGCTTCTGGAGGGCCGTTTTACAGGAAGAAAACGGGGCGAAAGAAAATAACCGTCAGGCAGGCCCTCGCGCACCCGACCTGGGTCATGGGGCCGAAGATAACGGTTGATTCCGCGACCCTGATGAACAAGGGGCTTGAAGCGATCGAGGCGCACCACCTGTTCGGTGTTCCAATGGACAAGATAGAGATAGTGATACATCCGCAGTCGGTCGTGCATTCCATGGTGGAGTTCCTGGACGGTTCGGTCATCGCGCAGATGTCGAACCCGGATATGAGGCTTCCCATACAATACGCGCTGACCTACCCCGGCAGGGTGCCGTCGCGCGTGAAAATGCTCGATCTCGCCCGCGTGGGAAAGCTTGAGTTCGACGAGCCGGATTTCAAGAGGTTCCCGTGCCTCGGCCTTGCCCTTAAGGCCGGCCGGATCGGAGGAACGATGCCGGCCGTAATGAACGCGGCCAACGAGGTCGCAGTCAGCTGGTTCCTGAAGAACAGGATAGATTTTTCGCAGATACCACAGGTTATATCAAGAGCGATGAGGGCGCACAGAACAAGGAAGAGCTGTTCGATAAAGGATATATATAACGCGGACAGAAACGCGAGGTCGGAAGCGGAAAAGATCCTAAAGTCGTTGAATTGAGCGGTCGAGAGGAGTAGAATGTTCCAGATATTCGGATTCACCATAAGCGTTTTCCAGATAGTAGTCACTGTTTTCGGGGTGGGGCTTTTGATTTTCATCCACGAGCTCGGCCACTTCCTTATGGCCAAGAAGTTCGGCATGAAGGTGGAAAAATTCGCCTTCGGTTTCGGCCCCGAGATAGTCGGTTTCACGAAGGGCGGAACCAGGTACCAGATATGCGCCATTCCGCTGGGCGGGATGGTTAAGCTTCCCGGAGAGGACGTCAACGACGCGACGGGTAGCCCCGACGATTTCATATCGCAGCCGTGGCACAGGCGGCTCGCGATAGCGGTCTTCGGGCCCTTCATGAATTACGTGCTGGCGGTGATTCTTTTTACGGTCGTGATATACTTTTGGGGCCTCACGAGGCCATCTTCGCTCTCCGTGATCGGGGAGGTCATAGAAGGATATCCGGCTCATGCCGCCGGCATCAGGGCTGGAGACACGATAACCTCGGTAAACGGCGTCAGGGTCAAGGCTTGGGAGGAAATGGCCGTCATAATACACAAGCATCCGGAGAAAAAGATAGGGATCGGTCTCGTGAGGGACGAGCAGGCGATGACGATCGACATAGTGCCACGAAAGGATCCCGTAACCGGATACGGGCTCGTGGGGATAACGCCCAAGACCGAGATCGAGCACCTGAGCCTGGCGGGTTCCGTTTATCTAAGCTGTAAGATGGCCGTTTTTCAGTCGGTTTTCACGCTCAAATACCTTGGCGAAAAGCTTGTCAGGTGGGAAAAGCCCGACGTCGCGGGGCCCATAGGCGTCGTCCAGATACTCGCAAGGGCGGCCAGGACCGGAGTTCCGCAGCTTCTCTACATTCTTGCCGTGATATCCGTTGCTCTGGGGCTTTTCAACCTCCTTCCTATACCTCTGGTGGACGGGGGGCACATACTCCTTGCCTTGATAGAGGGCGTCATCAGGAGGCCCATAAACAAAAAGGTGGTGCACGTGTCCAACCTCGTCGGGTTTACCATAATAATCTCGATTTTTGTCCTCGCGACATACAACGACCTGGCCAGGCTCGGCCTTGATTTTTCAAAACTGTTGCCAAAATGACCGCGCATAAAAGAAAAAACACGAGGAAGGTTTGGGTGGGAAAGGTGGCCGTTGGTGGAGGCGCGCCCGTCAGCGTTCAGTCAATGACGAACACCGACACGCGCGACGTCCGCTCCACGCTGAACCAGATACGGATGCTCGAGGAAGCGGGCTGCGAGATAGTGCGGGTCGGCGTGCCGGACATGGAAGCGGCCCTGAACATCGCAAGGATAAAAAAGGGGATAGGCATCCCCCTCGTGGCCGACATACATTTCGACTACAGGCTCGCGCTTGAAGCGGTAAAGCAGGGGGTGGACAAGCTCAGGATCAACCCAGGCAATATTGGTTCGCCGGAAAAGGTTAGAGAAGTAGTGAAGGCGGCCAGAGGTGCCGGCATACCTATAAGGATAGGCGTGAACGCCGGGTCGCTCAAATCGGCGCAGGGGCATCAGAGCCCGGCCTTGAAAGCTAAAAAACTGGTGGATTCGGCGCTTGCCCACGTCAAAATACTCGAGAAAAACGGTTTCGAGGATATAGTCGTCTCTTTGAAGGCTTCCGACGTCGCCACGACGGTGGAGGCGTACAGGTTGATGGCGAAAAAACGCGGCTATCCGCTGCACATCGGCGTGACGGAGGCGGGTTCGGAGTTCCGTGGAACGATAAAATCAAGCGTGGGTCTGGGCATACTTCTCAGCGAAGGCCTTGGCGACACGGTGAGGGTGTCTCTGACGGCCGATCCGGTCAAAGAGGTCGCGGTGGCCTACCAGGTGCTGCAGTCGCTGGGCCTGAGATCGACGGGCGTGGAACTGATATCGTGCCCGACCTGTTCGCGATGCGAAGTGGACCTGATATCCATAGTAAACGAGCTCGAGGAGGAACTGCCGCGCATGGCGGCGGCGCGCGCGGGCAAAAAACCCCTGAAAATAGCTGTTATGGGCTGTGTCGTCAACGGCCCTGGCGAGGCAAAGGAAGCCGACGTGGGCATAGCCGGCAGCAGGAAAAAGGGCATACTGTTCGAAAAAGGCAGGATAGTGGGCGAGGTCGGGCCTGACGGCTGGATCGACGCGCTAAAGAAACTCATAACCGGAAGGAGCGGTTGATGGCCGAAGGGATCTACCTCACGAAAGAGGGAAGGAATAAGCTGGTCGACGAGCTTGAAAAGCTGAAAAAACGCAAACCCCAGCTTTCGGAAGAAATAGCGAAAGCAAGGGAGCTCGGCGACCTCAAAGAGAACGCCGAGTACCACGCGGCCAAGGAAGCCCTTACCAACCTTCAGCGAAGGATAGCGGAGATCGAGAACAAGCTATCTCGTGCGAAAATACTTGAGACAAAAAATACCGACAAGGTTTACATAGGAGTTACCGTTTCCATGCGGGAGGCCGACACGGGCGACGAGTACGACTACACGATAGTGGACGCCGAGGAAGCCAACCCCGCTGAAAAAAAGATATCGCTCAAATCACCGCTGGCTCAAGGGTTATTGGGGCATAAAAAGGGAGATAAGGTAAAGGTCCGGCTTCCCGGCGGCGAAACCGAGTACGAGATACTTAAGATAACTTGAGGCACGAAGAATTTGAGATTTGAAATTTGAGATCTGAAAACCTCGGATCAAAAGAAGGATCGACCCTATGTTATTCTCAAAGTTGTTCATTCCGACTCTCAGAGAGGCTCCGGCCGACGCCGACACGGTTTCGGCCAAGCTCATGATGCGTTCCGGCATGATAAGGAAGCTCGCCTCCGGCATATACGAGTGGCTGCCGCTGGGCCTGAAGGTACTTAAAAAAGTGGAGTGCATCATCCGTGAAGAAATGAACGCCGCGGGCGGCAACGAGGTCTGGCTTCCGCTTCTACTGCCCAAGGATCTCTGGACGGAGACCGGGCGCTGGAACGTGTACGGCAAGGAGCTCTTCCGTCTTAAAGACAGGAAGGACTCGGAATTCTGCCTGGGGCCCACCCACGAAGAGATAATAACCGACCTCGTCAGGCGCGACGTCCGCTCTTACAGGCAGCTTCCGCTTATGCTCTATCAGTTTGGTACCAAATTCCGCGACGAGATACGCCCGCGTTTTGGCATAATGCGGGCGCGCGAGTTCCTGATGAAAGACGCCTACTCCTTCCACGCGGACGATACAGACCTCGAGAGGTACTACATGGTCGCCTTCGAGGCCTATAAAAAGGTCTGCGAGAGGTGCGGTTTCAAGTACAGGGCGGTCGAAGCGGCGACGGGCGCCATAGGAGGGTCTTTTTCGCACGAATTCATGGTGCTTGCCGACACAGGCGAGGAGGAGATTGCCTGGTGCGACTGCGGATATGGCGCCAACGTTGAGAAAGCGGAATGCCTGAAGTCAGAGATTAGAAAAGAGAAAGTAGAAAGTAGTAAAAACAAGCCGGAAGAAGTACATACGCCGAACCTTAAAACCGTAGAAGAGGTGGGTGAATTTCTCAAGGCGGAGCCGCGGAAGTTCATCAAGACGCTTGTGTACCTGTGCGACGATTCGCCGGTGGTGGCTCTGGTCAGGGGCGATTACGAGGTAAACGAGGCCAAGCTCCAGCAGGTAGTCGGATGTTCAGGAATCGCGCTGGCCGACGAGGCCGTGATAAACAGGATTACCGGCGCCCCGCTCGGTTTTGCCGGCCCGGTGGGCCTGAAAGAAAAGGTGAAGATGGTTGCGGACTACAGCGTTGAGTCCATAGCGGACGGTATTTCGGGCGCAAACAAGAAAGACTATCACCTGAAGAACGTCAGCATGGGCAGGGATTTCGTGGCGGATGTCTCCGCGGATATAAGGCAAGTGGAAAAAGGCGACGCGTGTCCGCGCTGCAAAAAACCCCTTCAATTTGCAAGGGGAATCGAGATAGGGCACACTTTCAAGCTGGGGCTGAAATACTCGAAGGCGATGAACGCGGTTTACCTTGACGAGCAGGGCAAGGAAAACCTGATGGTAATGGGCTGCTACGGCATAGGTGTTTCCAGGATCGTCGCCGCGACAGTAGAGCAGTCAAACGACGAAAACGGCATAATCTGGCCGGTGGCGCTTGCCCCGTACCAGGTGGCGGTAGTGCCGGTCAACTACGCGGACGAGAACGTCAAAAAGGCCAGCGATAAAATATACGAGGACCTGCAAAAAGCGGGCGTGGACGTCCTTCTTGACGACCGGGACGAGAGGGCCGGCATTAAATTCAAGGATATGGATCTCATAGGCATACCTTGGCGCATAACAATAGGCGATAAGAACCTGAAAAACGGCAAGGTGGAGATTAAGGCCCGCTGGCAGAAGAATTCGGAATCACAGCTTGTTGACGCCGCGGAGGCGGCGCGGGAAATCAAAAAACTTGTCGGTTGAAAAAACCCGGGAGCTTGCAAAAGGTTTTTGTATTTAGTAAAATACCAAAGTACAGAGAGCGGCAGTCGCCGCTCTCTTTTGGTTAAATATGAACAGGCTTGAAGAAATCGAAAAGACCATAACCCCTATTCTTGAGCAGGAAAAGATGGAGCTCGTGGACCTCCAGTACGCGGGGGAGTCAGGCAGGAAGGTCTTGAGGGTGTTTATCGACAAGGAAGGAGGGGTTAGGCTTGACGACTGCGAGCGAATGAGCTCCGTCATAGGAGCGGTTCTCGACAAATCGGACCCAATAACGGAGCCTTACGTGCTTGAAGTTTCGTCCCCGGGCCTGGACAGGGTGCTTAAGAAGGAAAAGGATTTCGTCAAGTTCAAAGGAAAAAAAGCGCGTATCTCCCTTTTTGCCCCGGTTGACGGCCAGAGGAATTTCAGCGGGCCGATACTGGAGGCCGGCGGCGGGAAGATAAAGATAGACGACGTGACGGGCAAAACGGTGGAGCTTGAGCTCGACAGGATAGCCAGGGCACGGCTTGAACCGGAAATTTAAAAGACAGCGGATAGAAAATAGCGGATAGCGTATAGTAAAAAGATTTTGACCAGGATTAATCTAAACGCTATGCGCTATACGCTAAACGCTAGAATGAACGGAGAGAGAAAGATGTCGGAGAAAAGCGAACTCATACTTGCGCTTGAGCAGATCGAAAAAGACAAAGGCATAAAACGCGAAGACATACTTCACGTTATTGAGAATGCCCTTGTGTCGGCGTACAAGAAGCACGTGGGCAAAAACGTGAACGTGGAGGCGCAGGTCGACCCAGAAACGGGGAGCATGAAGGCCGTCGTGGTCAAGAAGGTGGTGGACGAAATAGCCAACCCGGGGCTTGAGATAAAACTTGACGAAGCGAAAAGGGCAGACTCTCAGATAAAAACGGGGGATGACCTCAAAATACCGCTTGATACCCAGGATTTCGCCCGCATAGCGGCCCAGACCGCGAAACAGGTCATAATGCAGAAGATAAAGGAGTCCGAAAGGGAAAGCCTCTTTGACGAATACCAGAAGAAGATCGGCGTTATGGTGTCGGGCGTTGTGTGGCGCTTTGCCAACAGGAACCTCATAGTGGACATCGGGAAAACCGAAGCCATACTTCCCATTTCGGAGCAGATCTTCAGGGAGAGGTTCAATCTCGGCCAGCATATAAGGGCCGTGATAGTCAGAGTGGAAAAGAGCCCGAGAGGCCCGGCCATAATCCTTTCAAGGAGCCACCCGGACGTGGTCAAGCGCCTTTTTGAGGTGGAAGTGCCTGAAATTTACGAGAAGATCGTCGAGATAGTCAACGTCGTGCGCGAGGCCGGCATGAGGACAAAAGTGGCCGTGATATCGAGGAACCCCAAGGTGGATCCCGTTGGCGCCTGCGTGGGCGTCAAGGGCGCCAGGGTAAAACCTATAATAGAAGAGCTTCAGGGCGAAAGGATCGACCTCATACCGTTCACCAACGACCCCGCAAAATACATAGCTTCAGCTCTTTCCCCGGCAAAAGTCATAGCCGTGTCTTTGTTGTCCGAGAACGAAAAAAAGGCGGAAGTGCTTGTCGGCGACGACATGCTTTCCCTCGCGATAGGAAAGAACGGTCATAACGTGAGGCTTGCGGCAAGGCTTACCGGATGGCACATCGACGTCAAGTCCGAAGCCCAGAAAAAGAAAGAGGCCAGCGAAAAGAGCGCGCTTACCGTCCAGAGCCTTGAAAAACTGGAAGGCATAGGGCCCAAGACGGCCGATGTGCTTCTAAAGGCAGGCATACGCGACATCGCAAAACTCGCAGGAATGAACGTTGATGACCTCACGGCGTTTCAGGGCATAGGCCCGAAAACCGCGGAAAAGATCATCGATTCGGCCGCCAAACACATAAGGGAGCGCTCCAAGGAGGCGGAGGAGCCGGCGAAGGAAGCCGCGGAAACTGAAACCGTCGGGAAAAAGGAAGAAAAGGCCGAGGCAAAACCAAAGAATGAAGAAAAACCAAAGGGCAAGAAGAAAGAAACTAAAAAGGAAAAAAACGCCGACAAGGAAGAATAATTGATGACACAGAAAACACCTAAACAAACGGCCAAGAAAACGGCCAAAGAAGCCGCCAAACCCAAAAAAAGCGCGGGTGCTGTACCGGCCAAGAAGGAAACCGAAGAAAAAAAGCCGGGCAAGAAAGCCACTGCGGTGAAAAAGGTCCAGGCCCCCGTCAAGAAGAAGGCGGTCGAAGAAAAAACGCACGAAGCAGTACCCGTTCAGGAAGTTAAGGAGAAAAAGCCTGTTAAGAAGGCGAAAGCGGCTCCGGGGCAGCATGTGCCGTCTGCGGTTCATGAAAAGCCGGAGCATCCCGCCTCCGCTGCGAAGCCCGCGCATCCTAAAACATACGTAGTAAAACCCGAAAAACCCGAAGAAATCCATAAAAAAGACGAAAAACCGCACCATCCTCACAAAGCCGAACAGGCAGTGAAACCGCAGGAAGTCCATAAGATTCCTGAACCCGGAACGGAAGCGCCTGCTGAGCCCGTGCCGTCCAAGGCGCCCGAGGCCCCTAAGGCCCCCGTATATAAGGGAGAGGTGAAAATAAACGAACTCATTACGATACGCGACCTCGCCGAGAGGATGAACGAGAAGCCCGGGGAGCTCCTGAAAAAGCTGCTTTCGATGGGAACGCTCGCGACCATCAACCAGAGGCTTGACAGGGAGATAGCGGAGCTTTTGGCGCAGGAGTTCGGGTATAAGACGAAATTCGAATCGGTTTATTCCGAAGACGCGATGCACGAAGTGAAAGATGACCCGTCAAAACTCAAACCTCGCCCGCCGGTAGTCACTATCATGGGGCACGTCGATCACGGAAAGACTTCGCTTCTTGACGCCATAAGGGAATCAAACGTCGTTGACGGAGAAGCCGGCGGCATAACGCAGCACATAGGCGCCTACAAGGTCAAGACCGCCCACGGCGCAATAGCTTTCCTTGACACGCCGGGTCACGAGGCTTTCACCGCCATGCGTTCCCGCGGGGCCAAGGCGACCGATATAGTAGTGCTCGTGGTTTCCGCCGGCGACGGTGTGATGCCTCAGACGGTCGAGGCGATAGACCACGCCCGCGCCGCAGGCGTGCCGATAATCGTGGCGATAAACAAGATCGACCTCCCCACCGCCAATCCCCAGCAGACGAAGCAGGAGCTGTCAAAATACAATCTTGTTTCAGAGGACTGGGGCGGCGATACGATAATGGTGGAGGTTTCAGCGAAAAAACGCATAAACATACAGAACCTTCTTGAAATGGTTTTACTCAAGGCCGAGATGATGGAGCTTAAGGCCGATCCCGACAGGACGGCTCAGGGGGTCGTTATAGAAGCGAAACTCGATTCCAAGAGAGGGCCTGTGGCGACCGTACTGGTGCAGACAGGTACGCTTAAAATAGGAGACAACATAGTCCTGGGCACGACTTACGGAAAGGTAAGGGCCATGGTGGATGAGCACGGAATGAGGCTTGCTTCCGCGCCTCCGAGCACTCCGGTCGAGATTCTGGGCATAAACACTCCGCCGCAGGCGGGCGACACTATTATTGCCGTCGGACAGGAATACCAGGCGCGCGAGGTGGCCGAGTCTAGGGCCAACCGCGCCAAGGAAGACGCCTTAAGGCCCCGCCACCATCTTTCGCTTGAGGATATAGCGGCCGGCAAGGTCAAGGATCTGAGAATAGTGCTCAAGGCTGACGTCCAGGGTTCAATCGGGGCGCTTTCCGACGCTCTTGAGCGGCTTTCGACATCGGAAATAAACCTGAAGATCATCCACTCCGGCGCCGGAGGTATCACCGAATCGGACATCATGCTTGCGGCGGCGTCAGACGCCATGATAATCGGTTTCAATATCAGGCCGGACACCTACGTGGAAAAACTGGCGGAAAGCGAAGGGGTCAGCATAAGGATTTACAGGATAATATACGAGCTGATAGCCGACGTCAAGGCGGCGATGGAAGGCATGCTCGAACCGCAGTTGAAGGAAGTGAACATAGGCAAGGCGTTCGTCAAGCAGACGTTCAGGATAACGAAAGTGGGGATGGTGGCCGGATGCATGGTTTCGGAAGGAAAGATACAGCGCGTCAATAAAGTCCGGCTCGTGAGGGACAGCGTTATCGTTTACGAGGGAGTCATCGCTTCACTCCACAGGTTCAAGGACGACGTCAGGGAAGTCGATAAAGGTTTCGAATGCGGGATTGCGCTCGAGAATTTCGCCGACATAAAGACCGGCGACGTGATAGAGTCTTTCACCCAGGAAAAAATAGCCAGAAAACTCTGAAGACAATTTCCAAACGACAATTTCTAATATCTAACAAACATTAGAATATCCTGGTTTAACCCGATTTTGACCGTTAGACATTAGATATTGTCTATTGAAAATTGTTGTTAATATTATGCAAAACTACAAGCGTTCAACCAGGGTTGGAGAACAGATACAGCAGGAAATATCGAAGATAGTCCAGGAAATAAAGGATCCGGAATTCGGTTTTGTCACGATAACGGGGATAAAACTGACGGACGACCTTCTTAGCGCCAGGATCTTCTATTCGGTATTGGGCAGCCCGGAGGAGGTCAAAAGAAGCTGTCAAATACTGGAGGAACAGCTGAAACACATCAGGCACGAGCTTGCCGTAAGGCTGAACTTGAGAAGGACGCCAGATCTTACCCTTGAATACGATCATACGCCGGAAAAAGCGAACAGGGTCTTCGAGATACTTGAGAATCTGAAGAAAGAAGATCAGAAATAATACCGCGCCGAGCCCGCCGCCCGAACTTGCAGAACCGCAGGACGCGTTAGGACCAATGAAAAGCGACTTAAAGAACCTCGCCAGAATTGAACAAGCCATTTCAAAGTCCCGGACTTTTTTCATAGCCGGACACGTGAAGCCCGACGGCGACACGGTCGGTTCGGCTCTCGCGCTATCCTCGCTTCTCAAACGCCTTGGCAAGAAATGCGAGGTTTTTTCCGCGGAAGGGATTCCGGAATACCTTATGTTCCTGAAGGGCGCGGACAGGATAAAAATATCGAAAAAAGCCGAAGGGCATTTTGACTGCGCTATAATACTCGAATGTTCGGACCTCGAAAGAATGGGCGGCCTCATCGAGCCCTCGCAGGCCGGGATACTGATAAACATAGACCATCACGCTTTTTCATCGGAATACGGCGACATAAACCTTTTAGACCCCGGCGCGTCTTCAAGCGCCGAGCAGGTGTTTTTTCTTTTCAGGCACATGAAGAAAGACCTTACCTGTCACGAGGCGGAGGCGCTCTACGTTGGCATTGTGACGGATACGGGAAAATTCCAGCAGACGAACACGACCGCGAAGGCACTGACCGTCGCGGCAGAGCTCCTGAAAAATGGAGTAAAACCGTTCAAGGTTTACGAGAAGCTTTACGCGACGCAGACGCTTTCGTCCTTGAGGCTTTTGGGGGGGGCGTTAGCGACGCTTGAGGTGACAGCGTCGGGCAAGGTGGCGCATATGCACGTGACGAAGGACATGTACGAGAAAGCGGGATCAGGCGCCGCCGAGACCGAAGGGATAATAAACTATTCGATGATGATACCAGGGGTCCTTGTCGGGGTTCTGCTCAGGGAGAATGGCGGAACGGGCGGCGTAAAGGCGAGCCTGCGCTCGAGGGAAGGGATCGACGTCAACAATGTGGCGAAAAGGTTCGGCGGCGGAGGTCACAAGACGGCTTCGGGTTGCACGATAATGGCGGACCTTCCTTCGGCCAAAAAGGCGCTTCTGGAAGAAATAGCAAGGAATATAGGGGAAGCGGGGCTATGACAGAACTGGCGGGCGGGCTTCTGAACATCAACAAGCGAAAGGGCGTCACGTCGTTCTGGGTAGTTAAACAGGTCAGGCGGATACTGGGCGCCAAAAAGGTGGGCCACTGCGGAACGCTCGACCCGATGGCCGAAGGGGTGCTGCTGGTACTATTCGGCAGGGCTACCAAGCTTCAGGCAAAATACATGTCCTGCGAAAAGGTATACAGGGCAAGAATAACTCTCGGCGTCGAAACGGATTCCGGCGATATCACGGGGAAAACCGTCAGGAAAAAGGAGATCCCGCCGTTTAAGACGGAAGACATAGAGAACGCGTTGCGCTGTTTTGAAGGCGAGATTGAACAGGTGCCCCCGATGTATTCGGCGCTCAAAGTCAACGGGAAAAAGCTTTACGAACTCGCGAGGAAGGGCGTTTCGGTGGAAAGACTCCCGAGAAAGGTGATCGTGCACGGAATCGAGCTGCTCGGTTTTGACGGCGGGAGCATAGACCTGCGGATAAGATGCTCTAAAGGCACATACATCAGGACGCTTGCAGTGGATATAGGAGAGAAACTCGGCTGCGGGGCGACGGTGTCCGAGCTCTGCCGGGAAAAAGTGGGAGATTTTTGCGTTGCCACCGCTTTCGACGGCGCGATGTTAAAAGGCGCGACGGCCCCGGAGCTTTTCAGGAAGGTCATAGCCGCGGGAGATGTTCAGGTCCGGAACTGACAGGTAAAAAAATATGAAGAACTCGGCCGTAGCAATAGGAACATTCGACGGTTTTCATCTCGGGCATAAATACCTTGTATCAAAGCTTATCGAAATAGCGAAGGCCAGAAGCCTGAAAAGCGTCGTTGTCACGCTCTCCCGGCCCGTGAAACAGGTGGAGGGTATACTCACCACGCTTGAGGAAAAATCCGGGATACTCGCGGGCCTTCCGGTGGATGAGATCGTAATACTGCCGGTAAAACCCGAAATAATAAACCAGCCCGCGTGGACCTTCTTTTCGGAGTATCTACAGGGGAGGCTTTCGGCCAGGCACCTGGTGGTGGGCCAGAACTTCGCGTTCGGGCACCAGAGGCAGGGCACGGTCCAGTGGCTGAAATCGGCCGGGGCGAGGCTGGGTGTCGAGATAGACGTAGTAAGACCGGTCTGTCATCAAAACACGGTCATATCCTCGACCTTGATAAGGAAGATGCTTCTCGAGGGCAGGATAGAGCAGTCAAACAAACTCCTGGGCAGGTTCTTTCATTTCGAGGGTCCGGCGGAAAAAGGCCGCGCGATAGGTAGGAAGATAGGCGTGCCGACCATCAACATCAGTATCGACCAGGACAAGCTGCTTCCGCTGGGAGTTTTCGTGGTCATGGTGGAAGGGGAAAAAAAACTGCATCCGGGGGTTCTAAACATAGGTTCAAAACCGACTTTTTTCAGCGAGGGCAAGGTCATCCCGGAAGTCCATCTTCTGGATTTCAAGGGGAGGTGGAGGGCCAACAGGACAAAGGTGTACCTTTTGTCGCGCCTCAGGGAAGAAAAAAGGTTCTCAAATATAGGCGATTTGAAAAATCAAATCAATAATGATATAAAGAAAGCGAAGGTCTTCTTCGGGTTATCAAAATAGGACATTAATTCTTGTTAGGAAGGGATGACAGTCCCGCCGTAGGCGGGACGCAAGAAGGGGAACCTTAGGTTCCCCTATTGGGAGCGTTCTCGCGTCGACAGTGAGAACAATCTTGAGCGATAGCGAAAGTAAGTCCGCCTTAGGCGGACGCGACATGAGGGAGGTATTTGGATGAAAAACTATGCTTCCACGGATCTGCGCAACGTTTGTATAGTCGGCTCGCAGGGTGACGGAAAGACGTCCCTTGCGGAAGCGTTGTTATTTAACTCGAAAGTGACGAACCGCCTCGGCACGATAGCCGAAGGAAATACGGTATGCGATTCAAGCGAGGAGGAGATCGAAAGGAAGATATCCATAAACCTCGCGGTTTCTTTTGTCGAACACAGGGACAAGAAGATAAACCTTCTGGTAGCCCCCGGGTACGCCGATTTCGTGGGTGATATCTATGCCGGGCTTGCGGTCGCCGACGTCGCCGTGCTCGTTATAGGAGCGGACACGGGCGTGACGCCGGCTCTCGAAAACGTCTGGGAACTGCTCGAAGACAAAAAAATGCCGGTCGCGATATTCCTGAACAGGATGGACAAGGAAAATGTGGATTTCAGCGCTCTCGTGAAGACAATGAAGGAAAGGATGAGCAGCCAGGTGGTCCCGATAAACGCTCCCAACGCGGCCGGAGGAGGTTTCAGTTCACTGGTGAACCTGTTTGACGAGAAGGTGCAGGGAGAAGCTGCGTCCCTGCGGGATATGATGATCGAGACGATATCTTCGGGGGACGACACTCTGACCGAGCAGTACCTTGACGGCAAACCGATAGCAAAAGAAACCCTGGAAAGCGCCCTTAAGCACGAGCTCGTAGAGCGCAATTTATTCCCGCTTCTCTGCGGAAGCGCGACCAAGAACCTGGGAACGAAGGAACTCGCTGATTTCATAGTTGACTATTTTCCCGCCCCGAAGCTTTCGGAAAACAAGAATTTTTCGGCCCTTGTCTACAAATCGGTAAGCGAACCGGGAATGGGGCAGCTGAATTTCGTTAAGATATTCTCGGGCGCTGTCACCCCCGGGAAAGACATATTTAATTTTAGTAAAAACAGCCGAGAAAGAGTCGGCCAGCTGACATTCGTTCAGGGAAAGAAAAAAGTGGAATGCCCGCAGGTTTCCGCCGGCGACCTCGTGGCCCTGATGAAGCTCAAAGACACCAAGACCAACGATATATTGTGCGATGAAAAGACCGCTCCGGACCTTAAACAGATTGAGTTCCCGGTTATGCTTTATCAAAGGACCGTAGTGACCCAGTCGAAGGGGGACAACGAGAAGGTTGGGAACGCCCTGTCGATAATAACGCTTGAGAATCCCACCATAAAACATTTCTTCAATCCGGAGACAAAGGAAATGATACTGGCGGGTATGGGCGCTTTGCAGCTTGAGATAGCCGCCAAGAAGATAAAGGCGCGCTACGGCGTGGATGTCACGTTAAAAGCCCCGAGGGTACCCTACAAGGAGACCATAAGGGGCAGGGCGGAAGTGCAGGGCAAATACAAGCGACAGACCGGGGGTCACGGCCAGTACGGCGACTGCTGGCTCAAGATCGAACCGCAGGAGCGAGGCAAGGGATTTGAGTTCATAGACAAGATAGTCGGGGGTGTTATACCCAAGAACTTCATCCCCGCGGTCGAAAAAGGCGTGAAGGAAACGATGGAACAGGGCGTGGTGGCCGGTTATCAGGTCGTGGACGTGCGCGTCACGGTTTACGACGGATCCTACCACGACGTGGACTCTTCAGATATGGCCTTCAAGATAGCGGGCGCGCTGGCTTTCAAGAAAGGTTTTTCCGAAGCCAAGCCTGTCCTGCTCGAACCGATAATGAACGTCGAGGTCTTTGTCCCCACGGAATACATGGGCGCCATCATAGGGGACTTGAATTCCCGCAGGGGGCGGGTGCTCGGCATGGACAAATCCGGCAGGAAAGAAGTTGTCAAGGCGCAGGTGCCCCTCGGCGATATGTTCCAGTATGCCGTGGATTTGAGGTCGCTCACCAAGGGCAGCGGTAAATTCAACATGAGCAAGTCGCATTACGAAGATGTGCCTTCGGAGATATCAGTGCCTTTGATAAACGCGTACCAGAAGTCCAGGACACAGGAAGAGTAAACCTTTTTGGTAATACCAGCGGCCTTTTTTCGGGCTGGAAGCGGTATATGGGGGCGCTTTCAGCTCGAATTTTCCAATGCGGGGTTTACAACACCCGCGAAATATGATAAAATAATCAGAATTTCAATGATATTTGGGTTGTGAATTCGGCCAAATATAGCGAAAAGAATA
This sequence comes from Endomicrobiales bacterium, assembly GCA_016930715.1. Classification (GTDB taxonomy): domain Bacteria; phylum Elusimicrobiota; class Endomicrobiia; order Endomicrobiales; family JAFGGC01; genus JAFGGC01. Next base: position 130,165 of record JAFGGC010000013.1, read on the forward strand.
CTATACCCGCCAAGGGCGGGGCGACATTAAGGAGGAAGCAAAAATGCAGTTGGCTAAAAAACAGACAATCGAGAACTACAAGGTGCACCCGACGGACACGGGTTCGCCGGAGGTGCAGATAGCGCTTCTCACGAACCGCATCAACCACTTGAACGAGCATTTCAAGAAATTCCCCAAGGATTTTACTTCCAGGGGCGGTTTTTTAAAGCTGATAGGCCAGAGGCGCAGGCTTCTGGAATATCTTAAAAGACACAAGAAGGAAAAATATAAAGAAATCCTTGAGAAACTTGAGTTAAGGAAATAAAGGAGAAATACGTGACACAGAGAACAGAATCGATAAAAGTAGGAGATAAAGATATCATCATAGAGGTCGGAAAACTGGCCAAACAGGCGAACGGTTCCTGCCTGGTGCGCGTCGGGGACACGAGCGTGCTAGTGAACGCCGTCGCCGGAAAAGAACCGAGGGAAAACTGCGATTTCCTTCCCCTGACGGTGGATTACAGGGAAAGAACCTACGCCGCGGGGAAAATCCCCGGCGGGTTCTTCAAGAGGGAAGGAAGGCCGAGGGAGAACGAGATACTCACCAGCCGCCTCATCGACAGGACCATAAGGCCGCTTTTCCCGGAAGGGTGGTACGTCGACACGCAGGTGGCGGCGATACTCCTCTCGTACGACGCCGAGAACGACTCGGACATCCCGAGCATAGTAGGGGCGTCGGTCGCGCTGATGGTTTCGGACATGCCGGTCAAAACGCCTTTTGCCGCAGTGCGCGTGGGCCGCGTAGAGGGAAAATACGTTATAAATCCCACGATAACCCAGCAGAAGACCAGCGAGCTCGACCTGGTCGTCAGCGGCACCGAAGACGCAATAGTGATGGTCGAAGCCGGGGCCAACGAGCTTTCGGAATCCGAGATAGTGGACGCCCTCAAAACCGCCCACGACGAGATAAAAAAGATATGCCGTTTCCAGAAATCCTTCATAAATCAGTCGAAGCTTCCGGAACCGAAAGTGGACGTGCCGGCCGACATAAAGAAGTCAGTCGAAGATATGGTGCTTTCAAAAGCCGGCGAGATAGTCAAGATAGCCGAAAAATCCGCAAGGGAGAACGAGTGGTCAAGTCTCAAGAAAAACGTCCAGCAGACGCTTGCCGAAAAATACCCTGAAAAGGATGCGGTCATATCATACGTTCTCGAGGACGTGTTTTACCGCAAGGCCCGAGAGCTCATCTTGAACGAAAAGACAAGGTCCGACGGCCGCAAGTTCGACGAAATAAGGCCGATAGAATGCCAGGTCGGAGTTTTGCCGAGGACGCACGGTTCCGGGCTTTTCACCCGGGGCCAGACCCAGGCGATGGTGACGGTAACTCTCGGCAACCCGGCCGACAAGCAGATAATGGACGAGCTCGAAGGCGAATACAAGGAGCGCTTCATGCTCCACTACAATTTCCCGGGTTTCGCCACCGGCGAGCCCAAGCCGGAGCGTTCTTCTTCGAGAAGGGAGATAGGCCACGGGGCGCTCGCAAGGCGCGCGCTGCGCCCGCTCATACCTTCAGAAGACGAGTTCCCGTACGCGTTGAGGATAGTTTCCGACATACTCGAGTCTAACGGTTCGTCATCGATGGCCTCGGTCTGCGGAGGTTCGCTGTCACTTTTCGACGCGGGAGTCCCCCTGAGGGCGACCTGCGCTGGGATAGCGATGGGCCTGGTCAAGGAAGGCGAAAAGCACGCGGTGCTGACCGACATCATGGGCATGGAGGACCATCTCGGCGACATGGATTTCAAGGTGGCCGGGACCAAAAAAGGTATCACCGCGCTTCAGATGGACATTAAGATATCCGGGCTTTCGGCGGAGCTTATGTCGGAAGCGCTTGAAAAAGCCCGCGTAGGCAGGATGGCGATAATAGAAAAGATGGAAGCGGCCATATCCTCCCCGAGGGAGGACCTTTCGGCTTACGCGCCCAGGATGGTAACGGTGATGATACCACAGTCCAAGATAGGAGAGCTCATAGGCCCGGGCGGCAAGAACATACGCCGCATCCAGGAAGAGTCCGGCGCCGAGATAAATATAGAGGAAGACGGAAGGGTCTTTATTTCAAGCGCCGACAAGACCGCCGTGGACCTGGCCAAGCAGATGGTCGAGTTTCTGACCGCGGACGTCGAGGTCGGCAAAACATACAAAGGTAAAGTGACGAGGATACTCAATTTTGGGGCCTTCGTCGAGGTTCTTCCAGGAAAAGAGGGGCTGGTGCACATATCGCAGCTTGCCGAACGCCACGTTAAGAAAGTGGAAGACGTGGTCAAGGAAGGTGACGAGGTCACGGTTAAGGTCGTCGAGATAGACAGCCAGGGAAGGGTGAACCTGAGCAGGAAAGCCGTTCTCATAGAACAGAGGAACAAGTAATCGCGCGGTTTGTAAAGAAGTGTTTTTAAGTCTTCCTCAGGCGGAAACAATGAAACCTCAAGGGAACACATCGGAGGAAAACGCTTTGAAAAAAAGGGTTAAAGACCTTTACGAGATGATGTGCGCGGAGAGGCTGGAAGAGCTCGAGATAAAGGAAGACGAGTTCTACCTATACATCAAGAGAAAGGGCAAGAACTCGCCGCTTCCGATACAGCATCACACTCTTCACGTGCCTCCGGTACACGTGTCGGGCCAGCCGCAGAACGCGGGCCAGACCCGGGAAGAGCTGAACGGAGAAACCGTCAAATCCCCGATAACGGGCGTTTTTTACCGTTCTCCTTCGCCCAGTTCGCCGCCTTTCGTCAAAGAGGGCGATGTCGTGGATGCCGGCAGGACGCTCTGCATAATAGAGGCAATGAAAGTGATGAACGAGATAAAGGCCGAAACCAGGTGCAGGATAGCCAAGATCCTGGTCGAGAACGGGAAGCCCGTCAATGCCGAGCAGGACCTGTTCCTGATAGAAAAAGCTTAGCGCGGTTTGAAACGGAAATTATCCAATGCAAGATATAATCGGGACGACAGCAGGGCGTATCTGGAAACATCTGGAGCAGAACGGGACATTGACTCCGATAGAGCTGAAAGCGGCGCTCGGCATACCGAACAGCACTATGTACCTGGCACTGGGATGGCTGGCGCGCGAAGGCAAAATAGAAATAACGGCGTCCGGGCATTCGTTCAGAATTTCTCTTAAGGACCTATAGTCACATCTTCCGTCTTTACTTATGTATTTTCGCGTAAAGGCAAAATCCAAAAAAAGAGACCACAGACAGCTTAAAGGGATACTTCTTTTTGCGGTTTCCTTCTTTCTTGCCTACTGTCTCGTCCTGCCTTCGCAGGTCGGCGCCGTTGGAACCGCGGTCTATAACATCCTCGCCAAGATATTCGGGAACGCTTCCTATCTGATACCGCTTATAATCTTCTGGTTCGGGCTTGCCATGATCAGGACCTCCTATCAACTGCGCACGCGTCTGGACGTCATATGGAGCGTGCTGCTGATGTTTCTGGCGTCCACGTTCTTCGTTTCGTTCGGGCACGTCTTTTACGGTGTTGAAAGCGAAAAATTCGGCGGTTGGATAGGTATGAAGCTCTATCCTTTCTTCTGGAGGCTTTTCGGAGGATATGTATCGCTTGCCATAACCTTCTTCGTTTTCATTTACGTGCTGAGCCTTTTCTTGAGGATATCCTTGAGGGAGATAATGCGGGCCGCGTGGCACAAGATAGCAGAAGACTATCGACAGTGGCAGGAAGCCCGCAGGGAGCTGCAACGTTCGGCTCCCCCGAAAATAAAAGCGCCGGCGCAAGGTACTATAGGGCAGGAGCCCAGGATCGAGCAGAGACAGCAGGAGTTCCCGCAGATGCCGAAGATAACGAAACCTGCGGCCGCGGAAAAAGAGGAAATGCCGAAACCTTCCAAAAAAATTCCGGTTCCGGCCGCGGCGCCCACAGCCAAGCAGCCCGCCGAACAGCCGGCTCCCGTAGCGTACAGCCTTCCCTCCATTGAAATGCTTCACGATGACAGGATGCCCAAGAAACAGGGCGAGTCCGAGCACCTTGCTAACGCCGAGCTGCTGACTAAGATATTGGCTGATTTCGATATATCGGCGAAGGTGGTGGAGATAATTCCGGGGCCCGTAGTGACGAGGTACGATATCGAGCTTGCACCCGGCATAAAGATACAGTCGGTCATAAACCTGAGCGATAACATCGCTCTTGCGATGAAATCGCCGTCAATCAGGATAGTCCCCATCCCCGAAAAGGCCGCGGTCGGGATAGAGGTGCCGAACGAGAACACTTGCGTCGTGGGCTTGAAGGGGATACTATCGAGCGAAGATTACGTGAATTCGGAATCACTGCTCACGCTTGCCTTCGGCAAGACCACCGACGGCACGCCGTACGTAGCGGACCTCGCGCCGATGCCACACCTGCTCATAGCCGGTGCGACCGGTTCGGGCAAGAGCGTCGGCATACACAGCATAATCCTTTCCATACTGTACAAGGCAAGGCCGGACGAAGTCAAATTCCTAATGATAGATCCGAAACGGCTTGAACTGCCCGTTTACAGGGGGCTTCCGCACATATATGACCCCCGGGTCCCTCCCGAAAAGGCCGAGATCGTGACTCAGCCGAAAGAAGCGGCCGAATCTCTGAAAAAACTCGTCAAGGTGATGGAGTCGCGTTACGAAAAATTCGCCAAGGAGATGGTGCGCAACATCGAGGCCTACAACGAGAAGATGGCCCAGACCGGAGGCAAGAAAGAATTCTACATAGTGGTCATAATCGACGAGCTCGCTGACCTCATGCTCATAGCCACAAGGGACGTCGAGGACTCTATACAGAGGCTCGCGCAGATGGCCAGGGCCGTTGGCATACACCTTGTCCTTGCGACCCAGAGGCCTTCCGTCGATGTCATAACCGGCGTGATAAAGGCCAACTTTCCCTGCAGGATAGCGTTTCAGACCACTTCAAAGGTGGATTCCAGGGTCATACTTGATTCCATCGGCGCCGACGCCCTCCTGGGCCGCGGCGATATGCTTTTCCTGCCTTCGGGCGAGGCAAAACCGATACGCCTCCAGGGCGCGTTCGTGTCCCCGAAAGAGGCCGAGCAGGTCGTCAGTTTCATCCGCAGGCAGAACATTCCGCCGCAGTACGAGTTCGCGTCCGTCTCTCACGGCGCCAAGAACGGTAACGGCGAAGACGACGATGAACTCAGGGAAGAGCTCGTTATGGCGCTGAAGCTCGTGCAGGAAAGAAAGAGGGTTTCGCAGGATCTTCTCAAGGCGCATTTCGGTTCCTCGGCGCGGGCGACGAACCTGCTGAGCCTGCTTGAAACAAAAGGTTTCATACACAAACCGGAAGGGACGAACCGCTGGACCATATATTTCGAAAAAATAAACGATTACCTCTCTACCGCGAGCGCGGGAACCCAGGACTGACATGAAAGGTTTTGCAGTATTAGTTTTTGCCATTGCCCTTACCGCATCGCCGTGCCTCTGCGGCGACAACAAGGCTCTTGACGAGCTTATGTCGAAGATAGAGGCTGCCGACGCAAAAATAACCACGCTGAAGTTCAGGTTCGACCAGACCATCACCTACAAGCTGACAAGGGAAAAACAGTCCAATTCCGGGGAAGTCGCGTTCAAAAAGCCGTCGAGCATCCGCATAAAGCAGAAAAACCCCATAGAACAGCTTATAATCACTAACGGAAAAAAGGTATGGGTGTACACGCCCTCTTACAATCAAGTAATCGTTGACAGCTGGAAAAAATGGTCCTCGAACAGCATGATACCTCCTTCCGTGCTCAATTTCGGGGACACCTGGTCTGACTTGAAAAAGAAATACAAATTTACCTACCTCGGCAAGACCGGCGACGAAGAACTCATCGAACTGGTCCCGTTAAAAGACGATATATTCTCAATGAAATTCTGGATAAACAGCAGGACCTATTTTCCCGACAGGGTGGACCTGTCCGGAGAGAACATAATCGTTGAAACAAAGATAAGCGCGTACGAACTGAACCCGAAAATCGACACGAAACTCTTCGAGTTCAAGGCGCCGTCCGGGGCGGACGTCCTCAGCATTCCCTGATACAATCACGTTGTCCGGGTCGCGTTTTTGCGGCGGCCCGGCAGGAAGCGGGTTTTGAATCAAAAGGCTGTTTTACGTCCGAAAATGTTTTGCGTTGTTTGCATGTAAACTAAGTGATTTGCGGAGTATTTTCTGATGAAAATCGGAGAGATGCTGAAGACAAAAAGGGAAAAGACCGGGCTTTCCTTCGAGCAGATTACGAAGAGGACCAGGATACCGCTGAAATACATAAAGGCGCTGGAGTCCGGCGAATACGGAGAATTTCCCGCCGAGGTGTACGTTATCGGATTCTTGAGGAATTATTCCGCTTTTCTGGGCCTTGATTCCGACGAGATCGTAGCCGTGTACAATGCCTCCAAAGGCAGGAATACCGATGATGATGTGGCGGCAGCCCCCTCAAGAAAAATGAAAAAGACCGCTGTCGCTGGCATACTTGTCTGGACGCTCATGGCCGTTGCGATAGGGACGGTTTCGGTTAAGGTGCTCGAGCACCGGTATTCAATACTTAAATATCCGTGCGAGAACGGAAAAAGCTCCGTCACTTCCGCGGCGGAAGGCAGCCCGGGCGCCGGGCTTAAGCTCGAAATAGCCGCCAAGCAGGATTCCTGGATACGCGTAGTGGCTGACGGTGCCCAGATTTTCGAGGGGATCCTTTCGGGCGGGAGGAACGAGACATGGACCGCGAAGAATAAATTTTACGTCATATCGGGGTACGTACCAGGGATAGAAGTAAGGTTGAACGGGGTCCCCGTGGATATGGGCAGGAACGCCAAACAGGATGTCGGCGAGATAACGCTCTATGCCGATAAAGACGGACGGTGACGCAGGTCTTTGAAAATATGAAAAAGCTTTCCCTGATAATCCTCGGGTGCCCGAAAAACGTGGTCGAAGGCGAGAACATGGCGGGGCTTCTTAAGGACGCCGGCTGGTCGTTCACGGCGGACGTGAACGAAGCTGACTGTGCCGTGGTGCACACGTGTTCTTTCATCAGAGACGCCCAAAGGGAGTCAGAAGCCGCGATACGCCGGCTTTGCGGCCTCAAGAAACGCGGCGGGCTTAAAAAACTGATAGTCACTGGCTGCCACGTGCAGTCGAATTCCGAATCGCTCATTGACAAGTACCCGGAAGTTGACGGTTTCCTCGGAACCGGAAGCCTGGAAATGATAAATGAGATAGCGGGCCGCGGGGTTTCATGCCTGGTGACCGAACCCGGCGGTTTCCTTGAGACGCTTCCGGGTAAAGGGAGACTGCTGTCAAGCGCTCTGCCGAGCGCCTACCTGAGGGTCTCGGAAGGATGCGATCACAGATGCGGTTTCTGCGTGATACCGCGCATGAGGGGCGGATACAGAAGCAGGAAAAAGGAGAACATCGTCCTTGAAGCGCGCGAGCTGGCTGAACGCGGTGTTAGGGAATTCATTCTCATAGCGCAGGACACCACCTCGTACGGCCGCGATATATACGGTTTCTTCGCTCTTTCAAAACTCTTGAAAGACCTCTGCCGCGTGGACGGCGTGAAATGGATAAGGCTGATGTATGGGTACCCTGGAAGCGTGACGGACGAACTCCTGGACGTCATCGCCGGCGAGGACAGGATATGCAAGTACATTGACCTGCCTCTGCAGCACGTCAGCGAAAAAGTCCTGAAGCTGATGAAGCGGCCCGCGGGCGCCAGGCAAACCGCCAGGAGGGTAAAGAGCCGCGTTCCGGGAGTGTTTTTAAGGACCAGCCTGATAACGGGTTTTCCGGGCGAAGGAAAAAGAGAGTTTGAGGAACTGCTCGGTTTCGTGTCGGAGGGATGGTTCGACCATATGGGGGTTTTCGAATATTCCGACGTCGAGGGCGCAGCGTCGTGTTCCTTGATAAACAAGATTAAAAAGAATACTGCGGTTTCAAGGAAGAAAGCGCTGATGCTCGAACAGCAAAGAGTAGTAAAAATTAAAAACGGAAAACTCGTCGGAAAAACCGCCGAGGTGCTGCTTGAAAAAGGTCTCGGGGGCGGCCGTTTCAGGGGCAGGGCGTGGTTCCAGTCGCCTGAAGTCGACGGATCAGTATTTTTGAAAGCAAAAACCGGGTCAAGGGAAGGAGATTTCGTGAAAACTACCATTGAAGGGTTTTCGGGTTACGACCTGAAAGGCGCGCAGAGATGAACCTTGCCAACAAACTCACGTTAATAAGGATAGGGCTCGTGCCGGTCCTTATACTTTTTATGTACCTGAACAATTTCTGGACGAGAATAATCGCCTTGTTGATATTCATCATCGCGGCGGTAACCGACGTCTATGACGGCATGGTGGCGAGAAGGCAGAAAACCGTGACAACCCTCGGTATTTTCTTGGATCCGCTGGCGGACAAACTCATAATCTCGGCGGCGCTCATCTCATTCGTGGGCTTGAAGGAGCTTCACGTCCCAGCGTGGATGATTATACTGATAATTTCACGGGAGTTCATAATAACGGGTTTGAGGTCCATCGCTGCGACCAAAAACGTTGTCATACCGGCGAGCAAGTCCGGAAAGTTCAAAACGACGTCCCAGATTTTTTCGATAATAGTTTTGATGCTCGTTTTGATTGTTAACTCCGCGCTTTGGCGTTTTTACCAAATCAGGTCTCCCATGCTCCTTGAACAGTCCGGATGGGGTTTCGCGCTGGGGTGGGTGCTCGTCAAACTGCCTTTCTGGCTGATGCTTGTCACGACGCTCTTGACGATAATATCGGGTTTCACGTACATATCAAAGCACAGGGAACTTCTCAGGGAAAAATGAACCTAGTAATAAAAATTCTTGCGACCGGTCTCGGCACCGGCTACAGCCCTTTCGCTTCGGGCACGGTGGCAAGCGCCGCAGCCCTCGGGATATACTTCTGCCTGTTTCCTTCAGACCCGCTGGCGGCCCTTGCGGTGGTCGCGGCCGTAACGGCGGTTTCGATACCGGTCTGCTCGAAGGCGGAGAAAATATTCGGGATGAAGGACGATTCGCGCATAACTCTCGACGAGTTCGTGGGCATGTGGATATCGCTTCTTTTCCTGCCGCACGCTCCGAAGATTTTTGCCTTCGCTTTCCTGTTTTTCAGGGTTTACGACGTCTACAAGCCGTTCGGCATAAAGAGAGTCCAGAAGCTCGGCGGCGGTACGGGCGTTGTAGGGGACGATATCCTTGCGGGGATCGCCGCCAATCTTTCCATGCAGGCGCTGTTATGGATAAATTTTTTGCGGTTGAAATAGCCATAGTCGGAAATCTCGCGACGAACTGCTACATCGTCTATGAGCCTTCATCTGGTTCGGGCGTCGTGATAGACCCTGGAGCCGAGGCCGAGTTCATAATCAAGAAGATAGAAGCCAAAAAGATAAAACCCAGAGCCATAATAAATACCCACGCCCACGCCGACCACATCGAAGCCAACGCCAAGATAAAGAAAAAGTACAAAATACCCATTTACGTCCACCGTTCAGACGCCGTAATGCTCAGGGACGAGATAATGAACGGTTCCATGCTCGTCGGGGAGGCCTTCAAGTCGCCGGAGGCCGACGTGCTCATCGAGCACGGCGATAAGATAAGCGTTGGGAACCTGTCTTTTGAGGTTTTCCATACGCCCGGCCACTCGGCGGGGGGCATCTGCCTCTACATCGGGAACACGCTTTTTACCGGGGACACCCTTTTCAAGGAAACCGTGGGCAGGTGGGACCTGCCCGGAGGCGACGAGAAGGCCCTAATGCGCTCTTTAAGGACCTTTGACTCGTTTCCCAAGGAAACGGTCATACTTCCCGGCCACGGCGAGGCGAGCACTCTCGACTACGAGTACGCCCACAACCCGTTCTTCGAAAAGCGGAGGAGATGACGGAATACCTGAAAGGCTTCATTTCGTACCTGTCGGCCGAAAAAGGGCTCTCAAAAAACACCCTTCTTGCATATTCATCCGACCTCGACAATTTCACGGGATACCTTAAAAGAATAAAGAAATCGCCGCTGAACATAACCCACGAAAACCTCACCGATTTTCTGTGGCACGAGAAGATGCGGGGTTTGAAGCCGCGTTCGCTCTACCGCCTGATGGAAACGCTCCGGCACTTCTACAGGTTTTTGGTCGCCGAAGGGATAATGAAAAAAAACCCGGCCTCCACGCTGGTGGCGCCGAAGATTCCCGGGAAGCTCCCGTCGATGCTGAACAAGGACGAGGTCGAAAGGCTGCTTTCCGCCGCGTCCGGCGAAAAAGAAAGAGAAGTCCGGAACAGGGCGATGCTTGAGCTCTTGTACGCCACGGGTTTGAGGGTTTCCGAGCTCGTGAACCTTGAAACGGACAATGTCGATTTCGGCATTTCCTGCGTGCGTGTGATAGGCAAGGGCAATAAGGAGAGGATAGTCCCGGTAGGAAAGACGGCCGTCAGATACCTTGAGAAATACATCGCGCTGCGAAATAAAAAATCAGGGGCATCGGAAAAGGGCCTGTTCCTTTCAAAGCTCGGCAGAAAGATGTCGCGCGTCGAGTTCTGGCGCCAGCTCAAGAACTACGCGAGAAAAGCGGGTATCACGAAAAACATTACTCCGCACGTCCTCAGGCATTCTTTCGCGTCCCACATGCTCTCCGGAGGGGCCGACCTGCGCTTCGTTCAGGAGATGCTCGGGCACAGCTCGATTTCCACCACCCAGATATACACCCACGTCGATACCGACCGCCTCAAGGAATTGCACAAAAAATACCATCCAAGGGGATGACGTTTTGCGGATATAGCCGGTTCATTGAAATTTCGCCGGCAAAAGAGTATAATTAACATACACGCTGGAGGTTAAAGTGGCTGAAATTTCAGACAAAAAAGACACCGAGCTTGTTGACAAACTGCGGAAGGGATTCATCTCGATAAAGGCGCAGCTTTCCAAGATAATAGTGGGCCAGGAGCGCGTTATCGAGGAGATGCTCATATCGCTTTTCGGCCGCGGACACGTCCTAATAGTGGGGGTTCCGGGCCTTGCAAAAACGCTTCTGATTTCAAGCCTCGCTCAGATACTCGACCTCGAGTTCAAAAGAATACAGTTCACGCCGGACTTGATGCCCGCCGACATAACCGGAACCGAGATAATCGAGCAGGACCCGGGCACGGGGAAACGCACCTTCAGGTTCGTGAAAGGTCCTCTCTTCGGCCAGATAATACTTGCCGATGAAATAAACCGCACGCCCCCGAAGACCCAGGCCGCGCTTCTGCAGGCAATGCAGGAGTGCAGGATAACGGCGGCCGGCCAGACCTACGAGCTTAAACTTCCGTTTTTCGTGCTTGCCACGCAGAATCCCATAGAGCAGGAAGGAACGTACCCGCTTCCGGAAGCCCAGCTTGACAGGTTCTTCTTTCAGATTAACATGGATTATCCCTCATACGGCGAGGAAAAAACGATAGTCACACAGACCACGGGCACGTGGTCGCCGAAGCTGGAAAAAAGCCTGTCAAACAAGGAGATACTGGCGCTTCAGGACATAGTGCGGAAAGTGCCGGCGTCCGACTACACGGTTGATTACGCGGTCAAGCTTGCCCGTGCTTCGAGGCCGAAGGAGGATTCCGCTCCGGACTTCGTGAAGCAGTTCGTCAGCTGGGGAGCCGGGCCCCGCGGGGCGCAGGCCCTTATAATCGGCGCGAAAGCGCGGGCCCTTTTGAACGGGCGCTACGCCGTGTCCTGCGACGACGTTAAGGCCGTGGCCTTTCCGAGCCTCAGGCACCGCATAATAGTCAATTTCAACGCGGAAGCCGAGGGTATTAGTTCAGAAGAAATAATAAGACGCCTGCTTGATAACGTCCAGCCCGAACGTTCTGTATGAGATTGCCGACAAGGCCGGCAATCTCTGATTACACCGATTAATACGGGGATTAAACAGATTAAGGTCTGTCGACGTATCTGTGTAATCGGTTTAAAAAATCTGTGGAATCCTGTTTTCAATGAAATACCTCGATTCTCTCACCTTAGCCAAGATCTCCAAATTCAATCTCAAAGTGCGGTATGTCGTTGAGGGAGTAATGAGCGGTCTCCATTCGAGCCCGCTCAAGGGGCACTCGCTCGAATTCGCCCAGCACAGGGAGTATTCTTCCGGGGACGAGCTGCGGCACATCGACTGGAAAATATACGGGAGAACCGAAAGGTTCTTCGTCAAGCAGTTCCAGGACGAAACCAACCTGCGTGCCTACATACTTCTTGACGCCTCCGCGTCGATGGGGTATTCCTCCGGGAAAAACCCGAAAAAAATGGAGTACGCCGCGCAGCTTTCTGCGGCTCTCGCCTACCTTCTTGTTCATCAGGAGGACTCGGTTGGTTTTTCGATGTTTGATTCCTCTCTGCGGTTCTTTGTCCCTCCGTTCCACAGAGTAAGCCACCTGGCAACCATATTTGACAGGCTCGAGCACGTTGAGACAGGCGGCGAAACGGACATCGATGGGATCTTGCGGGATTTCGCAAGGCACGTCAAGAAAAGGTCGTTGTTGATCGTTGTTTCCGACCTTCTTGACGATCCGGAAAAGACCCTCAAGGCCCTAAAATATTTTCGTTTCCGCCACCACCAGATCATCGTCCTTCAGGTCCTCGACAGGCAGGAGGTCGATTTCGGTTTTTCGGGAGAGAACCTGTTCAGGCATCTTGAGACCGGCGGAGGGCTCTTTGTAGATGCCGACGAGCTGAGGGCTTCCTACAGGCAGGTTTTCGGTTCGTTCGTCGAAAAATACAAGTCGGGTTTCAGGCAGGCGGGAATAGAATACTTTCTCGTGACAACCGACGTTCCGATCGAAGTATCTCTGGCAAAATGTCTCACGGCCAGGTAAAGAGTGCAAGTTGAATGGTATATGCTGTTGGCAATACAAAAGACATCCGAGGTACGTGCTTTTAACTTTCAACATTTACCTTTTACCATTTGTCATTATTTATGAGCATCTCTTTCCTTAATCCATCGTATTTGTGGTTTCTGCCCCTGGCACTCGGGCCCCTGGTCATCTATTTCCTTTACAGGAAAAACCCGAAGAAGATAGAATTTTCCGACCTGCGTTTTATCGAAGAGGCCTTGAAGCGGATAAGCCGGCGCCTGAGGTTCAAGCAGAACCTCCTTCTCATTGTAAGGATGCTCATAGTCCTTTTGCTCGTGTTGTTCTTTTCAAGGCCCGTCAGGCATATCCTGTCTTCGGGTGTTTCAAAGGAAGCGGGAAACATCGCGGTGGTCCTGGCTCTTGACGTTTCCTATTCAATGTCCTGCGTGTCCGACGGCAGGAAGAACCTGGAGTATTACAAGGACGCGGGAAAAAAAATAATCGACTTACTCCCTTCTTCGGCAAGGATAGGCGTCGTGGTTTATTCCGACAGGGTGCACTCCGCCACGCCGGTGCTCTCGTCCGACAGGAATTACCTTGCCGGGATCATCGGGCAGGCCAAACCGACCGATTTTACCACCAAACATGCCGCCGCGTTCGAGGAAGCACAGCGCCTGCTCGGTTCCGGAACGTTTTCGAACACCACCGTTGTCTTTCTTTCCGACCTTGCAGCTCACGGTTTCGGCGCGAAGATAAAAACCGTTTCCGGAAAAACACGGGTGATAGCCATAGACAGAGACAGGCCGTGCGAGAATTTTTGGATAGACGACGCGAGGCTCTCATACGATGCCGCCGCAAAGCATTGGCAGGTTGAGGTGACGGGCGGTTCGCATCCGGCCGGGAAAACCGGGGCAAGGTCCGTGTCATACCATGCCGGGTTAATCAAGGTGGGAGAGGATTTCATAAAACCAGGAGAGGACGGCAGGTTCAGGCACGTTTATTCCTTCAGACGGGGTGAAGGTGAGTCATGTTCGGGGCGCGTCAGGATCGAGCAGGACGCGCTTGACGCGGACAATGTGTTCCATTTTGCCGCCAGAAGGCCGGGGGAGTTCGGGGTCTGGCTCGTGGACGGCGACCCGAAATTCGGAGCCGGGTCGGAGAGCTATTATTTAAGGAATATCTTCCCTGCGGCCGAGGTATTGACCGAAAGCGAGGTTCCCGGCGCTTCTTTTAACGCGCCAGGGGTCATTATTCTTGCCAACGTGCGCCAGGACAGCGAGCGCGTCGCGGATTTCGTCAAGAACGGAGGGGGGCTCATTGTGTTCCCCGGCAGCAACACGACGGATGAGTTCTCACCGCCGTATCTTCCGGCTTCTTTCGGCCAGAGGTTCAGAAAATCGATGAACGTCACCTGGCAGGACGCCGGTTTCTGGGAAGAGCTCGGGACTTCACCCGAAGAGTTTGAATGGCAAAGAATCAGCGTCGAAAGCGGTTTTTACATGAAACCCGAACAGGGTTCGCGTGTGCTCGCCTCGCTTTCCGACGGCTGGCCTTTCGCGGTCGTCGGCGGCTACGGCTCCGGAAGGGTGGTCGTGTTCGCCACCAGCGCCGACAGGGACTGGAGCAACATCGTAAGCAAGCCGGTGTACGCCCCGCTTCTTTCCGGTCTCGCGAGGCATCTTTCCGGTACGCAGGACAACGTTGGGATCAAGTATCTTAAGGCCGGCGAAGTACTGAGGGTGCAGCATAAGGGGCCCTGCACGGTTGTCCTTCCGGAAGGCGGAAGGGAGAAGTGCGAAGGCGGTCCGAACGAGGTAATATTCGAGAACACTTCGCGGACCGGCGTGTACGCCGTTTTATCGGACGGAAAGGAGGTCGCCAGAGCGCTGGTCAATCTGGATACGGGTTCGGATGAAGGCAATACATCAAGGGCGTCTTCCGGCGAGATAAGGAAGTATTTCAGCCCGAACCCGGTTTACGAGCTTCCGGAAAACGGATGGGAAGACAGGCTGTCGGCTATTATCGCGGGAAAAGAGGTTTCTGACGGGTTATTGTTCGCGGTCCTGCTGCTTCTTGCGGGTGAAGTTTTGCTTTCCTCGAGGAAAAGAGAAACATGAAACGAATGATGCGCAAAATCGCGATTTTTACCATAGCGGTATGCTGCGCCGCGGCGTTCGCGGGCGCCCAGAACGGGAACAGGTTCGTTTTTACCCAGATGAAGTATTCGGGGAAATGGGACCCGTACCCCGAGGTCTGGAGGGACATACTTGAGTTTGTCGCCGTCACCACGAGCATCAAGGCCGAATATTCGAGGAAGATCATAACGGCCGGCGAGCCGGCGTTGTTTGCGTCCCCTTTCATCGTGGTGGCCGGCACGGAAAAATTCCCGGATCTGGGCGAAAGAGAGAGGAGCGCTCTCAGGAGTTACCTGGTAAACGGCGGGCTGATGTTCGTGGAAGATTCTTCCGCGTCGAGAAGCGGAAGCTTTGACAGTAGCTTCAAGAAAGAGATCGCGCTGCTTTTTCCCGAAACATCTCTCAAAAAACTTCCAATGAACCATCCGCTGTTCAGGTCGTACTACCTGCTGCGCAAAATCGGCGGACGCAGGATAACGAACAATTACCTTGAGGGCATAGAAGCGGGAGGGCGCACAGTGATAGTGTATTCGCAGAACGACCTGCTCGGCGCCTGGGCAAAGGACAGGTTCGGCAATTACCTGTGGGAGTGCGCTCCGGGAGGCCAGGACCAGCGGTTCGAGGCGCAAAAACTGACGTTAAACCTCATAATGTACAGCGTCACGGGGACGTATAAAAGCGATGCCATTCACAAGCCGTATATTCAGCGGAAACTGGGCAGGTAGTGTTTCACGCGCGGGGCGATATGTTTCATTTTAGTTTCAGGGAACTGGATTACATCGTGCTTCTTTCGTTTGCGGCCGCCTGCGCGGGGTTTTACCTTCTTTACCGCCAGAGGATAAAGGCGGTCGTTTTTTATTTGAGGGTATTGTGCGTCGCGCTGATGCTGTTCGCCCTGATGAGGCCCGTTTTCGCGCCGGTGTCCGGAGATAAGCGGCAGCGCCTTGCCGTCGCGGTGGACGTTTCGCAAAGCATGAAGATGACCGGAAGGCTGTCGTCGGCTGTCAGCCGTCTTGAAAAAATTGAACCCGATTTGAAAAGGAAATACATTGTCCGTTATTACGGGTTTGGAAGCTACGCGGGCAGGGTCAAGAACGCGCAATCCCTGAAGAAGACGGTTTTTGGCTCCGGGACCGACGTTCACAGGTCCCTTTGGGACGTGGTAAGGGAGGAAGGCGGCGGGTTGTCGGGAGTGCTCCTGGTTTCCGACGGCAACCACAACAAAGGGGAGCTGGCCGCCTCGTGGGTGGAAGAACTCAATACCAGCATTTCTGTCCTGCGGCCCGAAGTTAAGGATGAATTCAGGGACGTGGCGGTGAGGTCCGTCAGCGTGGGCGATTTTGCTTTCAAGAACGTCCCGGTTGAGATCACGGCAAAGATCTCGGCCCAGGGGCTTACAGGAAAAAAACTCACGGTAAACCTGAAGAGCGTGGCGCCGGATCGCAGGCTCATTTCCTCAAAGCAGGTCCCTATCGGTTCGGCTAAGGAGTTAAATGACGTACGGTTTGTTTTCACGCCCGCCGTTTCCGGAGGATACGCCTACGAGGTCGAAGCCGTTCCGTTGAGGGGCGAAGCTACCACCGCCAACAACAGGAAGGAATTTTCGCTCGATATCATCAGGGACAAGGTGAGGATACTCTACCTCTGCGGCCAGCCGGGTCCGGAATACGCTTTTTTGAGGCACACCTTGAAGAGCGATCCGTTGTTCGAGCTCGTTTCTTTCGTCATACTGAGGAACCCTGAAAACCTGACGCTCGTGCCCGATCTTGACCTGGCGCTCATAGCGTTCCCGGTGCACAACATCTTCTCGAAAGACATTTATGATTTTGATATACTTATCCTTGAGAATTTTACGTACAGGAGGTTCGGTTTTTTGCCGGAATACCTGGCCAATATCCGGAACTGGGTCACGGACAGGGGCGGCGGGCTGCTTATGTCGGGCGGCGAGAACGCCTTCGGAAGCGGCGGATGGGACAATACGCCGGTCGCGGAAGTCCTCCCGGTAACCCAGCAGGAAGAGCAGTTCTGGGAAGACGGCTTTTTCAGGCCTCAGGTTACGGCGCCCGGCCATCAGATAATGAGCGTTTTTGAAGAGAGAAAACAGAACGAGGATGCTTTCAAGAACATCATAGAGCTGGACGGCTGCCAGCGGCTTTCGGCGAAACCGCGTTCCGAAGTCCTGATGAAGCATCCCTTCGGCGGCTGGGCGGTCCTTGCCGCCTGGGAGAAGGGCAGGGGCAGGGTCGTCGCGCTGGGCGCTAACACCACCTGGCGGTGGGCGCTCGGGTCCCGCTATCCGGAGTTCTACGTGCGGTTCTGGAGGAACGTGATGCGCTACCTCTCCAGAAAGAACGATTCAAAAAAATTCTACGCGCATTTCGACAGCCAGCAGTATTTCGCCGGCCAGGAGTTCACGCTTCGCCTGAGGCAGACTGAACAGTCGCCGGACGAACGGATAGACGTGACGATGGTCAGCCCTTCCGGGGCAAGAAGCGTTCTTTCCGTGTCGCGCAGCGGAAAGAGGGAATGGTCGTGCACGGGAACTTACGCTAAGACGGGGCGGTATGAATTCAGGATCAGGTCGGTTTCGGGCAGAAGGCCGGTTTACGAAGAGTCGATAACCACGGAAGTCGGCTCGTCCGACGTCAGGGAGGAGTCGGAGCTCGGCGTGGACGAAGAGTTCCTCGCTGGGATAGCCGAGAGGTCGGGCGGAGCGGTGTTCGAAGCTTCCGGCTTTGCGCCCGAAGGGCTTTCTTCGAAAATGAAGAAGGCGGAAACACGGGCCGGGGTGGCGCAAAAACCGGTGTGGGACTCGCGGTACCTGCTGCTTGCTATAATCGGGTTGTTCCTTTTTGAGCTTTACCTGCGGAAGAGGTACGGCATCGCGTAAACACGGAAGTTGGATTTTAAATATCTATTTTCGCGGAATTGCGGATGATGGAGCCGGACAGATGATTTATTGGCCGTTGTTTCTCGTTTATTTCGTCCTGTACCTTTTTTCGCTTTCGCCGAGCATTTCGGTGGGAGATTCGGGCGAGCTCTGCGCCTCAAGCGTCATACTCGGCGTGGCGCACAGCCCGGGCTATCCGCTTTTTTCGCTTATCGGGAAAGCGGCGACCGTCATTGTCCCTTTCGGTAATCTTGCCTACAGAATCAATATATTGAGCGCTTTGTTCGGTGCTGCGTCCCTGGTGGTAATCATCAGCTCGTTTATGGCGGCGTTGAAATTCGAAAAGGAGAAGTTAGGTTTTTCAGAAGCGGGGGTTCTTCTCGTCGCGTCTCTCTTCGTGGGCGTATCTCCCGCTTTCTGGAGCTCGTCGGTCCAGTCCGAGGTATTCACCCTTAACGCCTTCATCGCCGCGCTTCTGATACGGGCGGTAGTCGCTGCGCGGTACGAGCTCGCGGCGTTTATCTTCGGCATCGGGCTCGGCAACCATCACACGCTCGTTTTCCTTTCGCCGCTGTTCATCTTCGCCTTTTCGGGAGCCGGCAGCGCGTTCAAAAAGTCGGCTGCCATGTTTTTCGCTTTTCTGCTGGGTTTCAGCGTCTACTTCTACCTTCCCGTGCGTTCCGCCAAGGACCCCGGGCTTGACTGGGGTAATGCCGAAACGCCGGCGAACATCCTGCGGGTCATAAGAAGAGCCGATTACGGGTCCTTGTCCCTGACGGTGGGAAAAAAGATAGAGAGAAACGTTTCGAACACTTTCCGCCAGATAATTGAGTTCGCCGCGTCAATGAACAGGCAGTTTACCGTTCTGGGCATCGCGCTCGGGCTGTTCGGCATATACGCGGCGGTTAGGAAAAAGCACAGGTTTTTCAACGCCCTCGTCCTGATATGGTTCATCGCGGGTCCCGGGTTCGCGCTTCTTGCCAACATGCCGTTCACCGCCCAGACAAAAGGGGTGATGGAGAGGTTCCACGTTTTCACCAACCTTTTATGGTTTTTTCCGGTGGCTCTGGGACTGAATGAACTTGCCAGGAGCAGGTTCGGCGGCATGCTCCTGGTGCCGGCGGGCGCGGTAATGCTGGCGGCGGCGGTGCCGGTCCATAACCAAGTCACGATGAGGAACTATTACCTTGCCTACGACTATGGCAAGAACCTCCTGAAGACCCTCGCTCCCGGTTCGGTCTTTTTTATGGACGGAGGCGACGACACATTCTACAGCATGGCTTATCTGTGTTTCGCAGAAAAGAGGCGGCAGGACGTAGAGCTTCACGACAGGGGCGGGCTCGTTTTTAAAAGCGTTTACGGGCCCGACTTCAGAAGGATCCCGCCGCAACTCAAGGAAAAGCGCAGGAACCGGGTCGAGATGACATATCTTGGCATGCGCCCGCTCTATTATTCGACTTTCAACGTCGAGGTAATGCCGGGCGTGAAAATGGTGCCGGACGGCGTGCTCTACAAGCCCGGGAGCCAAAAAGGCCCCAACACGATGGAGTTCTACAGCTTGAGGGGGGTTTTTGACGGTAGTTACAGCGACCACAGGAGCAGGGCGCTGGTGCCGATATATCCTTTTTTCATGGAACTGGAAAGCGGTGATAAAGAAAAGTACAGATACTGGAACTTCGCGCGCCTTTCGTGGCCCGAGATAGGGTGGCTTTCAAACAATCTGAAAGTAGAGATGGTCCAGCGGGGGTACAGGCAGCTCGTCGCTGGACGATATGACGAAGCCGAAAGGACGTACGATCTTCTTCTTGAATGGTTCCCGGACGAGAGTTCAGTGCTCGTTAACCTCGGAGTAATAAACGAAAAAAGGGGGGACGCCGAGGCGGCCAAAAAGCTGTACCTCAGGGCCATTGAGCTGGACCCGAAAATGGCCGACGCTTATTATAACTTGAGCGTGATATTCTGGCGAGAGAAAAACTGGGAGATGGTTGTCAAAAACCTCGAAAGGCTTCTTGATGTAAACCCGAAGGATGAAAGAGGCAGGCATTTTATGCCCCTTGCCGTCGAGAACCTCAGTAAAACAAAGGGAAACGTGAAGTGAAAACGTTGCTGGGCGCTCTGATTTTTCTGTCGGTCTTTGCCGTGTACCTGTCCACGATGACCCCCTCGCTGACGGACGACGATTCCGGCGAGTTGGCCGCGGTGGGTGCCGTGCTGGGAACCGCGCATTCGCCCGGATACCCTCTTTATTGCATGGTGTCGAAGTTATTCGCCGAAACGTTTCCTTTCGCGAACTACGCATACAGGGTCAACCTTGTTTCGGCTTTTTTCATAGCTCTGGCGGCGCTGGTGGTTTTCCTGTTTTCCGGATTCATCGTGAAGGACGCGGCGGTCTCGGCCGCGGTCGCGATGATGTTCGCGTTCTCAAAATCGGTGTGGTCCATGGCAAACGTGACGGAGGTCTACGGCGTCGCGGCATTTTTCCTGTCGGTGATGCTGCTCGTAATGTTTGCCGGCGCCGGCGCGCGGGTGCTTCCGCTTTATCTTGCCTCTTTTGTCTTCGGTCTGGGGCTTCTAGCGCACTACACGATAGGATTTTCAGTGTTCGGTCTCCTGTTGTGGGCGGTGTTCAACAAAAAGGAGCTCGTGTTGAAAAGGCCGGCGGCGCTTTTGAGCGCTTTTTTATGGGCGGCGGCAGGTTTTTCGGCGGTAATGTATATATACATCAGGGCGAAGGCCGCCCCGGTGGTGTCGTGGGAGGAGCCGGACACGCTGGAACGTTTCTGGCAGGTGGTGGCGCGTTTCAGGTACGGGACGGCGGCGCTCGCTCAGGGAGGCATGCCGCCGCTTGACCCCGCGACCATATGGCGGAAAACAGTTTTCTTCGTTAAAATGCTGTCGGAAAATTTCACTGTTTTCGGTTTTCTGTTGTTTCTTTTCGGGGTATTCGTTGCTTTAAAGGATAAAAGAACCGGCTGGCCGGTGCTCTTGATGCTTCTGGCGCTCGGCCCCGGCTTTCTTCTGGCGGCAAACGTCGGCATGGACCCGGGTTCGGCCGAACTCCTGAAGAGGTTCTTCTTTCTTTCCGTCATAGTTTCGCTGGCGCTCATCGCCAATGGCCTCGGAAAAATACCGGAAAAGGCGGCCAGGGTGTCTTTGTTCATACCGGTGTACCTGTTGTTTTTCAATTTCGGCCAGATGAACCACAGGAACGAATACGCCTTCAACGATTACGCGAAAAACATACTAAGGACCCTGCCCGAAGGCTCGCTGCTTTTCTGCGACAGGGCCGACGAGATGGAGTTTTGCCTCGGGTATTACATGTTCGCCGAGAACAGGAGGGCCGATACCGTCATAGTCGATTGCAACGCCGGCATAACAAGGAGCATCTACGGGCCCGGGTATTACCGCATCTGGGGTAAACCGCGGCTCGCGATAAGAAAGAAGGTCGAGTCGGAAATAATAAGAAAGACCGAAAGGCCGGTCTATTACGCCACGTTCTATCCGGATATGATAGACATACCCCGTTATCCCGAAGGGCTGATATTCAGGGCAAAGCCCGGCGGAAGCTCAAAATTTCCCTGGTGGGAGACCTACGCTTTGAGAAAACCGCAGGAAAAGAGCATGAGCGCCAGGACGAAAAGCCTGATAATTTCCAATTACTACATAATGAGCGAGTACGCGCTCGGTCTCGGCGACGCAAAAAAGGCCGAGGATTTTATCGCGGGCTTAAGAGCTTACGATGAAACAAAAAGATGGATGCCGACGGTCGCATACATGTTCCACAAGCGCGGAATGCTAAAAGAGGCAAAGAGGTACTACGAAGAAGCGGACGCGTCGGGGCTGGAGGTGCCGCTGATTTACACGAACCTCGGCGTGATTCTTGAGTCCGAGGGTAAGTCCGAAGAGGCGCTTGCCGCGTACGAGAGGTCTGCCTCACTTGACCCTGAAAATCCGCAGGTCTTTTTCAACATAGCCGTGCTCTACTGGAGAAAAGGCGAGTGGGACAGGGTGATAGACAATCTGGAAAAGGTGATCGCCCTTGACCCCGGGAACGCCCGGGCGCGGGGGTATCTTGAACAGGCCAGGCAAAAGTAGGGACAGACACCATTTTTAACAAATCCCACCCCGGAGGTGGGCTCGGTTACGTCCTCTATAAAGAAGTAAAAAATGATTGCATTCTTTACAATCTTCATCATTTATCTGATAACCCTTTTCCCGGGGCTTGCTCCCTACAGGGACACCGGTGAGATGGTGAGCGTCGCTCATACCCTTGGCGTTGCCCATCCCCCGGGCTATCCGTTTTACATACTTGTATCCAAGGTGTTCATGGCGGTGCTAGGGCTCGGCAACCTTGCCTGGAGGATGAACGTCCTTTCCGCGCTTGCCGGGGCGCTGGCCGTCTGGGCGGTGTACCGGTTGTTCCTTGGGATGAAACTGACAAGGACGGCGTCGTTTTTTCTTTCCGTGCTTTTCGGCACGTCCTACCTGCAGTGGTACCTTTCGCTGGTTCAGGAGATGTACACCTTGAACATCCTTTTCGCTTCTGTTCTGATACTTCTTGTCCACCGCGCGGTTTCGTCCGGCGCGCCCTCGGCCATTGCGAAACGCCTGTATTTCATCTCGTTCATCTTCGGGATCGGACTCGGCTGCAGGATGGACCTCCTGATGCTTGCCCCGGGCCTCGTCTTCATAGTCTTCTCTAAAAGAAAGGAGCTTAAAGCCGCCAACATAGCCGCGGCGTTACTGTTTTTCGGCGCCGGGTTTTCGGTATACCTCTACCTTATGCTGCGCTCGGGGCTCTACCCGATGATAGACTGGAACCATCCCGGGACTTTCAAGGGCCTGTTGTCCTCGCTGATGAGAAAGACGCACGGCGGCACGCTGGACCTGATCTCTACCAACTACGCTCCAGGCGAGAATTTTATTTCGACGTTGGGTTTTTACTTCGCTCATCTCGCGAGGGGGTCCGCCTATGCCGGGCTCGCGCTCGGCGCTTTCGGCGCGTGGCATTCGTTCAGGCGGAACTGGGTTTTCGCCGTTTTCCTCCTTGCCTCGTGGTTTTTTTCGGGACCGCTTTTCATATACCTTGCAAACATGCCGCCGAACCCTCACGCGCTGGCCATACTTGAGGCGCATTTTCTTCTTCCGAACCTTTTTTTCGCGGTGTGGATTGGCGAAGGGTTCTTGTTCCTCTGGCCGCGTATCGCAAGGATACACGGCTGGCTGCCCGCCGCCGCGGTTCTTTGCCTCGTTCTTTTGAACCTGAAGCTGCACTGCGCCGAACTTAACAAGCGGGACAATTTCATAGCTTACGATTACTCGAAAAACGTTCTCAGGTCTCTTCCGAAGGGCTCCGTCGTAGTGATGAAAAAAGACGTCCAGCTTTTTTCAGTGTGGAACAAGCAGTTCGTGGAGAAAAAAAGGCCCGACCTACTTCTCGTGAGCCAGGGCCTGGCCGGTTCACCGTGGTACCAGAAGGTATTTCACAAGTACAGGGAGCCGCTGTTTCTGTGCCGGCTCGACGAGCCGGAGGACTGGGCAAGGTTTGCGGCGCTCAATCCGTCAAAGAGGATATTCCATTCGCTTGACGCAGACTACAGGCATCCGGACGGCTACGCGCAGACCGGGCACGGCCTAGTGGCGGAAACGTCGAAAGAAAATGATGCCGGGACTTCAGGCGTGCTTCTTGAGCACGTATACCCTTTCAGGGGAAAGTACGATTATCCGGCGTACAGGGAGTTCTTCACGCCAGACCTGATAGAGGAATACGTTAAGGCGTTTCTTAATTTCGGAATAAACGAGATGAACGGGGGCAGGAGCGAAAGGGCCCTGAAAAACATGGAACAGGCGCTGGCCTTCAAGCCGCTTTTTCCCATAGCGGACAACTACATTGCTTTCATCCATTTCAACGCCGGCAGGCACGGCCGGGCTGAAGAAAGCTACGTCAAGGCCGCGCGCGGCTACGGCGAGATGGTGGAGCTGGCCGAAAAATACAACGCTCTGGAGTCCGTTGCCAGCTCGATGAAGCGAAGCCTTTCGGACGTCTACATTTCGCTCGGCGTCTGCAGGGAAAAGGCCTCCGACGACGGCGGCGCGCTGGGGTTTTACACGAAGGCCCTTGAATCGGACCCGTCCCAGGCCCGGGCGTATTTCAACAGGGCGGTCATTTACTGGAAGAAAAACGACTGGAGGAAGGTCGTCGCGGAGCTTGAAAACGCTCTCAGGATCAACCCGAACTACGCCGAAGCGGCCTATTACCTCGAACAGGCGAAGAACAGGTTAAGGAACTGATGGATAACAGGAAAGCGCAGGTTATAACGCTGTTATTATTTATCGCGGCGCATTTGGCGCTCGGGATGTACGCCGCGGGCAGGCTTTCGCCGACCTACGACGAGCACATACATCTTGCCTCCGGATACACGTATTTGAAACTCAACGACTACAGGCTGAATACCTCCGACCATCCGCCTTTCTCGGAGATGTGGGCGGCGCTTCCGCTTCTTTTTATGGGGCCTTCGGTGCCGGTGCATCATCCCTACTGGGAGAAGGCAAGAAAGCACCAGTACGCGTTCTCGGACATATTCGTTTACCACAACAGGGTCGACCCGGAAAAGATGCTCAAAGCGGGCAGGGCGATGACCCTGCTTCTTTCGCTCGCGCTGGGTTTCCTGGTTTTCAAGTGGGCGAAGGATCTTTTCGGCACGCGTTCCGGGTTTCTTGCTCTCGCGTTATGGTGTTTCATGCCCGTTTTCCTGGCAAACGGCATGCTTGTTACGACCGACACGGCCATGACGCTGTTCTATTTTTCAACCGTTTACTTTCTGTGGTTGTGGACGAAAAGCGCCAAAAGGAAGGGCAGCGGCTACAGAAGGGACGCGGTCCTTTTAGGCGCGTCTTTGGGTCTTCTTTTCGCGTCGAAATATTCCGCGCTCGCGATGCTGCCGGTTGCGGCGGCGATACTGGCGGCGTTCTACGTCGAGGAAAAAAAGGTAGACCCGAGGTTCACCGTTTCGCTTTTCATAGCCGCCGCCTCCGCGGTGATAGTGCTGGAATTGGTTTACAGGTTCAATCCGCTCGGCCCGTACTTTTTCTACGGCCTGAAAAGGGTGCTCTCCGGCGTCGCGTCCGGAAGGTCGAGTTTCCTGATGGGCGACCATTCAACCACCGGCTGGTGGTATTATTTCCCGGTCGTGTTCTTTTTCAAGACGCCCGCGGGTTTTCTGGCGCTTCTTGCGGCGTCGTTTTTCAGAAAAGAAATGTACCGGAAGGAGTACGCGCTGTTTCTGCTCCTTCCTGCGCTGTTTTATTTTGCCGTAAGCTGTTTTTCGAAAGTCCAGATAGGCCAGAGGCACATAATGCTGGTGTATCCGTTCCTTATAGTATGGGTATCGGGTCTTCTGGCGGAAGGCGCGGGGAAGGCCGCTAAGGTGTTCGTGGCCGCGATGCTGGTTTTTTTCGTCGTTTCGGCCGTGAAAGCGCGTCCGTGGTACCTGTCGTACTGCAACGAATTCGTCCCTTCGGGCAGGGGACACGAATATTTCACCGATTCCAATCTCGACTGGGGCCAGGGATTGAAAGAATTATCCCGATACCTGAAAGACAGGAATTCGGGCGGCATATATATGTGCTATTTCGGCACGGGCGACCCGTCATACTACGGAATAAGGTACCGGCCCATAGGTTTCATCGACAACATAAGCGATACGGAGGCGCGCGACCTCAGACGCGGAGACAGGATAGATTTTTCAAGGCAAGCCGATGTCCTTTTCGCGATCTCCGCCACGAACCTTCAGGCGACGTACTACAAGGACAAGGGGGTATTCTCCTTTTTAAAGGATGTCGTTCCCGAAGCGGTCGTCGCGCGTTCCATATTCGTTTATGACCTTACAAAGAACAAGCGGGCATTTTTGGAACTGACGAACCTTATCAAGGCAGTGAGAGGAGAACAAAATGGACATTAGCATCGTAATCCCGGTTTTCAACGAAAAGGGCACGATAGAGGAGCTCTACGGGAAAATCAACAATGCCGTTAAAAATTTCCGTGAGATAATTTTCGTGGACGACGGCTCGTCGGACGGCAGTACGGAGATAATCAGGGGGATCGCTTCCAAAGACAAAAAGGCGAGGGCGGTCGTCCTTTCAAGGAACTACGGGCAGACGGCCGCGCTCTCCACGGGTTTCTTGTGCGCGACGGGCGAATTCGTCGTGACGCTGGACGCCGACCTTCAGAACGACCCGGCGGACATACCGGAGCTGGTCAGGAAGGCGGAGGAGGGCTGGGACGTGGTTTCCGGATGGAGAAAAAAAAGGCAGGACCCTTTTTTAGCCAAGCAGCTGCCGAGCGCCGTCGCCAACGTGCTTATTTCGTCGATAACCGGAGTGCGGCTTCACGATTACGGGTGCACCCTGAAGGCGTACAGGAGGAGTTTGCTTGAAAATCTCGTTCTGTACGGCGAGATGCACAGGTTCCTTCCGGCATACCTGGCCTGGAACGGCGCCAGGATATGCGAGCTTTCGGTGAGCCATCACGCCAGGCGTTACGGCGAGTCCCATTACGGCCTTGAACGCGTGTTCAAGGTGGTGCTCGACCTTCTTGTCGCGAAATTTCTGCTTTCATACATCACCAAACCGATATACGTTTTCGGGGGGATGAGCCTTGTGTTTTTCCTGCTAAGCCTTCTGACCGGCGCGGCCGTGGTGGCAAGAAAGGTTTTTTACGAAGGACAATGGATAAGTCCTTTGATATTCGTATGTTTCTTTCTTGCCGGTGTTTCAGTGCTGTGCCTTCTTATGGGTTTTCTTGCCGAGATAATGACTAGGATATACTTCGAGGCCCGGAAGACGCCTCCGTGCGTCATCAAAGAAAAGATCAATTGTGAGCGGAATTGACCTTCTTATCGGAAAAGCAAGAATAAGGCTTCTGGCGTCGCGGGCGGCGGAATACGCGTCCGGATGGCTGTTGTGGAATTTTTCGGCACTTGTCCTGTGGATCCTCTGCGATCTGATTTTTGTCCTTGACCCCCTTTCCAGAAAATCCTTCTATTTTGCGAGCGCGGCGATACTGCTTGCCTGGCTGTTGAGGTTCGCGCGCTCCGTTTCAGGCGGAAGGCTTTCCGAAAAAAACATACTCGTGCTGGTCGGGGAGAGGGCGCCCGATCTGGGGGACGGGCTCGTGAGCTCGTGGCAGTTGTCGCGCGCGGGAACGTCCGGTGTTTCGAGGGAACTGATAGAAACCCACGGGGAAAGAATAAATGAAAAGATCAGAAGGACGGATTTAGGCGCTGTCATACCGCTGGTCACCAAAAAAACGGCCCTGTACCTGAAGGTAATAATTCCGGCCGTTTTTCTGGCAGGAACGCTTGTCTGCGCGCCGCCGGGGGTATTGAGGGCGCCGTTTCTAAGGGTCGCGAAATCTCTTTTTCCTGCAGACTGGAGGGAATGGCTGGCGGTCGAGCCGCGCAGCGCCTCGGTCCCTTCCGGCAGCGCGGTCACGGTGAAACTCGAAAAGAAACAGGCCATTCAGGGGATTCCGCGCCTCTGGATAAGGACCGAACGAGGCCCGTGGACGAAAAACGATTTTACTTTCGCGGGAAAAGGTTCGTACTATTTCGAGATGGAAAAAATAGTATCCGAAACCGAGTACTACGCGGTCCTGGGCGACATCGAAACGGAGCGGTTCGTGCTCAAGCCCGTGACCTTTCCTAAACTCGGGAACTTTAGGATAAGCGTCCTGTATCCTTCATACACGGGGCTGACGGAGCCGGTGTTTTCTGAGAATCCGAATATCTCCGCGCCTGCCGGTTCAACTGTCAGGATAGCGGCCGAATCGGACAAGCCGCTTGCCGGGGTCGCCGTAAAAACAAGCTGGGGCGCGAGGCCAGCCGTCAAGCGCGGCAAGCGGAAACTTGATTTTAGTTTCACGATAAGCAAGGATGGCGATTTCAGGATACTGGCCGTCGGCGCCGACGGCGCGCGGGATCCCGATCCGGCGCGGTACCAGGTTTCGGTTCTGCGGGATGACACCCCGGACGTCAGGATCGTTTCGCCGGATGGCGACCTTCTCGTTTCAGAAGGCGCCGGGATACCGGTGATAATCAGCGCTTCGGATGATTTCGGCGTTACGGGGATAGACGTGGTGTACAGGATTGACGGCGCGGGCGAGCGCAGGATAAATGTCGCGAAGTATCACGCCGCCAGAGAGTTCAGCGTGAACCTTGAACATATCTTAAAACCATCTTCGTTGGGCGTGAGGCCTGGCGGGAAAATAGCGTACTACGCCCAGGCGTTCGATAACGACACCGTGTCTGGGCCGAAATCGTCCGTTTCCGCGCCGAGGAACGTTGAGGTCACGGATTCGATGAACGAGCACGAAAAGATCGAAGCCGGCGTAAAGGATCTCAGAGACTCCCTTCTGAACCTTCTGGCGGACCAGATGCAGGCGCGGGAGAAGACCGAGAAGCTTGAAGTGCGTTTTTCCTCGCGGGCCTATTCCGGCGCGCTGGAACTCCAAAAAAGAATCCTGGACAACGCGCGCAAGGGCTCTGACGGGCTTTCAGAACTGGTTTCAAGGATGGAACGCGACCCGTACACGGATTTTTCAACGTTTTCAGAGTACAGAGGCATGAAGTCGCACCTTGATTACGTAAGGGACGATTTGATGCAAAAAGCGCAAGACGCCCTTGAAAGAAAGGATTTCAGCGGCGCGGGGCTGAACCAGAAAGAGGCCGTGGCCGAGCTGGAAAAGATTTCACTCCTTGCGGAGGATATATTCGAATACCAGAAGATGCGGGACTTGCTGGCGAGCGCCGATGACCTGCACAGGAGGGTCTCGGATTTCAAGAGCGCCCTCAATGATTCCAGAGACGGCGCGGCCATGAAGGATGCATACGGCAGGATACAAGAACTGCTCGAAAAAATAAACGTGCAGCTGTCCAGGCTCGGCAGCGAACTGCCGGAGGATTTCGTGAATTCCCCGGCCGTCAAAAAGATCGACATGAACGAGTACCGCGACCTCTCCAAAAGGCTCGAGGATGCGATCGAAAACGGCAATTTAGAAGAGGCCGGAAAACTTGCCGAGGAATTCGAGAAAAGCCTCAAGAACCTTTCCGAAATGCTGGATTTGGCGGGAAAGAATATAGGTTTTTCTTCGTCGCTCAGCGCGGAGCTGTCTGAAAAGATAGAACGGTACAGGGCCGAACTTTCAAGAATAATAGACGAGCAGGAACAGATAACGTCCAGGACCGAGAAGCTCAATTCGCTTTATGAGGAGTTGCTGAACCGGGAACAGGAAAAACTTTTTCCCGAGCTTGCCAGGAAACAGAAGAAACTGGTAAATTCGGCGGAATCCTCCAGGGAAGCTTTTCTCAAAGCCGGGACGTGGAAAATGGGAGAAACATTGAAGCTGATGAGTAAGGTGCTTGAAGAATTCGAGGGGAAAAGAGCCTTTAATTCTCAAAAATATCTCAAGGACATCATAGACAACATGGAAGAGGCGAAAAAGCGCGTTGAGAAAGACGAACCGCTTTCCGCCAAAGCCGCCGGGATCGCGAATGGCGAAAAGGAGATACTTGAAATCCTTAAAAATGAAACCGAACAAATCCCTTTCGGCCCTTCCGACAGGAAAAAGATGGGAGAATTAAAGGACGATCAGTCCCGTCTTTCCCGGGACACCAGGAAACTCCGCGAATCGGCCGGCGAATTCACGCGGAAAAGCATGTTGATGGATCCTTCGGTTTTCATGAACCTCAAGATGGCGGAGTACAGCATGAACGGCGCCGCCTCCGGCCTGTCGGAAGAGAAAATACCCAGTGCGCTTGAAAACTCGAGGCTCGCGCTTGAATACCTGAAAGGGACCGGAGAGGCTTTCCAGTCGGCCGGGTCGGGGTTGTCGGACATGCAGAAAAAAGCGGGGACTCCCGTGACGGGCCTTATAAAGATAAAACGGGGCGGAATGACCGGTTTTTCGGCCCAACCGGTGAAGCTTCCGGGGATAGAGGATTATAAACCTCCCCGGGAGTTCAGACAGGAGATAATGGAAGCCCTGAGGGAAAAATACCCTCAGGAATACGAAAAGATGATCAAGGAATACTACAGGAAACTCACGGAGTGATCAATAGAGGCAGCGAAAATTGAAAAAATTTAGAATTAAAAATGAAAATCATGAAATTTGAAACAGCTGTCGTCCTGGGGTTGTTTTTCGTGTTTGCCTCGAGCGGTCACTGTTCGAGCAGCGAAAACGCCGATATCGAAAGGCTTCTTGAATGCGGGGAGTTTGCCGCGGCTCAGAACAGGATCGAACGGTTCGAGGACGATAGGGAAAGGGCTTACTGGAAATCGAAAGAATTGTTCTACAGGGGCGATTACCGCGGGGCGTTTGACGAGATGAACGGGGTTCTTGGCTCGGAGAAAGGCGAAGAGAAATGGATATATTTCAGGGACTATTGCGCTCTTGTGTGGAACAGTATAAAAGACCACGAGGCATTCCTTAGCGAGCACTTCGTTATCAAAGCCAGGGACGAAGATGTCATACTGGCGGATTATGCCCTCGATGCTCTTGAAAAGGCCTATGAGAAGATAGGCGGCAGTCTCGGTGTTTTTCCTGAAGACAGGGTAACCGTCGAGATATATCCGGACAAGGAATCTTTCGCGATCGCATCCACGCTCGGCATGAAAACGCTCGAAAAAAGCGGGACGGTGGGCATCTGCAAGTTCAACCGCATAATGATGATATCGCCCCGCGCCCTGCCGCTTGGTTTTGCCTGGCAGGACACGCTCGCGCACGAGTACACTCACTTCCTGATAAACAGGAAAAGCGCCGGAATGTGCCCCCTCTGGCTGCACGAAGGCATAGCGAGATATTTCGAGACAACGTGGCGGCTGGATAAGCCGTATTTCATCAGCCAGTCTGCGGAAAACCTTATCGTTAAAGCCGTGAAGAACAAAAGCTTCATTTCGTTCAAAAGGATGCATCCTTCGATGGTTTACCTCAAGGACCGCGACGAGATATCCCTTGCTTTCGGCGAGGTGGCGTATTCGGTCGACTATGTAATCAAGGAATACGGCAAGAAAAAGATCGGCGAACTGCTCGGGGAGATGCCGTCCGGCGGCGTGGACGGGGCGTTTTCAAAAACGTTGTCGGTGTCGCAAAGGAAGTTCGAAAAAAACTTCTTTAGATACCTTGCCTCTCTTGATCTCGCGCTTTCAGAAGGCTCGATGAACGATCAGCCGGACTATTCTCGCAAGGATGAAGAGGCTTTCATAGGGGCTGATCTTGCCGGTACTGTGCGCCTGGGTGACAGGATGCGCCGGATAAAACGCTTTGACGCCGCTGTAGAGCACTACCAAGAAGCGCTTGAAAGCGAGCCGTCGAACCCGGTGATACTTCTCAAGAAATCGAAGGCGCTCGTCATGCTGGGGCGCTACGAGGAAGCCGCGGACGCGCTTGAAGCGGCCATATCGGACAACCCGGGCTACGTGACCCTTTATGAAACGCTCGGGGGGGTATATTTCGCGCGCAAGGATTACGGCAAATCAGCAAAAGTATTCCTTGGAGCGGTCGCGATAAACCCGTACAACCCGGAGACCCACAGGTTCCTGTGGCAATGTTACCTGGCCAAAAACGACAATGCAAAAGCCCTGAATGAAATGCGGATCGAGCTCATCCTTGATCCCGGCGATTTTCAGACGAGGATTTTGTACGAAAAGATGAAAAGTCAATAGCCGTGTCCCGGGTGCGGATGCGGTTCCCGGGCGGGGAAAACCAGTTGCCGGCTGAGCTTTACTCCGGCCGTATTTTCTGCTATTATTTAGAAACCAGCCATGTCAATGTCAAAACTTGAGGAAATCACCTGTCCGTGTGGAGAGAAGTTCGAGGCGGAGCTCTGGAACGCGATAAACGCCGTCGAAGACCCCGAGCTTAAAGAGGCGCTTATCTCGGGAGAGATAAACGTCGTGTGCTGCCCCGCCTGCGGAGAGATATTCTACGCGGAGCATTTCCTTCTCTACCACGATTCAAGGAACGAGATAATAGCGTTCGTGTACCCGTCAAGTTTCCAGCATCAGGCGACATACTGGGCGGAGAAAATGCGCAGGGATTTCGAGACGGCGGTCGCGGAGTTGATGCCCGAAGAACGCGTGGACTATGAGCCGGTACTGCTGTTCGGCCTGGATTCCCTTGCCGACCTTCTCCGCGCCGAAGACGAAGAGGGTGACGAAGTCACGATACTCGAACACGTCGCCAGCGACCTCAAGTTAAAGCTGATTAACCTGAAACCCTCCCTGGCAAGGCCCATGCGGATGCCAAGAGTCATTCCGTGCTGCGGTGGTGCCAAGTCCGACGACATGCGTGAAGAGATAATGGACGGACTGCGTAAACTCCTCAAACATAACACTAATCTTGAAGCCTACAGAAAACTCCTTGATTCCATCGAACGCAATAAAAACTGGAAACTTGACAAGAAACTCCTGAAGAAATGACGAGAACCTCGCGCGATGCTGCGGGATCGTTCCGGATGCCGTATTCGTTTCTCAACTGATAACCCGTCTCTTCGGCGGGTCAAACGAGAGATTGGTTTGACTTGAATCTATGATTCGAACGATACTTCGTGAAAAATCAATAGTAAATTGGGGTTTTTCGTTTGAAAAAAGGTGAGATTCTCCTATCGTTGTCCATAGTCGTCCTGTTCGTGATACTGTCGTTCAGGCCGTGCTTCGACGCGGGTTTCGTGAACCTCGACGACGACGTGCTCGTGACGGGCAATCCCCAGATAAAGTCGCTTTCCGCAAAGAGCGTCGCGAAGATGTTCTTGGCTCCCTATAACGGGTTGTACCACCCGCTCGTGACCCTTTCGTACGCGGTCGAGCGCAGGATATTCGGCCTCGACCCCGCGGTTTATCACACGACGAACCTGCTCCTTCACGTTTTTAACACCCTTCTCGTTTTCTGGATGTTGTTCCTGTTAAAGAAAGACGTGCTGTTTGCCGCGCTGGGAGCGCTTTTTTTCGGCATACATCCCGTGCACGTCGAATCCGTGGCCTGGATAAGCGAAAGAAAGGACGTGCTCTACGGTTTCTTCTTTCTCGGTTCTCTCGTCTTCTACCTGAGGTATGTTTTGTCTGCGAAAAGGGTCGATTTTGCGTTCTCGCTCGTGTTTTTTGTTCTCTCGCTTTTTTCGAAATCCATGGCCGTGTCGCTGCCCTTGGTCATCGTGCTGATCGACGTGTATTCCAAGCGCTCGCGGGACAAAAAAGTGATTATGGAAAAACTGCCCTTTCTTGCCGTTGCGCTTGTTTTCGGGGCGCTGGCCCTGTTGGTACATTACGTGCGGGGTCCGAGGGGAGGAGCGCCGAGCATCGACCCGGCGGCGGCCGTTATCGAGGCATCAAACAACATATTGTTTTACGCGGTGAAGTTCTTCCATCCGTCCGGGTTGTCCGTCCACTATCCGTATTCGGGCGCCGGCTGGAGCGGATTCTTCGGGTCGATGTTCGCTGCCCTGCCGCTTATTGCGATCCTGACGGTTATAAGCATAAGGTTGTTCAAACACAACCGCCTCGCGGTTTTCGGGGCGTTTTTTTATGTTCTTGCGATACTGCCCGCCTCTCAGATAATACCGTTCGGCCAGAAGGTGCCCGCGGACAGGTACAACTACATTCCGTCAATAGGTCTTCTGATGCTGGCGCTTGAGCTCCTGTGGCGTTTTTACGCCTGGAGGACCGTCTTTAACAGGGTCAAAAAAGCTGTCGTCGTCTTTGCCGTTTTTTTTCTTGCGATATATTCGAGCAACGCGACGTTCAACAGGTGTTTAGTGTGGGAGGACAGCATTATCCTCTGGAATGACGTCATAAGGAAACACCCTTATTCGGCCAGGGCATATAAGTTCCGTGCCGACGCTTACAAGGACAACAAGGAGTATGAAAAAGCGTTCGTGAACTACGCAAAAGCGATAGAATTAAAGGAAGACTATGCCGAGAGCTACAACAACCGCGGGAACCTCTATAACGCTCTCGGGCGCCACGCAGACGCCGTCGCTGATTTCACGAAAGCCGTCGAGATACTGCCGGGATACACGGACGCGGTCTATAACAGGGCGTTAGCGTGGCAGGGCGCGGGAAAACCCAAAAAAGCCCTCGAAGATTACAGTCACGTGATAATGAAGGATCCCGGGCACGCGGCGGCCTTTAATAACAGGGGAGTGCTGCTGGCGCGGATGGGCGATATGTCCGGCGCGGTCCGGGATTTTAATTCCGCCGTATGCCTTGATCCGGAGTTTGACAGCGCGTACCTTAACAGGGCGCTGGCTCTATACGAGCTCGGGGATCATGAAGGGGCCCGCAGGGACGCCAGGCGTCTTGCCGGGCGGAGGGTTAAGCTGCCCGAAAAATTTGTGAAAAAGTTGTTGAAAGAGCAGCGGAAAATGATAGAATGAAGCAAGTCGGGCGTTTTGTTTTTTAAAAGCTGCCGCAAAAGAAATTAATATGTGCAAATACTCGCTTAAGTTCATCATCGGAATGATATTCCTTCTTACGAACAATGTCGTCGGATGGTCCGGGCTTGCCGCCGGCGCGTATTTCATGCGGAGGACGGGAAAGAAACTCTTCATGAGCGCGGGGACTTTTGTGTACGCGGTCTCGTGGGCGATGCTCCTTGCCGGCGCCTATCTCGTGGGCCCGGACGGTGTTTGTTTCGCCAGGGAACTCCTGAAAAAGCACAGGATCGAAAGCTTTATCGTTTTTTCGTTGATAATAATCGCCGCATCGTTTTACGTAATTGCAAAGAGAAAGAAAGTCTATGCGATCAAGCCTTCCGGTCAGGTCTGACAGAAGGCTGGCCAGAATCGGGCAATTCGCCGATTCTCTGGGGCTTGAGGCTTATCTGGTAGGCGGGGCCGTACGGGACCTTCTCTCCGGCAAAAAACTCACCGATCTTGACTTCTCAGTAGAAAAAAATCCGTTGCCGCTGGTTAAAAAAGCCGCTTCCGAATTCGGCGGGAAGATCGTTTCCCACGGCCGGTTCGGGACTTTTACTCTTGCGATGAGAGACGGCCGCCATATTGATTTTGCGACAGCCAGGGAAGAGTCCTATCCGCAACCGGCTGTTTTGCCGACGGTAAAAAAGAGCACGATACGAAAGGACCTGTTCAGGCGGGACTTTACCATAAACGCAATGGCGCTGCGGGTAGGAAAATCCGGCGCGCGGCGTCTTCTGGATCCCTGCGGGGGAAGAAAGGACCTGGAAAAGAGGATTTTACGTGTTCTTCATCCGCGGAGCTTCCGCGACGATCCCACGAGGATCTACCGCCTTGCGCGTTTTGCCTCGAGGGGCTACAGGATAGACCCCGTTACCGTTAAATACCTGAAACGTGACAGAAAATTCGCCAGGCTCCTGACAAGAGAAAGGGTCAGGGAGGAACTGCTTGCGATCCTTTCAGAAAAAAACCCGGCGCCCGCGCTGAGACTCCTGATGAAGTGGAAGATAGCGGACGAGCTTTCGCGCATCCCGGCAGTTACGGGCAGGCTCGGCCTTCTGCAAAAATGCGGGGGGCTTCCCGAAAGAATAGCCGTTCTCATCAAAAACCTTTCAGCTGCCGGGAGGCTCGGGTTTCTTGAAGGTTTGAGGCTGTCCAGAAGGCTGAAAAGCGAGGTTCAGGAGCGTCTTGCGCCTGGACTGCCCAGGCCGGTGCTCAACGGCGACGATCTCAAACGCATTGGATACAGGCCCGGACCCCGGTTCAAGCTAATGCTGTCCGCGCTTTCAAGGAGAGGATTCAGATCCCGCCGGAAGGCCGTCAAATTCCTGTTTGACAAATTTCCGCAAAAAAGTTAAAATCAACAGAGATTACACAGATTTTTACTTCTGATTACACAGATTCAGACAGTAAAGGATTTAATGTTGACAGTAATCTGTGTAATCGTTTTAAAAATCAATGTAATCAAGGTCTGATGGTTTGTTTCAGACCAAAGAAATTATGGATCTGCTAATATCGCTTCCCGTACTCCTTTTTTCCGTCATACTTCATGAATACGCCCATGGCTGGATGGCCGAAAAATTCGGCGACGACACGGCAAGAATAATGGGCCGTCTCACCTTCAATCCCGTGCCTCACATAGATTTTTTTGGCACCATTATACTTCCGGCCGTGGCGATAATCTCCGGCGCGCCCATTTTCGGCTGGGCGAAACCGGTGCCGGTAAACCCGTACAGGCTGAACAACCCGCATAAAGACATGGTGTGGGTTTCGCTTGCCGGGCCGCTTTCGAACATAATGCTGGCGGTCGGCGCGGCGTTCGTGATGTGGGGTTTGAGACTCATAGATTTCCAGGCCTCCGGCCTCTTGATAGCCCTTTACCAGCTGGCCTACCTGACGATGCTCATAAACATAATACTTCCGGTCTTCAACCTGTTCCCCGTCCCGCCGCTCGACGGCAGCAAGGTCGTGATGGGGATACTGCCTCCGAGGCTGGCGTTCCAGTACGCGCAGCTGGAGCCGTACGGGTTTTTCATCATAATCATACTCCTTTCAACGGGTTTTTTCGGCAGGGTTCTTGGGCCGATAGTAAGTTTTTTTGTGTACGCTTTGAGCGGGCGGGGTTTTTGATTCATATGGCATAATCTGTCTTCGCAGGTCGCATCAGCTATTACCATGCCTATTCGGCATATCGCTGATTCTGCTTCGGCGGACCACTTGTGGTTGTTGAGCGTGGAAAGGAAATTTGGTTGATAATTGCACAGATGCTGATATTTTTTAGAAGAAGACCAAGGAGAAATTACAGGTGAAGCGCATACTGTCCGGCATGAGGCCCTCAGGCAAGCTGCACCTGGGGCATTTTTTCGGAGCCCTGTCCAACTGGGTCAGGCTGCAGGACGAATACCAGTGTTTCTACATGGTCGCCGACTGGCACGCTCTGACGACGGAGTACGAGGATACTTCCAAAACCGCCGAGAGCTCAATGGAAATGGTGATCGACTGGCTCACGGTCGGCATAGACCCGGAGAAGAGCGTCATTTTCCGCCAGTCTGACGTAGCGGAGCACGCCGAGCTTTTCCTCCTTCTTTCTATGGTGACGCCTCTCGGCTGGCTGTTCAGGTGTCCGACCTACAAGGAACAGCTCAAGGAGGTGCAGAACAAGGACCTCCACACGTTTGGTTTCCTGGGGTATCCGGTGCTTCAGGCGGCCGATATACTGCTCTACAGGGCCAATGCCGTTCCGGTGGGAGAGGACCAGCTCCCGCACCTTGAGCTGACGCGCGAGATATGCAGGAGGTTCAACAATTTCTACGGCGAGCTTTTTCCCGAGCCCCAGGCGATACTGACGCGGTCGGCCAGGGTCCCCGGGATAGACGCGCGGAAGATGTCCAAGTCCTACGACAACGCCATCAACATCGGCGAAGAACCGGACGCGATAAAGAAAAAAATACAGCAGATGTTCACCGACCCCCAGAAGATCCGCGCCAACGACCAGGGCCATCCGGAAGGCTGCGTGGTTTTCGCCTTCCAGGAGCTATATAACCCCGGCGCGAAGAAGATAGAGTCCGAATGCCGGTCCGGTTCCCGGGGATGCGTGGCGTGCAAAAAAGAGCTTTCCGAAGCGATGGCGGAAGCCCTTAAGCCCTTGAGGGAAAAAAGAAAAGAGATATCGCGTGATAAAAAGCTCATAGAAAAGATACTGCAGGAAGGACAAAAGAAAGCTGCCGAAGCCGCCCTTGCCACTATGAAGGACGTTCGGAAGGCGATAAGACTGAAATAAATCGGGTAAAAGTTGCAGGGTACAAGGTAAATATTAACGGTTTCAAAGACTTAAACTTTTACCTTTTAATATGTTGAGGTTGTCGATGACGTACGACGTGCATCTTGAAATCTTCGAAGGGCCTCTTGACCTTCTTCTTCATCTGATAAAGAAGAATGATCTTGAAGTGGCGGAGATCCCCATCGCGCAGATAACTTCCGAATACCTGTCGTACCTCGAAATAATGAAAGAACTGAACCTTGAGATAGCCGGCGAATTTCTCGTTATGGCGGCGACGCTGATGCAGATAAAGGCGCGCTCAATGCTTCCGAAAGAAGAAGGGATCGAGGAAGAGGACGAGGAGCTAAGGGACCTCAGGGACAAGCTTCTCGAGTATCAGAAATACAAGGAAGTGGGCAGGTTCCTCTCGTTCAAGGAGAACGAGTTCACGGGAATATACTACAGGCACCCTCCCGTGTTCGACAAGGACGAGTACACGCTTGAAGTGTCCCTTTTCGACCTCATAAACGGTTTCCGCGAGGTCCTCAAAGAGCTCCCGAAGGAGCTCAAGGAAATAGTCTATAAAGAGATACCGATAGAACAGAAGATAAGAGAGATACTCGATATGCTCGAAGGAAAAGAGCACGTCACTTTGATGGATATTTTCAGGAAGGAAACGACCAGACAGCATCTCATCGTGAGCTTTCTGGCCATACTTGAGCTGATACGCCTGAAGCAGATAATAGCGAGACAGTCCGAACTCTTCGAGGAGATTAGGGTCTACAGGCTTACCGAGAGGACGGAAGAAAAGGCGGAAGATAAACAGGAACCCGGCTCGGACAACGCGCAAGGCAACGCTGATGCCGGCGGCGCGGAGAACGCGGAAGGCGAAGAAATAAATACAGATCAAGGAAGATAAAAATGGAAACTCAGGAAGTCAAAAAAATCGTAGAAGCGCTTCTTTTTCTAACGGACCAGCCGATCTCCGTGTCCGTGATCAAGGCGGTCCTCGGCGAAGCTGCAAAAGACCAGAACCTGGAGGAGATAATCAGCCAGATCGACGCGGAATACAGGGAGAGGAACAGCCCCATGGAGCTCAGGTTCATCGCCGGCGGCTGGCAGTTCTCTACTAAAAAAGAGTTTTCTTCCTGGATAAGGAAGCTTTACAGGGAAAGAACGACCCTGCGCCTCTCGAACTCGGCGCTGGAGTCGCTTGCCATTGTCGCCTACAAGCAGCCCGTGACGCGCTCCGAGATAGAGGAGATAAGGGGCGTCGAAACTTCGGGGGTGCTTGAGACACTCCTCGAGAGGAAACTCGTGCGCATCGTCGGCCGCAAGGAAACCATAGGCAGGCCCCTTCTCTACGGGACTACCCTGGAGTTCCTGAGGCATTTCGGGCTTTCGCACTTGAGCGAGCTGCCCATAATCGAAGAGCTGGTGCCGCCCGAACAGGCGGCGCCGCAGGTGACAATAGAGGAAGAAACGCCCGAACTTCCTTTCGCGGGAGAAGGCGCGGAGCAAGAGCAGCCCGAAGAAAACAGGGGCGAACCCGAAAACGAGCAAAACAGCTAGAAATGCTTTCAATATCAACGGCCTACCATTTAGACCGCAACGATTCCTGGCAAAAATTACTTGATGACACCAAACGGCTCGGGTTCCGGAGCCTGGAGCTGAACGTTGAATTTCCAGCCGAGTGGCTTTCGGACGCCTTGAGATCAGTCGAAAAAGGCGAGATAGCCGTGTCAAGTCTTCACAATTACTGCCCCAGGCTCGAGCGTCTTCCGCCGGGAAAGACGGTTTATTCCGGATACCTGCTTTCCTCTGAAGACGAAGAGGAAAGAAAACTTGCCGTGAAATACACAGTCAACACCGTCGAATGCGCGTCCAGGCTAGGGGCAAAAGCCGTCGTGATACACGCCGGCGACGTGGTGACCGAGCCTTCGGGCAGGGAATTCGCCAAATTTGTCCGTCAATTCGGGATAAAAAGCATGCTGTACGCCAGGTATTTCGAAGAGATGAAGGCTTCAAGGAAGAAGAAGTCCGCCCGCTACATGAACAACCTTTTTAAAAGCCTCGACGAGGTGGTGAAATCGGCAGAAAGAGCCAAGATCGTGCTTGGCATAGAAAACCGTTACTATTACCACGAGATACCGAACATAGAAGAAACAAGGCAAATTCTTGACAGGTACGAAGGCGCGGCTCTCGCCTACTGGCACGACACGGGCCATGCTGAAATGTTCGTCAGGCAGGGCTGGGTGAAAGAACACGTGGAGTTCCTTGAGCCGTTCAAGAAAAGGATCGCGGGTGTCCACCTGCACGACGTGCGCGGGTTCACGGACCACAACGCGCCGGGAAGCGGCAGTTTCGATTTCGCGATACTAAAAAAATACATGAATCCTGCAGTGATACCGGTGATAGAGGCGCACCCGAAGGCTTCCGATTCGGAGGTCAGGGGTGGCATCAAATACCTGACAAAAATCGGATTGATTTAACTGATAGTTTTTCTTGACAAAGGGTGAATTCTCTGCTAAAATTTTTGTTGCGACCCGTTTTTGCTTTGAATTTCAGTCTTTTTTTAAGCGAGAGGTATATACCGGTATGACTGAAAAACCCGTCCATGGAAAGATGCTCATAAACGAGCAATATCTGACCGTAAAGAAAATCGGCCAGGGCGGTTTCGGAGTAGTCTGGCGGGCATACGATTTCAGCCTCAAGAATTACGTCGCGGTCAAAGAGCTTCTTCAGGAATACAGCGAGGCGAAGTATGTCGAGATGTTCTATAAAGAAGCTCTCATCGCGAAAAATATCATACACGACAACATTGTCCGCGTGCAGCATTTCTGGAAGGGCTCCAACGGGGCCTTTTACATCACGATGGACTACGTGTCGGGTACCGACCTGGAAAACCTCCTCAAACTCTGCAATAAAGTCGAAGTCAGGCTTCCGTGGGAACTTGTAGTACTCATAGCCGGAAGCGCCCTCAAAGCCCTTGATTACGCCAACAGGATCGCCAAGGACGTGATAACCGGCAAACCCTACGGCATCGTATACAGGGACATCTCTCCGGGAAACATCCTCATTTCGTTCGAAGGCAACGTGAAACTCAGCGATTTTGGCGTGGCAAAGACCGCTGAAGAGATGGCCGACGCCGCCAAGAAAAGGATAGTTGCCGGGAAGTACGCGTATATGTCCCCCGAGCAGATGAGGGGTGAGCCGGACGTCGACCATCGTTCCGACGTTTTTTCCATCGGGGTCGTGCTTTTCGAAATGCTGGCCGGCAGGCCGCTTTATTCCGGTGACACGACCCAGATAAGGGAACAGGTACTGAACGAAAAATTCGATCCCAATCTGCTCACGAGCATCGGGATACCCGACGACCTTGCCATAATAGTCCAAAAGGCGCTCGAGAAGGACAAAGAGCTCAGATACGAAAAAGCCATCGAGATGTTCAGGGACCTGAGGCGCCTTCTCAAGGGCAAGGAGACGGAGGAGCTCGCCCAGGACCTTTCCGTGTTCATAGCGAGGAATATGAACGAGGAAATCTCCAAGGAAAACGAGTTTGCCGAAAGCATCAGACAGTTGAACTTAACCGAAATAAAAGGCGATCCCAAAGTAACGAAAATAACCTGCAAGGATTTCATAGTAGGGGATCTCACCGCGGATGTTCCGCACGAGGAAGCGCCGCCGGCGCCGCAGTATCAGCCGAGCGGGCCGGCTCCTTCCCAGCCCCTTCAGCCGCCTCCGCCAGAAGAGCCGAAGGCGCAACAGGAACAGCCCGTTCCCGAAGACAAGGAAAAATCAGCCGAACCGTACTATCCCGAGCCGATAGGCGAACAACCGCAGGCGGCCGCGCCTTCCGAGCCGCAAAAAGCCAAATCCGTCCATAAACCCGAGCCCGAACCCGAACCGAAATACGAACCGCCGCCGCAGCCGCAACAGCCCCAGCAGGCGGCTGCGCCCATACAGCAGTATTATCCCGCAAAGCAGTCTCAACAGCCTTCCTACGATACGTACTATCCTTCACACCCTTCTCCAAGCGAAGAGAAGGGGAAAACGGTTTTTGAGGAAGTCGGCGACTGGCTCGTCAACAAGTTTAAGGTATACAAAAAACGCCTGATAAGGGTCACGATGGCCCTGATATTTTTCGCGATTCTTTTTACCGTGGCCGATACTTTCTTGAGGATAACCCCGGTGGGCAGCAGGATATATTCCATGCTCTATCCGCCGGACGTGGTGATCACAACGGTGCCTCCCGGAGCCACGGTAACGGTTAAAACAAGGGACGGGAAACCCGTCATTTCGAACGCCGATTCGTCCAGGCCCATAGAGCTGAGGAAGGTTTTGCCCAGGACCTACGTGCTTACCGCTATGAAGGACGGATTCAAGACTGTCGAGCGCATAATCAAGATAGAGGAGCAGACCGGCGGCAAAAAAATGCAGCAGAACATAGAGGTAACCTTCGATTTCGCGCTTGAGATCGATTCGATGCCTCCGGGCGCCGAGGTTTACGTCGACGGAAATAAATTCAACGTCACGCCCTGCAGGGGGGAGTTTGTGGCTGGCGAACACACGATAAAGCTCGCGATGAAGGGTTTTGAGGATCTGGGCTCAACGGCGAAAGAAGCGAAAGCCGGGCAGTGCAACATCGATTTCACGAGGCCTTCTCCCGATGAAGCGTTCGGAGGGATAGATCCCAAGTACTGGAAGTACGACGTTATAAATACCGAGTCGGGGGCGGTATTCAAGGTCACGGGGCACCTTTACAAATTCTACAATCTCGGATCGGTGCCCAAGGACTGTGTCGTTCACATCGAGGGAGAGAGCCAGCCGAGAGGGAACACTCCTTTAAGGACCCCGCTAAAGGCGGGAACCTACAAGATAAGGTTCCTTGACTCGAGCGGCAAGTACCAGCAGACCACGAGACCGGTCACCTGCGACCAGAATTCAAATCAGAACATAAGCGTTTACCTCAATAAGTGGGTGACGTTCAAAGTCCGCTCAAAAGAGCATCCGAACGAATCTTTCGTTACGAACCTGAAAATAAAAGGCGCCGGTATGAGTGTATCAAAAGAGATATCAACGAACAAACCAATAAGAATGGCCCTGCCGGTCACGACCTATGAAGTCATTTTCGAGGGCGACAAGGAATATAAAACGCTTGCCTTGAAGGTGAATATTGCCGGCAGGAGCCTGATACTGGGAGAACTGGAATACGAGAATTCCATTTTAACGGTCAACGTCAAGGATGAATCGACGAAAAAAGCGATAGAAGACGCGTATGTCTGGCTGGGGTCCAAGATAGCGGGCAAAACGAATTCTCAGGGCGCTTTTGAAACGGAAGTGCTTCACGGCACCACGAGCGTTAGGATAGTGGCCAAGGGCTACATTGACAAGACCGTGGAAAAAGCGATAAAAGTCCGGAAAGAGCAGGTGGATATCGAACTGGCTCCGGAAAGAGTCGAGATTCCGGGCATTTCGACCGCTCCGCCCGTGGCGCCAACCGGCTATGGTTTACCGGGTCAAAAAACGATATTTTCTCCCGTGCCGGCCTCCGAAAAACCTTCCTACGAAGCGCAGACTCCCGGACGGCGGCCCCGCACGCCGGGCGGTTCGCAGCCGGATAGCTATCAGCAGCCTCAGGCGCAGCCGCAGTACCAGCAGCCGCAATATCAGCCGCCCGCGCCCGTTCCAAGGCAGCCGGCGACTTCACCCGGCGGCCAGCAGGTTATAGTGTGCCCCAACTGCGGCAAGGAATATGTTATAACGGGGCCGAAGAAACCGAGGTTTTGCACGAACTGCGGAAGGCCTTTTAATTTAAGATAAAAAAATTGGATGCCCTGCTTGACCCGGTTCCGGCCGGAACGGTCGGCGGGGGGAGGATACAGATGGACGGAATACCGATAAAACGTATTTTAATTGCGTCGTTGTTTCTATTCGCGGTTTCGCTGAGCTTCGCGGTGATGCCCAGGCAGATGAATTACCAGGGGAAGCTGACCGACGATACCGGAGCGCCACTGAACGGGACCTATAATTTCACCTTCACGCTGTATGACGCCAGCGGTTCGACCTGGACGGAGACTCAAAACGGAATTACTGTGGAGAACGGTCTTTACAACGTTCAGCTTGGAAGCGTCAACAATGCCCTGGCTGACCTTCCCTTCAACACCACGTACTTTCTGGAGATCAAGGTGGAAAGCGAGACCCTCTCGCCGAGGCAGATGCTCACTGTGAGCCCGTATTCCTTCAGGAGCAGGTATTCCGATTTCGCGTCGAGTCCTGGCCAACACGCGAGCACTCACCTTTCCGGTGGCACGGACCCGTTGTCCGGCGTTCTCGCGCCGACCGTCATCGTCAGTTCGGTCGCCTTGAATTCAATTCACAACGCTCAAGTAAACGGTAGTGCCGCCATCGCGATAAGCAAGCTGGCGTCGTCCGGCACGCTCGGGGCCGGTGTCGTCGCGAGTTCCATAGCGGTCAATGCGGTTCATCCGCGGGCCGTGAGGAACGGCGAGTATGACCTTGCCACCAGCACGCTGAATATTGCCGTGATTAACGCGTACATGGTCAAAGCTTCAAGTTTCTACTCTACGGGCGCCGACCTTGCCGAGATATATCCGTCAATGGAGTTCCTCGAGGCCGGGGATATCGTTTCCATGAGCGAGGAGCGCGGATTCAACGTGCTCAACGTCGAGAAATCAAAAGTCCCGTACGACCCCAAAGTTCTGGGAGTGGTGTCGACCAAGCCGGGCCAGGTGCTCGGCGCCGGGGAAAAAGGATATCCCATAGCTCTTGCCGGCAGAGTGCCCGTCAAGGTCACGGCCGAAAACGGGGCGATCGAACCCGGCGACCTGATAACGACTTCGTCAATGCCGGGTTATGGAATGAAAGCGACACAGGATAAGCGCGGAACGGTTATCGGCAA
Source organism: Endomicrobiales bacterium (assembly GCA_016930715.1). GTDB lineage: Bacteria > Elusimicrobiota > Endomicrobiia > Endomicrobiales > JAFGGC01 > JAFGGC01. Next base: position 174,650 of record JAFGGC010000013.1, read on the forward strand.
GGCGCTCGAATCGCACGATTTCGGCACGAAAAAGATACTTGTTTTCATTATGCTAAGATGAACGGTAAAAAACTGTTTGTACTATTCGCCGCTGTGTTTGTTTTTTCGGCCGGGGCCTCGTCCGGAACCGTACAGCCTTTTTATTCCTCAAGCAACGGCTACGGAAAAGGCTCGTCATCTTCGTACGGAAACACCTCCAACGTGGGGCAGCTCGCCGGAGACTCGCTGAGTCTCAATTACAGGAGCTACGGCGGTTATCTTGCCTCGCAGGTCGTTGTGATAGATTTTTCAATGACCTTTTTCGACGAATCGCCGGCCGCCAGCGAATGGCAGGAGACCACGGACGTCACGGCCAGGGTCACGGTGTACGTTTCCACGGGAAACACGATAGCCAGCGTCAAATACAGGATATCGAACTCCGGCCCCGACGAATCAAGTTTCTTCGCCTGGCAGTCGGACGCGGTCGTGGACACAGTGATAGACGCGACGAAGACGAGGTACAGGGTATCGATTCCAAACTCGGCCGGACAAAGCCTCGCAGAAGGAGAGAACAATTACATACAGTGGCAGGTGACGAACAACGCGAACTCCAAGGCCCAGTCTGGCATTTACAGGATACGCGTCAGGAGCAACGACGCCCCGTCTATCACGATAACGCAGCCGGACGCGAAAAGCAATTTCACCTCGATGTCGCCCCGCGTGGAAGCCACTATCACCGACGAGCACGGGGGAGTGGACGCCGGCAGCATCGGCGTCGGTATAAGCAGGTCGAATGGGACATCCGTGGCGTCGCTAAATTCGTCCGGCGTGCCGTCCATTTTTGACGCTTCGACGGGTAAGCTGTCTTGTACCTTTACGGGAGTCTCGCTTACCGCCGACGCTTCATACACGTTGACGGTGACCGCTTCGGACACTAAGGGCAGGTCGTCTTCCAGCACTATGACCTTTATTCCGAAATCCGGGGCCATAGCCGACCTTGTTCCTTACCCTTCGCCTTTCGACCCCAAGGCGGAGCCGATAAAGATAAGATACGTTCTGACTAAGAGATCGGACGTTTCGATAAGGATATATGATATGAGCGGCCGTCTGGTGAGATCGATTGTTGACAATGACGTCAGGGAGGCCGGGTTGTCCGAAGATGAGTGGCGCGGCATCAATTACGCCGGGGAAGATATGGCCAACGGCGTGTACCTTTGCGAGCTTGTCGCTAAAGACGAGGACGGCGAACATCGTTCCCATACTGCCTTGGCGATTTTCGGTAAATAGAAAATGAAAAAGATTCTGCTGGCTGCGACATTCACGGTTTTCCTGGCGAATCAGGTTTTCGGAGGAACGGGCGCCGCCGCTTTTCTGGATGTTGGCGTGGGGGCGAGGGCGCTGGGAATGGGCGGGGCTTTCGTGTCCGTGGCCGACGACCCGTCCACCGTTTACTGGAATCCGGCGGGCTTGGGAAGGCTCAACAGGTTCAGCTTCACGGCAATGAGCCAGTCGCTCGCGTCTTCTAAATGGGAAACGCTCGAGGATATTACGCCGAGTTACCAGTTTTTCGCGTTGACTATCCCGGTGAATACTTTCGGCCTGCCGTTCATAGGCAACGAAACCAACACTTTCGGAATCGGGATGATTTCCTGCGGGCTTGACTCGATTCCGTACACGTACCTGGGATCTTCCGGTCAGATAGTAAGGGAAACTTTCAAGGATACGGAGAACGCCTATTTCATTTCTTACGGGGTGCCGATCTTTGACGAAAGCGCCGAAGGGCTGTATGCCGGGACGACGCTGAAATTCATTACTCAGAAATTTTCAAAGATCGACGGAGCGAGTGCGACCGGTTACGATATGGATTTTGGGTTCATGTACAATTCAATGAATTTCAACATCGCGATGATGGTGGAGCGCGGTGCCTGCATGAGCTGGGCCAACGGCCGGTCCGACACGGCGCCTACGACCGCAAAACTCGGCGTTTCTAATAAATTCTGGTTCAAGCAGTCGTACTCCATACTTGCGGTGGGGGATCTCGTGCAGAGACAGAACAGCCCGCTGACACTTAATGCCGGCGCGGAATTCGGCTATGAAAGGGAATCGGGGAACAGAAGGTTGAAATTCGAGGGAATCTTCGCGCGCCTCGGGGTCGAAGGGTACGCGCTTGAAAACAGATACGGTTACGCGAGCAAGATAAACGAAGATATTAATCTAACGGCCGGTCTCGGATTGAGGCTGGTGACGTTCGGTTACAGCATCGATCTTGATTACGCGTTCGGCAGCTACAGGCTGGGCGACAAGAACAGGATCTCGCTGAGCCTTTATTTTTAGGTAAGTATCTTGATTACACAGATTTGCTGAGACGATTACACAGATAAAAACGAACCGAAAGATGAAAAAAAGTAGGATTATTAGGTTTTAATCTGTGTAATCTATGTATTGAATCTGTGCAATCAGATTTTAAAAAGAGGTATTTATGAAAAGAGAGAATCTTATTAAGAAACTGCCGCCGGCGGTAACGGCTTTCTTTATGGTTGTCTCGTTTGTCGGGGCTGCTGATGCCCAGCCCAAGAAGGACGTTTCTGATCCCGTCCTTCAGGAGGTTATATCTTCCTTCAGTTCGCGGATGCCGAGGTTCATCGGAAAACACGGGGACGATATTTTTGTGGCGGACGGTCCTGTGAACAGGGGTAGCCTGCTTTACGCGCTCTATGAATATGACCGTTCGCTGAGGCTGCCCAGGAAAGATTATGTGAGCAAGCTCGAATTCGAGGAGTTCAGGCAGAAAATCGAGAATGACATGGCGCTATCGTCAAGGTCGAGAGCGAAGCAATCGGCTTCGGGAAAACTCGATATAATGGAAGTGATAAACGATCTTCAACCGAACATGCCCATCCTTCTGGACAACTCCCTAAACAATTCAAAAGTTTTCAATCAGCTGAAGGCCCAGGTCCGGTCAGGAGGAGGCGGTGGCGATGTAGCAGAACTTGAACGGAGGATCTCGAGGCTGGAGGGTGCTCCTTCGAGCGCCTCGGGGTCCAGGTATTCCGCTTCCGGGGCGGAAATATCCGACTTGAGATCCAGGATAAAAAAACTGGAAGCCAACGAGAAAGACATAGCTAAACTCGAACGCAGGGTTGACGAGTTGTCGAGAAGAGATGGCGGCGGCAAATCTTCCGGGGCCGTTTCTGAGGTAAAAGGTTACACGTCTTCTTTGGTCAAGATAAGCCTGGGCTTGAGCATGGTGGCGGCGCTTTTCATAGCGAGATAACAAGAACGTGGTAAAAGGTAAAAGTTGAAAGGTAGAAGTTAGAAGCAAAAGAAGATTATAATTTTTACCATTTACCTTGTACCTTGTAACTTATCATAGGAGTCAATATATGCCGAGGATCACGGTAAAGAAAAGAGCCGAAGTGATAGCAGAATACAGGATTCCGAAAAGGCCCATCGTGAACATCGGGTCGGGGAAAGGTAACGAAATAGTCATTCAGGATAAAAATATCTCTGAATACCATTGCGTAATACAGAAAAAAGAAGGCGGCTATGAAGTAAAGGACAAGAACACGCTCACCGGCACAAGGATAAACGACAAGCCGGTTACCGTCAGGGACATTCAGTTCGGCGACGTTGTCAACATAGGAGTTCATTCTCTTGTCTTCCGGTCGCTGAAAAGCTCCAGGACCGCGGAGGCGGCGGGCGCCGAAGAGAAAGCCGTGGTGGAAGCGCAGAAGATATACTATCTGCTCGGCATATACGGGAAGTTCGAAGGCAGGAAATACGAGCTTGGCGAGGGAGAGACATACATCGGGCGCGAGAATATAGCGCCCAAAGGCATGGACAACGACGTGGTCCTCGCCGGCGATATGACAGTTTCCAAGGGCCACGCGAAAATAACGTGCGGCCCCAATCAGTGCATGATAATGGATGTCGGGAGCACGGGCGGTGTTGCGGTCAACGGCATCAAGGTAGGCCAGCTCAACGAAATAAACATCCGGCCCGGCGACGAGGTGGCTATCGGCCGAACGATATTCAGGTTTGTCGAGGAAGGCAGGGAAGACTACAGCGTACCCAAGAATTACGGCATCTTTCTTTTGAAGATCAAGCAGCCCGTTACCATACTCACGACCCTGGCCGTGCTCGGTTTCTCCGGTTTTCTTGCCTACACGGGCATCAACGGCGTCATGGTCCTCAACGACAAGCCGAAAAAAGTGGATATCGACATAAACAGGTACTGGTCGCCCGAAGAAAACGTGGTGAAGACCGCTATGTCCGAATACGACATCTCCTGCACTCCGGCCATTGGCGACATCAACAACGACGGCAAGAACGATATCGTGTACCTGAATTCCGCCGGCAGCCTTCTTGCCTGGGACGGCGGGAAGGGTTCTCTTCTGTGGAGGCCGTCGGAGATATTCAATTCCGGCATGACTTCTCCGGCCCTGTACGATATGAACAAGGACGGAATAAAGGACATCATAGTGCTATCGGACACTTCAATGCTCTATATCATCGACGGGCAGTCCGGAGGAATAATAAAAAGGGAAATGCTGGGGGGCGTGATCGCGGAATCCTCCCCCGCGATAGGGGACCTCGACGGCGACGGCAAACCGGACGTCGCGGTCTGTTCCGAGGAAGGCATGGTGCATTTCGTGTACGCGCCCGGTTTCGAGACCAATATGGGGAAATACACGGAGTTCGTGGAAGGGCCCATATACGCGTCTCCGGTAATAATCGGCACGAAAGAAATATCGCCCATGGTGGTCGTGTGCTCGAACGCCAGCAAGGTGTATTTCTTTGACGGCAAAGCGAGGAGCAAAAAGACGGTTGACCTCATAGAGAAGACGAACAAGGCCCATCTCATTGCGGCTCCCCCGGGGGTGGGGGATTTGAACGGCGACGGCATCCCGGAAGTTGTCGTTGTTTCTAACGTTCCTCAATACGTGTCGAGCATAGATATTTCGAAATTCAGCGTGAACTGGACGTATTTCGTGGAGCCGGTGCCGCCCGCCGGTCTCAAGCATTCGGCTTCGCCCGCCGTGGCAGACTGCGACGGCGACGGTCTGAAAGACGTCATTGTTCCTTCGGCCAACGGCAGGATCTACTGCCTTAAAGGCAAAACCGGTTATCCTTCGGGAGAAATGCTTTGGAGCCTTGAGATACCTGGCGCCGGACGTTTCCTTTCTTCTCCGTCCGTGTGCGATTTTGACAAGAACGGAACGGCTGATTTCGTGCTCGGAGGGGAAGACGGTTCGATATACCTTCTAAGAAACGTTCCAAGCCGCAAGGAAATCGAAGTTTTCGCGACTCTTAAGGCCAGCAACGCTCCGATCACTTCGTCCGGAGTAATAGGGGACGTGAACGGGGACGGCAAGATTGACGTGGTATGCTCAAATGTCGTGAACACCGTGCAGGTATTAAACACTAACGTAAAAACTTTCGGCGATAACCTCATCTGGCCCATGTATCTCGGCAATATCGCCCGCTCGGGCCAGATGGCTCCGGCGAAGAATATCTGGATATACGTGTCGATGATCTTCGGGGGCGTGTTGCTGGCGTTATTGTTGTTTGTTTCGAGGTCGACGGTGAAGGCGAAGAAGATGCAGAAAAGACCAAAGGTATCGTATTTATGATAATAGAATCGGCCGCAAAAACACACGTGGGAATGAAGAGGACCGAGAACCAGGACTCCTACGGGATATCAAAGAGCAGGAATATCTTCTTTGTCTGCGACGGCATGGGAGGCGGAGCGGCTGGAGACTTTGCCAGCAGGTGCGCGGTGGAAGTAATGATAAAGGCCCTTGATCTCGTCGGTACGCAGGACACAGAAGCTATTTTTAAGGATACGAAACCGAACATACCCAAGGAGCTGCTTTTGACCCCTGCCGTCATAAGGCTTGCGAACAGGGCTCTCCATAATTTCACGGTGAAATATTCCGGGCTCTCCGGCATGGGAACGACCGTGGTCTCGGCCGCGTTTGACAAGAACGTTAACAAGATCCATATCTACAACGTCGGAGACAGCAGGTTATACAGGCTTCGGAACGGAGTCCTGGAGCAGTTGACTAAAGACCATTCCAAGATCAGCGAGCTCATCGAGCAGGGCAAGATGAAGGAGTCGGACGTTAAGACTGCCGAGATACAGAGCATGATAACCCGGGCGCTCGGGACCGGCTCAAATGTAAAAATAGATTTTCGTACGGAGTACGTGAAACCCGGAGACCTGTTCATGATGTGCTCGGACGGGCTTAACGGAGAACTTGACGACAACGCGATACGTTCGATAATGATAGCCAACAAGAACGATATGGAAGCTCTGTGCGCCAGGCTGATCGAAGCCGCTAATGCGGCCGGGGGGCGTGATAATACCACCGTCGTCGCTATGAGAGAGCCGGAAGAGCACAAGAGCACTCTTCCCTACGATACCAGATCAGGCAGTACGGTGACGATAGACGCGGAAACCGAATCCGAATCGCAGCAGGAAGACAAAACCCTCAAGAAGATCATGGAAAAGGTGCAGTTAAAGGTTCCAAAGGCGGCAATGGAAAAGAATATTTTTTCAAACCCGCTTCTTTTGGGAGCCGTGATAGCTTTTTTCGTGATAAGCGTGGGCATGATAGTTTCGAAGATGTCCAGGCCCGTAAAGCAGGAGACGGAGCTTATGGACCTCGCGGGCAAGGTCACGGGTCTTGAGATAGACATAAGGACGCCCCTGCCGGAGAACCTGGCGCTTTTCAGGAGGTCCGACGACGTCGTCGCCAAACTTCAGATGATACAGGACTGGACAAGGCTCAAAGACGCGAATACGACGATGCTCAGGGACGCCGCCGTGATCATCGAGCAAAACGGCGCAGAATGCTTCAAGGGCGTTATCGAGGATAAACCCATCCAGGCCAAGCTTGACAGGGGAAGTTATCAGGTGAATTTCTTGTATCCGGGTTACAAGGTCATAACTAATAAAATGGAAATGAAGGACAGTATATCGATTTCCGTAGAACTTTCGGAAAAGTACAAGCCGCTTTTTGTTTTGATGATTCCGGAAGAATAATCCAGGGAGGAATTCAGGTGCCGGACAACAAAGTCAAGGTTTTGATAATAGACGATGATCCTGTCGTGCTTGAAGTGACCGCCGCGGGGCTCGAGACGGACGGTTTTGCGGTTTTTACCGCCGATGACGGCAAATCCGGCATAGAAAAGGTCAAAAGCGAAAAACCTGACATCATACTCCTTGACCTGAAGCTTCCGGACATAAACGGTTTTGAGGTTACGAAGGTGCTCAAGCAGACCGCCGGCGTTTCAGAAATACCCGTGATAATGATAACGGGTGACCGGACGGTGGATATAGACCAGGCTTTTGCCGCGGGCGCCGACGATTGCATTATAAAACCCATTGATATGGGGTATCTCGTGGACAGGATACGCAAAACCGTCAAGAAAAAATTCAGGGTCCTTCTTGTTGATGATGACAGGCAGATAGGGGATATCCTGAAGAACGTCATAATAAAGCAGCAGTTTGAGGCCGAAGTGATCTACGATGGCAGGAAGATATTCGACGTTATAAAGGCGAACAGGCCCGACCTGATTCTTCTCGACATATCGCTCCAGATAGGCCCGGACGGCATCGAGCTGTGCCGCCAGCTGAAATCCGAATCTTCCACCAAAAGCATCCCCATCATAATGATCACCGCGAACGAGTACTCCGACTCCGTAGAGAAGTGTTTCTCTTACGGCGCCGAAGACTACATATTCAAGCCTTTCAACCTTCCGGATTTCATACTTAAGATAAAGAAATACATGAAAATGAGCGAACAGCTCGAGAAAAAGTAGCTCTGCCTGTTAAGCGGAACCATTTACGGATGAAATATCTCGGGAGTCCAAGAACTTTAGCGTCGGCGCTTGCCCTTGTGTTGTTGTGCAGGATCATCGCTTTATCGGGTTCCGGGGCTTCCACGGTGTCCTTTCTCAAGATTAATCCCGACCCGCAGTCCGAAGCTCTCGGGGGAAGCGTGCTTTCCCTTTCGGCGACGCCGACCGAGATACCTGTCAATCCCGCGCTTTCCGCGTACATCTACCAGACTAAATTCGCTTTTTCCAACACATCCCTTGTTTCCGATGTCGAACATATGCACGGAGGGGCGGCCTTGCCGACAGAAATCGGGCATTTCGGCATCGGGGTGACGAACATCGGCTACGGCACCATGAAGGGTTATGCCGTGGACGCGAGCGAATATTCCATCCCGGAATCAAACGAAATGGCGGTCGTGCTGAATTATTCACGGGCTTTCAGGAGGTCGGTGCCGGTATACCGCGACTGGGGTGCCGTGGGCGCGAACCTGAAATTCGTGAGAAGCACGCTCGTGGATTATTCAAGCGACGCGATTGCCCTTGACGTCGGAGGTATACTCAAGGTCCCGGGCGCGAAAGGGCTTTCTGCCGCGCTTGTTTTTTCGAACATCGGGCAGGGCCCGAGTTTCGTAAAGGAAAGCAACCCTCTGCCGCTGTCGACGGATGTGGGCCTCAGGTACGACAAACCCGAATGGAAGGACGTGTTCGGCGTCGTGAATTTAAAAAACGATTCTGACGCGACGGCGTTCTCGGTCGGCGCCGGGGTCAGTCCCTTTTATCCGGCAAAGGTCTGGTGCGGATGGAAGGAATCCGAAAAGGCCGTCGATTCTGGCCTGAGGTTCGGGATGGGGCTCAATATAGGGTACATTAATTTTTCATATTCGTACGTTTTTTATAAAGATTTTTCGCCGGTTCACAGAATCGGCATAGATATGGAGCTGGGCGGGTTCAGCGAGCCGAAAATCGCCTATGATTACTATCTCAACTACTATTTTCACAAAGCCAAGCAAAAATACAACAGGGGGGATTACCTGGCCGCAAGGCGCCTGTTCTCGGACATACTTTCGGTGTATCCCAACCACGAAGCATCCAAGGATTACCTCGAAAGAATCGCTTTTGAGCTCGACAAGATCGAACAGCAGAAAATGGTCGAAACGGACAGGCTGCTTCGCCGCGCGGAAGTGGCTCTTTTGAGGGACAACATCATACTTGCCAAAAAGTATTACACGCGGGTTTTGGATGTGGACCCCGAGAATCAGAGAGCTCGCGAAGGAATGGACAGAATAGACGAAAGGCTGGGGGATTATTCATCCATCGAGGCCCAGCGCAGGAACAGGGCGAAACTGAACGTGCTTTGGGAGGATGGCTATACGGCCTACGAAAAAGGCGATTATGTCACCGCAAAGGAAAAATTCCAGCAGATTCTAATTCTTGATCCCGAGAACGCCGAGGTTGCCAGATACCTCAGCGAGGTCCATGATCAGATATCCAAGGTTTCCTCGCTCCAAACGGAAGCGCTGTATCAAAAAGGAGTGGAACTTTTTGACAAGGGGGATTTCGAGGAGGCGGCCAAATATTTCGGCGCGGTGAGCGTCGCCGACCCTGCAAGGGAAGACGCGAAGCATTACCTGGCCGAGAGTGAAAAGCGCATCGCGGAAAAGGAAAGAAGGGCCGCGTCGGGCGAAACGGAAAAAACCGCGAAAGAGAAACGGGAAGTCGAAAGCGTCTATTACGACGCCTTCAAACTTTTCGAGAACGAAGACTACGAAAAAGCCATAAGGGGTTTTACTAAATCAAGAGAACTGGCCAGCAAGTACGGCTTGAAGAAATACGCGGACGACTCGGCAAACTACATAACGGCCGCCAAAAGCGGCGCGGCTAACAAGTACTACAGGTTCGGCGTAGAAAACGAGAAGAAGAAAGACGAAGAAGCGGCATATGAGTTTTACCAGAAGGCTCTGGAGTTTAACCGCTCGCATATGGAGGCCAGGCAGGCGGCAAGCCGGCTCTCCGACGATCTTTCGCAGGCGTATTACGAGTCCGGCATGAAATACTACTCAAAGGGAAATATGAGGAAAGCAAGGGAATATTTTAAAAAATCGCTCTACTACAAACCCGGGAAACTGGAATCACTAAGGGCGCTTGAGAGGATAAAATAGTGTCTGAGCTGAGAAAAGACCCGGTGATAGGAAGGTGGGTAATAATATCATCGGACAGGGGAAAAAGGCCCGATGATTTCAAGGTCGGGGACGGAGGCGGAAGCCACGATAAATGTCCTTTCTGCCCGGGCAACGAAAAATTCACGCCTCCGGAAATCGTAGCCTACAGGGACGAGGCGTCAAAGAGCCCGTCGGAATGGCAGTTGCGTGTGATTCCGAACAAGTATCCGGCGCTTTCCGTTGAGGGTGATTTAAACCGCCAGGGCGAGAGCATGTACGATAAGATGAACGGGATAGGCGCCCATGAAATCATAATTGAAACCCCGGAACACTCAAAATGCATTTCCACGATGTCCGACCGGCAGGTCGAGAGCATAATCCTCGCTTATCGCGACAGGATAGTGGATTTGAAAAAAGACATTCGGTTCGAGTATATACTTGTTTTCAAGAACCAGGGGCCCCATTCCGGCGCAACGTTGTCGCATTCACATTCCCAGCTGATAGCCACTCCGGTGGTGCCTAAGCGCGTCAGGGAGGAAGTGAACGGCGCGAAGAACTACTATGATTACAAGGAAAGGTGCGTTTTTTGCGATATAGTGAAGAACGAGCTTGACGTGAAAACAAGGGTGGTGTGCGAGAATGAATTGTTCGTGGCCTTGTGCCCTTTCGCTTCGCGTTTCCCGTTCGAGTTGTGGATGCTGCCGAAAAAGCACGATTCGCAATTCGAGGACATACAAAAAGAGGAAGCGGCGAGTTTCGCATCTATTCTCAGAAAAGTAATGGCGAAAATAGACAAAGTCTTGAACAAGCCTTCATACAACTATCTTATTCATAATTCACCCCTCAAGGAGTCCCGCCTGTTGCATTACCACTGGCACATGGAGATCATGCCCAGGCTCACGAGGGTCGCAGGTTTTGAATGGGGCAGCGGTTTTTATATTAACCCGGTTGCCCCGGAAGAAGCGGCGAAGGTCCTGAGAGAGGCCGATTGAACCGGCGGCCCAAGGAAAATGAAAAATCTGGTATATTCAATTTTTAGGTTTGCGCGGAAGTTCTTCGGGGACAGGGTTGCCGGGAAATACCTGTTTTTTCTCGCCGCCGGGATATTGTTCGCGTGGTTGACGCACGGACTTCACGGCCGAATTGCATTGGAAAACGTCAACAATAAGGTCGAATTGTGCGTGAACCTGCGCGAAGCCGTTAGCCTGTGCGTCAATACTGGATATCCGCTCAAGGATTTGCTCCAGAGGTTCAGGACCATCGGCGTGTCGAGCCTGGCACTCAACGAAGAAACGATAGGAAGTCTCGCGTCGGACGAGAGGATAATCTTCTATCCGGCCTCGGAATATATGATGATGCGTCTGGTGGACTTGATCCCGAGGGCGAGCATTGTGTCATCGGGCGCGATAGCGACGAAGGACAGGCGGCTTTGCGAAGATCTAAAAGCAATCTTACAGACAAGGTATAAAATAACCGTAAGAACAAGGAAGGCAGGGAGTTTTTACATTATCCTGCCCCGTTCGGGTAAAAGGGAAGTGCCGTCCTTGCCGGTTGACAGGGATATGTATGTCGGTTTCTATCACGCCGATTTGAAGATGGCGGGCGATCTGGGGTTCGGAACCGTGCTCGTGCCTGAGAATGAGGGCGACCCGTCGTGGCTTTTTGAGAATAATGCCGTTGGCAAGTCGGTTCTTCTGTGGGAATCAAACGATGTCTGCGGTTTTCCGGGCAGTGAAGCGGATTTCGGAAGTAAAATGGAGCAAGCCGGCGTGAACTACGTCGATCTGGAGTTCATAAACAATCCAGGCATGGAAATGCTGAAAACAACGGCTCTTGGCAGGCTCGTCCGGGGGCATACCATATCGCAGGCGGAGATGAACAAGAAATACGATACCAATTTCTGGATCTCAAGATGGACACGGGGCGTAAGGGAAAGAAGCATAAGGTTTCTATACCTTCATTTTTGGGCTCAAAAGACAATCGAAAGCAATCTGCTGTATGTAAGGGAACTTGCGCAAGCGCTCAAAGCCGGGGGATATATCCTGTCCGTGACTCAGCCGCCGGATTACCCTTTAAGAAAAAGCACGAAAAGCAGAATATACATTTCCCTGGTCGCGGCAGTTTTCGTGCCTCTGGCCGGTCTCTGGCTGTGCCTGAAGACGGGCAATCCATACAAGGCGTTTTTTTCATATAACTTGACGACTATTGTCGGAGGAACTCTGGTCTCAGTGCTGCTTTTTGACAGGATGCTGATGCAGGGCGCGGTGAATTTTCCGTACGTCCGCGTGGTAATGCTTATACCTCTGGTGGCCTCGTTTTTTATGTTGTTTCCGAAAGAAGAGATTCGGAATATGCTCTCAAACGACGTGAAAGTGCGGCATCTGGCCGTCGGAGCCCTGGCGGTCGTTGTTATGGTCATAATCATGATACGAGCCGGGAACAACAGCGCGGGATGGCTGCAGTTCGACCAGTTCATCAGGGAAATCACCGAAGACATTTTTATCGTGAGGCCCAGGACGAAAGAGTTCATCTTCGGCCAGCCGCTTCTTTTCGCGGGGTTATATTTCAGGAACCCGTGGATGATACTTATTGGCGTCGTGGGCCAGGTCTCAATGGTAAATACCTTTCTGCACGCTCACACGCCGGTAATCGTTTCGCTCCTGAGGTCGATATACGGTATATTCCTTGGTTTTACGATAGGTTTTATCGGAGTAAAGACGACCGAATGGATCAAAAACAGGCTATGAGAATACTCGTATCGGGCTACTATGGTTTCGATAACGCAGGAGACGAGTTAATACTCAACTCTCTGCTGATGGACCTCCGGCACAGATTTCCCGAAGCGGGAATAACGGTGTTGTCAAACAGGCCCGAAAAGACCTCCGCATTGCACGGGATAAATTCGTCTTCAAGGCGGAACCTGTTCAGGATAGTGTCATTGATCCGCTCGAGCAACATCGTCATAACGGGCGGAGGCGGCCTTTTTCAGGACAGGACCGGGAGCCTGTCGCTGTACTACTATCTTCTGATAATTTTTCTTGCGTGGGTTTTCGGGAAAAAGAATTATATTTTCGGCGCCGGAGTCAACGAGTTAAAAAAGCTTAACAGGTTCATGGCCGGCGCCGTGCTGAGCCTTGCGACCAAGATAACGCTGAGGGAGAATATCTCAAAAGACCTGCTTTTCAGGTGGGGGTGTCCGAAGAACAAGATTGAAGTTACGGCCGACCCCGTGCTATTAAGCGGGAAGAAATCAAATATCAGCGCCGAACGCACGAAGGTCATTTTTATACTGCGGCCGCCGCTTAAAGGGCAGGAGCCCGTGACAGCTTTTGCGAAGCTTGCCGATTCCATATACCAGAGGATATCCACGGACATAGTATTCATGCCGTTCCATCCGGAATATGACCTTAAATTCAATGAATCCGTTATGAAGGCCATGAAGTCGCCGTCGAAATTGTTCGCGTGGAGTAATTTCGGCGACCTGCACGACGCGGTCGCGGCCTCGGGGCTCATCATCAGCCAGAGGCTGCACGGCCTGATACTGGCGCTCATTTACGGCGTGCCGATGATAGGTATTTCCGACGACCCTAAAATAGACAGGTTCCTCAAGGAGCTGGGCCAGAGGAATGTTATGGAGCTGAGCAACGAAAACCTCTATTCGCTGCTTGCTATGATAACCGACGTTTTGGAATGGAAGGACGAATTCCGCAAAAAGGCCGATATAATGCTTCCCACGTACAGGATGAGGGCGAAAAGGAACGCTGAATTCCTCTTCGGATAGGGCCTTCCCGCCCCGGTTTTTATCCGACTCTAAAGATTCATCCGCGCAACGGACATCCGGGCCCGCAATGGATGCGCAGAATGGATATCTGCGCGGGATTCCGCGCTCCAAACAACAGCTCGTGAGACTGTCCTGAAGATACGGATATGTTCATGGAGCGCTTCACAATTCTGCTTATTTTTTCTATAATAAATTGAGCTGTCCGGAGAGCCGATAATATGGTTTTTGAAAAGAAAATCGTTAATAAGTCCATCATCGCAATGACCTGCATTTTTACGTGCCTGTTCCTCGGGCTCGCCTTGAACGCCTATTACCAGGCGAACAAATACTACTGGATAATGCTCCCGAAGAACCATATGGCGGTTTTCCTCACGCCGACCAGCCCTGTTTCGGCCGACGTTATAAAGGAAAAAATCATCAACCTTGAGGGCATCAAAAAGATACAGTTTGTTCCGAGCAAGACGGTCCTCGAAAAAGTCCTAAAATCCGATTCAAAAATAAAGGATGTCATAATAACCGGCAACAATCCTTTCTCCTCGTATTTCGTTATATATCCGAAAAAGACGGGTCTTGCCGCGGCGCTCAGGCTGAGAACACTCATTGCTTCATTTGATGGGGTAAGCGAAGTGCGGTTCGACACTAACCTGTTTTCTCTGACGGAGGAACTTTTCAATTTTGTTGCGTATTACCGGGCCCTTTTCAAGATATGCCTGGCCGTGCTTGCGGTCATAGTTCTTATGAGAATCCTTACGATGTTGTTGTACCGCAAGTACAATTACATGAAGATCCTGTCCCTGACCGTGCAGGGCCTTTTGTTCGGTGTCGTAGCGGCGGGTATTTACAGCCTGCTGAGCGCGAACCTGTTCCAGTCCGGGATACTTCAGCTGCCGGCGAAGTATTTATTGAGCATGCTTGTCCTTTCGCTCATCGTCACATTTATCATAGATGAAGGATGGGAATGAAGAAGATCTTTCTGCTTTTTTTGATGTTGCTGGTCGCGGCCGTGCCAGCGGGCGCAAAGAGCATTAAACAATACAAGAAAGAGATAAAAAAGAGCAAGGACAGCCTGAGAGAGCTTCAGCAGAACATAAAGGAAAAAAGGGAAGAAAAGGAAAAACATCTACTCGAAGAGAAAAGCATAAGGTCTGAACTGAACCGCGTCGACAAGGAGATCAAAAGGCTTCAGAAAAAGAAAGAATGGCTTGCCTCCGAGATCAGAAAAGCGGAGAAGAACCTTGCCTTGGCGACGAAGGAAATGAGCCAGGCGACATGGGAAAAGAAACAATGGTTCAGCGTTTTGAACATAGAAACCGACAGCTGGTACCGGAATCAAAAGGGGTGCGTGTACCTTTTCTGCGATCCCATTGAGGAAAACCTGCGGTATGAAGCGCTGAAGCAGAAAAAAGAGAACATGCTTTCAGCGAAGGAAAAGGAGTCCGTGTCGAAACGGGCGATAGAGAAATGGCAGGCGGCTGAAGTAAAGCTCAAGGAGTTGAAAGACCAGCAGGAAGCGACCATAAACGAGCAGGAAGGCGTCAAGGAGGAAAAACAGTCCATACTTGAAACCACGATAGGAAAACGTATCGCGGCTGAGGAAGAGATAAAAAAACTCAGGGACACGGAACAGGCCCTGCAGTCGATGCTAATAAAGCTTGAAAGGGAGAAGAAGGAGACCGAAGAGGAGCTTGCCGCGAGAAAGAAGTTCAGGACGAGGAAAAAGATACTGAGCTGGCCTCTCAGGGGCGAGATAATCCAGTCGTTCGGAAAAAACAAGCACCCGGAGCTCGATACCTGCGTAATCAGCAACGGTATCAAAATAAAATGCGACGGGATGAGCGACGTGTCAGCCGCAGACAGCGGCGAGGTTATGTTCACGGGTGAGTTCCGTTCGTACGGAAACATGGTGGTTGTCGACCACGGAGGCGGATTTTACACTATATACGGGTTGCTTGGTGAGATATCGGTCAAGGAAGGCGACAAGGTCAAGGAATCGGTGGTCATCGGAAGGACATCTGATGACAAACCGTCCCTGCTTTATTTTGAAGTGAGAGTCGACAACAAACCAGATGATCCGAGATTATGGCTTAAATAAAACATTCGACCAGGAGGTTAAGAAAAAATGATGAAAAAACGAGTTAGTATCTTTACCGCTGCGGTTCTGTGCTTTGTTATCAGTTATTCGGTGATTACGCCCGTCAGGGCCGCCGTCGATCAAACTTACGACCAGTTGAGGCTTCTGGTCGATGTAATGGGGTTGATAAGGGAAAGTTACGTAGAGCCTAAAGAAAACAAGGAACTGCTCCTGGGCGCCATCAACGGAATGGTGAGAAGCCTGGACCCATTTTCGCAGTTCATGGAGCCCGACACCTACAAGGAGATGAAGACGGAAACTGAGGGGCAGTTCGGCGGTCTCGGCATAAGGATATCTATAAAAAGCGACTGGCTTACGATAATCACGCCCATACCGGGGACCCCCGCCTACAGGATCGGGCTTCTTCCTGAAGACAGGATTGTCAAGATCGAGGGAACAAGCACCGCTGGCATCAGCATCAACGATGCCGTCAAGAAACTGCGCGGCACGCCCGGCACAAAGGTGACCATATCGGTGGCGCGCGAGGGGGAGAAGGAACCCATAGATTACACCATAACCCGCGAGATAATAAAGATAGAAACCATAAAAGCGAAAATGCTTTCGGACGGAGTGGGTTATATAAAGCTGACGGAATTTAACGCGAACACGGAAAGGGACCTTTCAAAAGCCCTTTCTTCGCTTAAAAAGCAGAAGATGGAATCCCTCGTGCTTGACCTGAGGAATAATCCCGGCGGGCTTCTTGACATAGCGGTGGACGTCTGCAAGGAATTCATCGGCGACGGCAAACTCATAGTCTACACGCAGGGCAGGCGGCCCGAAAGCAGAAGGAACTACACATCTTCCGGGCCGGCTCCCCACAAAGACCTGCCCATGGTGGTCCTCGTGAACCGTGGATCCGCTTCCGGTTCGGAGATCGTGGCAGGCGCTCTGCAGGACCTCAAAAGAGCGCTAATAGTCGGGACGACCACCTTCGGCAAGGGCAGCGTGCAGTCCGTTTTCCCGTTTCCGGACGGCAATGCCTTGAGACTGACCACAGCCAAATACTACACGCCTTCCGGAAGGAGCATTCACAGGGACGAAAAAACCGGCGCGGGAGGCATAATACCGGACGTGGTGGTTGAAGTGCCGAGGGAAGTCGAGGCTAAACTGTACATGCAGTCGGAAGAGGTCTTCGCGCTCGGCAAAAAGCCTAAATCCTCGGTAGAGAAAAAGGATGTTATTGAAGATGCCGCACTTCAGCGGGCAATAGAGCTTTTGAAGATGCGCGAGATACTGATGTCTCTTAAAGACTCGAAATAGAATTACCTGCAGGACCGTAGAACGGCGGACAAAAATGTTATTGAATTCAAAAGGCATCGTTAAAATAGCGTATCTTGCCGTATTGTTTCTGCTCGGCGTGCTGATATGGCTTTTGTGGCAGTCCGCCAAGAGGGATTACACCGCCGTGTGCGTCGATTTCGACGGCATGGTCAATGCCGTCCTTGTCCAAAACGGCGTCAGGGATTCGGATATCCTGGCGCAGGTGAGGAAGGAAAGAAAAGCGCTCGGGGATGTCTGGGTGGAGTATGAGAAAAAGATAAAGATTTCCGGAAAGGCGGACCCCGAGAAGATAATGTCGGGTATAAAAAAATCCGCACGCGGGCTTGAGATCGGCATCGAAACAAAGAAAGAAAAGAGCGGCTCGTTTTTAGTGGAAGCTTATCTGGGAAGGAAATGCCTGATGAGGCTTTCGCTCGTGGCAAAAACGGGCAAATCGGGCAAAAAAGCCGCAATAGTGATTGACGACGTCGGTTACGCCAAGAACCTCGAGCCGTTCATTGACATCGGCATACCGATAACGTTCGCCATTCTGCCGTCCGAAAGGTATTCCAAGTATTCGGCTCAATTCCTGTCCAAAAAAAGCATGCCTTATATTTTGCATATGCCGCTTGAACCGGAAGGATATCCCGAAGTCGACCCCGGAAAAGCTGCGATACTTGTTTCGATGGGCAGAAAAGAGATCAAGGAAAAATTCTATTCGGCGCTGGAATCCGTTACGGGAGCCGTCGGGGTGTCAAATCATATGGGCTCGCGGTTTTCCGCAGACGCAGAAAAAATGAGGATTTTTCTCGAACTGGTGAAGCAAAAAGGGCTCTTCTATTTCGATTCGTACACTTCGCAAAAGACGAAAGCCGAGAAGGTCGCCAGGGAGATCGATATGCCGTTTGCCGAAAACGCGGTTTTTCTCGACGTGAAGGATGACCCGGAATATTACAGCGGTCAGATGGAAATCTTCCTGCGCAAGGCAAAGAAAACCGGCCGGGCCATAGCGATAGGACACATACACAAGAAAGAGCTTCCGAACGTGATAAAGAGCAAGCTGGAAAAATTCAGGGAAAACGGGATTGAATTCGTGTATCTTGATGAGATAGTGCGGGATGAATCGAAATGAAGCTCATTGGAATAGAGACGTCATGTGACGAAACGTCCGCGGCCGTGGTGGAAAACGGCGGGAAAATACTTTCGAACGTCGTAGCGTCTCAGGTGCACGTCCACAGACGATTCTCAGGGGTGGTGCCGGAGCTAGCCAGCAGGCACCACGTCGAGAATGTCAACTGGGTAATCGGCGCGGCGCTTAAAAAATCCGGGATAGGGAAAAAAGACGCCGCAAGGAAAATTTCGGCCGTGTGTTACACGAGGGGTCCCGGGCTTGCGGGTTCTCTGGTTGTGGGCCAGGTCGCGGCGCAGTCGTTCTCTCTTGTTTACGGCCTGCCTCTTGTGTCAGTCAACCATATTGAAGGGCATCTTTATTCCGTTTTGCTCAAGCATAGAGAGCTCAAACCGCCTTTTTTGTCGCTTGTAGTGTCGGGCGGGCACACGGAGCTTGTGATAGTGAGGGATTTCGGGAAGTACAGGGTTCTCGGAGGGACCAGGGACGACGCCGCGGGCGAAGCCTACGACAAGGTCGCGAAACTTCTCAAGCTGGATTATCCGGGAGGGCCCGCGATAGACGCTCTTTCAAAAAGAGGGAACCCGGCCGCCGTTAATTTTCCCAGGCCCTATCTGTGGGGAAGCTGGGATTTTTCTTTTTCGGGCATAAAGACTTCAGTGGTGAACTACGTGTCAAAGAACAAGTACAGGACCGAAGACGTGTGCGCTTCTTTCCAGCAGGCGGTAGTGGAGACCTTGGTAAACAAAACGATGGCGGCCGCGAAGGCCCATAACATTAAAAAGATAGCAGTGGGCGGCGGAGTGGCGGCGAATTCTCTGTTACGGCTCGAATTCAAAAAGGCCCAGAAAGAATCCGGAAGAACGGTTTTTTTGCCGGATACTGAACTCTGCACGGACAACGCCGCTATGATAGCCTGCGCGGGCTATTATAAATTCAGATCACGCGATAATAAAAGATCTTTTAAAACTGCCATGAGCGAAGGAATTGAACCTTCGATGAAACTCGAGGACTGGAATGCAAGGTAAAACCGTCGCCGGGCGCGTGCGGCCAATGAACATAGGCAAAGTCAGGCTGAAGAACAACCTGGTAATGGCTCCGATGGCGGGAATAACCGATTTTCCATTCAGGACGCTTGCGCGCGAAGCGGGCGCCGGGCTTGTCTGCAGCGAGATGTTTTCGTCAAAAGCAATTATTCACGGCCACGCGAGGACCGTCGAGTCGGTCAGGGTGAAAAGTTCCGATCATCCATTGTCCGTCCAGATATTCGGTTCGGCCGCCAGCGACATGGCCGAATCGGCCAGGATTGTCGAAGACGGCGGCGCGGACATCGTGGACATAAATCTCGGCTGTCCGGTAAGAAAAATAGTGAAATCCGGGGCGGGGGTCAAAACGGTCGAGAACGAGCAGAGACTGCGCGCCATAATGGAAGGCGTGGTCAAGCAGGTCAAGATACCCGTCACGGTCAAGATAAGAACAGGTTTTGACGGAAGGACAAACATTTCTTCGCGCGTTGCCAAAATTGCCGAAGAATCCGGTATTAAAATGGTGGCCGTGCACGGCAGACCAGCCGAACGGCATCACAGCGGAGCCGTGGACCTTGACGCCATTAAAGAAACCGTAGATTCCGTCCGCATTCCCGTTATCGGCAACGGTGGCGTAAAGAACGAGCTCACGGCAAGGGAGTTTTTTGACAAGACGGGGTGTGCCGGGCTGATGATAGGCCGCGCGGCGATAGGGGATCCGGGGTTGTTCAAAAGGATCGAGCATTTCATGGATCACGGCGACCTCCTGCCCGCGCCGACCTGGGAGGAAAAAATAGAGCTTCTTAAAAAACACGCCGAAAGATCTTCGGCGCATTACGGCGAAAAGAGGGGTATCATAGTTTTGAGAAAAATAGCCGCATATTATCTGAAAGGCATGCCTAACGCGTCCAGGGTCCGGCAAAAATTCAACGCCATAGAATCATTAAGAGAACTGGAAGCTCTTCTAGGCGAAATATGGGAATCGCCGTATTTCGCTGAAGAAACCGCGTTTGAATAGGATTATCGTGCACAGAGAAAACAACGCTGACCATGGCAGGTTCAAAAGGCAGGGTTTTCCGGAAGCGGTATACGCTCCCGGCAAGCCGGCAAAAACCGTGATATCTATATGCAGGAAGCTCGCTGTTTCGGAAGGCCCGGTCATCGTGACGAGGGCTGAAAGGGCCCTTTTCGGGTCCGTCAAAAGGGCGTTCCCGAAAGCGGTTTATTTTGAAAGAGCCAAAATAGTACTTGTCAAGGCGATGAAGAAAAAGGCTATTTCGTCCGGCTATGTCTGTGTCATAACGGCCGGCACGACGGATGTTCCCGTGGCTGAAGAAGCCGCCGTTACGGCCGAGGCTCTAGGCGCGAAAGTCAGGAGAATTTACGACGTGGGAGTCGCGGGCGTTCACAGGCTGCTGGAGCACAAGGACGCCATATCGGCGGCTAAATGCGTAGTCGTTTGCGCCGGTATGGAAGGGGCGCTGGGCAGCGTCGTGGGAGGAATGGCCGCCTGTCCGGTGATAGGAGTGCCGACTTCCGTTGGATACGGCGTGTCTTTCGGAGGGGTTTCGGCGCTTCTTTCAATGCTGAATTCCTGCGCGGCCAACGTTTCGGTCGTGAATATCGACGACGGTTTCGGCGCGGGAGTGATAGCAAGTCTGATTCTAAAAGGAAGCAAAAGATGAAAACGGCATATTTCAACTGCTCGTCCGGCATAGCGGGTGACATGGTAACGGCCGCCCTGATCGATGCCGGAGTCAGCAAAAAAGCTCTCGTATCGGCGCTGAAAAAAGCGTTGGCCGTCAGAAACTGGGATATCGCGATGCGTAACACTATCAGGGGGCATTTTCCGGCCAAGTATCTGACGATACGCGGCGACAGGCATCTTTCATTGCGGGAAATGAAAAATGTTTTCAAAAAAAGCAGGCTGCCCCAGGAAACAAAGGAACGGAGCCTTCGGATACTTTACGAGCTTATCGACGCAGAGGCGAAGGTTCACGGCACGAAACCAGGGAAGGTCCATTTTCACGAGATGAGCTCCGTTGACACAGTGATAGACGTTGCCGCTTCCTGCCTGGCTCTGCGGATGACGGGCGCCAGAAAGGTGTATTCCTCGCCAGTGAACGTAGGCAGCCCGGCGCCCGCGGCGATCGAGATAATAAAAAAGAAGAAGATACCGGTGTACTCCGGAGACGTTGCAAGGGAACTTGCCACTCCCACGGGCATCGCCATAATTTCCCACCTGGCGGACGGGTTCGGGCCAATGCCACTGATGTCCGTAGAAAAATCCGGCGCGGGCGCCGGGACGGCCGATACCGGGAACCGGCCGAACATCTTAAGGGTCTTTATAGGAAAAGCGGGAGGGGTGCCACCGTCGAATATGGACAATGTAGTGCTTCTTGAAACGAATATCGACGACATGGACCCAAGAATATTCCCGTATGTTCTGGAAAAGCTTCTTGAATCCGGCGCCAGGGACGCCTGGCTCACCCAGTTGATAATGAAAAAAGGAAGGCCCGGGACTAAACTTTCGGTTATTTGCGTGCCGGAGACAGAAGCTGAAATATCGGGTATAATATTCAAAGAGACGACTACTCTCGGAATCAGGCGTTTTGAGATATCAAGGCACGTGCTGAAAAGGCGGGAGCTTCGCGGTGAAAAAAGGATATACCTTCCCGGTGGTCGCGCGTTCACGAGACGGGAGTTCGAAACGGCAAAGAAAATGTCGGACAATGCCGGGGAGCCGATACTTGAATTCCTGGATTGATAGGGCGTAACTGCCGGACACATATTAAACTCATACGGAGGTAAACTTAAAATGATTGACATCCTGACGTTATTGGGCCTCGGACTGGGCATCGGCGCGGTCTACATCGTGATGTACTGGGGGGGGATAAGCCATCTATTGTGGCACAGGGACGCCGCCGTTCTCGTGTTCGGAGGGACCTTCGCGTCAATGCTGATATCCTCCCCGCTTGACACGATACTGCGACTTCCCAAAGCGCTGCTTACGGTGTTTTTTCAGAAGAGGACGTACGGGCCACAGCAGATAATCGACCTTATAGTCGGTTTTTCGGAAAAATCCATAAAAAGCGGCATAGATTCCCTGCAGGAAGACGTCGCTCAGATCAGGGACAGGTTCCTTGCCGACGGCATCGGCATGGTGATCGACGGCCTGAGCCCCGATCTTGTCAGGGAAAACCTTCTCAAGGAGATCACGTTCATAAGAAAGAGGCATTATCAGGTTTCGAACATCATCAGGTCCATGGGGACATATTCCCCGATATTCGGGCTTCTGGCCACGCTTCTGGGAGTCGTTCAGGTGCTGCGCAGCATAAGCGACCCGAAGAGCCTTGGAACCTCAATGGCGATAGCCGTTACCGGAACGTTCTACGGCATAGCCGCCGCGAATTTCCTGTTTCTTCCCATCGCCAACAAGCTTGACGCGCACACCGACACGGAGCTTCTTGCCAAGGAAGTGATGATAGAGGGCATACTTTCGATACAGGCAGGCGATATGCCGATGATCGTCGGTAAAAAACTCAGGGCGTTTCTGGCCCCGAGGTTAAGGGGTACGGCGGGGAAATGAAGGGTTCATTCAGGTCGGACAGGGACGAGGAAGAGCATAAAGCCGCTAAGACCGAGAAGCTATGGCTGATCATTTACACCGACATGATCAGCAACCTGGTCATATTCTTTCTCATGCTTTACTGCCTGACCTGGCTCAATGAGGACGAGAAAAAGATAGCGGCGGCGTCCTTCAAGGAAGCGTTCGCGGGCGAAAGAAAAGCCGTCGAGAACGTGATGACCGAGATAGAAAAAGGCCTTGAAAAGGACAGGAACGTCGAGGGCAAGCTGAAAGAGGAGTTCGCCAATAACATAGAAGTTAGCGAGAAAAGAATAACCATTATCCTGCCTAGCCCGGTCCTTTTCGATTCAGGAAGCGCGGAGCTGAAACCTTCCACCAAAAATACTCTCAAAGAGATTGCGGATATAGTTAAAAGCATATCCAACAAGATAATAGTCGAAGGCCACACGGACGACATTCCGATAAGCGGCAGGTACGCCTCCAACTGGGAGCTGTCTTCGGCACGGGCGTTCAGCGTCATCAAGTATTTCATCGAGGAATGCGCCGTTGAGCCGGCAAGGCTTTCCTCCATCGGCCACGGGGAATTCAAGCCGAAATTTCCGAACGACAACGCGGAACACCGCTCCAAGAACCGCAGGATAGAGATCAACATAATAAAGGCGAACACGTGAACGAAAAAAATGGCCATAACGGCACGAGGCTGGACCGGAGGTCCAGGAAGATAGACACCACGGATATCTGGATAATCCCTTACGCCGATTTTATGAGCGTTCTCATGGTGCTTTTCTTGATGATGTTCGCTTTCGCCTACACGTCAAAAAACGAAAAAAGGTACGGAGAGATAATAGTGGCGCTACAGACGGAAATGGGGGGCAAGGTAAAGAAGGATTTCCTTGAAAAAATAGACGAAACCGCCAGAACGGAACAGACGGTGATGAAGTTCGACGAGATGGTCGAAGCTCAGAACCTCAAGAAATACGTGACGGTTTCCTATGACGCCGACCAGATCAAGATAATGATGAAAAACCCCGTCCTTTTCGGCTCCGGGCAGATTGAGCTCAGGAGAGAATCAAGGGTCATACTGCACGAAGTGGCGCAGATACTATCTAACATAGACAACGATATCATCGTCGAAGGCCACACGGACGACATCCCTCTGGCCGGCACTGGAAAAATTCGTTCAAACTGGGAGCTTTCCCAAAGAAGGGCCATAGAAGTTATTAACTACCTCATAGAAAAAGAGAAGCTCGCCCCTAACAGGTTCGCCGCGGTCGGCTACGGTGAGTACAGGCCGCTGTATCCGAACGATACGCCTGACCACCGCAGCCAGAACAGGAGAATCGAGATAAATATCCTTCGCGGCAAATCTGACAAGCAACCCTCGAAATAATTCAAAAAATACTTGAAATTGCAGGAAAATCTGTTATAGTTTTATTATCCATTGGAAAAACAGACACTTTTTCACTATGAGGTATTGAAATGCACAATGAAGATGCTTCAAAAACCAACGCAAAATTCATTCTCGGAACGGCTCGCGAGGAAAAGAAAATCCGGATGGATTCACCTGAATCGGTCGTCAGGGACTTGCTTCGCGCCGAAAAGGATATTGCCGTCGAAACCCTGAAAGCGCTGAGAAACAAGTACGAAAAATCAAAATCCGAATGGGAACGGCTGTATGCGGACAGGGAGCGGGAGATACTGGAGCTCAAAAAACAGATATCCGATGCCAACGACCGGATCAAGGAAAGGGACAGAAAATTTCAGGAAGAAAGGGAGTGTGAATTCGAACGGATGAAGCGGTCCGCCGCCGAGACGGAAGAGAAAAAGGTACTTGAAAAAAGAAAATGGGACGCTATTTCCGAAGAAATAAGGAAGTTCAAGGAGTCCTCTCTTTACGCGCAGAATAAACTGTTCGAAGAGCAGAGGGAGACCGACCGCCTTAGAAAGAACATGGCTCTCATCGAGAAGGATTTCTCTGCCAAGACTGAAGTGTCGGAGGACAGCATATCAAGGCTCAAACAGCAGCTGATTCAGAAGGAGGAAGAGTTACTGAAGGAAAAAGCGCGCCACGAAGAGCACGTCCATGTGTTGGACGAGCAGCTTTCGGCGCTTCAAAAGGTCGTGACCACCGAGACCGAAAGCCATGCAAGGATAATCGAGAAGAAGGAAAGAGACACGGCCGAACTTCAAAAGGCCCTGCAGGAGCTGATGATACAGCTCAATAAAGAAAGGGTCAGTAACGGCGATCTGGAAGAAAAAATGCGCCAATACGAGGCGGATATGGAAGGGCTTAAAAAACAACTGGAAGATTTCAGCCATAAATCCGATAACGAAAAGATGGAGGTCTTGAAGGCCTGGCAGCAGGAACAGGTGAAATGGGAAGCGGAAAGGAAGGAAATATCGGAAAAAGAGGCGAAACATAAAAAGGACACCGAGGAACAGATGGGGAAGGTATTGGATTCGCTTTCCACTCTTGAAAGGCAGCTTCGGGAAGAACAATCCATCAGGAAAACAGTTGAAGACAAACTGCACATTGCCGACGCCGAGGTTCAGGAGCTGATAGCCGAAAGGGGCAAGGTGTCGTCAGAGTGGAAAGAAGTTCTCCTGAACGAACAGGCGGCGTACAGAAAAAAACAGGAAGCCCTACTTGCGGAATTCGAAAAAATTAAGGCGGCAAGGGAGGAGGATTTCGGCGTTTTGAAAAGCGAAATAACCAACCTCCAGGCGGCGCTTGCCGAAGAAAGAAAGCTTTACATGCTCGAAAAGGACAAGAACAGGCAGTTCGCGGAGAAACTGCTGTACCTTGAACAAAGCCGGAAGACGCTTCTGGAACAGATGGAGACAAAAGAACGGGACTGGCAGAACGCCATATCTGGCGAGCAGGATATTTTCAAAAGGCAGATAGAGGAATTGAGGCAGAAGTACGACAGGCAGATGTCTTCGCGCGAAGACGAGCTCAACAGGCTCAACGAAGACCTCAGCCTCACGAATTCTCAGGTTTCGGAGCTGCGCCAGAAGCTTTCACTAGAAAAAAGCGAGAACAACTCAAGGCTGGATAGGATCCAGGAGCTTGAAATACAGGTCAGGACGCTCACGTCGAACTTCAACGAAGAGAGGGCGGAATGGCAGAGAAAGATCGAATTCGTGCAGGACCAGTGGGACAAGCAGAAAAAGGCCATTAACGCGTACTCTGCCAACATAGAGAAAAAGTATAAAGAGGACGTGAAGGAATATGAAGAAAAGATAGAAAATCTTCAAGAAGACGGCGGCGGTTCGAAGAAGGAGCACGGGGGCGGCCAGGGGATAAAAAATCCCCTGATCAAGGACAATATCAAAAAAAGCGACAAGAAATGAGCGGTATGACGGCGGGAGCCGCGGTTCCCGCGTGTAACGCCGGCAAAAGCCTGCCACGGGGGTAGAAGAAACAGCCGGTTCAGCTTGTGCAAAAACAACGCGATGTCACTTGAAAAACAGGCGGCTGTCAGACGCATTTTTCTTTGAAAAACAAATAAGTTTTGGGCTTGACACGGCACCTGCATTCTGTTATAATAAAACTCGTTGCTTAAAACGCGGAGCAATGCTTTGAACATGTTTTTATCCCACAAACGATTGAACTGACCCCCAGTTTATTAAAAGGGGTTTTTTTTATCCGCCTACAAGAAAGACCGCGGGTTCATACGAGGATTAGTGCGTTAGAGGTTTCGGCGGATGTCACAAAATAAATGGTCTGCGGTTAGTTAGTATGTAAAACTGGCTTGCGACTCCCTGAATGTTGTTGAGGTCCCGATGTATCGGGGCCCGCGAGGTTCCGCTTATGGCCGACACATACAGGATACTGATAATAGACGACGAGCAGGGGATACTTGACCTGTGCAAGAGGATACTCGAGCAGGAAGGGTATTTCGTCGAGGTTTCTGACGACGGATACAAGGCGATAGATATAATGTCCGAATCGCCGTTTGACCTTGTTCTTACCGACCTGTGCATGCCCGGCATTGACGGTCTGGAGTTGCTCAGGAAAGTGAAAGCGACCTGGCCTCAGACCGAGGTGATAATCTTCACGGGACAGGCCACTATAGAAACCGCCGTGGAGTCCCTCAAGGGCGGAGCTTTCGATTACGTGCTCAAACCCTTCAATATTCTGGACCTCCTCACCACAGTCCACAAATGCCTTGAACACACGCGGTTGAGGCGCGGGGAAAAGATTTTCCGCGAAACCACGTATTTCTACCAGCTGGCGGAAGAAGTTGCCGGTAACAAGACCGAAAATGAGCTCTTGTCGTTCATACTTGAGCGGATGTGCAAGACGCTCTATTCCGACTCGGGGTCCATTTACATGGCGCTCGACGATACCGAGAAGCTTGTCCCGATGGCCGTTTACGGAGGCAGCAAGGCAAGAGCCCACGAGGAAATAAGGATCGGGGAGAGGATCGCCGGGTGGGTGGCTTCAGTGAGGAAACCGATGCTTCTGCAGAACGGTCTTCAGCAGTATCCCCAGTTCAAGGACCTGCCGATAAGAAAAGAGGTAGTGTCTTCGATGGTTTGCCCTCTCATTCACAGGGAGACGCTCCTCGGCATAGTGTGCCTGACCAGGTTTTCGTATCTCACTAATTACCAGTTTTCCGACAAGGACCTCGAATCCCTGCAGATATTCATAATGCATGCCACGCTGATAATCACAGCGATGCGCCATAGGCACGCCCACGCGGAATTGGATAACCTTAAATCGGAGTTCATGGCCAACGTTTCCCATGAGCTGAGAACGCCGCTGATGGCCGTGACCGGAGCAATCGAGCTTTTAAACGACCACGCCAAGAGCCTTGTCGAGACCGAGAAGGGGAAGATGTTTCTTGATTTGATTAACAGGAACATCGAAAGAATGAGGTACCTGGTCAACGACCTTCTCGATTTCTCGCGTATGGAAAGAGGCGGGTTGAAGCTTCTTGTAAGGCCGATGGACCTCTATCAGGCGGTTGTCGAGAGCATACAGGATCTATCGGAAAGGGCGAAGGAAAAAGAGATAAAGATAGAAAATTTAATGAGTTCCGAAAAGTGCGAGATACAGGCCGACAAGGAACGTATCAAGCAGGTGCTCGCCAATCTCATAACCAACGCCATCAAGTTCACCAACAGCGGCGGGTCAGTGAAGCTTGACTGTAAAAAAAGCGGGGACGATATTATTATTTCGGTAGAGGATTCCGGCATAGGAATACCAAAGGACAAACTGGAAAAAGTTTTCGAAAAATTTTTCCAAGTTGACGGGTCGGTTTCAAGGGCTCAGGCCGGTTTCGGGATAGGGCTTGCAATAGTCAAATCAGTCGTGGAAGCTCATGCAGGCAGGGCCTGGGTTGAATCCGAATCCGGCAGGGGTTCTAAATTTTTCGTTCAGCTTCCGATAAAACAGGAAAATGTGATCGATCATTCAGAAGAGGTGCAAGAAGGCCGATAGCCGGGTTTTTGCCTATCCGCCAGCGCCGGACGATAAAGATAGGTTTTTTAAGATTAGGAAAGGATGACGGTCAGCCAAAGGTTCAGTGGCAGACGACAAAATAAGGTTCATTCACTTTAGGAAGGGATGACAGTCCCGCCGACGGCGGGACGCAAGAAGGCGACTTCCTTGATTAAATGTCAATGGAGTCCCTTTAACGGGGGGAACCTTAGGTTCCCCTATTGGGAGCGTTCCCGCGACGACAGCGGGAACATCCACGCCAAAGGCGGGGAAAGCCCGCAGGGCGCGACATAGGAGGGAAAAATGACGAACATGAAAAAAAGCAGCATCATGATCGTGGACGATGAGCCGGATATTCTGGTTGTCTTGGGGGAATTTCTGGCAAAAGAAGGTTTCAAGGTCCTCACGGCGAAAGATGGAAAGCAGGCAGTGGAAAAACTGAAAGACCAGAAAATAGACCTGGTGCTTCTTGACATGGCGATGCCGAACATGAACGGCATAGAGACCTTGAAGGAGCTCAGGAAAGTAAAGCCGAATCTTGCGGTCATAATGATAACGGCGTACAGGGACGCGGAAAAAGTAGTGGAAG
Source organism: Endomicrobiales bacterium (assembly GCA_016930715.1). Taxonomy (GTDB): domain Bacteria; phylum Elusimicrobiota; class Endomicrobiia; order Endomicrobiales; family JAFGGC01; genus JAFGGC01. Next base: position 203,586 of record JAFGGC010000013.1, read on the forward strand.
CTTTCAGGCTGGGGGCATATGACTGCATATTCAAACCGTTCGATCTGAAATATCTGCGCCAGGCGGTAATGGCAAAACTGCTTGAATAACAATACCGCCGGTTGATTGCTCCCGGGGGAATTGCCAAGAAATCTATCGGAAAAACCAATGAGATATAGATTTTTGGCGTTTCTTTATGTAGCCCTCCTTTACCCTGCCTACGTGTCGGCGTACACGACACTTACGCTCGATACCGATACAGATTTTAGAGCTGGCTATCCAGAAAACCACGACCAGACGCAGGTGCGCGGCACCGGCGCCGACGCCAACCTTGAGCTGAATTTTTCCTATTCACAGTCGCAGGACCTTTACGAATACGAGCGCGATTATTTTTCGATGTCTTATGACAACATTACGGGCAAGGTTGTCATGTTCGGCGGGACTAAGGCAGCAGGGGAATATAAAGACGAAACTTGGACTTTCGATAACACGAGCGGATGGGTGATGGTCAATCCTTCCACGAAACCATACGCGCGGCACGGTCACGCCTCCGTGTCCCTCGGAGACGGCAAGATACTGATGTTCGGAGGGAAAAACGCTGATGACTGGTTCAATGAAACCTGGATATACACCGTCCAGTCGAACGAGTGGCAGGCCGTGGCCACCTCGACGGCGCCTTCAGGAAGGGCCTATTTTTCTATGGCTTCAGACACGACGACAAAAAAGGTGATTCTTTTCGGCGGCCGCGACGAGAATTGGAATGTTCTTTCGGACACCTGGGAATTCGATTTTAACAATTCGTCGTGGTCTCAAAGAACGCCCGTCGGCCCGCCCGCCGGCAGGATAAACGGAGCAATGGCTTTTAACCCCGCCGACGGGAAATACTATATGTTCGGAGGGGAAGACGGTTCTGAAAATGAAAAAGGAGATTTTTGGAGATATGATATCGCTGAATCTTCGTGGGCGTATATCGGCGCGTCCGGAGCTCCGACGGCAAGGACGGATGCGGCGATGTACTACGACTCAACGTACTCGAAACTTGTCCTCATAGGCGGTTATGACGTCAGCGATGATTATGACAACCGCGTCTGGTGCTACAGCGACGCTCAGGGCTGGTATGATGCGGTCCCTGTCAGCACGCCTGTCGCACGAAAAGCTTTCGGGGCGTGTTATATGACGAACATTAAAAAGGGTTTCATATTTGGCGGAAACTCAACGATAGGAAGAACCGACGATTACTGCTATCTGACGTACAGATCCACGGGTTGTTTTACTTCGGCAGGCATCGACTCGCAGGTCCAGTCGGGTTTTAGTTGGCTCAAACTCTATTTTGTACCTAGCAGCCAGACCTCTCCAATAACCACGAGCAACGCCAAGGTCAAAGTGGCCCATTCGACCGACGGCAACAGCTGGACCGAAGAGGCCACGACGCCCGATTATCCTACATCGGGCTCGCCCCTCAATTTCCCGCCTAGTTTCAACAACAAGCGATGGATAAGATATCGAACGATACTTGACTCGGGATACATGCCTTTGAGCCCTAAAATACAAAAGGTCGTCATAACGTACAATTACGCACCGCCGGTGGTTTCTCTTTCGTCGCCATTGAACTGTGGAACAACAAGTTATAAGGAACCGCTTTTTTTATGGTCGAACATCATCGATCAGGACAGTTATTCGGCCATTTTCAACGACACCATAACGTATCACGTGCAGATTGATACGTGGGTCGGTTTCACGACGCCGCCGGTAAGCATTGTCAACATATCTTCTCAAGCCGGGACGTATTCGATGTACAGAACAACTATAGCGCTTGACCACGGGGCGTGGTACTGGAGGGTCAGGGCTTATGACAGGACCGACTACGGTAGCTGGCAGTCGACTCCTTTCACTCTTTACATAGACACCAAACCTCCCAATTCAATAACCTCGATATCGGCCCAGACAGGCACCGGAAACGGCGAAATACGCCTTACCTGGACCAACCCGCCCGACGTGACCCCGTCTTTCAACCAGAATTATTTTTACCAGGTCCGGTTCGCCACCTATGGGCCGATAGATGCCGCGATATATAACGCGGTTTCGGCGACCGAGAAGGAGGGCACGATAAGCGCGACGCCGGGAATACAGATACCGGCAAACGTGACTGGCCTGGAAAACGGTACAACTTACTATTTTGCCGTCAAGATACTCGATCAGGCGCGCAACGAATCCGGAATGACGTCCACCGCATACGGCGCCTACACCAACGCCGTGCCCTCCGTGACTCTTCACGTTCCGCTGGGCGGCCAGGGCTGGACTCAGGATAACACCGTCGGATGGTCGGCATTCGACCCGAATCCGGGTGATGTGTTGAATTTTGGCATCTACGTTTCGAGCGATTCCGGTTCCAACTACACGATGCTTGTCGCAAGCGGACTTCCGAACGGCACTACTTCATACCTGTGGGACACAAGAGGCGTCGGCAACGCGACGACATACCGCCTAAAAATTACGGCAACGGATACCCGGTGGCTTTCGGCAAGCGCCAATTCGACCTCTGATTTCACGGTGACCAACGTGAACGAAGCGCCCGCAGTAACGATAATCTCGCCGAATGGTGTAACCCCCTCGTCGGGAACGCTGACGATAAAATGGCAGATTTCAGACCCTAACGGTGGCGATACCCACGTTTCCGATGTCTATATCTCTTCCGACTCGGGCGTTCATTTCTCGTGGCATTACACGACTGGCGCGAACCAGTACGCCATAAACACCAGGGATTTCCCGAATTCACCGAATTACGTTCTGAAGATAATCGCGACCGATTCCGGGAGCCCAGCCCTCACCGGGCAGGCGACGAGGGATTTCACGATAAGCAACCAAAACCTCGCGCCGAGGGCCTTCAGGTTGTTGAGCCCCATAAACGGAAGTTCAAGGTCGCCGCTCAGTCTTGAATTTTCGTGGGAGAACAACGGGGACCCGAACCCCGAGGACGTCATTGAATACACGCTCGTATTGAGCCCCGGCTCGGATTTCAGCTCTTCGCTGGTATTTTCGGGAATAAAAACGAATTATTACAGGATATCGCCCGGGGCCGCGGAGCTGGAGCGGATGTATTTCTGGAAGGTCATCGCCAGGGACCCCTTCGGGCTTGAAACGCAGAGCTCCGACATAGGCTGGACGGTTTTCCTGAGCAGGTTCAAGGCGGAAAGCCTTGACGGGAACTTCTACGCCGAAGTAACGTCCGGGCTTCCGGCGGACGGGTTCATAAAGGTGGAGAAGATAAACCGGAACTCTTATAGTAGAAGCATAATACAGAACGCTGATACCGATACTCTTGCCGACAGGCATCTGAAGACGCTTTTCGGGGATTGTTACAGGGTAAGCATATGCGATGCCTCGGAGGCGGAGCTGGACGTCGGGGGAGACGTGGCGCTTACGGCCAGGATGTATTATCCGGACAGCGACGGCGACGGGTACTACGACGGTTCGAGGGTGTCAGCCGAGAATCTAAGGGGCGCGCTTCTAAACGAAACGGCCCAGAAATGGGAGCTTCTTCCGGAATACCCGGCGCTTTACAAGTCCCAAAAAAGGCTTTCGATGTCTTTGAACAGTCTCGGAGTGGTGACGCTTGCGGCTGCGCTGGCGCCTTCTTCGAAAGTATCGAGCCTCGTTAATTTTCCAAACCCGTTCTCGCCGGACAAGGACGGTTTCACGAAGATAAGATACGTTCTCACTGAAAACAATGACGTGACGGTCAGCATTTACACGCTAATGGGAGACCTGGTCTGGAAACAGGAGTACGGAGCCGGCTCGCAAGGAGCCGTGGGCCAGGCCACGGGATACACGAACGAAATCACGTGGGACGGGAAAAATAATATCGGGAAAACAGCCGCGAACGGAATGTATATTCTTGAAATACGTTCGGGTTCTGAGAAACAGCACAGAAAAATTGGAATAGTGAAATAGAAAATACTTGAGCGCCCTTTTATGGGGCCGGCGGAGGCAACAATGGGAAAACGCATCCTGATCGTAGATGACGAAAAAGACATAGTCCTTGTTCTAAAGATCGCTCTTAAAAAAGAGGGGTTCGAAATCTCCGAGGCATATGACGGGCTGGAGGCGCTTGAAAAGGTCAATGCCGAAAAACCCGACCTGATCCTTCTGGACATTATGATGCCCAAGATGGACGGGCATTCGGTGAACTTGAAGCTGAAGGAAAATCCGGAAACGGCAAGAATACCAGTGATAGTGATAACCGGCAGGGGCCAGCTCAAGGAGCTGATTCAGGCCCGGGAGGGTCTTACCATTGTCGCATACCTTGAAAAGCCGTTTACTGTTGCTTCACTGCTCGAGAAGATAAGAGAGGCGATACCCGGATGAAGGCAAAAGGATTCGCGTGAAAAGGTATTTTGCGGTTCTAACGATGATTGTTTTAGGTTTTGTTCCGGCCGGAGCTTGGTTTTCACAGGGGACATCCGGCCAGGCCGGGGAGTACCTTCTTTCCCTGAGCGGCGGGGCGAGGGGAATGTCGCTAGGGCTTGCGCAGACCGCGCTTAACGGCCAGGCCAATTTGATGTATTCAAATCCGGCTTCCCTTTCGGGCTTATGGTGGAAGGAGGGAAGCTTCACCTATATTCCCCTGTTTTTTCAGGCCCAGTTCGCGGGGATGTTTTACGGCCACGTGGTTGACGAGAGGCGCGCCCTGGGTATCGGATTGCTCCGCCTCACTTCGGGGGACGCCGAAAAAACCAACGCTTTCGGGGAGACGATAGGGACTTTCTCGTCGCAGGATACTGCGTTCATGTTCGGGTACAGCCAAAGTGTTTTCGAAAGTCTGTCGTGCGGAATGAACCTTAAAATGGTTTCCCAGGAGATCGACACTTATTCCCAGAAGGGTTACGGCGCCGACGTGGGTCTCATATATTGTCACAGGCAGCGGCATGTTTGGGCTTTGAACATCGTCAACGCGGTTTCTCCCGTTGTCGGGCCTGACAGGTTTCCGCTTACTCCGAAATTCGGCACGAGGCAGCCGCTGTTCGTAAAGGACCTGCACCTTAACGCGGACATTGAGGTCGTTAACGCCTTCGAAAATGAAATTGTGTATAAATGGTTCGCCGGAATTGAATACAACCGGCCGTCCTGGTTCTGGTGGAGGGCGGGCGCCAATGAAAAGCAGGTAGCGCTCGGCTTCGGAGCATCGGCGAAACAGGTTGACATTGACTATGCTTTCGTGCATCATCCTCTTGATTACGTTCATAGCCTCACAATGAGCTTCAGGTACGGTTTTGCGCCGACTGAAGCCGAAAAAAGAATACGGCAGGAGTGGAAGGAGCTGGAAGAGGAGAAGGAAGACGCTAAACGTCAGGTTGAAAAGGAAAAGGAAAAGATTGCCTTCGAAAAAAAGAGATTGAAACAACAGAAAGAACACACGTTGATGTTTATGGAGGCAAAGAGGCATTATGACAATAAGAAATATGGCGAATCGCGGTCCGTTCTTGAAAAGATACTTGAGTCCGATCCAAGCTACGAAGAAGCGCGCAAGCTTCTTTCGGAAATAGACGCCAGGGAGGATTCCGGTACGGTCGTAAGGCGCATAAGGGAAGCGAAAAATTCATATTCAGCTGCGAACTATGGGTCGGCGCTCAACAACGCGAACTTCGTGCTTGGCCTGCAGCCGGAAAATATCGAAGCCAGGATAATCGTGTACCTGTCAACCGCGCAGTTGTTTTTAAAGGAAAAACGGTATGGTGAAGCGAAGAGCGAGTTAATAGAAGTGTTAAAAATTAACCCTGATAACAAGGAAGCGACCCAGCTTTTGAAAAGGATACAGACTATAATAGAAATCTATGACAAAGAATAACGGAGACTGGAAATGAAAAAAGGCATAATGTCGGTTTCGGTGTTGTTGCTGGTGTTATTACCGTATGCCGTATTTTCGCAGAGTGAGGAAGCCGAAGTCTATTTCAACGCCGGTACGGAAAAATACCTGCAGGGAAATTTTACGGAAGCGGTCGAAAACCTTGAAAAAGCGCAGGCGCTTGACCCGAAGAATACCAAGATAAAGGAGCTAATGGTCAAGATTCTTCTTGAAGGAGCCACGCAGAATCACATAAGCAGGAATTACAGGCAGGCAATGATCTATCTTGAAAAAGCCAGGGCTTTGGATCCGGGGAACAGAAAGGTAGATGAAATGTACAAGCTGACGAGAGAACTTCTGAATCCCACGGAGGAGAAAATCATCAAGAGGGAAAAAAAGCCGGATAAAATACCGCAAGGAACGATGGACGCCGAAAAGCAAAACAAGGAGGCCGTAACAAAACAAGCAGCAAAAACCGCGAGACAGGTCCGGGAAAAGAAAAAGGCCCAGGCGGACAGCATAAAAAAGAAAGTAAAGAAGTATGAGGCGCCAGGGCCGCCAGCGGCGGGGAAAAAGGGACATATGCTTTCTCCAGCCGTGATTGCAGCTGCAATAGCGTTATTTTTCCTTGCCCTGTGCCTGTATTCCGTTGTTGTAATATCCGGGTTGAAAAGGAGGATTAGCGGCATGAAGGCCGATATAAGGAACTTCAAGGACGAGAAGAACAACCTGGTAATCGAACTTGAAAAATTCAAGGAAAGGCTGAAATACGAGCATCAGATGGTGGAAAACCTCACCGCGGACATAAAGGAGAGCAATAAAATACAGGAAGAGCATATTAACAGGGAAATCGATAATTACAAGCGTCACCTGGAAATGAAATACCGTTCCGATATGATAAAAAAACAAAAGCCGTTGGCGGATGAATTCATGCAGTACCATCAGAAGACCTTTGAAAACGTTTTAAGCGAGACCTCAGAGCCAATTGGCGAAAGCGAACCGGCTCTTGATTCCGCCAGGGAAAGAATCGCGCTTATGGCGCAAAACCTGTATGAATACGCTCCCGGCGCGGCCACGGATTTCGTGAACAGGATGGTAAAGAACGAGAACCCGTTGATAAGGACCAACATAGTACAGGCGCTGGCGTACATAGCGAGGCCCGAAACTCTGGAGATACTGTTCAAGATGTACAACGACAAGGACCTCAGGGTCAAGAGGGAGGTTTTGAAGAACCTAAAAATGCTCAAGCAAAAAGCCGCTGCCGGTGCAATATATCTTAAACCCGAAGCGCTCGAAAAGGTCAACGCGCTTCTGGAGCAGGAAAAATCAAAAGGCGAGTGGATAATCTAATCAGGGCGGTTAGAAATGCAGAACAATGAAGAAAAAACGAAGAACTACATAAAATATCTTGAATTTCTTTCCCGGACGGCTATTGCTTTGGTTGAAATGCCGCCTTCGGAAAACATATACAGGTTCATAGGGAACCAGCTCAGGAGCATGGCGGGCAACGCGGTGGTTATTGTCTGCTCGTACAGCGAAGCCGCGAGCGATTTAAAAATAGAGTTCATATCCGATATCGGCGACAATATCAACGAGATCTTCAAAAAAGCCGGTATTGATATAATGGGCATATCTTACCCAGTCGATGACAATTCAAGGGAATCTCTGTTCCAGGCAAAGTTGTTGAGGCTTGAAGGCGGTCTGCACGCGCTTACCTGCGGCAAAATCCCGCAAAACGTCTGTCTTTTGATCGAAAGAATGGCTGGTATCAAGGAGATACTGGTCAAGGGGTTCGTCTATAACGGAAGGCTTTTCGGAAAAGTGGCGATGATTTTTCGTGAACAAACTGATCCAGAGAGCCTGAGCATCATAGAGACGTACATAAACCAGGCCGCGGTAGCGCTACAAAGAAAAAAAGCCGAAGAAGACCTGTTAAGCACGCAGGAGCGCTGCAGGCTTTTCTTCGAATCCGCGCCTGACGCGTATTTCATAACGGATATGGAAGGAAAGATCCTTGAATGCAATCAGGCAGTGAAGAGAATAACGGGCTACGCCAAGGAAGATCTGCTTGGAAAAAATATCGTGGAAATAATCAGCGTGGTGCTGGAGCATCGCACGCAGCTTGTCGAGAACCTGGTAAAGAACAAGGACGGCAAGTCGTCGGGACCGTATGAATTCATTTTCCGCAAGCAGGACGGGACGGAACTAATAATTGAATTAAGGACTTTTCCGATGACCATGGACAGCGGTAAGAGCGTTCTGTGGGTCGCAAGGGACATGACGGAGAGAAGGAGATTCATCGACGAAATAAGAAAGCTCGCCAAATTCGTGTATGAAAACCCCGAGCCGATGCTGCGCGTGAGCATCGAGGGGAAGCTTATGTACGCCAATCCGTGCAGTATTCAGCTGTTAAACGAACTCAGGTGCGAAATGGACAAGCCGGTACCGAAAGAATGGATGCCGTCTATCGCGGATTCGATAGAAAAGACAAAAAAAGGAATGCTTGAAATAAGCGTAAGCGACAGGTTATACCTGTTTGAAGTCATTCCCATAAAAGAAGCGGGTTATGTCAACCTTTACGGAAGTGACGTGACGGAAAGCAAAAAAGCGGAAAAGGCGCTAAGGGAGTCGGAGGAAAAATACAGGACGATATTCGAGGAATCGAAAGATGTGATATACATAAGCACCGTTGGGGGGAAGTTCGTGGACATAAACCCTGCCGGGATGCAGTTGTTCGGATATTCTTCACGGGAAGAAATTGAAGGCGTCGATATATGCATGAGTCTTTATGCTGATCCTGCGGACAGGCAAGCGATACTTGAAGAATGCGACGGGAAGGGTTTCGTGAAAGATAAAGAGGTTGTGATGAAGAGGAAGGACGGCGCGCTTCTGAATATCCTCGTGACCGCGGACGCCGTCAGGGATGAAAACGGGAAGATGGTCAGATTGAGAGGAATACTCAAAGACATAACGGAAAGAAGGAAGCTTGAGAAGCAGCTTTTGCAGTCTCAGAAGATGGAATCGCTCGGCCAGCTCGCGGGCGGGATATCGCACGATTTCAATAACATACTTACCAACATCATAGGCAACGCTTCCTTTTTGAAAACGAAGATATCCAACGAGAACGAAATCTTTGAATTCATAAATACTATCGAAGAAGGCGCGAAGCACGCGGCGGACCTCACGTCGCAGCTGCTTGCTTTCGCGCGGGGCGGGAAGTACAACATAGAGCTGGTGGACCTGAACGAAATTGTAAGGAGAACCCTCAGGATTATTGCAAGGACTTTCACGAGTTCGGTCAGCGTCGACGCGGAATACGAGAAAGACCTGCCCTGCGTGGAAGCCGACGCGGGGCAAATGGGTCAGATAATAATGAATCTCTGCGTCAACGCGAGGGACGCGATGCCTAACGGCGGGGTTCTGAAAATATCCGTCAGAAAAGTAAAGATAGATTTCGAGGCCGTCTCGGCGAACCTCGACGCCAAGCAGGGCGAATACGCGTGTATTTCGGTGTCTGACAGCGGGGTTGGCATAGACAAGGTGACGATTCAAAGGATTTTTGAGCCGTTTTTCACGACAAAAGAGCTGGGAAGGGGAACGGGGCTCGGACTTTCCGTCGTTTACGGGATAGTGAAAAGCCACGGCGGCTTTATAATGGTCGACAGCGAGATAAACAAGGGGACTACCTTCGAAATATATATACCCGCGACGGAAAAGAAGAAAACGGAAGTACGGGAGAAAAGCGGAATGGAACTGAAAGGGGAAAACGAACTCGTTTTAATCGTGGATGACGAGAAAGAAATTCTCACGCTCGCGAAGAGGATACTTGAGGCGAACGGTTACAGGGCGCTTACGGCGGAAAGCGGTGAAAAAGCCGTAGAGTTGTTTAACGCGAATAAATCCGACGTGAGGCTTGTCATACTGGATATGATAATGCCGAGGATGGACGCCATGGACATAGTGAACGAATTGAAGAAAATCGAACCTGACGCGAACATTATCCTTTCCACCGGCTACAGCCAGGGCGACAAGGCCGGTGAGTTCAATGAAAAGGGAATAAATACCATCATCCAGAAGCCGTATAACGTCAACGAACTCCTGGTTCACGTGAAAAAGGCGCTCAAGAAATTTGACTAGCGTTTGGAATCTTTAGTAAAATCAATAAAATGTTTTCAACAGGAGGTTAATATGTCAGAGGTAGTCATCAATGGAAGCAATTTTGATTCAGAAGTCCTCGGTTCGACGGTGCCGGTGCTGGTGGACTTCTGGGCGCCCTGGTGCGGGCCGTGCAAGATGATAGCGCCCGTGGTTGAGGACCTTTCGAAGGAATACGCGGGAAAGATAAAAGTGGGAAAAATCAACACGGACGAGAACATGGAGCTTTCGTCGAAATTCCAGGTGACGTCCATACCTACGCTCATCGTTTTCAAGGACAAGAAACCGGTCCAGAAGGTGGTCGGTTTCAAGTCAAAGAATGACCTCAAAAAAATCCTGGATTCACTCCTTTAACACCGTGCAGGAAAATAATTACGATATCATTATCGTGGGAGGCGGGCCGGCCGGCTTGACGGCGGGGCTGTACGCGTCGCGCTCAAAGATGAGGACCCTGCTTCTCGAGCGCATGGGATGCGGCGGCCAGAACGCCATTACGGACTGGATAGAGAACTATCCCGGTTTCCCGGAAGGCATAAACGGTTTCGAGCTGGCTTCCAAATTCGAAGAACAGGCAAGGAAATTCGGCCTTGAGATAAAAACCGAAGGCGTGATTTCGATCGAGAGCACTTCACAAGACATATCCGGGAAGGCCGTAAGGACCGAAAACGGGGTTTACGCGGCCACGGCGGTGGTTATTGCCGCGGGAGCGAGCTTTAAGAACCTCAACGTGCCCGGAGAGGTGGAGTTAAGGGGCAAGGGGGTGTCTTACTGCGCGACGTGCGACGCTCCGTTTTTCAAGGAAAAGGACGTTGCGGTCGTGGGAGGGGGTAATTCAGCCGTCCAGGAGGCGGTTTATATAACGCGGTTCGCGAAATCTGTGACGCTGATTCACAGGCGCGACAGGCTGCGCGCGACGGCAATACTCCAGGAAAAGGCCAAAAACAACCCGAAGATAAGGTTTAAGCTGGAATCAGTTGTTAAATCCATTCAAGGCGGCGAGCAGGTTGAAAGCATAACGACAGAGAACGTAAAAACCGGGGCAAAAGAGGACTTGAACGTCCAGGGAGTGTTCATTTTCATCGGCCACGTGCCGAACACTGAATTTCTCAGAGATACGGTCAAAAAAGACGATTCCGGCTATATCTTGACGGATGAAAACATGCAGACTTCTCTTTCCGGTGTTTTCGCGTGCGGGGACGCAAGAAAAAAACTCTTGAGGCAGGTGGTGACCGCCTGCGGGGAGGGGGCCGCTGCGGCTTTCGCGGCGCAGGAATACGTTGAAGAAAAGCGCGGCACGGCGTACAAGTAAGCAGCACCTCACCGGATCATAAATGCCTAAAATTTATCTTATCGACGGCAACGCCTATATCCACAGAGCATACCACGCGCTCCCTCCGCTCACGACGTCAAAGGGGGAAATGGTCAATGCGGTTTACGGGTTCATCAGGATGCTGATGAAGATAGTAAAATCCGAAAAACCCGAATACATAGCCGTGTGTTTCGACCACCCTTCCCCGACGTTCAGGCACAGGGAATACGGGCCCTACAAGGCAAACCGCAAGAAAATCGACGACGACCTGAAAAACCAGATACCGATAGTGCGCCGGGCCGTGGAGGCGCTGAACGTCCCGTCCATCGACAAGGAGGGGTATGAAGCCGATGACGTGATAGCCACTCTTGCCCGTGGCGCGGAAAAAGACGGCGCGGACGTGGTCGTGGTCAGCGGCGACAAGGACGTGCTGCAGCTTGTTGACGACAAAATCAGGGTGTGGAACGAGACAAAAGACATATGGTACGACGCATCCGGGGTCGAAAAGAAATACGGGCTTTCACCGGAACGGCTCGTTGACATGTTCGCGCTCATGGGTGACGCGTCGGACAACGTCCCAGGCCTGAAGGGCGTGGGGGAAAAGACGGCGGTGAAACTGGTCGGCGAGTACGGTTCCGTAGAGAATCTGATAAAGAAAGCCGCGCATCTGGAAGGGAAGCTAAAAAACTCCATTGAAGAGAATCATTCGATACTTGCGGTAAGTAAGCGTCTTGTCACGCTGTGTGACGACGTTAAACTCGGGACTGGATGGCGGGATTTCAAGGCGCGCGTTCCCGAAGAGGGAAAAGTAATGGCTTTCCTGAAGGAATATGAGTTCACGAGCCTGCTGAGCGAGGTATTCAGGGACGGAGAAAGGACAGGCCCGGCCGGAAGAACCGAAAAGGTCGGCGTCAAGGTAATATACGATGAAAAAGAACTGGCCGAATACTTTATTTCAGCCAAAAACGCGCCCATGCTTTCCGTGGACACGGAGACTACCGGCACCGACCCTCACGAGGCACAACTGGTCGGTGTTTCAATGTGCTTTAAAAAAGGCGGTGCGGTCTACGTTCCCATAGGGCACAAAACGGCGGAAAAGCAGATAAAGCCGGAGGATTTCGTAAAATACGCGAAAGGTATCCTTGAAGACGAAAAGATAAAAAAATGCGGGCACAACATCAAATACGACATGCACATACTCGGCAGGGTCGGCGTAAAACTTTCCGGCATAGATTTTGACACGATGATCGCCTCATACTGCCTGAACCCTTCCAGGGCCTCGCAGGGCCTTAAGAGCCTGGCGCTGGAATATCTGGGCGTAAGGATGACGAATATCGAAGAGCTGATCGGAAAAGGCGCCAAGCGGGTAACGATGGCCGACGTTGACGTTAACAGGGCGGCTGTTTACGCCGCGCATGACGCCGAAGCTTCGCTGGAGCTCGCGGGGATCCTGAAGGAAAAATTGAAAGAGAAAGAACTGCACAGGCTGTTCGCGCAGATCGAGATGCCTGTGGTGCCAATACTTGCCTCTATGGAGCGCGAAGGGATAAAGGTCGACGTGCCGAACCTTGAGAAGCTCTCAAAGGAGTTCGCGTCGGAAACGTCGAAACTCGAAAAGGAGATATTCGCGCTTGCCGGGCAGGAATTCAACGTCAATTCCCCGAAACAGCTTTCCGCCGTGCTTTTCGAAAAGCTGAATTTACCCGTCATTAAGAAAACCAAGACCGGTTTCAGCACGGACGAGGAGGTCCTGAAGGTTTTATCGGCCCAGCACCGCCTGCCGGCGCTTCTTATGGAGTACAGGGAGCTCGTGAAGCTCAAATCAACTTACATCGACGCTTTAATAGAACTAAAAGACGAAAAAACGCACAGAATTCACACCTCTTTCAACCAGGCGGTGACCGCAACCGGCCGGCTCTCCTCATCCGAACCCAACCTGCAGAACATACCGGTGCGCACCGAGCACGGAAGGAAGATCCGCGGGTGTTTTGTCGCAAAGAAGAACTGCGTGCTTCTTTCGGCGGACTATTCCCAGATAGACCTGAGGGCTCTCGCCCACATCTCGGGAGACGAGGCGCTCATAGAGGCCTTCAAGAAAGGGGAGGACATACACAGCGCCACGGCCAGGGAGGTATTCGGTATTTCCCAAGCCAAGGTGGATGACGAGAAGCGGAGGATAGCAAAAACCATTAATTTCGGCATAGTGTACGGCATGGGAGCATTCAGCCTTTCACAGCAGCTGGGCATACCGGCCTCTACCGCCAAAGAGTACATCGACAGCTATTTTAAGCGGTACGCCGGAGTAAAAAGATGGATGGACAAGATAATTCTCGACGCCAAGAAAAACGGTTACGTGATGACACTTTCCGGCAGGATCCGCTACCTTCCAGAGATAAACGCTTCGAACTCGCAGGTGCGCGGTTTTGCTGAAAGGACGGCCCTGAACACCCCGATACAGGGCACTTCCGCCGACATCATAAAAATTGCTATGATAGAGGTCGACAGGCTGTTGAGGGAAGAAGGGTACGGAACGAAAATGCTGCTTCAGGTCCACGACGAGCTTCTCTTTGAAGTCCCGGAGCAGGAATTGAAAGCGGTCGCTCCGCTCATCAGGGAGAAGATGGAGAACGCGATGATGCTTAAAGTGCCAGTGGTAGTTGACCTAAAAAGCGGTTCCGACTGGAAAAGGACGAACCCTTTATGAGGAAACTCTGCCCTTCAAAAACAGTCATAGGCCTGACGGGAGGCATAGCAACCGGAAAGAGTCTGGCAGCGGCGTACCTCAAAAAACTCGGCGCCGTTGTTGTTGATTCCGATAGAATCGCCAGAGAGGTCGTCAAAAAGGGAAAACCGGCCCACAAGCGCATAGTCGCGGCCTTCGGAAAAAGAGTTCTTTTAAAGAGCGGCGAAGTTAACCGGAAAAAACTCGGAAAAATAGTTTTTTCGAGTCCCGGAAAACGGAAGATACTTGAAGAAATCACGCATCCCGGTATAATCTCCGGTATCAGGAAAGCGGTTTCGGGTTCCAGGGCACAAACGGTTTTTGTGGATATGCCGCTCCTTTTTGAGGCGGGGTTGAGGAATTCTGTCGACAGGGTTCTGCTTGTCTGGGCGCCGGAAAAAGCCGTGAGGAAGCGGCTTAAAAAAAGGGACGGCCTCTCAGATCTCGAAGTTACCCTTCGATTGAAGAGCCAGATCCCGGTTTCAAGAAAGAAGAAACTCTCCCATTTTGTCGTGAATAATTCAAGGGAAGCTTCCAGTGCCAGAATCCAGCTGAAAAAAATATTCCGGAAAATAAATAGGAAATGAAAACCTCGCGGTTAATAGGGACAACGCCTATTTTTTATGTTACAAAATAATCCGTTTATCAACAGACCCGTACAGGTTTTCATTTATATCGTCAGGAATTAGTGGCTTATATAAAAGTAGGTGCTGTTACTGATATTTACATTATTTGCCACAAGGTATTGACAAAACCGGAAAAATAAGTATAATCTTAGCAGTAATAGAGAACTGACCGTTTGGTCTTTCCTGAAGGCTTAAAAATCATTAAAAAATTATCCTCTTAAAAATGGGAACAATCCGCGTACAAAACTAATTTTGCTTTATTCCGGGTGTTTTATCCTTTTATAAAAATCAAATCATGCCAATAACAGCCCGCGAGAATATGGAAAATATTCCAAAAACTAAAAAAGGACAATAAGCCGCCGACAATCCCGCATTGAATATGAACAATGCGGGATTGGAAACGGTTCGGGAGGAATTAATGGAACAATCTATGGACGTTACCGCGCTGTCCAAGCGCACTATCTCGGAGCTGACCAAGATAGCAAAGGACTTGAAACTTGAGACCGTTGCGGGCCTGCGCAAGCAGGAGCTAATAGCGAAGATCCTTGAGGCCCAGACAAAGGAGAACAACCTCGTGTATGACGAGGGGGTCCTTGAGATACTTCCGGACGGTTTCGGCTTCCTGCGCTCCCCAAACTATAACTACCTTCCGGGCCCGGACGACATATATATATCCCCTTCGCAGATAAAGAAGTTTGCCCTCAGGAAGGGCGACACGGTATCTGGCTACGTGCGCCCCCCGAAGGACCAGGAGAGGTTTTTCGCGCTCTTGCAGGTCAAGTCGGTCAACGCCCAGGATCTCGAGAACATCCGCGAGAGGGCGCTTTTCGACAACCTGACGCCTCTATACCCCAATTCCAAGGTGAACCTTGAAACAAAACGCGATGAGATATCAACAAGAATTCTTGATCTCCTCATACCGCTCGGGAAAGGGCAAAGGATGTTGATAAACGCGGCGCCCAGGACCGGCAAGACCGTCATCCTGCAGAAACTTGCCAACGCCATAACCACGAACCACCCCGAAATAGTGCTAATGGTGCTTCTTATAGACGAAAGGCCGGAGGAGGTCACCGACATGCAGCGCTCGGTCAAGGGCGAGGTAATATCCTCGACCTTCGACGAGCCCTCGGACAGGCACATACAGGTGGCGGAGATGGTGCTTGAGAAAGCAAAACGCCTTGTCGAGCACGGCAAAGATGTGGTCATACTCCTTGATTCGATAACGAGGCTCGCCAGAGCCTACAACGCGGTAACCCCTTCCAGCGGAAGGGTGCTCTCGGGAGGCCTTGATTCGAACGCCCTCCAGCGCCCTAAGCGCTTCTTCGGAGCCGCAAGAAACATAGAGGAAGGCGGAAGCCTGACGATAATCGCGACCGCCCTCGTCGAGACCGGCTCCAGGATGGACGACGTCATATTCGAGGAGTTCAAAGGCACGGGCAACGCCGAAGTCTACCTTGACAGGAAGCTTGCCGACCGCAGGATATTCCCCGCGATAGACATCACCCGCTCTGGCACCAGAAAAGAGGAACTGCTCCTCAATGACGACGAGATAAACAAGGTCTGGATTTTAAGGAAAGTGATCACACCTCTCAATCCGATAGAGGCGATGGAGCTCCTGATAGAGAAGCTTGGGGCCACCAAGTCCAACAAGGATTTCCTCAAATCCATGGAAATGTCCAGCATGGAAAGATAAAAAAGAAAAAGGGGACAGACACCATTTTTGCCAAGTGAATGGTTTTTGGAATCCTGCCTTATTGAAAAAATCGACGTATCGATTAAAAAAGAAAAAATGGTGTCTGTCCCTGTTTTCATTCTGTTTTCATTGACTTTTAGCGTCAATTTTGGCATAATTACAGGGCACATTTATCGAAAAGGAAGGTAGTGAACAATGAAAGAAGGAATTCACCCGAAATACGTAGACGCCACCGTGAGTTGCGCGTGCGGCTACACGTTCAAAACGCGTTCGACCAAGCCAGTCATCAAGCTTGAGATATGTTCGGCTTGCCACCCGTTCTTCACCGGCAAACAGAAACTCGTCGACAGTGCCGGAAGGGTGGAAAGGTTCCATAAGCGTTTCGCCAAGACCGAAGGAAAGACGATTAAAAAGGAAAAGAAGGCAAAGGTGAAGGTCGAAGCGAAGAAGCCGAAGGGCAAGATACTTTCTACCTCGCCCAAAAAAGCGCGCATGAGCGCGAAAAAGGAAACAAAGAAGGAAAAATAGCTTTTTTGCACCAGCGGATGGCAGAGTTTTTGTAACACAGAAGCTCTGTCATTTTTTTTAGTCCGATGCATGGGCGGAAAGGCATTAGTAATGGCTATTACCGAAAAAACACGGAATAAATTGAAGATTCCATAGCTTGTTAGAGGACAACCCGCCGAAGAGGCGGGTTCACGAAATGCCATGTTCGAAGAACGAATAAAAAGCATAGAAACAAGGTTCGAAGAAGTCGAAAAACGCCTTTCTGACCCGGCCGTGCTGTCGGTCGCCGAAGACTACAAGAAATACACCAAAGAACACGCCTACCTTGCGCCTCTTGTCAATAAAATCCGGGAAATAAAGAACGTAAAAAAGGAAATAGAGAACCTTAATGAACTCAGGCATTCTTCCGATACCGAGATAAAGGTCATGGCCGCGAGCGAACACGAAGAGCTTTCTCAAAGGAAGGCCAGGCTCGACGAGGAGCTGAAGGTCCTGCTGATACCTCCCGACGAAAACGAGGGAAAAAACATAATAGTCGAGATAAGGGCCGGCACCGGAGGAGAGGAGGCGGCCCTTTTTGCCGGCGACCTTTTCAGGATGTACGCGAGGTACGCCGAGAACAACAAGTGGAAGCTCGAGCTGATGGAAGGCCATTCGACCGGGCTCGGGGGATTCAAGGAAGTGATATTCGGCGTCAGCGGCAGGGACGCCTGGAAGCATTTCAAGCACGAAAAAGGCATACACAGGGTCCAGAGGGTCCCGAAGACCGAAGCTTCGGGCAGGATTCACACTTCGGCCGTCACCGTCGCGGTACTTCCCGAGGCGGAGGAAATAGAGGTGGACATAAGGCCCGAGGACCTGCGCGTTGACACCTACAGGGCGTCCGGCGCGGGCGGCCAGCACGTGAACAAAACCGATTCCGCTATAAGGATAACGCATCTTCCGACAGGCGTAGTCGTGGCCTGCCAGGAGGAGAGGAGCCAGATAAAGAACCGCGCCAAGGCAATGAAAATGCTGCGGGCGAAACTTTTCGAGGCGAAGCAGAACGCGCAGGCGCAGGCCCTGGGGAGCGCCAGAAAACAGCAGGTAGGCTCGGGCGACAGGTCGGAAAAAATAAGGACATATAATTTTCCGCAGAACAGGATAACAGACCACAGGATAGATTTTTCCATTCACAGGTTGTCAGAGGTCCTTGACGGGGACCTTGACGAACTGATATCGCAGCTTATCAAGTACGACCAGGAGACCAGGCTTGCCGGAGCGGTGGCAAAGGAAAATAACAATGGATGAGACCTGGACCGTTTCAAAGCTCATAGACTGGACAGACAGATGTTTCAAGGAAGGAGGCATCCCCGAACCGCGCCTTGACGCCGAGGTGCTTCTTTCCCACGCGCTGGACTGCGGCCGGCTCGACCTTTACTTGAGGAAGGACGATCAGGTCGAAAAAGAAAAGCTCGACGCTTTCCGGACATACGTGGAGCAGAGAAAAAACAGGAAACCGGTATCCTACATAACGTCGGAAAAGGAGTTCATGGGCTTGTCATTTCTGGTCAATGAGAGCGTTTTGATACCCAGGCCCGAAACCGAACTTGTAGTTGAAGAGGCAATGAACATTATTGAACACGAAAACATCAGGATCTGCGTCGACATGTGCGCTGGCTCGGGCAACATCGCTGTTTCCGTCGCGAAACTTTCGCGAGTGAAAAACGTTTACGCCTGCGACATAAGCGAGAAAGCGTTGTCTGTCGCAAGAAGCAACGCTTCAAGGCACGGTGTTTCGCAGCAAGTGGTATTCAAGCGGGGCGACTTGTTCGAGCCGCTTAGAGAGTGCGCGGGCGAGGGTTCGGTCGACATGATAATATCCAACCCTCCTTACGTCGCGGACGGGGATATCGCCAAACTCGCGCCGGAAATAGGTTTTGAGCCGCGCACGGCGCTTGCGGCAGGCCCGGACGGCATGGACTATTACAGGAGAATCATAAAAGACGGGGCGAAGCTTTTAAGATCCGGAGGTTTGCTTGTGTTGGAGCTGAGCGGCGCGGGCTCCGGTCCGGTGACGGACATCGCGCTGGAAAACGGTTTCAAAATAGAAAGAACAATAAAGGACTATTCCGGATTTGACAGGGTTTTAACGGCAAGGAGAGCCTAATAAATGGACAAGATCATAATACACGGCGCAAGAAGGCTGAAGGGCCGGGTGAAGGTCTCGGGTTCGAAGAACGCGGCGCTTCCGATACTGGTCGCGTCCCTTCTGACGGACGAGGAATGCCGGTTGGAGAACGTGCCAGAACTCGCGGACATCGACACGACCATTGGTTTTTTGAAATACATCGGCAAAAAAATAGCAAGGAAAGGTCATTCAGTCCATATCGCGCCCGACGGTCACTTGAAGCCCACGGCGCCCTATGAGCTCGTGCGGAAGATGAGGGCCAGCATTCTCGTCACGGGGCCTCTTCTTGCGAGGCTCGGATACGTCAGGGTCTCCCTTCCGGGCGGATGCGCCATAGGAGCGAGGCCAATAGACATACACCTGGACGCTTTCGACAAGCTTGGCGCGAAGATACAGATAAAAGGCGGATACGTTGAAACAAGGTCAAGAAAACTTGTCGGAAACCGCATCCATTTCAGGTATCCGAGCGTTGGCGCCACCGAGAACACGATGCTAGCGGCGGTCCTTGCCAGAGGCAGGACGATTATCGAGAACGCCGCGCTGGAGCCCGAGATAGCGGACCTTGCCGACGCCCTGAACGGGATGGGCGCCGACATTTCGGGCGCCGGCACCGATACCGTTACGATAGACGGGGTCGAAAAGCTCGGCGGGTTCAACCACAGGGTCATACCTGACAGGATAGAAACGGCGACGTTCATGATAGCGGCCGCGATCACAAGGGGAAGTATCGTACTCGAGAACACGCGGCCCGCGCATGTCGGTGCCGTTTGCGAAAAATTGATGAAAGCGGGCATATCCGTAAAAAGCCAGGGTACGAAGATAATCTGCAAATGGGTAAAAAACCTGAAACCCGTCAGCATACGAACAGGCGTCTATCCGGGTTTCCCGACCGACGTCCAGGCGCAGTGGATGGCTCTGATGGCTCTCACGCAAGGGCGTTCAAGCATTGGGGAAGACGTTTTTGAGAACCGTTTCATGCACGTGAGCGAGCTCCAGCGGCTCGGGGCAGACCTAAAGGTACGCGGAAACAGGGTTGCCGTGAAGGGTGTCGAAAGCATGACGGGCGCCCCTATAATGGTTTCGGACCTGAGGGCCGGCGCGGCGCTCGTTCTCGCGGGCCTTGCCGCGAAAGGCAGGACCGAGATATCAAGAATTTACCACCTTGACAGGGGGTACGAACACCTCGAAAAGAAGTTTAAAAAGCTGGGCGCGAATATAAAACGGATTCATTGCTAAACGGATTTATCCCGCAGTTTTCAAACGTTGCGCTTTTTAGGGATTTATGTATGAAGCGGGATTCCGCTCCACAGAAGGTGGTAGGGGTTTTAGTATTATATGCTTGCATGTGGAGCTACATTTTTTATATAATCTTAGTTTAAAACAAATTGAATTTTGTTATGGTTTATCGATATGAACAGTATTAAAGAAGGGCGAAAAATATCAAGGTATATTTCGGGGCTCATTTCGCGCGTCCGAAAAGGCGGCGACAGGGCCGTTTCGGGATACATCAGGAAGTTTGACGGCGTGAATGTCCCGCCGGCCAGGTTCAGGGTTAAAAAGGCCGAATTGAACGCCGCAGCGGCTAAAATCGACAAGGAAATAGCCGCTTCACTGCGTCTTGCCGCTTCGAACATCAGGAATTTCCACAAAAAGGAGCTGTTAAAGCTGGCTAAAGCCTGGAGGCAGTCCAGGGACGGGATAATTACGGGTCAAATGATGAGCCCTGTGGAAAAAGTCGGGGTCTACGTTCCCGGAGGCAGGTACCCGTACCCGTCAACGGTGTTGATGACAGTGATACCAGCGAAGGTGGCGGGGGTAAAAAGGGTCGTTGTTGTCACGCCTCCAAAAAGCCTGACGCAGGAGATACTATATGCGGCGAAGCTTGCAGGGGCCGATGAGATATACAGGGTCGGAGGCCCCGCGGCTGTCGCGGCTCTTGCCTTCGGCACCAGAAATATACCCAAAACCGATATGATAGTCGGCCCGGGAAACAAGTACGTCAACGAAGCCAAAAGGCAGGTGTTCGGAGAGGTTGGTATAGATTCGCTCGCCGGCCCGAGCGAGATAGCGATAATCGCCGACAACACGGCCGACGCTGAATTCGTTGCGGCCGATATCGAGGCCCAGCTTGAGCACGATCCGGACGCAAGGGCGCTTCTTTTGTCCGACTCGGCCGCGCTGATCTCGAAAGTCAGGAAAGCTATGAGGAGAAAGCCGGTCAAGTCCGCCAGCTGCTCGCTTGCGAAGGTGCCAATGAACAGAGCGGTTGAAATCGCCAATGCCGCGGCGCCGGAACATCTGGAAGTCATCGTGAAGAACCCGGCAAGGGTGCTTTCGAGAATAAGGAACGCTGGGGCGGTTTTTGTCGGCAGTTGGTCGCCTGTAGCGTCGGGCGATTACCTCGCGGGTCCCTCGCACGCGCTTCCGACCGGAGGTTCGGCCCGTTTTTCGAGCGGCGTGTCGGTCGCGACGTTCATTAAGCGCACGAGTTACATGGAGTTTTCGAAAAAGGGGTTTATGTCCTGCGCGAGGCGCATCGAGATTTTAGCCGGGGCGGAACGCCTGAGAAAGCACGGACGCTCAATCAAAATAAGACGGGAGAAAAAATGAAAGTCGAACTGAACGCAAGGGAGATAGAGCTTCTGCTTTATCTAATGAACGAGCACGCTTCCGAGGGCTCGAAGAAAGGGTTGTCGGACAGTTTCAGCGTGGAAACGCTGATACTTATAGACAAGCTTGAAGCGGGGCTGAAGAAAGAGAACGTGACGGGGGAGATGCTCATAGACACCAATGCTGACAGTCTGTATCATTAGGGACAGACACCATTTTTAAGCAAATAGAATGAAATATTTACCGGATTCAGTACGGGCAAGGAGATGTAACTTTAAAATGACAAAAACAAAAAGAAAAATTGGTGTCTGTCCCTATTTTCGGAAAGCCAAAATCAAGCGCGAAACGACTGAAACGAAGATAACAACGGAGATGAACCTTGACCGGCCCGGGCCGGTCTCGGTCAAGACGACAGTGCCTTTCATGGACCACATGCTGAACCTCTTTGCCAGGCACTCTGGGTTCTCTCTGGTCATCAAGGCCAAAGGCGATACCGAAATAGACGACCACCACCTGGTCGAGGACATAGGCATAACCCTCGGGCAGGCGATCGAGAAGGCGCTCGGCAAGAAGAGGGGAATTACCCGCTACGGTAATTTCCTCCTCCCGATGGATGAGGCGCTTTCGTACGTTGCGGTCGATCTTTCGGGAAGGCCGTATCTCGAATATGACGTCAGGTTCAAGTTCCAGAAACAGGGTTTCGATTTTGACCTCCTGAAGGATTTTTTCTATTCACTCGCGATAAACGCGAGGATTACTCTTCACATAGAGATGAAGAAAGGCGCCAACAACCACCACATAGCCGAGTCCGTGTTCAAGGGGTTCGCGAGAGCCCTCTCGCAGGCCGTGGCGTATAATATAAAACAGAAAGGCATCCCGTCCACGAAAGGGCGATTGTAGAATGAAGTTACCCGAAATAGCGGTCATAGACTACGGGATGGGCAACCTGCGCAGCGTGGCAAAGGCGCTGGAACGCGCCGGCGCCAAAGCTGTGGTGACTTCGGATGCGAGGAAGGTGCTGGCATCCAGCGGCGTCGTTTTTCCGGGCGTCGGGGCGTTCGGCCCGGCGAAAAAAAACATCGATAAACATGGGATGGCGGAAAGCATCAGGGGCACGGTCGCGGCCGGAAAGCCTTTCCTCGGGCTGTGTCTCGGTTTTCAGCTTCTTTTTGAGAGGAGCTGTGAAGACGGAACGCACGGGGGATTCGGCGTCATACCTGGCGAGGTCAACAGGTTCGGGTATTCAGGCGCTTCCCGAAGGCTCAAGGTCCCGCACATGGGATGGAACAGGGTGTTCCTTAAGAACCGCGACGGTAGCAGGATGTTCAAGGGAATACCCGACAAGACATATTTTTATTTCGTTCATTCGTATTACGGGGTCCCTTCGGACAAAAGCTGGGTTTCCGGGGTCACCGAGTACGGCAAATGGTTCTGCTCTGCCGTTGAAAAGGAAAACGTCTGGGCGTGCCAGTTTCACCCGGAGAAGAGCTCCGCGAACGGGCTGAAGATACTTAAAAACTTCGTAAACGAGGTGAAAAAATGCTGATACTGCCGGCCATAGACATGCGCGGCGGAAACTGCGTGATGCTCAAGCAGGGAAAGCTCGAACAGGAAACGGTGTACTCTAAGGACCCGGTCTTCATAGCGAAGCTATGGCAGGCCAAGGGCGCGAAACGCCTGCACGTGGTCGATCTTGACGCCGCGTTCCAGAGCATGTCGAACAATTTCGAGCTAATAAAAAAGATCTGTTCCAGCGTGGATGTGCCCGTGCAGGCCGGAGGCGGCGTCAGGAATTTCAAGGTGATAGAAAACCTTTTCGATGCCGGCGCGAAATACGTCATAGTGGGCACTCTCGCCGTTTATAACCCGGAGGTGCTCCGGCAGGCCGTGGACAAGTACGGGGAGAAAATGATAGTGGCCATCGACGCGCGCGACGGCAAGGCGGCCATAGGCGGCTGGAAGGACACGACCTCCGTGGACGTCTTTGAACTGATAGGCAAGGTAAAGCAGATGGGCGTCAAGGAGATAATTCACACGGACATAAAGAAAGACGGAATGCTCGAAGGTCCGAATTACGATTCCATAAAAGAAATATGCGCCAGGGCTTCTTTAAGGATGATAGCTTCCGGAGGCATTTCGAAGATCGAGGACATTAAAAAGCTAAAAGATCTCGAGAAATCCGGGCTCTACGGCGCCGTCATCGGCAAGGCGCTCTACACTGAAGATATAAAACTCGAAGAAGCGATAAAAATAGCAGAACAATGATTACACAGATTTCAAGAAGCGGTTACACAGATTTTAAACTGGGTTCATCTGTGTAATCTATGTTGCTAATCTGTGTAATCAAGGTATATTTATGCTTGCTTTAAGGATTATTCCGTGCCTTGACGTGGACAAGGGGCGGGTGGTGAAGGGAACAAAGTTCCTGAACCTTCGCGACGCCGGTGACCCCGTTGCAGTGGCAAAAAGGTACAACTCCGAAGGCGCCGACGAGGTCGTGTTTCTTGACATAACCGCTTCAAGCTCGAAGCGCCCGATAATGCTTGATGTCGTCAAAAAAACGGCTGAAGAGGTTTTCATACCTCTGACCGTTGGCGGGGGGTTGAGGACCATTGACGATATACGGCAGATGCTTCGCGCCGGCGCGGACAAGGTTTCCCTGAACACGTCGGCCGTCTTGAATCCTGGACTCGTGAGGCAGGCGGGCAAAATGTTCGGAAGCCAGTGCATCGTGGTCGCCATTGACGCGAAAAAAGACCCGCGCAGGTATGACTGGAAGGTTTACACGCACGGCGGCCGGAAGGAAACGAAGCTCTCCGCGGTCGAGTGGGCGAAAAAAGCCGAAAGGCTCGGCGCGGGCGAGATACTGCTGACCAGTATGGACGCCGACGGCACGAAGAACGGCTATGACACGGAGCTCACGAAAGCCGTGAGCGACGCCGTGAAGATCCCGGTCATAGCTTCCGGAGGCGCGGGAAGGCCGGAGCATTTCCGGGACGCCTACAGGGCGGGCGCGTCCGCCGTTCTCGCGGCATCGCTTTTCCATTACAAGGAGCTAGCGATAGAGAATCTTAAAAAGTATCTTAAAAAAACAAAGGTGCCGGTGAGGATTTAAGATGAAATTCATTAGACAGCTGAAATTCGATAAAGAAGGACTGATACCCGTCGTTGTCCAGGACTTCAGGGACAAGACCGTGCTCATGGTAGCCTATATGAACAAGGAAGCGGTCAAGAGGACGCTGAAGACGAAAAAAGCGACTTACTGGAGCCGTTCGAGAAATAAATTCTGGGTCAAAGGCGAGCAGTCAGGTAACGTCCAGAAGGTTAAAGAACTCTCGTATGACTGCGACGGCGACTGCCTGTTGCTGAAGGTCAGGCAGATAGGCGGCGCGGCCTGTCACACGGGTTTCAGGAGCTGTTTTTACAGGACAGTGGACAGGAAAGGATCGGGAAAAATAGAAGGGAAAAGGATATTTGACCCCGACAGGGTTTACTCCTTGAAAAAATGAATTTCAAGCGGTTCCTTTTCCTTATGGCTATCGCCGCGGTGTTCACGGTCATCGTGAGGACGTTTGTCGTGGAAGGCATATACGTGGCGACAGCATCGATGGAACCGACGCTTGCGGTAAATACCGACCTGTTCCTTGATAAGGTCACGTACCTTTTCAGAAAGCCCAGAAGGGGCGAGATAGTCGTTTTTCCTTCGCCCGTGTCTGAAAAGGACCTGATAAAGAGGGTAATCGCAATCCCGGGCGATAATATAGCGATAAGGGCGAAAAGGGTCTTTTTGAACGGCAAAAGGCTTGACGAACGATACGTCAAGTATTCGCGCGCCACGGAATTGCTCGTAGGCGATAACCTGGGGCCCATAAGGGTGCCGGACGGCATGCTGTTCGTGATGGGAGACAATCGGGACGAATCGCGGGACAGCCGCGACTGGATCGATCCCGAAACAGAAGAACCGATGTATTTTATCGCGATAGAAAGAATAAAAGGCAAAATCATACTGCCGTTTTAGGAGAAAAAATTATTTACCCTGCGATTGGCGAAGTAAAAAAACTTAAAAACCGAGGCAGTCTGATCCCGGTTTACGGCGAAGTGCTGGCCGACGTGGAAACACCGGTCTCCGCTTTCCTGAAAATCGCGGGAGACAGGCCGTATTCGTACCTGCTTGAAAGCGTTGAGGGCGGGGAAAGGTGGGGCAGGTACTCCTTCATCGCCTGGGCGCCAAAGAAAGTCTTCAAGAGCTCAGGGAACAAGGTGGCCGTGTTTTCCCCGGGCGAGAAAGAAAAATGGATGGAAACGGCAAGCCCGCTGCTCGCGCTGAAAGAGCTGATGTCGGAATACGTGCCCGTCCAGATAGAAGGACTGCCGAGGTTCTGGGGCGGCGCCGTCGGGTATGTTTCCTACGACATGGTGAGGTTTTTCGAAGAACTTCCGGACAAACCCAAGGACACGCTGGGGCTTCCGGAATCCTGTTTTCTTCTCACGGACAAGATAATAATATTCGACCACCTGACTCACAAGCTGAAGGTCGTTGTCTGCCTCGATCTTAGAGACGGGGCAAACGTCGAAAGGCTCTACGCGAAGGCAAAAAAAGAGATAGATGCCGTGATCCGCGGTCTCAAGAAAAACATCAAGGAAAAACCGCGGAAAAAAACCGGATCCGGCAGGATCTCGTCGAATATGACAAAACCCGAATTCTGCGAAAAGGTCGAAAAAGCGAAGGAATACATCAGGGCGGGAGATATCTTCCAGACGGTATTCTCCCAGCGTTTCGAGAGAAAGACCGGCGTGGGCGATTTTGAGATATACAGGAACCTGCGCCTCATAAACCCGTCGCCTTACATGTATTTCCTGCGGTTGAAGGGGTTTTCGATAATAGGCACCTCGCCCGAAATCCTGGTGCGCAAAGAAGGGGATACGGCCGAAATGCGGCCGATAGCGGGCACGAGGAAAAGAGGTAAAGACGAGGCCGATGACGCTGATATCATAAAAGACCTGCTTGCCGACGCGAAAGAAAAAGCGGAGCACGTGATGCTGGTTGACCTCGCGAGGAACGACCTTGCAAGGGTCTGCGAAGCGCACAGCGTAACCGTGCCGGACTTCATGACGATCGAGAAATATTCCCACGTCATGCACATAGTTTCTTCCGTGACCGGGAAGCTCAAGCCCGGGCTTGACGCTTTCGAGCTGTTCAAGGCGTCATTTCCCGCGGGTACGGTATCAGGCGCCCCAAAAGTAAGGGCGATGGAGATAATAGACGAGCTTGAACCGACGGCGCGCGGGCCTTACGCCGGTTCGGTTGGCTATTTCTGTTATTCCGGGAACATGGACATGGCGATAACAATAAGGACGATAGTCCTGAAAGATAAAACAGCGTACATGCAGGCCGGGGCAGGCATAGTGGCCGATTCCGTGCCGGAAAAGGAATACGAGGAATCAAAAAACAAGGCCGCGGCGCTTTTTTCGGCGCTAGACCAAGCGGAAAAATGACAATTAGAAATTGGAAATATTAAAATTGAATATTTTTAATTTTTGATCTTACAATCTCGAATTATGATTCTAGTCATAGACAATTACGATTCGTTCGTTTACAACATTGTCCAGTACCTTGGCGAGTGGGAAAAAAACGTCAGGGTTTTCAGGAACGACTGCGTTACGCTTGACGCCATCGGCGATCTTGATCCGGACGCGATAATCGTTTCGCCCGGGCCGGGAGTGCCGTCAGACGCGGGTATATCCAACGATTGCATAAGGCGTTTTGCTGGCAAGGTGCCGATTTTCGGCGTGTGCCTCGGCCATCAGTCGATAGGCGAAGTGTTCGGCGGTAAAATTGTCAGGGCGAAAAATCTGATGCACGGCAAGACCTCCATGATAATGCACGACGGCAAGACGGTATTCACGGGAATCCGGAATCCCGTCGAAGCGACGAGATACCACTCCCTGATAGTTGAAAAAGAATCGCTACCGGCGGTCCTTGAGATCTCGGCGCACACGAGGGACGGGGAGGTAATGGGTTTGAGGCACAGGGAATACATGGTTGAAGGGGTCCAGTTCCACCCCGAATCAATACTGACGCTTGAGGGCAAGAGACTGCTTAAGAATTTCGTCGACATGGCGAGGCAGTTCAAGTCAAACAGGCGGAAGAAGGAAAAATGATAAAAGACGCCATCGGCAAGATCGTGCACGGCCAGAACCTGACGGAAAAGGAAGCGTCGGACTCGATGTCCGAAATAATGTCCGGCGAGGCGACCGAGGCGCAGATAGCGGCCTTCATAACGGGCTTGAGGATGAAAGGCGAAACGGTCGACGAAATAACGGGCTGCGCCAGGATAATGAGGAAGTTCGCCACGAAAATCAGGGTCAAGGGAAAGGTGGCCGTCGACCGGGAAGACATAAACGTCGACGAAGAAACAATACTCGACACGTGCGGCACTGGAGGCGACGGAACTAACACGTTCAATGTTTCGACCGCAACGGCGCTGGTGATATCGGCGTGCGGCCTGCCGGTGGCAAAACACGGCAACCGTTCGGTTTCAAGCTCGTGCGGAAGCGCGGACGTCCTCGAAGCCCTCGGGGTAAACCTTAACATAACTCCGGAAAAAGTGGAGCAGTGCATAGCGAAAATCGGGATAGGGTTCCTTTTCGCGCCTTCCCTGCACGGCGCGATGAAATACGCCATCGGCCCGCGCAAACAGATAGGGATAAGGACGATATTTAACGTTCTGGGGCCTCTCACGAATCCTGCCGGGGCCAACGCCCAGGTGCTCGGAGTTTATCAGGAAGAACTTGTTGAGATGCTGGCGAACGTCCTCAAGAACCTCGGCACGAAAAGGGCGTGGGTAGTGCACGGGAAGGACGGCCTTGACGAGATAACGATAACGTCGGCCACGAAAGTCGCCGAACTCAAGAACGGCAAAGTAAGGGTCTTCGAGGTAACGCCCGAGGAGTTCGGAATGAAGAAGGCCACCCTTGCAGACATAAAGGGGGGCAACACCGGGCAGAACGCGGCGATAATCAGGCAGATACTGGGCGGCGAAAAAGGCCCGAAACGGGACATCACCATTCTAAACGCTGCGGCGGGACTTGTCGTGGGTGGGAAATCAAAAAACATAAAGGACGCGACAGCCGTCTGCGAGGACGCCATAGATTCAGGCAGAGCGCTTGAAAAATTGGATATGCTCATCAAGACGACAAATGAATAACGCGCTTGACAGGATAATCGAAGCGAAGAAAAAAAGGCTTGCCGGGCAGAAAGGCAAGGCGAGTCTTGAAGAGATGAAGAATAAATCCGTCCAGGCCGGCGAACCGAAAGATTTCAAGGCGGTTCTTGCGGCAAAAAAGCGGATAAACATAATCGCCGAGATAAAGAGGGCCAGCCCGTCCGCCGGGGATATCGCTGAAGCCGCCGATCCGGCGGCTGTAGCGGAAGCATACGAAAAGGCCGGTGCCAGGGCGGTGAGCGTGCTGACAGAAGAGGACTTTTTTAAAGGTTCGATCGATTTTATCGCAAGTGTCAAGAAAAAATGCTCCTTGCCGGTATTGAGAAAAGATTTCATTTTTGACGAATACCAGATATACGAATCACGCGCCGCCGGCGCCGACGCGGTCCTTTTGATAGCGGCGCTGCTCGGGAAGAACGAGTTCAACGATCTTTGCGTGCTTGCGAAAAAGCTGGGGTTGAGCGTTCTGTGCGAGGTTCACAACGAGAAGGATCTTGACACGGTTTTGTCGGCGCGGGCTGAGATAATCGGCATTAACAACAGGGACCTGAAAAACCTGAAAGTGGACACGACGGTTTCGGAAAGAATGATAAAGCAGGTGCCGGAAGGCATAATCGTCGTGGTCGAAAGCGGGATAAAGACGGAAGCCGATGTCCGGAATTTTTACGGTCTTGGCGTGAACAGTTTTCTCATAGGCGAAACGCTGATGAGGTCAAAAAACGTGAAAGAAACGATGAATTCTTTATTGGGAGTTGCGAAAAATGGTTAAGGTCAAGATTTGCGGAGTGACGGTTGTTGACGACGCGGTCCTTGTGGCGAGCCTCGGGGCCGATTACGTGGGCTTGAATTTCGTGAAGGAAAGCCAGAGAAAGATATCGGTGAAGATGGCCAAGGAAATGACCGCGAAAATGCCTTCCTTCATACAGACGGTAGGGGTGTTCGCGGATGAGGCGATAGAGGAGCTGGCAAAGACGGCGAAAAAAACCGGGTTAAAGATGGTTCAGCTTCACGGTTCCGAAACGCCGGAATACTGCAGGCAGGCAAAGGAGCTTACCGGCCTTCCGGTCATAAAATCGTTCCGGATTTCAGATGAGGCGAGCATTGAGCCCGTCGCCGGATACGCGGATTCCGTGGATTATTTCCTGCTTGACGCGTATGTTGAAGGGGAACCCGGCGGGACGGGCCAGACATTCAACTGGGACCTGGCTCTTAAGGTCAAGGACTTGAACAAGCAGATATTTTTGGCAGGCGGGCTTAACCCTGACAATGTGAAGGAAGCTATAGAAAAGGTGATGCCGTTCGCGGTGGACGTGGCATCGGGCGTGGAGCGCCTGCCGAGGCGCAAAGATTTCGACAAGATGAACAAGTTCATACGCACCGCGAGAGGTTTGTAGGGTAAATCGGAGGGGATCCTTATGAAGAAATGTTGGCTATTATTGTTTTTGGTGTTGACTTTGAACCTTGAACAAGGAACTTTGAACTATTTATTTGCCGAAGTTCCCAACGAGATAACCTACACAGGGCGCCTCAAGGAGTACGGCCAGGCGGCGTCGGGCACAAAGACGATGTG
>JAFGGC010000014.1 GCA_016930715.1 Endomicrobiales bacterium
AAAAAAGTTATCGGCGAAACGGAGTTCATTTATGGAAATCCCGTCTATCCCGGGAACGAAAGGTCTTTCATCGCGCGAGGCCTGCCTTTTGAGACGATGAAAGCCGGCAAGTACAGGCTTGTCGTTGAAATGAAAGAAAAAGAAAACAGGAGGAAAAAGGTTCTGGATTTTCGAAAAATGAAGTCAGGAGAGATAATCATCAAGGAAAAATGAAGATAAGATTGATGGCGTTATCATTGGCGCTCGCTTTTATGGTCTGTGGCGTTTCGTCCGCCGGAAACGTCGGTAAGCCCATTTATGGGATTTATACGGATACGTATGAGGGCATGAAGATAGGGGAGCCAAATCTCTCCGATGCGGACCGGGCGTATCTGGGAACGTGGGGCGGGCCCACGACTACCTACAATTGGCGCTTCGCGTCAGTGTACTCGGACACAACGACCTACACCGAAGGCGGACAGAGCCTCATGGTGAGGACGAGTTCGGGTGCAATGGGCGGATTCTATGTTATGTTCGGGACCGCGCCGGTAACCGATGTAAGGGTTGTTAACTGCACTTATTATACCGAGGGGACTCTTCAGTTCGATATAAAGCTTCAGACCTATACTATCAAGACAAGCCAGGTTTATGTGACTACTACCACGGTCGCAGATGTAGTCCTGAAAATAGAATGGTTTAAGACATTAAGCGCATCTCTCCAAGGGGCAGCCACGACTTCGCTCACTACTTATTTAACGAACTACACAACCGGATGGAGACACGTAAGCATACCTCTCAATGATATAGTGGACTGGGACGGAGGACTTATCACGCCGTATTATTATTCCAGTGGAGCACTCAGTCCTACCGATACCGGGCTCGCTGTGGCAAGTATCCCCTTCGGGTTGTTCGCGCCTGCCACAAAACAGTTCTGGATAGACAACGTATTCTACACAAGCGTAGCCCCGTCAACGTATACTTTTACCATCAAGCGAATAAGCGACAATATCGTAATGAGTTCGATAACATGGTCGAACGTTATCCCAGGAGCGACAAAATGGAAGGCTGCCGACCAATACATAGAGATAGATTTTAATTACTATCATTCCGGATGGGGTATAAACGTGTACACCGATAACAAGGGAACCGGAGCGGACCCCGGATACACGTGGACGAACGATCCTGCAGGGTTAGTGAACACGAGCACGACGACAAAGGTTCTTCCGATGTGCTGGAGGGTCGTAGACGTGTCCACGGATACGTTGAGCATACAACAGGGTGCGACGGAATTACCGAACCAGTTGTGGGTCACGGAATTCGGAGACCAGTACCCATGCTTTTTATGGATAATGGACAGAAACACGTCGGGGTTCAGCGATACCATGGATTATATAACCGTTTGGGAAGAGAAGCGCGGGATTCAGCACGCGGAATCCACGTGGGGTGCGGCAAAATCAAAGAATTACATATATTTTGGCGCAAATTTTGAGAATGCCGTTGCACCCGCCACATACAGGACAAATAAGCTCACGTTAGAGCTTTATTATGAATAAAAAATGCGTTACCATTATCCTGTGCGTTATCTGCCTGTCTATCGCGAAAGTCCACGGATTCTATTCGGTAGGCCGGGCCACGGTAACGGCAGGCGTAACGCTTGGCACGGATCCGCATATTTATCATGCAGGCATCACGAGCCTCAACGAGGAAAGTCTGGCGATAATAACGGGGACCGCGAACTGCGGAGTCGCCTCGACGCCGCTTACCAGCGTTGTTCTTGAGTATTATCTGGACAACGAGACAGTGATATCTTCCAGGACTCACAACGCGGCAAATAACATAACGACCGCCTTTAACTTCAGCGTTCCGATATACGTTACGAGGCATTCAAAATACCTATATTACAGGCTCTCGGTGTACGACACCGCGAGCAGAGTCGTATACTGGCCGCCGGCTGCAAATTACTACGCGCTCGACGTCAGGGCGCCTTACATAACCCACGACCAGATCGAACAGGTTTCCGCCGTTTCGGGTATCGCGGTAGCGACCGGGACAGTCATCGCTCAGGCGGGTCTGGCGAGTCTGGATTTTTTCTACAAAACTGACGCTCAGACGGTTTATTCAAGTTCTACCCTTAGTTTCACGGACAATCCAACGGAATACGTTTTTAGTATGAAGGTGAAGACGGACACAGCCGGAGCGTCGTTTTTGCAGTACTATTTCAGGGCGTTGGATAATTTGAATAAGGCCGGTTTTCTTCCCTACGGGGGACAGGTATTCAGCACTCCGATAAGTTCGGTAAAGACCGTCACGATCGGTCCTGGCGGCGGCATCATAGTGCTTCAAGACGGAAACTGTGAAGACGGTGAAACAAGCATCGAGATACCGGCAGGCGCTCTTGACAGTAACGTAGAAATAACGATAACGGAACTTAATCCGAACGACAACACCATAGCTGCGGGCAACAGCCCGGCGATGTCAAGAAGACCTTTCTCGTGTTTCAGGTTCACCCCGGAAGGGTTGCAGTTCAAGAAAATGATAAAAATCAACCTGTTGTACCAGGACACGGACCAGGACGGGAAGGTCGACGGCACGGATTTCGACGAGGAGACCGCAAAAGTCCTCTGGTGGGACAATTTCGACTGGAGGTATGTCAGGAGCAGGGCGGACGTCCAGGAGAACCTTTCAAGCGGCAATATCAAGCATTTCTCGATGTACGCGGTGTTCCCGGCAAGGGCGCTTAGCGACGACGATTACAGGCCCAAGGAAAGAATAATAACCCCTGCATACGCGGACAATATAAATGATTTCGCGACGTTTGACGGTCTTATCGAAGGGGACATCGTGAACATATTCGACGTGACAGGCAGAAGAATTCGACAGCTTAAGGATAACGGCTTCACGTGGGACGGGACTGATGATGACGGGTCAATTGTCGAAAGCGGCCTTTACATTTACCAGATAAAAGTCGAAGGTAGATTGATCAGCGGGACTATAGTCGTCGCAAAATAGAATCTCTGATAAGAGACGAAAATATGGATAGAAACGTTAAAAAACTACTATTGAAAGCAGCAGTGTTTGGTTTTGGGTTTATTGTCCTGAACTCATTACTCATCACTCATTACAGTCTGCACGCCGCTTTCAAGGACACCGGCTGGGGCGTGAGGCCTCTCGGTATGGGAGGGGCTTTTACCGCGGTAGCCAACGATTCGAACGCCCAGTTCTATAATCCGGCCGGCCTTTCGCAGGTGGGGCAGGAAGAATTAAC
Source organism: Endomicrobiales bacterium (assembly GCA_016930715.1). Lineage (GTDB taxonomy): Bacteria > Elusimicrobiota > Endomicrobiia > Endomicrobiales > JAFGGC01 > JAFGGC01. Next base: position 3,245 of record JAFGGC010000014.1, read on the forward strand.
TTTTATGTCGGCGAAGCTTTTCACTGGGCTTGACGGCGTGGATATTAACCTGAATTACCTCGGATTCGTGTATCCTATGAACGTGAAATACGGAACGCTGGGTTTCGCGTGGGCGGCTATGTCAACTCCCTCTCTGTACAGAGAGGATACGGTGACTCTGTCCTACGGGAGGGCGCTGGATGACGTTTTGCGAGTATATGGCGCAAATATCTCGTTGGGTTTCAATGCGAAATACCTCAAGCACGAGTATGAGCTCGATAAACGCACCGTTAACGATCCTGTGTTCGCGTCAGGAACGGCCGCGAGCGCGAGCACGGCGGACATAGGCATATTGGTGAATTTCAACAGGATAGGATTGAACTGCGGTTTGATGAGCAAGAACATCACCAGCCCGGACGTCGGTCTCAAAACAGAGGATCCGGTGCCCAACGAGAACGTTATCGGGCTTTCGTATTACACTAAAAAGGTGCCGTATCTAGCTCTGCCGTATTTCACGTCGGCTCTCGATATTGTTCAGAGGGACCAGAACACAGACGCCAGGGTGGGGGTGGAAAGCTGGTTTTTCAAAGGCAGGTTCGCCGTGAGGGTCGGAGGAAGAATGCAGGAGGTCACGATGGGGCTCGGTTATGAAATCGAGATAATGAAAGACACGCAGCTCGTGATAGACTATGCCTTCGGATGGCCCCTTGAAATCGAGGAATCCAGCGGTTCCCACCGCATCAGCTTGAGCGTGCGCCTTCCGTAGCTGAGCTAATTTGACATAGAACGGTTTTTTTGCTATATATACTATGGCAAAAAGGTAGCCACTGGCTGGTCCGCTTATAAGCCAATGGTTTTTTTATGCCAGGATGTTTCTCAATATTTGTTGATTTTATATGTCATTTTTATTTGATGTTTATTACACAGGTTCTTTGAAGTACACTAATAGCTAATCGCAATTTAGTATTTACTGTTTTTTTGGGTCCGTAGCTCAGCTGGCAGAGCAGGCCGACCCTTTTCGGCCGCGTCGCGTGTTCAAACCCATGAAGTACTATGTTTACATACTAAGAAGTCAGAAAGACGGGAACTACTACACCGGTTATACAGGCGATTTGAAGTACAGGCTAAATCGACATTTTGACGGTACTTCAGCGGCCACTAGACGCAGATTGCCTTTGGAATTGGCGGCATACAAGGTTTTCAGTGATAAAAGCGAAGCAATAAGAACAGAATTGTTCATAAAAAAGCAGAGAAACAAGCAGTTCATTGAAAATGTAGTAACTGAATGGAAAACGGGCCCGTAGCTCAGCTGGCAGAGCACCTCCCTTTTAAGGAGGGTGTCGCGTGTTCGAATCACGCCGGGCTCATGCTGATTGCCAGAAGGAACCTCTTTTTACTGCGAAAATAATCTTTGGGCTGCAACTTCGGAATCTTCGTCTTACGTAGCCCAGGACTACGCCGTGCCTCAGATTCCTTCGTTTCGCCTCAAAGCTTATTTTCTTGTTACCAAATAGGCCCCTTCTGGCAATAAGCTCTGAAACAAGGAACTGTAGTTAATGCTCCCATCGTCTAGGGGTCTAGGACACGGCCCTTTCAAGGCCGCGACAGGGGTTCAAATCCCCTTGGGAGCGTATATTGGGGATTCCCGCCACAGTAACGGCGGGTAAATTCCGCCGACCCGCCTGCCCGCCGACGGTTTAGTGGCGGGAAGCGCCCGGATAAGCCGGAAAAGGATAGCTCATGTCAACTCTTGTTGTGGTAGGTACCCAGTGGGGGGACGAAGGAAAGGGCAAGGTAGTCCATTATCTTTCCCAGGAAGCCGACCTCATAGTCAGATATCAGGGCGGCAATAACGCCGGCCACACTATAATATTCGAGAACAAACCATTCGTGCTGCATTTAATACCTTCCGGAGTACTCTTTCCGAAAAAAACATGCCTAATAACAAACGGCGTGGTCGTTGACCCGGTAAGCCTTTACGACGAAGCGAAACTCCTTGCCGGCAAGAGAGTGAACATCAAAGGGCGTTTTTTCATAAGCGAACTGGCCCACGTGATACTTCCGTATCACAGGTATCTTGACGAACTGAGGGAACAGGGCAAGATACGCATAGGGACCACGAAGCGCGGCATCGGCCCGGCATACGCCGACAAGGTCACGCGCCTCGGGATAAGGGTAATAGATTATCTTGAGGAAAAGACGTTTATCGACCTTCTTGACAGGAACTTGCGCGAAAAGGCCCCGCTTCTTAAAAAGCTCGTTTCCGTGGGGAAAGTTAGAAAAGAGATTCTCGCCGACTACAAGAAACTGTCTAACTTCATGAGGCCTTTCGTGGTTAATACTTCGCTTCTTCTTGAAAAAGAGATATCAAAAGGCAGGAACGTGCTGTTCGAAAGCGCTCAAGGGACGCTCCTTGACCTTGATTTCGGCACTTATCCCTTCGTTACCTCGTCGAACCCCATTTCCGGCGGGGCCTGCGTAGGGTCCGGCGTGGGGCCGACGAAAATAAAAAAGGTTGTAGGCGTGGTCAAGGCGTATACGACGCGCGTTGGCGGCGGGCCTTTTCAGGTCGAGCTCAAGGACAAAATGGGCGATTATCTGCGGGAGCGCGGCCAGGAGTACGGCGCAACCACGGGCAGGCCCAGGCGCTGCGGCTGGTTCGACGCCCTTGTCGTCAGGCACAGCGTCAGGCTCAACGGAATGGACAGCCTGGTTTTGACGAAGCTTGACTGCCTTGAAGGCATAGAAAAACTGAAGATATGCGTTGCCTACAGGTATAAAGGAAGGATTATCAAGGATTATCCCGCTTCAAGGATAATACAGGAGAAGTGCACGCCGGTATACGAAGAGCTTCCGGGATTTTACGGCTCGATAAGGGGCGCTTCCAAGTTCTCGGAACTGCCACGGAATGCCCAGCGATACGTTAAAAGGATTGAGTCGCTCGTGGGTGCGAAAATAGACCTCATATCGCTCGGCAGGAAGCGCGAGGAAACCATCAAAGTCGGGAAAACCAATCTATGGTGAGTGACAATGCCTAAAAGGACTGATATCAAAAAGGTACTCGTGATAGGTTCTGGCCCCATAATCATAGGGCAGGCTTGCGAGTTCGATTATTCCGGCACCCAGGCGTGCAAGGCCCTTCACGAAGAGGGGTACAAAGTCGTTCTGGTAAATTCAAATCCCGCCACCATTATGACCGACCCGGGTATGGCCGATATTACCTATATCGAGCCGCTCACGGTAGAACATCTCGAAAAAGTCATAGAAAAAGAGCGGCCGGACGCCCTCCTGCCGAATCTGGGAGGCCAGACGGGGCTGAATCTTTCGAGCGAACTTAGTAAAAAAGGCATTCTTGACAAATATAACGTTAAGCTCATAGGTGTAAACGCCGATACGATAGCTCGCGGGGAGGACAGGATACTATTCAAGGAGACCATGGCAAAGCTCAATATACCGGTCCCTGAAAGCCGTCCTTCATATTCGGTCGAAGAGGCCGAGCAGATAGCGGAAAGCCTGGGATATCCGGTCGTGCTCCGTCCGGCGTACACGCTGGGCGGAACAGGCGGCGGAATTGTCTATAATATCGAGGAATTGAGGGTGGTCGTGCAAAGAGGGCTTGCCGCCAGCATGATAAACCAGGTTCTCGTGGAACAATGCGTTCTGGGCTGGGAAGAGCTTGAGCTTGAAGTGGTAAGGGATTCAAAAGGCCGCAAGATAACAGTTTGTTTCATCGAAAACATCGACCCCATGGGCGTGCATACGGGTGACAGCTTCTGCGTGGCTCCCATGCTGACGATTTCGCAGGAGCTTCAGGACAGGCTGCAGGAGATGTCCTACAGGATAGTAGATGAAATAGGCGTCATAGGGGGAACGAACATACAGTTCGCGCACGATCCGAAAACGGGGCAAGTAGTGGTCATAGAGATAAACCCGAGGACATCAAGATCTTCTGCTCTCGCTTCCAAGGCCACGGGTTTTCCGATAGCCAGGGTCTCGGCCAAGCTTGCCGCGGGCATAAACCTGGAAGAACTTCCTTATTACAGGAGCGGGACGCTTGACAAGTACACGCCGGGAGGCGACTACGTGGTGGCAAAATTCGCCAGATGGGCTTTTGAGAAATTCCCGGAAGCCGAAGATAAAATCGGAACACAGATGCAGGCGGTCGGCGAGGTAATGAGCATCGGGAAGGACTTCAAGGAGACTTTTCAGAAATCAATAAGGTCACTTGAAATAAAACGGTACGGCCTGGGCAATGTCAAGAAGTTCATGAACTCCACGTTGAGCGAATTAAGGCTGAAACTCGTCAACCCTTCGAGCGAAAGATATTTTCTGATGTACGAAGCGCTGAAAAAGGGCATGAGCGTCGACGAGCTGTACGAAATGACAAAGGTAAAGAAGTATTTCATAGAACAAATGAAGGAACTAGTGGAATTAGAAGAGGTGCTGGCGGCGCGCAAGGGTAAGGGTATATCGGACGATCTATTAAAACAGGCAAAAAAAGGCGGTTTCTCCGACATATATCTGTCGCTTCTTTTGGAAAAGCCGGAAGAGGAAATAAGAAAACAGAGATTGAAAGCGGGTTTGTCGGAATCATACGATGTCGTTCCGGTGAGCGGAGCCAACGGAGCGTATTACTATTCCACTTACAAGGGCAAGGATAAGGTTGAGGTTTCCGGCAAACGTAAAATAATGATTCTTGGAGGCGGGCCAAATCGTATCGGTCAGGGGATCGAGTTTGATTATACCTGCGTCCACGCTGCGTTCGCGATGAAAGAAGAAAACGTGGAATCCATAATGGTCAACTGCAATCCCGAAACGGTCTCGACAGACTATGACACGTCGGACAAGCTGTATTTTGAACCGCTCACGGTTGAGGACGTCCTTAGCATATACGAAAAGGAAAAACCGGAAGGCGTCATAGTGCAGTTCGGAGGTCAGACACCTTTGAATATCGCGCAGGAACTGAGTGACGCGGGTGTAAAGATCCTGGGGACAAGCACCGAAAGCATAAGCTTGGCGGAAGACAGGGAGAAGTTCAGGGTCATAATGAATGAACTCGGCATACCGCAGCCGGAAGGCGCTACAGGGCGTTCGGTCGAAGAGGCACTCAAAATAGCCGGGAAAATAGGGTACCCGGTAATGGTAAGACCGTCTTTCGTGCTTGGCGGAAGAGGTATGAAGGTAGTCTACAACGAGCAAATGCTTCTGGATTACGCTAAACTGGCCGTTGACGTGAGCCCGGAATACCCGATGCTAATAGACAAATTTCTCGAGCAGGCGACGGAAGCCGAAGTTGACGCCATATGCGATGGCGAAGACGTCGTGATACCGGCGATAATGGAGCATATAGAACTTGCGGGAGTGCACTCTGGCGACAGCGCTTGCGTTATTCCTTCAAGGACGCTTTCTAAACAAACCTTGAAGACAATGGAGGAATACACGGAAAAAATCGCGCGAGAGTTCAGGGTAAAAGGGCTCATAAACATACAGTACGCGGTAATGAACAATAAGGTTTATATTCTCGAGGCGAACCCCCGGGCCTCCAGGACGGTCCCGCTGGTCAGCAAGGTTATGGGGATATCGATGGCGAAGATCGCGACAAAAGTGATGCTGGGAAAGAAACTGAAAGACATCCTGAAAAAATACGACAAGGACATAAAGCACGTTGGGGTGAAAGAGGCGGTATTCCCGTTCAACATGTTTCCGGCGGTCGATCCCGTGCTTGGCCCGGAGATGAAGGCCACCGGAGAGGTCCTGGGAATTTCGTCGACTTTCGGTGTTGCGTATTACAAGGCGCAGGAAGCCGTGGGCATGAAACTGCCCGTGGAGGGAAGCGTTTTCCTGTCGGTCGCTGACAAGGACAAGAAAAGCATCGTTGAGATAGCAAAAAAATTGAAAGACCTTGGGTTCCTGCTGGTGGCTACGAAGGGTACAAAGGAGTTCCTTGAAAAGAACGACATTGACGCCCAGCTCATATTGAAAATACATGAAGGAAGGCCATCGGTGGTCGACGAAATATTCAATAAAAAGGTCAATATGCTCATAAACACGCCCGTGGGCGAAGGCGGGAAGTACGACGACAGTTATATCAGGAAAGCGGCAATACAGCAGAAGATACCGTACATAACATCGATAGCGGCCGCTTTTGCCGCGGTAAACGGGATAGAGGCAATAAAAAATGACAGGGAGGAAATAAAGTCCATCCAGGAATACAACAAGAAATAGGTTCGGGATTTCAATAGAAAATTATCCAGCGTAGGATAACGAAGCGGATGAAGACAAAGACGTCTTCTCACAAATCTGATATGATTTTGAGAGACGCTTTTTTTAAAATAACGGGAAAGACGATGAAAAAGACGTCAATTAATGCTGCCACGCAAGGCAAGGCGATACTTGCCCTTGAAGACGGAAAAATATTTACCGGGAATTCGATAGGCGCCGACGGTGAAAGCTTCGGCGAAGCCGTTTTCAATACAAGCATAACCGGATACCAGGAAATTATAACTGATCCCTCTTATTATGGCCAGATAATAACGATGACGCATACGCATATAGGCAATTACGGCATTAGCCCCGAAGACATGGAGTGCGCGAAGGTCTGGGCCGCGGGTTTTGTCGTGCGCGAAGCGAGCACGATCACGTCCAACTGGAGGTCAAAACAATCTCTCCAGGAGTTCTTGAAGTTCCACAACGTTGTGGCTGTTGAGGGGATTGACACGCGGGCGTTGACCCGACACATAAGGGAAGCCGGAGCGATGAAAGCCGTACTTTCTACTCAAGATTTTAACGGGTCCAGCCTCGTTCAAAAAGCGAAAAAATCGAAAGGACTTGTCGGAATGGATCTGGTCAAATACGTGACCTGCAGGCAGAAATACGTTCACGAAAATCGCAAAAAAGGCAAATACAGATACAGGGTTGCGCTTATTGACTGCGGCACAAAGGCTAATATATTGAACGAGCTCGCCGTGAGGGGATGCGAAATACACGTGTTCCCGGCGTCAGCGGCCTCAACGGATATACTCAATATTAAGCCGGACGGAGTGATGCTGTCGAACGGTCCGGGTGATCCCGCGGCTGTAAAGTACGTAATAGAAACGGTAAGAAAGCTGTTGCAGCATTTGCGTTCAAACCCCGGACCAGCCATATTCGGGATATGCCTCGGGCATCAAATGCTGGGTCTCGCGCTGGGAGGCGATACCTACAAGCTTAAATTCGGCCATAGGGGCGCAAATCATCCGGTCAAAAACGTGGAGACAGGGAAAATTGAAATAACCTCGCAAAATCACGGTTTTTGCGTGAACCCCGACTCCCTGAAGGGAAAGGACGTTAAACTTACTCACTACAACCTTTACGACGGTACTCTCGAGGGGTTTAAACATAGAACGCTGCCGGCTTTTTGCGTGCAATACCATCCTGAAGCCGCTCCGGGACCTCACGAGTCAAAATACTTGTTTGACAGGTTCATAGAACTTATGGAGCGTAAGAAATAATGCCTAAGAGAACCGATATAAAAACAGTCATGATACTGGGTTCGGGCCCAATAGTCATAGGCCAGGCCTGTGAGTTCGATTATTCGGGGACACAGGCGATTAAAGCCCTTAAAAAAGAGGGCTATCGCGTTGTCCTTATCAATTCCAATCCGGCTACGATAATGACCGACCCGGAATTCGCCGACGCAACATATATCGAGCCTTTGGTCCCCGAGATAGTGGAGAAAATAATTGAAAAGGAAAAGCCGGAGGCGATTCTTCCGACGCTTGGGGGGCAAACCGCCCTGAACCTCGCTGTCGCGCTTGCAGAATCGGGAGTGCTTTCCAGGCACGAAGTTGAGCTGATTGGCGCAAAGCTTCCCGCAATCAAGAAAGCCGAGGACAGGCGTTTGTTCAAGAAAACAATACAGGAACTCGGGCTTGACCTTCCGCAGAGCGGTTACGCATATTCGATAGAAGAAGCGTTGAAAATAGCGAACAAGATAGGGTTCCCCGTAATCATAAGGCCTTCTTTCACGCTGGGTGGGGTAGGTTCCGGCACGGTTTACACGAGGGAGGAATTTATCGAAGCGTCGGCTTTCGGGTTGGACGCGAGCCCGATACGGGAAATACTCATAGAAGAATCGGTATTGGGATGGAAGGAATTCGAGCTTGAGGTGATGAGGGACACGGCGGATAATTGCGTGATAATATGTTCGATAGAAAATTTCGACCCTATGGGAGTCCATACCGGGGATTCAGTGACGGTGGCTCCCGCCCAGACCCTGTCGGACGCTGAATACCAGAGGATGCGCGACTGGGCGTTCAAGATAATAAGGGCTATCGGAGTGGATACAGGCGGATCTAACATACAGTTCGCGGTGAACCCGAACGACGGCCGCATGGTGGTCATAGAGATGAACCCCAGAGTGAGCAGGTCAAGCGCCCTTGCTTCCAAGGCGACGGGTTTTCCCATAGCGAAGATCGCGAGCCTTCTTGCGGTCGGCTACAGGCTCGACGAGATACCGAACGACATTACAAAGAAAACTCCCGCGTCTTTCGAGCCTACAATAGACTATCACGTAGTCAAGATACCGCGGTTTGCCTTTGAAAAATTTACCGGAGCCGACCAGACTCTGAATACGGCGATGAAATCAGTCGGCGAGGTTATGGCTCTGGGCAGGACCTTCAAGGAAGCCCTGCAGAAAGCCGTGAGGGGCCTTGAGATTTCGCGTCACGGTCTTGGAGCGGACGGCCTCGGGCAGACCAAGAGGGTCGAGAAAGCCCTTAAGGAAGGCGGCAGGTTCTATGAAGAGCTCCTTGATGAGATAAAATACAAGCTTCGCACGCCGAACTGCGACAGGATATTCAGCATAAAATGCGCGCTGGACCTCGGACTCTCCATAAGTGATGTGGTGGAACTTTCTAAAATAGACAGGTGGTTCATAAAGCAGATAAAGGAGATATGCGACTGGGAAAAAAAGATACCCGGGCTTTTCGGTCTCTCCGGTGAAGAGAAAAGGGATTTTCTTTTCAAAACAAAACAACACGGTTTTTCGGATCATCAGATAGGATATTTGACCGGGCGTGCGCCGGATGACGTAAGGAAGCTCAGAAAAAGGCTTGGCGTAATACCGTCCTACAAGCTTGTTGATACCTGCGCTGCCGAATTTGAGGCGTATACGCCGTATTACTATTCGACGTACGAGCGGGAGGACGAATTAAAGCCGAGCAAGCGTAAAAAAGTTATGATATTGGGCGCGGGTCCGAACAGGATAGGGCAAGGGATAGAATTTGATTATTGCTGCGTGCGAGGGGTTCTGTCTTTTGCCGAAGAAGGTTACGAAACGATAATGATCAACTGCAACCCGGAGACCGTATCGACCGATTATGACATATCCGACAGGCTTTATTTCGAACCGTTGACGGCGGAGGACGTCTTGAACATCTGCGACAAGGAAAAACCGGACGGTGTCGTGGTGCAGTTCGGCGGACAGACTCCGCTTAACCTTGTCCCGGCGCTTTCAAAAGCGGGGGTAAAAATACTGGGCACGCCCCCGGCTTCGATCGATATAGCGGAAGACAGGAAACGTTTCGTAAAGATACTGAAAAAATTGAAAATACCGCAGGCGGAATCCGGAATAGCGTTTTCATACGAGGAAGCAAAGCGGATAGCGCACAAATTGACATATCCTGTCATGGTAAGGCCGTCGTATGTCCTCGGCGGAAGGGCAATGAAGATTGTTTTTGACGACCCTATGCTTAAAGAATACGTAGGTGAGGCGGCGAAAGTGAGCCCGGGCAAGCCAATACTCGTAGACAAGTTTCTTGATAACGCGATAGAAGTTGACGTTGACGCCTTGAGCGACGGGAGGGACGTTTACATAGCGGGAATTATGGAGCACATTGAGGAAGCCGGAATCCATTCTGGTGATTCAGCCTGCGTGATGCCGCCGCATACTTTAACACCTGAAGTGATTTCAATGATAAAAAGGCACACTACGAATCTGGCAAAAGCGCTGAAAGTCAGAGGGCTCATTAATATCCAATTTGCGGTTAAGGACAGCGTGGTGTACATACTTGAGGCCAATCCAAGGGCTTCAAGGACCATACCGTACGTTTCGAAAACCACCGGTGTTCCTTTGGCCAAACTGGCAGCCAAGATAATGACAGGCAAGACCCTGAAAAGCATTCTGCCGGCCGAAATTATAAAAAACGGTATCCAGGAGATAAAATACGTCGCGGTAAAGGAAGCGGTCCTGCCATGGACGCGGTTTACCAATATCGACACGGTGCTGGGTCCTGAGATGAAGAGCACGGGAGAGGTAATGGGCATAGATGCCGATTTCGGAAGGGCTTTCGCCAAAGCGGAGCTAGCAGCCGGCTCGGTAATTCCGAAGTCAGGTACGGTGCTCATCAGCATAGGTCCAAGGGGCAAAAACGAAGCCCTTCCCATAGTAAAAGAGTTGATCCACCTCGGGTTTAAGATTATCGCTACCAAGCACACGGCTGAATTCATTAGACAGTACGAGCTTCCGGTAAACGAGATATATAAGATATCCGAAGGAAGGCCCAATGTAATAGACGTAATTAAGAACAAGGAAGTATGCCTTGTTATTAACACGCCTTCGGGAAAGGCCAGCAGGGCCGACGGCTATCATATACGAAGGAGTGCCGTTATATACAGCGTGCCTATAGTCACGACGCTTGCCGCGGCGCGGGCGACGGTAGAAGGCATAAAAGCAAGGAAAAGCACGAATTGGTCGGTACAGTCCTTGCAGGAATACCATAAAAACGAAAAGAAGATTAAGCCGAAACAGTAATTGGTTTAATTGACTTTTTGCTTGACATTAACGCGCGGTTTTAATAGAATCCTGATATATAAGAGGGGTGGGGGATGATTTCACGAATATTTCACGCCTTTTTTTTAAAAAAATCATAAATGAAAGTAACAAATAATCAAATACAATGCAGACGCACGCGGTGCATTAAAATGCAAAATTCAAAGAGGATTACCATTGTCGGTATCGTCACAATAATCGTGCTAAACACGACATCGTTCGCGCGGGTTTTTGATGCGGTGGGCGAAGAGGTATTTTTTGGCGCTGTTGAGGCCCAGTCCAACCTTATTTCGTACGCTTCCTTATCCGTATTGCCCTTGAAGATAATGCATACGCTGTTTTCCGAAGGCATATGCATCGTAAAGGAATGCAATAGCGGCGGGAAGGCTCAAAAGAAAGAGTCAAAAAGGAAGAATCATTCTTCGGGATATTTCATAACAAGCGATTTCAAAAATGTCAAATTAAGATCAAGCACGACGTCAAGAGCGCAGTTTTATAGCAGCCTTGAAGGCGCCGTGAACCAGCCTGAAGGCCAGGCGGGCATCTTAGATCCGCGCAGATACCAGTTGTCGGGCGAAAATCCGGCGCTGATGCTTTTATTCTTGATAATGTGTCTTTTAGTGGCAAGGGCAAGCATTGGTGAAGGCGCTTCAATATTGATATCGAATATAAAAAATGAAATCCGGTTCCGTATGGGACCGGATTTTTTTTATTCGCTTAGGAGGAAGGTAAAATGAAGAGTCTAATGAATGAATTGGAAAGGATGAGGCAAAAATGCTCGTGGGCGTTTTTCAGGATGAAACGAAGAGCGGTTGCGCAAATGAGAAAAACGGAATTCATAAGAGACATTTTCTGCGATTTCACGAAGTTCATAGCTACGTTTACGGTCATTTGTTTTTTGACAACATCCGTCTTTAGCCAGGCGCTTTACGCCGTTTTGGGACCTGATGGCGCAAAAAGCAAACAAATAGAAAAGAAGCTGGGCGAGTTCGTTATCCCTTATTCTTTGGGAAGAGTCACGGACGGCGCTAATTTTGGAACAGGCAGCTTAATCGTAGTCCTGCAAGACCTGCACTGCCATCCGGAAGTGCAGAGGAACATAGCGAAGATAATCGGATTGATTGAAGAAAGATACGGCCTCGGCGATATATACGTGGAAGGCGCCGCCGGTCACGTAAGCACGTCGTGGGTGAATACAATCAAGGATGAGAGATTAAGGAAGGACATAGTAGATTCGCTGATGGACACGGGCAAGCTCACGGGAACGGAATACTTTTCGATAACTAACGGCAAGAATAGGGCGCTAAAAGGACTCGAAGACAAGAGAATATACGAAGAGAACCTTAAAAGGCTAGGAACGATATTGGGAATGCAGCCGAAAGTTGAAGAAATGCTTCCTGAAGTAAAAAGAAAGCTTAAAGGACTTCAGGAAAGGCACTTCCAAAGAGCCAACAAGAGGCTAGAGAGGATGGTGGAAAAGAACAAGGAAGGGGAATTAACAACCGAGAAATACTATGCGCTTCTCATAAAATACGCGAAAAAACAGAAAATAGACCTCAATGCCTATAAAAACCTGACAGGATACCTTGAGATAATCAACATTGGGCAGGAACTTGATTACGGCAGGATAAACAAGGAAATGAAGGATTACCTTGCGGCGCTCAAGGAAAAGATGTCGTACAAGAACTACAGTGAACTTGTAGCCAGGGCCCAGGACGCTTCAAAGCTTGACGAGTTCTATCTTGTGCTCGATAAGATATTTCAACTGACCGATTCGAAGGTCGGGCGGGGATACCCGAATCTCGCGAAGTTCCTGGAATTCGTGAACAAGAATCAGGCCATTAATCCGATAGCCCTCATAAGCGAAGAAAGGATGATCGTTTCTGAACTTCACAGGGTTCTTTCGGAATCCGGCGCGGAGCGGGAAGTGGCCTTTTTGACAGGGATGTATCCCTGTCTTGAAGAATTCCTGAAGAACAAGATATCCTGTGAAGACTACGAGTATTTCAAATCTAATCTGCAGGCCTTTGAAACTCTCTGGAATAAATACGTCTACGAAGGCAAATTCCCCGCCGTGGATTTACAGATGCCGGTGTTGAGCGAATTCTATTCGGCAAACGTTGAAAGGAACAGGTGTTTCATAAGGAACGTAATCGGTTCCGTTCCGGCGCAGGACGCGCAGATAATGGTAACGCCGGACACATTCGTCCAGTCCGAACTGACCTCGCAATTAAAGGGAATAAAGAAGATGACCCTGGTAGTAGCCGGAGGTTTTCACACAACGGGCATTTCAAGACTTCTTAAACAGACAGGCGCATCCTATATCGTTATTACCCCGAACGTCACGAAGGAAACGGCATTTTCAGAAAAAGTCTACAACAGGATAGCGTTAAAACAGGCGGCGGAAATATCGGCACAGACAATGGCGCTGCAATTATTGTCGGCCGAGATGGCGAATTTGAATCCGGACGCAAGACAGATCGAAATATTGAAACAGGCGGCGACGGCGAAAATAACGCAAATGCTGGAGCAAAATGCGGGCGCGGACCCGAAAGAACTTGCCGAAGAGGCCGACAAAAAGTTTCGGGAGATGAATTCCTCGCTGACATACGTTAAAAAGGAAGGCGATAGAACCTATTTTGCCTACAAGAACAGCGAATTCAACGTAAACCTTGTCATTGTCGTTGATAAAGACAATATCGCTTCCATAATGGAAGAATCGAAAAAGACTGCTGAACCGCCCGCTGATATCAAAAAAGCAAGGGAAGCCTACAGGCACATAGGCATATCGATGGGGGGAAATAAAGTAGCTGTCTCGATTAACGACGGTTTTAATAATTTCGTGGCGGGGCCGGTGGAAATAAGGTGGGACAGGGACCCGAGGTTCTCAGGGGGACAGGTAAAAAAGGAGTCAAAAGCGGAAGAAGTCCTTGATGCGGTTATAGAGATAATTGAAAAGTTGATAAAGCAGAGCGGTACGGAGAGATCGAAACTAAGAACCGTAAATTCCGGCCTGGCGGGCCCGCTTGACGAAGAAACGGGAGTATTCGGGACGGATTTTAAAACACCCAACCTGCCTTTTAACAAATTCCCTTTCACAAAACGGCTTCAGGAAAAGCTTGCCGAAAAAAGGATAAAAGCGAAGGTAAGCATATACAACGACGGGAAGGCTTCTCTGGAAGGCGAACACAACTCGCCGAAAGGTAAGCTAAAAGGAAAGAAAGGCGCGATCGTGATAGTCGGAGGAGGGATAAATATCGCGGCTGACGGGATGCCTAACCTCGAAGCGGGGCATAATCTGGTCCGCAGGCTGAACGGGCATTATGAGTGGGTTTATGAAGGATCCAAAGGCGGGCATCCCATAGAAAAGGGCAACACGGAAGAAGAAATAATACGTAAATCCGGTGATATGGGGAAAGAATTTATATTGCTTTCAGAAGAAGCGTTTAAAGCGAAATATCCAAAATATCCGATAATTGACTGGGGAAACGGTGAAAGGGATTTTGAGGACAGGCAAAAAGGCCCGAAATTCAGGGAAAGGATAGCAGAAAGAATAAAGTTCAATTTGGGCAGTCTTTCGCCGAGCTGGTTGACGAACAAGGAAGCCCATGAATTGGCCGCCATTGAAGCAACAGCGAGAACAAAATACAGCAACGAGCTTGAAAGAGCTGTGACCGATGAAGCGCTTAAAGAAAACGGGAAAGCAAAAGAATTGATAAAAGAGTACGCGGAAGAAATGGGTCTTGCTTTGGCAGCGTTCATTGCAGCGTACGCCGATAGGAAATTCGTTGAAAACCTGGTACTTGTTTCGGGCGTGAACGAGAACATGGGGCTTGGCGTATACGAGAATGACTCGGACAGGGCGGCCGGTCTTGACATATACATCAAAAACATCAGAAAAAGAGCCAAGTATGAGCTTATAAATCATTACGGTATGGATGCCTCAAGAGCGGAGGCCTTGTCGGAAGGGATAGTACGCTCGGAAATGACCTACGAAAGGGAACTTGTCGCGCATTATCCCACGGACGAAGAGGTTCTCGGCCTTCCTGAACCGGTTCTGACGAGGAACATGGCAATACAGAAGGCCACCAGAGAAATGGTCAGGGGCTGGTTGCCTAAATGGGCGCCCGCGTGGTTCGTAGGTTTCGTATCTTTCTGGGTTGCGCCGTTCAAGGAGAACATTCAGCTCATTACGGACCCGGATGGATTCATAGCGGGTCATTTTGATACGAAAAATGAAAAAATCAATTATGAGGAATTAAAACAGATTACTGGTGACACTGAGACAATTCTCATGCTGGCTGAAGACTGGGTTACGAAAATGACAGCTTTTATTGCCCTGTCGCCGGCATATTTGTTTGCTTCCCTGTTATATTTACCGAAGGTGCTGCTCGCGTTTGGCGGGGCAGTGAGGGGAGAGGCTAATCTCGATATCATTGAAGCGAAGATATTGGTTTCTTTGTTGAATTTCGCGCACAATTATGTGTCCCATTTATTGGCCCATTATGTTGTCAATACCAGGTTGTTCGCGGTGAACGTGGCTATTCTTTTTCAAAACCTATTTTACAAGGCCATCGGTTCGAACAAAAGGGTTTCATATCGAAGGCTCCTCATACAGGAAGGGCCGAAGCCGGAGAAGAACGCTTTGGCCGTTGAACTTGAAAAATATCTAATCGAAACCGCGAACGGAGGCGGAAGGCCTTCGATAACGGATATCGCGTATGAAATGAGAAGGCGCCTCGGTAATGACAGTTATGACGCCAATGAATTGATAAGAGGGTTTGAAATTCTTTTAAGCGCTCATAATGGATTCGCGGGCAATTACAGTATTAAGGTAGCCGGTGAAAGAGTATCGGTTACGCTCGTGGAAAACGAAGCGGGACCGATGATAAGAGGTATGATGAAAAAGGCCCGCAGTGTCGGCGACGTTCGCTTTCAGGTTGTTCAGAAAAATGGAAGCTCCGTAAGGGCCGAAACGTCACGGACGGAGGCTCCTAAAACTGAGGTTCCCGGAACAGACAAATCTGCCAGGACTTCAGAGCCGAAAAAAATTGAGGTTCTGGACGCGGAAGATACGGAAGTGGTTACGTTGGCTGCATGGGAAGAACCGGATATTCTAATACAGGACGCGACAAGGGACAAGGTGCGCGCGTTCCTCAATAAAATATTCGGACGCATCGGCCGCCGGGCCCCGGAATGGATGGTCGAAACACTTTCCTTCGCCACGGCTCCGCTGGTGTTCGAACGTCGGAGGCTATTCAACCTGCGAGGTTTCGCGGAAGGTCACATAACAAGCGCATCGAACGTTGATAAGATAGAGAAAGAAACAATTGCAGTTATTTTTTCGGGTTTCTTGTTCATGTTTGCTCTGAATCTGCTCGCGGTTAACGCCATATTCGGAGCCGAAGGGACCGCAGCCATAAAGATAGTGACGGGAATAATGTATGTACTCATACCGGCGTATGACGCGCTGCATCTTCAAGGATACAGGAGAAGCAAGGAATACTACAAGTACAGGACTTTTGAGATCATAAACCCGTGGATGCTCCTGTTCCCGGGATTTCTCTACGGGACGATAGTCGCGCATTATCTGGTAAATACGTTGTCGTTATTGATGGATATCCCGAAAGCGATGAGAATAATAGAGAGAAACCCCGTTCTGAAACTGATAACGGGCAAAAAGCAGCCGCTGCAGCATCCAACGGCTCAGCGCCAGGTATATGAGAATGTATTGAAAACGACAAGATGGCTGAAAAGTAATATTGAAAGAGTAAACGCGAATGACAAGCAGTTCAGGTCCCAGCTTGAGATACTCAGGACGCATCTTGAAGAGCTCAGGAATAAAGGATTGATATCCCAGGAGGATGTTGACACGACGATCAAGGGCCTCGCAAACGAAGCGGGAAAACCGGAAAAGGAAAGAAGAATCACGGTGTCTTTCAAGGGAGAAGCGATAGATGTCGTGACAAAGGATAATAAAGAGGCGGCTGTTACAGAATTAGGACTTGTTCATCTGCTGGGTCTGTGGCACAGAACGGCGAACGTTCTGATACTGACGAATCATCCGATGGAAGAAAAGGTGCTTTTGATAGTGGGCAGGCGTTCGCCGGTGAAGGCGTACGGCGGTTCATTGTCGATATTCGGCGCTCATCAAAGGGCTGGTGAAAAACCAACCACTACGGTAAGCAGGGTGCTTGTTGACCAGCTCAGGTTGCCGGGCGGAATATTTGCGGTTGAAAGACTGGGCCGTATGGTGCTTTTGGACGAGAGCGTGTATGAAAAGGGAAACAATAAAGAGTTTCGCTCGCTTTGGGTAATACAATTGAATCACGACGAATCCGTCCTGGCTGACCAGCTGGTTTCGATATTCAAGGGCAGAAGGGAGGAGGCGGCGAAATACGAGGGGACAACGGAATACCTGGGGATGCTTGAAAAACTCGGGCTGGGAGATATCATAAACGTTCACGGAATAACCATAGAAAGGATAAAGGAGGTTCAACCGGATTCTAACGATATATTCTGGGTTACAGTGCGCAATGATAACGGCGAATATGAAAGCGTGCCCTTCACGAGGGACCTGTTTACGCTGGTGCATCCCTTCCTGAAGCCCGACTTAGTGCAGATAGCCCAGCGCAGAAAAAAAGTGAAGCTTGCGGAGGCGCCTAAAGATGAAATAGAAAACGTTATAGGAGCCATAAAACGCATACTTGCGAATGCAATAACTGAAGACAATCAGAATGAGCTTGTCGGAAATATCAGCAAACTGGTCGAGAATGTCAAAAAAACGGGTATGGTGGATTTAAGGGTCGCTTCCATCCTTGCGAAAGTTCTTGAGACAATGGAATACGAAAAAAAGAAAGGGAACAACAACGTGCATGAAGTGTCAAGGCGCGTAATGCACGCTTTTGGTGAAATAGGGCCCAAGAAACTGGCGCCGTATTTCATGGATATGATAAGGGACGGAACGATCGTGGGCTACGCGTCCGAGTACCTGCTGGAGGTGGCTTTCGTTGCGGTAGAAAACCAGGAGGATAATCTAAAATTTTTCGAGTCTCTCACTGTCCTGCTGATAGACCCAAAAGCCAGTCTGCCGTCAAAATACGGCATTGTGAAGCTGATAGAACAATACGGAACAGCGCAGAGCTTCAAGATACTGAGGAAAGTTCTTGACAGCATCAATCCGGAGGATATAGAGCACGATATGTACCTGCTTGAGTTTTATGTAGCTGTCCTGGGTGCAGTAGGCAAGGTGGGAAATGGTTCTGACTCGTATGTGTTGCGCGATTTTATAGTCAACAAGAGATTCCCCGGTATGGCGGATTTCGAGCTGAAAAAAGCGGCCGTCAAAGCGCTCGAAGCAATTGTTAAAAAGGGAAAGTCGATAAAATTGTTCCAGTCGCCAGATGAACGTCCCGTTGCGGCTGCGATGGAAGTTGATATAAAGCTCGTTCACCCGCAGGCATATAAGGCGCTTAAGTCCCTGGCGGAAAAAAAGACAGCGCAAAAATTCACGCCTGAAATGAAAGCCGTGATCGCGGAATCAATTGTGAAGGTGAAACAGTTGACCGAAGATCCCAACAACGCGCTTCGCTACCACGTTATGGAAGAGTTGTTGGGCAGTATAGTAAAAAGACTAGAAAGAAGAATCGAACCCTCCGGCGAAAGGCAAAGAGCCGAACTCGAGCGGAGAAAGAAACTGATGATGGAAACAATGGTCAGGTTAGCCGAAGAAGAACCAGAGGTGGCGCCAGTGGTGGTTATAGAACTGGCAAAACAACTCTACAGGGAAAAGGATGCGTTGCAGGTAGAAACTGCAAAAGGAAGGTTCAAGAGGATAGATGAAAGCCATAAAATGAAAACGGGTGAAACGGTTGTTCTTGAAACGTTGACAAGAGAGCTTGCCCGGCCGATGGGCACCTCGCCCATAGGAGAGGAATACGAGACGATACAGGATCTTAAGCCCGGCCTTGAGGCGGTCATAAACGCTATAGGGATACTGGGCCCGGAGGTGTTGAAGGGCAAGGAAGTAGTTGCGCACCTAAGGGATATTTTAACTGCTCCGATAGGAAATGACGTGATAACAGAACCGCAGCTGCATCTGACAAACGGACCAGTTTTCGATGCCGACATATACGTGGGTGCCGCGCAGATACTCGGAGATCTGAAAGATGTTGAGTCTTTGGGAATACTCGTAAGAATACGGAACGATGGAAGATTGAATGCCGATATAAGGGCAGCGGCCGAGATAGCTATAGGAAAAATCGAACGCGGCGAACCGGGTAAGGCCGGTATAATTCTCACGCTTCCCGAAACAGTGCAGGAGTACCTTGAAAAGCACCCGGGAATGAGGCGGGTTCACGATTCAAGCCGCATCGGGCAGGCTCTCGTCCGTGCGTGGATAAGCGTGGGATTCGCACCCGCTCACGAACTGCCTGAAGTAGCCGCCGCGCTTGCCTCAAGG
>JAFGGC010000015.1 GCA_016930715.1 Endomicrobiales bacterium
CCGCCGAAGCTGTGTTGTTGATAGGGCGAATAGCCCTGTCTATCAACAACACGCTCAGCGCAGGCGGGCCGCTGAGCTAACTGCCCATAAATACAGTTATGAGTAATGTGTAGTGAGTACAACCGCAACGTGTAAAAAAACTGCCGGCCGGCCTCTGTGCAGCGGAACCGGCATTACGTTTTGAACTGAAATTATAGCAAGTTTTTAACTCTGGGTCAAGGAGAGCTTAGGCGGCACCAAAAGACAGGTTTCAACGTTTATTAAAATATTTTTGTCCGGGACGAATTATGAGCACCTTGCCGATGCGCAGGAGTCTTGGATTTTTTATCTTGTTGTCCTCTTTTACGGCCCTCACCGTCGTGCCGAACTTATGCGCTATTCTTGACAGGCTGTCTCCTTTTACCACCTTGTACTTTATGAATCCCCTCGAAGGGTTCTTGTCTTTCACATTGACGATATTCTCAAGGAACTGTTCCCTTGCGCCGACCGGCAGGTGCAGTTCAAAATCATCATACCCCTGGGGCGTGCACCACGCCGTGATGGCGGGGTTGAGCTCCCTTATCTTTTCAAGCGTGGTTCCGGCACATTTGGCTACGATCTTCAGGTCTATCACTTCGTTGACCGTCACCGTGTCGTACTCGAATGGCGGGTCGTATTCAACGTCAAAACCGTATTTTTCCGGGTCCTCGCCTATCAGGACGGCCGTTATGAATTGAGGCACGTACATCCGCGTTTCCCTGGGGCCGGCTTTCCTGTTGCTCATCTGCTCGATGTCCACGGCCTGCGAGAATTTCAGGTCGCGGCCGAGTCCGTTTTCCCCCCTGTTGTAGGCGGCAAGCGCGAGGTGCCAGTCGTCGAACATTATGTGGAGCTCCTGCAGGTATTTCGCGGCGGCGCGCGTGGATTTTTCCGGGTCTTTCCTCTCATCTATCCAGTAGTTGATCTTAAGGCCCAGCGCCCTGCCCCTGTGCGACATTATCTGCCACAAGCCCACCGCCCCTGCCCATGAACGGTCGTCGACGTTGTAAAGGCTTTCGACTATCGGGAGGTAAACCATCTCTTCGGGTATGTCGTACTCCTTTAGTATCGGCATTATCATGTTACGATAGCGGCCCGAGCGCTCCAGCGCCTTCCGGATAACCTTTTTCGATTTTCCCTGCGTGTAAAGCTTGAGGTATTTCTGAACAAGCTCGTTCTCCTCGTCAAGGGGCACGCAGTATCTCCTGCCGTCGGCCGGGCAGGTCGAGCGCGCCGTTGAATAGTATTCTTTCCCCAGCTTTTCAAAAATACCGTCAACCTCGGTTTTTATCGCGTAGTAAGACGCGATGTCGAACTCGTTGTCCCACAGTTCTTCCATGGCCTTCAGGTAGTAGTCCCTTGCCTTTCTGACGTTCCCCTTCTCGTAGCTTTTGACCGCCTTCGAATAGAGCTTCTCGGCTTTCTTTATGCTCTGCCTTCGATCGAGGTCCTGTTTTTCCTGGCTGGTATATTCTTTTTCGGGAAGCTTGAGAAACTCCTTATCGGGATCATCGGGTATAACGCCTTCCTGTATCTGCTCGTCGTCGGCGGGACTGTGCGCCGGCGCACTCTGTTCCGACGCACCGGCCGAGGGAACGCCTTTTTCGGCCCTGACGACCGGCGTGAAAATCAGAACTGACGACAACAAAACCAAAACAGCGGACATTTTCATCTATTTCCTCTTTCTTTTTTTAATTCCTGCAATATTACCAAATGAAGCGCAATAATGCAACCGACAGCCGCTTCAATCTTTAGTTAAATGCGTAAAAAATTGACAAAAAAAAGATTTTTTTCTATAATCTTCGTGACTTCCAGAAAACCTTAATTCCTCAAAAAATAAGGAAGTTAAAAGGGAGAAAGCATGAAAAAACACCTATTGTCTTTTTTCTTTATGTCTAAGCTGTTCGCCAAATTCGCGGGCTTCGTAACGCTTGTGGTTTCGGCGATCCCGGAGGCCTACGCCGGCGAGGCGGAACTCATACTGCCCGACCTCAAATCGGTCACGTTCGTGGGCGTCGACGGCCACACCCTGCTCGTGTGGGGCCTGCTACTGTGCGTGTTCGGCCTCGTGTTCGGGATGGTGCACTACTTCGGCATCAAGAACATGCCGGTGCACAAGTCGATGAAAGAGATATCGGAGCTCATATACGAGACCTGCAAGACCTACCTCGTAACCCAGGGCAAATTCATACTCTTCCTCGAGTTCCTGCTCGCTATAATAATAGTCGTTTACTTCGGCTGGCTCAGGCACTTCGACGCGATGCGCGTCTCGGTAATAATCCTCTGCAGCTTGATTGGCATAGCCGGAAGCTATGGCGTGGCTTGGTTCGGCATGCGCCTTAACACGTTCGCCAACTCTCGCTCGGCCTTCGCGAGCTTGAAAGGCCTCCCGTACCCGACCTCATCCATTCCCCTCCGCTCGGGCATAAGCATAGGGATGCTCCTGATATCGGTCGAGCTTTTCGTGATGCTCTGCATACTTCTTTTCATCAACAAGGACTACGCCGGGCCCTGCTTCATCGGCTTCGCGATAGGCGAGTCGCTGGGAGCGTCGGTGCTGAGGATCGCCGGCGGCATATTCACAAAAATTGCCGACATCGGCTCAGACCTAATGAAGATAGTCTTCAACATAAAAGAAGACGACGCGCGCAACCCCGGAGTCATAGCGGACTGCACCGGCGACAACGCCGGGGATTCCGTCGGCCCGACCGCTGACGGCTTCGAGACCTACGGCGTCACCGGCGTCGCGCTGATATCCTTCATACTCGTGGCGGTCAAGGACCCCGTGATACAGGTCAAGTTGCTTGTCTGGATATTCATCATGCGACTTGCGATGCTTATAGCCAGCGCCGCCTCCTACGGCGTCAACTCGCTCATAGCGCGCGCCAAGTACGCCGCCGCCGAGAAAATGAACTTCGAGGCGCCGCTAACGTCCCTCGTCTGGATAACTTCTTTCTTCTCGATAGCGCTCACGTACCTTATCTCCTACTTCACGGTGGCCGACCTCGGCGACGGCTCGCTCTGGTGGAAGCTCTCCACCATCATATCCTGCGGGACCATAGCCGGCGCCGTGATACCCGAGCTTGTCAAGATATTCACCTCGACCGAAAGCTCGTTCGTGCGCAACGTCGTTAATTCCTCCAGGCAGGGCGGCGCGTCATTGAACATACTTGCCGGCCTCACGGCGGGCAATTTCAGCGCGTACTGGATGGGCTTTGCCATACTTTCGCTGATGGCTATAGCCTACGGCATAAGCACCCTCGGCCTTTCGGCCCTGATGGTGGCGGCGCCGGTCTTCGCGTTCGGCCTTGTCGCGTTCGGCTTCCTCGGCATGGGCCCGGTGACTATCGCCGTGGACTCCTACGGCCCGGTGACTGACAACGCCCAGTCCATATACGAACTCTCGCTCATTGAAACTATACCCAACATCAAGGAAGAGATAAAGAAAGATTTCGGCTTCGAGCCGAACTTCGAGCGCTCAAAGCACAACCTTGAGGCCAACGACGGCGCGGGCAACACATTCAAGGCGACTGCAAAACCCGTGCTCATCGGCACGGCGGTCGTCGGCGCCACCACGATGATATTTTCCATCATCGTTATGCTCACCGAAGGGCTCGCCGTCAACCTCGACAAGCTCTCGATACTGCACCCGCCGTTCCTACTCGGACTCATAGCCGGCGGAGCGGTGATATTCTGGTTCACAGGCGCGGCCAACCACGCCGTGACCTCCGGCGCCTACAAGGCGGTGGAGTTCATTAAAGCCAACATCAAGCTCGAAGGCGTCGTCAAGGCGTCCATCGAAGACTCCAAGAAAGTCGTCGAGATATGCACGCAGTACGCGCAGAAAGGCATGCTGAACCTCTTCCTCGTGATATTCATGAGCACGCTGGCGTTCGCCTGCCTTGACCCGTTCTTCTTCATTGGATACCTCATATCCATCGCTCTCTTCGGCCTCTTCCAGGCGATATTCCTTGCCAACGCCGGCGGCGCCTGGGACAACGCCAAGAAGTACGTGGAAGTCGACCTCAAGGAGAAGGGCACCGAGCTCCACAAGGCGACGGTCGTCGGCGACACGGTGGGCGACCCGTTCAAGGACACGTCCTCCGTGGCCATGAACCCTACGATAAAGTTCACCACGCTTTTCGGGCTTCTGGCGCTTGAGCTTGCGGTCGGCCTTTCAAGGGGCCTGAGCGTCGCGCTCGCAGTTGCGTTTTTCGCAGTAGCTGTGGTATTCGTCATAAGGTCCTTCACTCAGATGCGGATAAAGTAAATCGACAAACGACTGCCAAAACGGCTAAAACAAAAACCCCTCCGGTTATTCTTTAACCGAGGGGGTTTTTACGCCTTTAAAAAACGTCTATAAAGCTATCTCAACGCCGAAGTAAACGGTCCTGCCCTTGCTAACGGGAAGCGAACTGCCCGCAATTAGGCCCCAGTTCGGCAGCCATATTTCCTTGTCAAGCAGATTGTCTATCTGCAGAAGAAACGAGAAGTCCCTGCCTATGTTCCAGCCGGCAAGCTTCGTCATGTTGAAACGGCCGTGGAGACTCGCAAGGTTGTACGCATCCGGGCTCGTGTTCGTCAATGTGTCGAATTTCGAATCAAGAGCGCCCTGGTAGGCGTCGAACAGGCTCAGCGTCACGCCACTGTCGGCCTGGTAGCTCAAGCCCAGCTTGGCGCTGGTGTTTGGTATGGGCGTGACATCCTCCACGCCGGCCGCGTTCTCGTTGGTCTGGTAGAGCACCGATACAAGGGACAAGAACTCCTTGCTGAAATAGTACTTGCCTTCAAGCTCGAAACCCTGCGCCTTTATCTCGCCTATGTTGTCGTAGGTGGGAATGGCGTACTTGCCGGATCTGTCCTGCTCTATGATGTTCGTCTGCTTCGCGTTGAAGTAGTTGACGCCGCAGAGCAGATTGTCCTTATGGTAGTTGACGCCTATATCCACGGTGCTGACCTTTTCGGCTTTAATGTCCGCCTTACCGGCCAACGCCACGAAATTCATGAACCTCTCGTTAAGACTGGGCGCGCGGAACGCTGAGCTGTAAAGAATCTTCACGTTCGTGTTTTCCACCGGATAAACGATAAGCCCGGCCCTTGGGACAATGTCCATATCGTCGACGTTCTTGTCCTTGTTGGCCTGCGCGCCGGCTATTATCTTTACCTTGTCGTGGGCCCAGTAATCCGCCTGCGAGTAGAGCGAGTAATTATAGCTATCCCCGCCGGAAACCTGTCCCGAACCTTCTATGTATTCTCCTCCTTTGACCGCGTCGTACAAGCCGCCGGCCACTATCCTGAATTTGTCGGATACGGTGAAATAGTTAGTCCATTCTATGAGCGATTCATATGAATCGCGGCTCGTGTCGGGCCAGTCGGATACCCTGAACAGCGAACGCGAGTACGTCGTGTTGATGTCCATACTCCACGCGTCGGACATCTCCATCGTGTAGCCCAGGTTCGCGAAAACCTTCGACCAGTAGGAGATGCCGCAAGCATTGAAAAGCGCCATGTAGTCCGGTATGTAATACTGGGTCTGGTATTCGTTGTATGACGACATGAAGCGCAGGTTCTTGTAGTTCATGTCAAGGAACGTGCCGTTGCCGTTGTTGGGGATCGTCAGGTCTTTTGAAAAAACGTTCCCCGTGGGAGCGAAGGTCGGAGGATACATTTCGTCGTATTCCCATTTAACATCCCAATCCGGTTTTTTGACATTTTTTCCCGTAATTGTGAAATTAAAGTCCTCGCTGCTGTACATCACATTGGCAACTTCGTCGAACGCGCTGCCCGTTCCGCCCATAAGAGCCAGCGTAGCGCCGGTCCTGTCCGCTTTCTTTGTGATGACGTTGATAACGCCCGAAAAGGCGTTGGAGCCGTACAGCACGGAGCCGGGGCCCCTGATAACCTCTATCCTTTCGACAGCCGTGACGGGAAAAGTCTCGAGCACTTCGCCCACTATCCCGCCTTCTTCAACTTCGCGTATAGGCCGTCCGTTGATGAGAAGCAGGACATGGCTGCCGGAAGCGTTGAACTGGTCGCCGCGCGCTGAAATAACACTGCGGTCGGTCATGTAAATTGAACTGCCCACAAGGCTCGGCACGCGTTGGAGAACGTCGAAAAGAGTCGTACCGCCGAACCTCTTCATCTCATCCGCAGTGATAACGGACACGACACCCGGAGCGTCGGACAGTTTTTCCGAAACCTTCGAGGCGGTGACGACGCTGGGGATATCCATAAAAAGCAGATCCTCGGCAATTGCACTGTCTGCCCTGACAGGGGTTGACGTTCCGAGAACGAAAACCAACAGAACGGCCGAAACTAACAACGCTGTTAAGCTTGTCCCTGGACGATTGGTCATAACTGACCTCCCTTGATATATTTGAACTACGACATTATTCCGGCAATTAGAAGGCCGCCGTTAAACAAGCCACGGCACGCCTTTGAACGCAATATATAAAAAACCCGCTAAAAAGTCAACATATATTTGAACCCGAAAATGGCAATGCCTTGTTATGAGGAACCGAAAATCAAAAATCCCTCAAATCCTTTTTGGATTCGAGGGATTCCTATTAAAAGTACCGTTAACCAACTACCAGATGCCAACCCCCGGGTGCCACCGTCAAAATCCGACGTTCAGCAGTATCATCCCGGGCAGGAGCGTGTTCTTCGTGGCTATGTTTATGAGCCCCCACTGCACGCCCTTTATGTACTGCGTGTAGTTTATTATGCCTATCTGCACGCCGTTCATATCCTCGGCAACGTTTATCCAGCCGGCCTGGACACCGTAGGTGGCTTTCGCGTTGTTGTAAAGGCCGAATTGCACGCCGTAAACTTTCCTGGCCTTCGAGATGTAGCTCATCTGGGCGCCGCCCATCGTGCCGTGCACCACCGAGTATATCGCGCTTTCAAACCCGATAACCTCTCTGTCCACCCGGGAATACACTATTCCGCCGTTTATGCCGTGCACCTCGTTGTCGCGCGAGCCGATGAGGCCCATTCCGATGCCGTGCACCACGTTCTTCCTCGGAAGGCTCACCTGCGGTATCACGGATATCTTGAAAAATGTCGGGCCGGTGCTGGGCTGGTCGTCTATCCTTGCGCCTTCGTACCTGTCCCGGGAGCGCTTGAGCAGGGCCACTATCCTGAAGGCAAGGGCTTCGGATTTCTCGGGGAGCTGGTTCTTGTCGAGAGCGCTCGCCTTCTCCGAGGCTTCTATGACGCCTTTTTCGACGTCCACGACCTGCACGTTTATGTAGTATGTCTTGTCAAACAGCGTGACGTTTCCCACGACCATCTTCTGCACGCCGAGCATCTTTCCCAGCTTCACCGCGCTTTCCTGCTCCGCCACGCCGGACATCTGGAACTTCTGCTCGCCGAGTATCACTTCCATGTTTTTTCTGTCGAGCACGCTGTAGGAGCGGGTTTTTACCAGCCCCACCCTGAAGAAATCGGTTATCGCCGAGGCGTCGGCTTCCGTAACGTCGCGGCCGGTGAACTCGGCAACGGCTATCGTAGTATCCGGCTTTGCCGCCGCGAACCCCGAACAGGCCATCGCCGTCAAAACCATCGCTGAAATCAAAATCTTACGCATTTGTCGTTCTCCTGAATTTGTATTTTAGTTCCGCCAAATACCAGACACTAATCCACAGATACGTCTTCCTGTCATATTTATACCATTACTGCCGTCGATTTTCAAGAGGTTGTTCCGTGCCGTCCCTTTCTGCATTGAACCCTTCCCCGCGCAGCGCATATAGACGAAAATACGCCCGGTCGTCTGCGCCGCAGTTGATGGATCCGATATATTCTGCTTTCAGTTTTTTATCCCAGAGGACTTCGCCGACGCTAAAGGACCTGCCGGGGATTGACCGCTTTGCCGTTTCTATCAAAAATAACCCCCTGCCGCTTTCATAGGCTTTCCTGGCCATGCCGGCGGTCCTGCGCGGGTCATAGTGCGTTATCAGAAACGCGGTTACGAGCCTCCCGTTGTTCAGCATAGCCAGCGCGGTATCGACGTTGCTGTCAAGCGCGACAACCGGTTTATCGCGGCATTTCATCCATTCCGATAATCTTCCCAAATAAACGCTCGTCGCGACCCTGTCTCGATAATCGCTGTCCAGCATACGGTGGCGCGCGGCGACATTGCTTAACTGCCCCAGTATCAAAAACAGCAAGAACGCCGAAAGCGATATTTTCACGGCGGAATAATGCCTTTTTTTTTCGAAAAAGAAAAGCGTGTTTGAAAGGAAAACGGCTATCATCAACTGCTGAAAAGGGAACAGCAGGGAAAGATGGAATTCTTCCCTGTTCAACGGGGTAAAAATGCTCGTCGCGAAAACAACGCCGAAAAAAACGCATACAGAAGCGAGCTTCTTGATGTTTCTCCTGTCGCCCGACAATGAATAATACGTAAAATTGGCCGCCACGCTGAACAATGTAAATGTGACCAAGAGTATATCGATAGACCGGACCTTAATATCCTTAAGGTAATGCGGGTCAACGTTACCCCAGAACCAGAATAAATGCTTCAGCCTTATACCGAGATTGTTGAATACATCAAGGTTGTTCTGCCAGCTTTCGGAAAACAACAAAGAAATGTTGCGAAACGTGTTCATTTCGGGGTAGAAGACGTTATACAAAATAAAGATTATGAGACCCGCCGTGAAAGACAGGACGGCCGCGGCGACGCGCGCGCGCCGCGGGAACAGGCCCTTTGCCTCATTCCTGTAGATAAACGCGAAAACCACGGCTAACCCGAGATAATAGCTCACAGCGGACAGCTTCACGCTTAACAGCGCGCCCAGAACAAAAGATGAAGCCACAAGCAGGGATGTCTTCCGCTTTTTTACGTACAGGAGCAGCAACAAGATGGTTATAGAGAATAAAGCGTTTATGAGCGGTTCGGTTTTGTACAGGCTGTTGAACGCGTAGAAAACATACAGCGGGTTCGTTGAAAGGAGAAGCGAGGATATCGCGGCGATTCGCGCGTTAAAGACCATCTTTATCGCGTAGAAGAATGCCGCTATGCCCGCGGCGCCGAACAGTATCGGTACTAGCTTCAGCATCCACGTGCTCGCCCCGAAAAGCGCGAAAAACGGCGCGAGAATGTACGCCGGCAGGGCAAAATTGTAATTCATCGTGCCCCTCAGGGGCAGCCATATGCCAAAGAGCGACGTCTCTCCGTAATAAGGCCTGATATTATGGATAATCTGCTCCGCCTGAATGCCGTAGACGGTCTCGTCCACGTCGGGAAGGACGTACGCCAGTTTATACGTGCTCGCGAAAATGAAATAACCCGATACGGCGGCTAAAAAAAGTATTTCAAGTATTTTCTTTTTGCCGTCTTCTGAAAATGTATTCATAAGGTATATTTATATCATTACAGAGGCGTAACTTCAATGGGTTTCGCGCCGTTTGGCGGCCAGCCTCGGCATTATCATCGGCACTGTCTTTTTGTATTCCAGGTATTCCCCGCCGAAGTCCCTTTCAAGGCGTTTTTCCTCGGTCAGGCGTATGTATATGCGGGCGGCTAAATTAAACGCAACGACCGCGGCAAGGCAGACGACGGAATCAAGGAGTATCGCTTCGGCGTAATAGCAGGCGAGCGCGCCGAAAACCATCGGGTTGCGCGTGTAGCGGTAGGGGCCCGTCGTTACAAGGCGTTTCGTGCGGGGACTTACAGCCACGTTGAACCCGTCGGCCGGCCCGCCCCTTCCCACAAGGAGCAGATCTTTGTTGGACCAGAGGATGAAGAATGCGCCTACGGCCAGAAGCGGCCAGCCCAGTACCCGTATGCCGGCGTCGAAACCCGCAACACCCGCCGGGTACCTCCAGGCAAGAAGATATATGCCGTAAGGCATCAAAACCGCGAACAACGAAAAACCGACGAGATATCCGAGGGCATGCCTTAAGAGTTCATCAAGCTTCATCATAAAGCGTGTTTTCCGGGATTTCTGCGTTTGTCCGGGTTTGTCGCGTCCCCTGTTTCACGAATCCTTAATCCCGAGGTATTTTTTCGCGGCTTTAACCACTTCCTTTAAACTGGAAGGCTTCGGGATATAATCCGCGACGTACTGTATCAGGTCTTTCGACTTTTCGGGGGCGGGGTCCACGCTGGCGGTCAGGAGGACTATCACGGCTTTCTTCTCGTATCCCTGACTGGCTATTTCGCGCACCACGTCCCAGCCGTCTTTTTTGGGCATTATCAGGTCCATGAAGATAACGCCCGTGAACCCGGCTTTAAGATGCTCGAGGCATTCCTCGCAATCGGCCGCCGTCACGGCCTCGACCCCGTGCTTTTCGAGATAGCGGCGGATGGTTTCCCTCACTTCCGGCTCGTCGTCGACAACCATCGCTTTTTTTGCCATCTCACACCCTCCTTTTTTTCGCTCAATATTGTATCGGTCAGAACAGTCTATGCCCCGCCTGACCTTTCCCCTCTCATCCAGACTTCATTCCACTGCGGGAGCCAGTGGCTTATGCATCTCATTGGAAATTAAAAATAAGAAATATTCGTTTATTTTTTCTCAAAGTATTTCAAGTAATTCTTCACGCATTCGTCCAGGACTTCCAGTTTGAACGGCTTCGGGATGTAATCCTTTACATACTGCTTTACGTCCGCGGCCTTGGAAGGCGGGTACCGGGAACTGGCCGTGAGCAGGACTATCACGGCATTATCGCTGTAGCCTTTGCCCACTATCTCCTTGATAGTGTCCCAGCCGTCCTTGTCGGGCATTTTAAGGTCCATAAAAACGACGCCTTTAAACCCGTTCTTGAAGTGTTCGATGCACTGGTCGCAGCCGTCCGCCGCCAGCGTGTCATAACCATTTTTTTGAAGATGCCGGGTTATCGTTTCCCTGAACGGCTGTTCGTCATCCACTATCATCACCTGTCCGCTCATTCCGCGCCGCTCCTCTGAATTTTTATACGCCTTCGTTCCCCCTCAACCTCACCCCCGCCCTCTTCCCGCCAAGAGAGAGGCAGTAGATAGAAAGCCTATGACTTGTCAAAGTATTTCAGGTAGTTCTTCACGCACTCGTCCAAAACTTCCAGCCTGACCGGTTTCGGTATGTAATCCGTGACGTGCTGTTTTATGCTCATTGCTTTGGAAGGAGGATACTTCGTGCTGGCAGTAAGCAGGACTATCACGGCACTGTCGCTGTAACCTTGTTTTATGATTTCGTTTATCGTATCCCAGCCGTCCTTTCCGGGCATTATCAAATCCATCAGAACGACGCCCTTAAACCCGTTCTTGAAGTATTCGATGCACTGGTCGCAGCCGTCCGCCGCTAAAGCATCCAGTCCCTGCCTTGCGAAATAACGGGAAATCATTTCCCTGACTACCGGCTCATCGTCCACTATCATTATCTGCTTGCTCATTTCGCGCCGCTCCTCTTTTGTTCCGCCATTGAACCATCGGCGGATCTCCGCACGCTGAATGCTAATGCGGGCTGCGATTTTTCTTCCCGCTTTTGGATGTTTTTTTAGGCGGTGCGGCCCGCCTCTCCTGCGGGTAAACCCGCATTGATTCAACGTATTTCGTTATGCCCTTAGCCATCGCCTCTGCACAGGCGTTCTGGAACTTTTCTGTCTTTAAAAACGCCTCTTCGCGCGGGACTATCATGTACGCCGATTCCGTGAGCACCGCCGGCATCTGGTACGTGCGCGTCACGGCGTAGTTTCCGTATATAACGCCCCCGTCGCGCAGTTTGTATTCCGCGGCCGCGTCAGGGCCGATGAGTTCGCCGTACGCCGCGTGAACGCACCTGGCAAGCGCAAGGCTCAACGGATTATAGTAGTATATTTCATACCCGTTTTTTTCGAAAGGGTTCCCGCCGTAGCTTAAAGCGTTGTTGTGAACGCTGATATACAGGTCGGCGCCGGATTTCCTTGCCTTCTTCGGGCGGTCATAGAGCGCCACCGGCTCGTCGCCCTCCCTTGTCATCACTACTTTCGCTCCTGAATCGGCCAGTTTTTTCTGGAGCTTCTTTGCTATCTCGATGTTGACGTCTTTTTCCACAAGGCCGGTGCACCCCACCGCGCCGTTATCAGGCGAATGGCCCGCGTCAACGGCTATGGTAAGCCCCGCAAGCGCGCCTTTGGCGCCTTTCGGCGCCGGCTGCGGGCTGAATATGCTTATAACTAGCTCGCTCTCTCCGTCATAACTGGCGTCGTAGCCCCACCATTTGACTTTGGGGGTATAAGCGCGGACACGCAGTGTCTCGGAGTCGTCCTGATACCACTTTACCTGCTCCACGGCCCCTGTCGAAACGTGTTTAATGAAGTCGATGTTGGAATACGCGCCGTAGAGCACCGCGTCCAGGTATTTTCCTTCTACGTCAGGCACGAACTCGAACGGTATCTTCGAACCGAGCGGGACGCGTATCTCGGTGGAACTGCCTTGAGCGGTGACAAGCATGTCCCTCGCTATGCCCCTGCCGGGCGGCGCGCCTTTGGGAAGTATCCTGACCGACGCCCGTTTTACCCACGCCTCTTTGTTTTTTGCCAGGCGCACGCGCAGCTCATCTCCTATCGCGCCGGTCACGCGCAAAAGCGTACCTTTTGGCACGCAGAGGTAAAAACCCGCGCGGTTACCGGGCTCCGGCGCTGGGCCCGCGCGCAGGATGGTATCATCCGCCGAGACTTCGGCGACAAGCGGTTGGGGACCGGGCAGGCGCCATACAACCCCGCGCGCCCTTCTGCTTTTCTTGTTCTTACCTGAAAGCGTCACCGTTATTTTAGATTTCTTGAGCTTATCCCTTTCTCTGACGACATAGACGCCCCTGTATATCCCCCGCCCTATTTCCATCATCGCGAAGCGTTTCGACACGCCCTTGACCGTGAAATACGCCTCCGCGCCCGGACTGCCCTTGGCGGACACGGGTATCTCGTCGCCGGTCACGACAGTGTAATCGGTTTCGGGCGCCACGCATTCAATCGTAGTCGGATAAACCGGGGACGGCAGGGACGGCGGTCTCACAAGCACAGTCCGGGTCAGGGTATAGACCGTCGCGCCCGCCTCGAGCCGCGCGTCTATGGCGAAAGCGCCGGACGAAAGATTGACCATCGCAAGGTAACCGCCGCCGGGGTCTACCGGGACGGACTGCCCGTTTATGGTGAGCGCGCCGCCTGGCAGGGCCCAGCCGCAAACGTAGGTTGACGTCGGGGCAGACAGGCGGGCGTTTTCGTACGGATGCATTATGCCGAGAGCCGGCCGCGTCGAAACGGCGGCGTCGAACGCGAACGCGGCGTCAAGGACAATCTCGTTTTCGTCCTCGGCCACCGCGGCGCCAGAGCAGGAAAACAGGAGAAAGCACGTCAACGCCAGACAATCCAGCTTCTTCAAACCAAACACCTCTCAAGTGTATAAAAAAACCATTCAACTTTCAATGCCCGCTTTTTTACCCGCAAAAGCGCGGACGCTCGGTTCAGTAATCGTATTTTACGCCGCGCAGCCAGTCGGCGCGGGTTTTTTCGACGTTTCCAAAATACACCTTGTCGAACGCGGCGTCGATGGTCGCGCCGTTTGCCAGCTCCACAAGCAAGTTCTTTATGTTGTAGTCCCACCCTTTTTCGATGAGGTAGAAAACGAACGCCTTCGAGTAGAGGTAGGCAAAACCGACGTCGGCCGCCGACGTGGTCGAAACGAACATCGTGTTCACCGTTTCAAGGTCAGGCATCCCGGTCTCAAGCCGGCTTTTGAGCAGTCTTTTCTCGCCGGAGGTGAGCACGGCTTTGTCCGGCATCGTTTCGTAGCACTGGGCTATGCCCTCGTTGAGCCAGAGAGGCACGTTGTTGCCGGCTATGTCGTAAACAAAGGCGTGCATGTACTCGTGATAAACTATCCTGCGCAGGACCTGCTTGTTTCCTTCCACGTCCCCGCGGCGCAGGCGAATCTTGCCGTCATACACCCCTGCGAACCAGTCCGGCTTGCCGAGCACCTCAGAAAACTGCTGCTGCGTGTATATGATGACGGTAAGCGGCTTTTGAGGAAAAGCGTTGAGCTTCCAGCCCGCGTTGCGGTAGGCGTCCTCAAGGATGTCGAGCACGCCCTGCGAGGCATTCCAGAGCTCCACGCCTTCAAAGCGTACCTTGAAGTGGTACTTGCCGGCGTCAAGCAGGCTTTCGCTGCCTTTCATCTCTTTTTTTAGCTTGGCAAGTTTCTTCTTCACGCCCTTGAGGGACGGATCAAGCTCGAGCGCCTTTTCCCACTGCTCTTTGGCCTTCCTGTAGTTGTCCTTGTCGTAATAGGCCTGGCCGAGCATCACGCGCGTCTGCGGTATGGAGCCGTCGTATGATACGGACTGCTCGAGCAGGTAAACCGCGTCGCGGCCGTTCTCCTCCCTGTCGCGGCGGCCGGCCTCGTTGGCAAGCAGCACCGCGAAATTCCTGTTGACCCTTGGCGAGTCCGGGGAGATATCGTGCGCCTTTTTGATGCTGTCGTAGGCCTTGTTGAACTCCCCCTTTTTGGACCAGCGGCCGGCGGAGGCGATATAAGCTTCTATTAGGTTCTGTTTTATGGTATCGTTGGACTGGTCCGACCGGCGGGCGGACAGGAAGTGGGTTATGGCATCCTCGTACCTGCCCTCGTTCATCGCCTTGACACCGTCCTTGTTGTCCTGAACGGCCAGGCCGAAGGCGGACGCGGCGCACGATACCGCTATCATGAAGATTGCCAGTTTTTTCATACGTTTAAGGGACCTGTTCAATCGTTAAGGCAACTGGTCTTAAAGATACAGGAATACCATTTGTACAGCATATCGAAAAGCGCCACT
This sequence comes from Endomicrobiales bacterium, assembly GCA_016930715.1. GTDB lineage: Bacteria > Elusimicrobiota > Endomicrobiia > Endomicrobiales > JAFGGC01 > JAFGGC01. The sequence goes on from JAFGGC010000015.1 coordinate 14,787, forward strand.
ACCGCGAGCACCGCCATCAGCACCATAAGAAAAGCGTCGAGCTTGTAGGTAAACGCGTCGGCCGGGGTCGCCGCGGTTTTTATCTTGTCAACGAACAGCCATATGAGCTGCCAGGCGGCGGTGAGCGTGGTGGTGAACATGAAAAACATCGGCACCGCCGTCGTCCAGGCGTATTTGAGCTTTCCGGATTTTATGATTATGGTGGTCCCGACGCCGAGCGCGATGGCCGCCAAAAGCTGGTTTGAAACGCCGAACATAGGCCATATAGTTGAAACGCTTCCGGAATATATCAGATACCCCCACGCCGCAACCACGAAGAAACTCGTGCCAATCGTGCCGGGAAGCCAGGAGGTGCGCCCGAGCGGCTTGTAGACGTAGCCGCCGAACTCCTGCACGAGAAAACGCGCCACTCTCGTGCCGGTATCTATCGTGGTAAGTATGAAGAGCGCCTCGAACATCAGCGCGAAGTTGTACCAGTAAGGCATTAGCCCCTTCATTCCGGGCAGGTTGCCCAGGATCGAGGCCATTCCTACCGCAAGCGACACCGCCCCGCCGGGCCTGCCGTGAACGTCCACCCCGACCATCTGCGAAAGCTCGTGTATGCGTTCGACCGGAAAACCTAAAGAGGCCAGCGCGTCAAAACCGAGCTTCGTGTTTATGGCGAAATAGTCGCCGGGGATGAGTATCGTCGCCGCGATGAGCGCCATCATTCCGACGAACCCTTCCGTGAGCATCGCGCCGAAGCCTATCATCTTTATGTCGGCCTCCGAAGATATCATCTTCGGCGTGGTGCCGGAGGAAATGAGGCCGTGAAAACCGGATATCGCCCCGCAGGCGATTGTTATGAACATGAAAGGGAAGAGCTTGCCGGGTATGACGGGGCCTCCGCCCGCCGTGAACTGCGTGACGGCCGGCATCTTGATGTTCGGCGCTATCACGAGAACGCCTACGGCAAGAAAAGCGACCGTTCCTATCTTCATATACGTGGAGAGGTAGTCGCGCGGGCACAAGAGCATCCAGACGGGAAGGACGGAAGCTATGAAACCGTACGCCGCCATCGAAAATACCAGCGTGTTGCGCGGAAGATTGAAGTAAGGTTCAAGAAACGATCCCGGAATGTAGTGCCCGAGTATGACGGCAAGAAGCAGAAGTGCCACGCCCATAACGCTCATCTCGGCGACCCTGCCGGGCCGTATCTTATAGAGGTAAAGCCCCATCAAAAGGGCCGTCGGTATGGTGACCGCTATGGTGAACGTGCCCCACGGGCTATGGTTGAGCGCGTTTACCACGGCAAGCCCGAGACCGGCAAGGGCCACTATTATTATGAAAAGTATCGCGACAGAGGCCGCTATTCCGCCGACCGGGCCTACTTCCTCTTTGGCAATCTGCCCCAGCGAACGGCCGCCCCGCCTGACAGATGCCGCCAGTATCACCATGTCGTGGACCGCGCCGCCGAAAACAGCGCCTATCAGTATCCATAAAAAACCCGGGAGGTATCCGAACTGGGCGGCCAGCATCGGGCCTATTAGTGGCCCCGCGCCCGCTATGGCAGCAAAGTGATGCCCGAACAGCACCCACCTGTTTGTGGGGTGGTAGTCCCTGCCGTCTTTTATTTCGACGGCCGGCGTCGGGCGTTTCGGGTCAAGGGTCAAAACCTTCGCGACAAGAAACGATCCGTAAAAACGGTAGGCGATAACGAACAAACAGCCCGCCGCCACCACTATCCACAGCGCGTTGACCTCTTCGCCGGGATTGATTATCTTTGCGACGACAGCAACCGCTACCGCGCCCGCCAGTGCGACAATGCCCCAGAAAAATTTTTTCACCTGTAAACACTCCTATCAATTTTTTCTTGCCCGGTAAAAATATTAGCAACCCGACTGATCTTCTTTTTTCTATTGAATTACCACAGGTGACCCGCCGAAGCTGTCCGCCATGGATTAAGCGGCGGACGTCCAGCGAAGGCGGGCCATTTACATAAGGGACAAAGTTCCTCTTGAATCTCGATTCTCTTATGTATGATTGAAGTTCAGGTAATCTCAGGTCATTTTAGCTTTTTTGCCGTAAATTGACAAGTTTTTTGTGCAATTCCGCTTACATCATCCGCAAATTGCCGAAATACGACTTCGCATTTATCCCTTGTAATTACAGACGATTTCTGCTATCTATAGTAGCGGGGATATGGGGAAGATTCAGAGGACTAAATTGAAAACCCACCAAGAAACAACACACTATTTCAGATGCTCGATTTGCGGCATTATCACGCGCAAAGGCGAGGACGGCTTTGCCTTTGACCGTAAAAACAAGTGCTGCGAGAGCGCCTCGGAGGAGTATTTCGTTCCCTGGCCATCCGCCCCTTTGAGAAAGCTGGTGGCGCTGACGCACGAGCAGGATATGGCCACCCTGGAAACCCAGCAGACAGCGATAGTGGGCCTGTCAACGGTGATCAACACTTTAATGGAAGAACTCGTGTTCCGTCTTTTGAGGAACGCCTCCAAAAACGCCAAAAATCACGCCTACGACTTCTGCTCGAGCGTGAGCAGGGACGTGATGTTCCGGCTTTATGACGAGTTGAGCGAGGTGCCCCTTCAGGCGTACCTCAAATCAAAAGGGTTTTCCTCGTTCATCAACCAGTACAGGTCCTTCATGTCCCTCAGGGACAAAATGGTCCACACGCACATCAAAGAGCATACCCTTGACGACGTCGACCTCGTGATGTCGCTAAGAAACGACTGCCTTGAGGTGTTCGCGCTGCTGAACAACGAGATATCCAGAAAGACGACAAGGACGCTGAAACAGATAAAAAAAGCTATGATAGTTGACGACGACGAGGATATGGCGCGCCTGATAGGGCAGCTTTTGAGAAAAGAGGGGCTTGAGATAGTGATGGCTTTCAGCGGCAAGGAAGCCATAGACAAGTACAAACTGCACAAACCGGATATCGTGTTCCTGGACATAGCCATCCCGGACATAGACGGCATAGGCGTGCTGATGGAAATAAAGAAGTTCGACGAGAACGCGACAGTCTATTTCGTGACGGGCATCGGAGGAGAAGTATTCAGGGATCAGGTTAAGGAACTCGGCGCGAAAGGCCACCTGACGAAACCCATATACTTGAGCGATATCCTGAGCATCATCAAAGGCGTCAGCTGACGAATAATACCTGCCCAAAAAACATCCCTCAAAACACAGGCTTCAGGCAGATAAACATCGGAAGATAATAACCTTTCGGGAAGCTAGAATGGCCGAACCTGCCTTCCTTGACCTTGAATCCGGCTTTTCGAAGGAGACGCCGCCAGGTTTTTACGCTCATCAGGCCCGCGGCGTGTTTGTCGGTTTCAACCCGCGTTTTCCCGCCTTTTTGTATGATAAAAATGAAGTTGACGTCTATCACCGTGTCGCGCGGGTCGGGGTCGTAAAGACGCTCGATGTAGGTTATCGTTGCTTTTTTATCGCGGTGAGTCACTATCTCCGTCCTGTTCTGCCTGAAACCCTCTTTTTTCAGTTCCGGCACCGCGATGTAAGCGCCACCGGGTTTCAGATGGAAGAAGGCCGTGCGAAAAGCCGAAAGAAGATCTTTTTCGTTGAGCATGTACGCGATGGCGTCGCCAGTGGTCACGGCATCGAATTTATCTTCAAGCCGGATTTTTCGTATGTCCCCTCTTACGTAGCGGCATCCCGGATTGAGCCTTCTGGCAAGTTGCAGCATCCGCGGGCTTATATCCACGCCGGTCACCTTGAAATACTTCTTGAAGGTAAAATCGTTGTGGCCGCCGCCGCAGCCGAGGTGCAAAAGCGTTTTTACAGGGCGTCTTGAGTGTTTTTTTATTGCGTTTGCGAAGAACCTTATTTCTTCGGTGTATTCTTCCGGTGGGCTTATGATAGGCCAAATCCAGGAAAGGTCGTTGTAGAGTCTTGCGGTATATTCGGATTTACGGATTTTATTTCTCATAACGGGGCGCTATTCGAACCTGACGGTGAGCGAAACCTTGTTGCTGCGGGTGTAGCCGACTATCTCGCTGGCGGGAACATTGGAGTAGTCCACGTTGAAATCTTTAAATTTAAAGCCCACGCCGTAGGTATTGCCCGAAATATTGCCTTCCTTCTGGTAGTATCCCGCCCTGAAAAAAAGCATTTTGTGGAAGTCCAGTTCGAAGCCGCCGCCGTAGTTCCACTTGCCGTCGAGTATCTTGTAGGTGTCCCCGCCCACCGTGAAAGCAGTGTTCTCTCCTGACTCTATGACGTATGAAAGGCCTATCCTCGTTGTCTGGGGCAGCGCGTCGCTTATTTTTTCACCCGACATCCTGAGGTCATTGCCGGAGTTAAGAAGTGCGAAGCCGGCGTTAAGGCCTTCGACCGGCGTGTTATAGGTCACGCCGGCGTCGAGGGCGTACGTCGAACCCTCGGCCGAACCGAATATCGGGTCGCTTTCAAGCCGCTGGACGTATTTTATTCCCGCGCCGGCAGCTATCTCTTCTGTTATATTGTATCCGTAAGAAGCGATTATCGCCTGGTCGCGCCAGTTCAACTCTCCGGCCGTCTGGCCGGTGGCAAGCGTCACGGGAATTGGTTTCACCAGATAGAATATGCCGCCGACCGCGACAACTCCGTATCTTCCCAAAGGATACGCCCCTCCAATGAACTCCAACGTGGCGTCAACAAGCGCGTCGCTGTGAGCGAAAGTGGCCTCCGGTTTGTCTATCCTGGCGAGACCCGCGGGGTTCCAGTATATCGAAGTGGCGTCATCGCAGGTTGCCGCAGCCGATTCTCCCATCCCGGTGGGCCTGGCGCCCACGCTGAGCTTCAAGAAATCCACGGTGGCCGTAACAGCAAATGAACTTGCCGCAAGCGACGCGATAAGAACGGCTGAAACCAAAAACCTTCTAAAGGACACGCTTTTTCCTTTATGAAATGGAATCCCACGGGCAAGCCCGTGGTACATATTAAATACCCGCCTTCGCTGAACGCGGTCTTCAATTACCGCGGCTATTCGCCGCATCGAAAGCGCAGCTTCGGCGGGTTATCCGCAGACTGCATATACTGTGACATCCGCCGAAACATCTGACGCATTCATCCACGAACAAACCTGCAGTCTTACCGTAGGCGGATAAAAAAAAGCTTTCCGTCATTTTATCAAAATGAGCGGAAAGTTTCACTACTTTTCAAAAATTCCCTGCCCGGGCCGCGCAATCCTATTTGAGCACCACCATTCTCTTCGTGTCCACGAAGTCCCCGGCTTTGAGCTGATAGAAGTATATCCCGCGCGCGAGGCTTTCGCCCGCGTCGTAATAGACGGAATGGTCGCCAGCCTGCTGATAGCCATCGACTATGGTCGCCACGAGCTCGCCGGCGGTGTTGTAGAGCTTCAGGGTCACGTGGCAGTCGGAAGCTATCGAATAGTTTATTGTCGTGGCGGGATTGAACGGGTTCGGATAGTTCTGGCCCAGCGTGCTCGGTTTTGCCTTCGGCGTTTCCGTCACTATGGCCTCGGCCGGTTTCGGCGGGCCCATCAGGCGGTAGAACGTGCTGTATATGGCGTCGCAAGTCACGCTCTTTTCATCGGTGTTCACCACGCAGCCGGGCGCCTGCTCCCACTTGCACGAAGAGGCGCTCCAGTAGTATATGCCGAGGGCTTTTTCATTTATATTCTTTATCTCGCCGTCAGTATAGCAAAGGGTGATCACGCTGTCCGCGTCGGCCGCCTCCTGCTTTATCTCGACCTTGGCCCCGATAACTTTCAGGTTCTGTTTCTCGACAGCCGTTTCTTCGGCGGCTTCAACGGCCGCGGGCCTTTCATAGGTTATCACGAGATAGGGGCGTTTGCCAAGGTCCTGATCGTCGAACTTGACGACCACGTTCGTCACTCCCTGTTCCCAGTCGGATTTCACGCGGTCGGTGACGTCCCATTCGTACCCGTTGCCCTTGTGGAAGTTATAAAACCTGAGGCCGCAGTACTTGCCTGCTATCTTTTCCCATATTTTTAGCGCCTTGTAATGCCACGCGTTTTCGTTTTTCACGGTCGGCACTTTAAGCCATAACACTGCCTGATTTATCTGCGCATTTGCCGATATATGTTTGGTCAGGTTGAAAAGGTAATGCTTTTCGGTGGTTGTGGTTTCTTCATTCTGGGCCGGTGTTTGCGGTGTGGGTTCGGCTACTGGCGGCGGAGCCGGCGTCTGGTTCTGCGCCTGGTGCCAGTTATGGATTCTCTTCCATATATTCCAGAAGAATTTCCACTTCTTTACGCGGTGGTGGTACCTCCAGTGCCTTCCGATCACCCTGACCTTGTCTTCCCCGTACAACTCCGTGCCGTCATTCATTGTACCCAGCACTCCAATTGTCACCTCTCCAACGGCCAGTTCCTCTTCGACGGCGTTCCTGTTGAATTTCAGTATCAGTTCTTTTATTCCGTTGTGGTTCGTGTCCCATATGATGGCCAGATGCCTGTATGCGGGTATCGGATCATCTATCTCTTCGCCGTTGACCGCCACAATTTTCACGGTTGACGCATCGATGTCCCTCGGGCTGTATTCCTGGGGAAGCTCTACATACATGGTAATGAAATTGCCGTGGCTTCTGAGATTTATCGTATGCGGGTTTATCCTTATCGAAGCCTCAATACCTACAGGGTCCGGCTCTTCGGGCGGCTCTTCGGGTGGTTCTTCGGGTGGTTCTTCGGGCGGTTCTTCAGGAGGCTCTTCAGGCGGCTCTTCGGGCGGCTCCTCCGGGGGCTCTTCGGGTATTATGTCGGGCGGTATCTCGGGGTCGGGTTCCGGCTCTATTATTATTACGTCTTCGGCCTGGACAGTGAGCGCGGGGAGCGACAAAATAATAAGACCCACGGCCATTAATATGGACATCATGAGTCTTAAAAACTTTTTCGTGTCCATCTGAGCCTCCGCTCTTTCTCGGAAAACCAGGCCAGGCGTGGACTTTTTTTTCGGCAACCCGGCCAGCTTATCCGTTAGGGACTTAGCTCCGTGGCTTTGCGTCTTCCGGCTTTCACCAGAATTTGCCTTTATCGTACTCCCCTATCTTTCCCCAATATAATTATTGTCGAAAAAACCCGTAATGTCAAGGCATTTTTTCCTCTTTATGTGCCTTAGGTCACATCCCCTGAAATTGACGAATTTGGCTCGGGTCGGACCGGGTATTCACCCCATTTAAAAGCCCAAAAGGGACATTTTAAAGCATTTAACCGGCTTTTTTCTGCGTTTATTACACCATTGCCAAAAACACATTGAAAAAACATAAACAATACGAGTTTTTTACCAATTTTAAGTGATAATTATGAGTGTTTACCCAGCCTGCTCCGTTTGGCAATATACCAAAGAGCAGTTGACTTTTAGCGCATTTAAAAGCTAAAATAAAATCGGATTGTTTTCCTCTCTCGGGGAATTTAGATAAATCATATGTCATCGTACTCTTCAAAATACCCTATTTTTTTAATCATTTCCTTTTTTCTGTTTACTTCAAATTTGCTTGCTGAAGGGGTCTGGACTCAGGACACAGCCTAAAGTAGTCGGGTTTGTCAAGGCCAGTCTTTGACCTGTATTAAGGTGTAAACGTCTTTTGCCTGAGAGACGTCGCTTTTCAGGC
>JAFGGC010000016.1 GCA_016930715.1 Endomicrobiales bacterium
GCTTGCCTGTGTCGTGCGCGCCCAAAGAGTTGCGGGGCTGAAGGCCGGGCAAAGCGTGCTGATACTCGGCGCCGGTATATCGGGTTTGATGCACGCCGCGCTCGCGAAATCCAGAGGGGCTGGCTTCATTGCCGTCACGGATGTCAACAAATTCCGGCTTCAAAAAGCGAAATCTCTCGGGGCCTCCGCGGCAATCGGCGCCGGCGGGAACGTTGTTGATGAGGCAAAAAAAGCCAATGGAGGCAAGTCTTTTGATCTTGTCGCGGTCTGCACGGGCGTTTTTTCGGTTTTCGAGCAGGCGCTTCAGGCGGTCGACCGCGGCGGCACGGTGCTTTTTTTCGCTCCGACCGATCCCGGAAAGAAACTCGAGATACCGGTCAACGAGTTCTGGAGGAACGAGATAACGCTTGTGACATCGTACGGAGCAGGGCCTTCTGACAACCAGGAGGCGCTTGAGCTGATAAGGGATAAAAGAGTCCCGGTTACCGAACTGATAACCCATAGGCTGCCTCTGGCGGATACGGGAAAGGGATTCAAGCTTGTTTCGGAGGCAAAAGAATCCATTAAAGTCGTTATTGAACCGCAGAAATAGTGCAGGTAGTTCCTACCAGGTCTCAGACTCTTCAAGCAGATATACCGTCACCCGCCTGTGCATGAACTGTTTTTCCTCTTCGGCGTCGTTGACGCCGAGGTCTATCCTGTTTCCTTTTATGGCCGAGCCGGTATCTCCCGCGTAGCCGTATCCGAACCCCGGAACGTAAACCCTTGTCTTTAAGGGGATGACTCCGGGATCCACCGCGACGATACCTCTCTGCATTTTCAGGCCCAGGAAGGTTATCGTGCCGTCTTTCCACGCCAGCGGGTCGCCTGGATAGTAGGCGGTGGCGATCATTTTCATCTTTTTCGCCCTTGAAAGGTCGTATATCTGCTCTGTCGATCCGTCTTTTGCGAGTAGCGCCAGCCTGTAAATCGTTTTATACGTGGTCCGTTCCCTCAATATCGTTTCCTTCACCGTTTTCCCGTTGTGGTATGTCTTTTTTACTTTTTTGATCCTTGTTTTCTGGGTTCCTTTTTGAAGTTCCACGGGCCTCAGGTTCCTCGTGTATTTTTGCGACCATCTCACTATGAACGGCAGCACGTCTTTTTCTTCCTTTATTTCTTCCGAAACCCTGGTGACCTCGATTGTTCCGTGCCGCGGCATGACCGAAGTAAGCGCCGGTGACACCATGTCGTTCTTTCCGATGCTCACACCCTCTTTTTTGAGGGCCTCGGCGACGGTGACGGGTCTTGAGTAGACTATTTTTTTCCGTCCGTCGGCCAGGATGGTGACGGTATGGGAGTAATAGAAGTAGGCGCCCCAGAACGATAAGAGGAGGATTGACGCTATGCCAATATAGATGAATATCCTGATTTTCTTGAGGCTACTTATTTTCATATTCGTCCAAGTACGGGCGGAGCTTGAAACGGACCTTGAGTTTTTCGGCGATCCTGCGGCATTTTGAAGTGTCGAGCCCCGGCAGGGCCACGGACGTGACCGTCACTTTTGATATGTATTTGCGTGATTCTTTTATGAAATCAATGACATGTCTGAAAGCCTTGATTCCGCTTTTCGGGCGGTTAAGGGTTTTGAATTCGCGCTCAGACGAGCCGTTGAGGCTCACTGAAACCGCGTCAATCAGTCCCTTGAGTTCCGGCAGGATATTCCTTTTGTGGTACGCGTTGGCCGTGCCCGAAGTGTTGATTCTTGTGGTCAGGCCGTTCATTTTTGCCCAGCGGGCGATTTTGACCAGTTCATTGAGTCTTATCAGGGGTTCGCCGTAGCCGCAAAATACTATTTCACCGGGGTTTTTGCGTTTTTGAATCTCATTTATGACAAGTCCCGCGGACGGTTCCCTTGAAAGCCGGAGGTTATGGCTGCGGAACCTCCCCTTCCATTTGTATTTGATGCAGTACGGGCAGGCCATGTTGCATCTGTTGGTGAGGTTGATATAGAGGTTTCCCTTGTAAGGGTAGACTATTGACATTATTTTATTCCTCATATCATAGAAAAAAGTAATTTAGCATTTATTGAAGTTGCTTCCGCGATTTTTGCGGCATCGGTGCATTTCAGGCCCGCGACCGCTTCGGCTATCTTGACGATGTAGGAAGGTTCGTTGCGTTTGCCCCTGAAATCCTGGGGGGGAAGGTACGGGCAGTCTGTTTCAAGAAGAATCCTGTCCAAAGGGATGTTCTTGACAGAATCTTTGAGCGCAGAAGCGTTGGGATATGTCACGGGGCCGTCCACGCCGATATAGCAGCCGAGCTCGATGAGTTTTTCCGCGTCGCCGCGGCTGCCTGAAAAACAGTGGATAACACCGCCTCCGGGAAGCCTGTGTTTTTCAAGAATTTCTATCAGGTCCGCGTAGGCGTCCCGGCAGTGGATGACCAGGGGCTTCGCGTGTTTTCGGGAAAGCTCGACGTGCATCAGGAAAACCTCTTTCTGTTTTTCTTTCGGCGAGTTCATATAATGGTAGTCTAACCCTGTTTCGCCTATCCCGACCACTTTTTTTTCGGATAGCATCAAGTCGAGTTCATCGTATTGCCTGGCGTCCATCTTTCTGGCGTCCTGTGGATGGAGCCCAAGGACGCACCATACTTTTTCGCTTGATTGCGCGAATTCCAGAGTTTTCTCCCAGATGTCGGGTCCCCAGCCGGTTTCTATTATATGAGCGATACCGGCGGCAACCGCCCTTTCGATGGTTTCTTTTCTGTCTTTGTCGAATCTGGGGTCGAGGAGGTGCGTGTGGGTGTCGATAAACATAGTAATGGGTGATGAGTAATGGGTAATTTGTGCGAATCAACCTTGAATTCTGGGAAAAAGAGCCGCCGGTTTCTTTACTTTTTGTCCAGTCTTTGGCGCATAAACCATTTTTCGCGAAAAGTATCCTAAGGCACTTTCCTCGATTCTGCCGGTTTCGCCGATGCATTCCCACACGGACTGCGCCAGAGCGGGCATGAAAGGAAGTATCTGAAAAGCTATGTGCCCGATAGCATGTATGAGATCATGCAGTACATCCGACAGTTCCGGATTATTCTCTTTCGCCATTTTCCATGGAGAGGTGCTTTCGATATGCCTGTTGGCTAAATCGACGGCTTTTTGGATATTTGATAATATCTCGGAGAAAGCGAGATCCTTGTAGAGTATGCGGATATCCAGTAAAGGCCCCGTTACGGATAAAAATGCGTCAGACGGCTTGCGTTCGGGAATGGTCCCACCGAAATACTTCTCAACCATAGTCAATGTCCGCGAAACCAGGTTGCCGAGGTTGTTGGCAAGGTCGGTGTTGTACTTGTCGGTCAGCGCCTGCCAGGATATGTCGCCGTCGGAGCCGAACGGGAAAAGCGAAAGTACGAGGTAGCGGGACGCGTCAACTCCGAACTTGTCTATGAGGTCCTGCGGTTTGATGACGTTGCCGAGGGTTTTTGACATCTTCTGGCCGTCTATGGTGAAAAATCCGTGCGCGAACACGGTTTTCGGCAGCGGCAAGCCCGCCGCCATCAGCATTGCCGGCCATATGACCGTGTGGAACCAGAGAATGTCTTTTGCCATGAGATGCAAATCGCAAGGCCAGTATCCGGCGAACGCTTTTTCGTCGTCTCCGTAGCCTATGGCGGTAACGTAATTCAACAGGGCGTCGACCCAAACGTAGGCGGTCTGTGTTTTGTCGAAAGGAAGCCTGATGCCCCAGTCAAGAGCGGAGCGGGATATGGAAACGTTCTCGAGCTTGTTGGCTCTGAGCTTTCCCAGTATTTCGTTCCTGCGTTCGGCGGGAAGTATCCTTAAAGAACCGGTGTTCGGGTCGGAAATTATGTCGATGAGTTTCTGTTGGTAGTCCGACAGCTGGAAGAACCAGTTCTCTTCCGAATGGATCTTGGGTTTTTGCTTGTGGTCGGGACAGCATCCGTCAACAAGGTCGTCCTCCGCGAGGAACTTTTCGCAGCCCACGCAGTAGAGCCCCTCGTATTTGCCTTTTTTTACCGCGCCGGATTCATAGAGCTTTAACAGGAATTTTGCGACCGCCTTTTCGTGCCTCTCGTCGGTTGTCCTGACGAAATAATCGTTTGTCACGGAAAGGGACTTCCAGGCGCGTCTGAATTCCTGCGATATCCTGTCGCAGAACTGCGCGGGCTCGACGCCGGCGGACAGCGCCGCAGCGCAGATCTTGGCGCCGTGTTCGTCTGTACCCGTCAGGAAGTAGACGTCGTCGCCGCAAAGCCTCTTGAAACGGGACAAAACGTCCGCGGCGATGGTCGTGTAGGCGTGGCCTATGTGCGGGGAGTCGTTCACGTAATAAATGGGAGTAGTTAAATAGTATTTCATAATAAGCCAGTAATTAGAGTATAGCAGTTCAGCCGTGTTTTATTTCGCTCAAGCGAAAGGTCTTGAGCTGTTTATCAGAAGTTTCCACCGTTATTTCCTCTTTGATGCAGTTCACCGAAACCACCGTGCAGGTGCCCGCGGGCGTTTGTACCTTGGCCCCGTGGTGAGGCATCTTTTTCTTTGCCTCCCTGTAAAAGCCGTGTTCGTATCCGATGCAGCACATCAGCCGTCCGCAGAGGCCCGAAAGTTTCGCGGTATTGAGGGAAAGGTCCTGGTCCTTGGCCATGTCTATCGTCACGGAGGAAAAATCCTTGAGGAAGGTCTCGCAGCAAAGGCGCCTTCCGCAGGAGCCGAGCCCGCCCACCATTTTAGATTCGTCCCTAACTCCAATCTGGACCATCTGTATGCGGGTTTTGAGTATGTGCCCGAGATCCTTTATCAGCTCCCTGAAGTCGACACGCGTTTCGGCGGTGTAGTATATAAAAAGCTTTGAGCGGTCGAACGTGTACTGAACGCAAGTGAGTTTCATCTGAAGTTCGTGGTCCTCTATCTTGCCGAGGACGACCTTAAGCGCCTGCTGGTTCTTCGCCGAGTTCTCGTTAAGGCGCCTGAAATCGTCTGGCGTCATTTTTCTCACGACCTTGCCGACGGGGTCCTTTAGTTTTTCGATGTGCCTTTCGCGCTCGCAGACCATCCCGTTTTCGAGGCCGTGCTCGGTTTCCAGCAGAATGCTGTCGCCCACGACCAGGTCAAGATGGCCGGTGTCGCCGTATACTTTGTCTTTTATTCTCCTTACGGTCACTCCAACTACAATAGGCATATATTTCTCCCGTTACTTGTCTCTTGGTGCGGAACTGTCGTTGATTTTCATGAAAAGAACGTCAAGCACCATCTGCGGATTGACGTTTCTCTCCAGCAGTCTCCTGGATTCAATGATTGCTTCGGCCGTGGCCGGGTCATTGCGCGGCTCGTCCCGAAAATCGTTTTTTATGTGGTAAAGAAGCCCGTTCGTGACCTCTTTCGCGTCTTTTGAAAGCTGTTGGCTCAGTCTCAGTATGTCGGCGTGGTCCGTGTTACCGTTGCGGAGCTTTTTCAAGAGGTTCGTTATAACGGTATCGTCCTCATCTGTCATTGCGAGCGCCGCGGAAAGCGAGCCTTCGCAGGCTTTAGCTATTTCGCGGGACCTTGAATCTCCAGCGCCCGAGGTTCTTATGAGATAGCCGGCCACTTCGTCTTCGCCAAGAGGGTTGAAGTTCACGATCTGAGTTCTTGAAAGGACGGTGAGGGGCAGGTTTTCCCTTGAGGTGGCAAGGAGGACTATTACCGTCCATTCAGGCGGCTCTTCAAGGGTTTTCAGAAGGCAATTGGCGGCGTCGAGGGTAATTTTTTCCGCGGGGTCTATGATGTAGATTTTCCATCTTCCTTCTATGGGTTTCAAATTCACGTCCCTCTGAACGGCCCGTATCGTGTCTATTTTTATGGTTTTTTGCTTTTCAACGTCCTTGTTTTCAAGGCGGGCCTGCCAGGCAAAATCAATGAGCCTCACGTCAGGGTGGTTGAAACGCTCGATTTTCTGGCACGACGCGCAGTGGTCGCACCCCTCGGACAATTCGGTTTTTCTGTCCGCGTTTGACGAGCAGTTCAGGGATTTCGCGAGTTCAATTGCCGTCTTTTTTCTCCCGACGCCATCCCTGCCGAGAAAAAGGTAGGCGTGCGCTATCCTGCCGGACCTGAGCTGTCCGGACAGTATCTTTTTCGCCTTGTTCTGGTTCAGTATGTTCCTAAAGGTCATTTTATGTTTAATTTTCTCTTTGCAATATTGACGATTTGTTTCTGGGTTGAGCTGATGTCGGCCGCCGTCCTGACCGTTTTTATCCTTGCGGGGTTTGCCCTCGCGAGAGCGAGAAATCCTTTCCTTACGAGTCTGTGAAAGGACATCAGTTCCCTTTCAAGCCGGTCGCCTTTTTTAAAAAAGGAACTGCTGACTATTTTTGCCCTCCTGACGCCTTCCTCTACGGGAATGTCCAGGTAAACGGTGAGGTCAGGTTTAAGCCCCAGGCTTGCCGAGTCGTTTAGTCTTTTTACCAGGTTCACGTTTATGCCTCTTCCGTAGCCCTGGTACGCGACGGTGGAGTCCGTGTACCTGTCGCAGACCACCGTTTTTCCCGAAACGAGCGCCGGAAGAACGAATTTCTTCACGTGTTCCGACCTGTCGGCCTCGTATAAAAAAAGTTCGGTCAATGGGTCTATTCTTGTCCTGGGGTTCAAAAGGATTCTCCGGAGTTCCCGCGAGATACCGGTCCCGCCGGGTTCGCGGGTAAACACGGCTTTGATTCCTTTTTTCACGAGATACCTGTAAAAAAGAAAAGCGTGCGTGCTTTTGCCGCAGCCCTCGCATCCTTCAAACGTGATAAAAAAACCCTTTTTTGCCTTCATTTGCCGTCTTGTGATATAGAATTTTAACAAAAAAACCGTGTTAAGTAAACCCCACGCTGCGGTTGGGCTATAGTTGGTCTGTTTCTGCGGCGGGAGCGGCTTGTTTGGAAGGATTTTGGCCGTTAATGGATAAAAACTCCGCTTCGAGAGCCCTGCGCATGTCCCGATTCATAGTTTTTCCCGAAAGGGCTTTTCCGAGGATGGATTTCGCGTCTTTTATCCGGCCTTTTTTCTTGTAAAGCCTTGCCACGTAAAGCGAGCCCATCGGGTCTCCCGGATTTGCGTCAAGGCCTTTTTTAAGGTACTCCAGACCCTCGTCTTCCATGTTCTGGACTATATACAGCATCCCGAGATGGAACCATGCAAGCGGATATTTGGGATCTATTTTTACCGCTTCTCTGAAATATTTTTCCGAAAGCAGGTGGTTGTCCTTTAGATTCTCAACGCGTCCTAAATTGGTTATCGTCCGCGGATTGTTTTTTCTTATCTTCAATGCTTCGTTGAAAGCCAGCTCGGCGCTGTCAAGTTTTTTTCCGCGCAGAAAGGCCTCCCCGGTCATGTTATAGAGGGTTTCTTTTTCGCTGTCCGACCATTCGTAGTTGGAAAGACTGTCGGGGAAGAGGGATTTCTTTATGGACATTATCTCATTGGTCACGAGAGCGTGTTCGCTCATGTGCAGGTACATTGGAGCCGAGAATTCAAGCACGGGACGGTCGTCGCGATGCACTTCGGAATCATCGGAAAACTCCCTGAATTCAGAGTCAGTTAAAAGAAAGGTCGTGGCAAGCAGCGTGAATGGGTGGTTAAGGCCGAGGTAGTTGAGGTTTTTCTGCATCTCTGGATTGTCGGCGAATTTTTCGCACAGCTTCTGGTAGTCTATGACCCATGATTCGTTCGATCCGCACAGGAAGTAATCGGTATCCGAGGTATGAAAAAGGATGACGTGCGGAAAAACCGACGCGAATGTTTTTAATACCATCTTGAAATCATCCCTGCCCATGGAGTAGCTGTGGAACCACTGGCAGAAAACGCCGTAAGGTTTTAGCCGTTTCTTCGCGAGCTCGAAAGCCTCGGCCGTGAAAAGAGCCGCGTTGCCCGCTATCCAGGGATTCGAAGGTTCGGAAGTAATTATGTCATATTGCTGTCCGGGGGCAGAAAGGTACTGCCTCGCGTCGGTGAAAATAAGTTTCAATTTCGGGTTCTCAAGCACGTAATTATTGTACTTGGAAAAAAATACGGAAGCTCCCTTTACGGCAGGTTCTATTTCAACGCAGTCGACTTTATTTATTTCCTTCAGTGAAGCGATACAACCGCTTGTAACCCCGCTTCCAAGGCCCACGACAAGCGCGGATTCGGGCGACCCGCGGTGCAGAATGTAGGGAAGGTAGCCCTGAAGGATCTGGGTTATCATGTCGATCCCCGTGGAGGCGTCGGTTTTCCCGTTTATTCTTAAGAATCTGTCTCCCCATGCTGATTGAAATACGGCCACGGACGCCGATATTCCGTCTTTGTAATATATGACTTTACTGAATTGCATCGCGTTCCTGAATTCCTTGTAGGTTTTCTGGCCCTGGCATTCGGAGGCGTACAGGAAGGCACCGCTCGCTATGACTGCCGGGTCCCACGGCGGCCGGAAGAATATGACGGCACCTGTAAAAACGAGGATTGCCGTTGACAAAAATACTTTTTTATGGATTCTTGCCGCACCAAGTGCGAAAACGCACAAGGCGGCCGCGGCCGCGTAGATGAAAGCGCTCACCATCAGCGTATTCTCAGTGCCGATAGAATGTATCATTAAAAGGCCCGCAAACCCCGAGCCCAAAATATTTCCCAGGGTGTTCCACGCGTAAACGGAGCCGGTTGCGTCTCCGGAGCGCTCGGTCCCCGGATTCAGCGCCGATATTATCCACGGGAAAATAAGGCCCATGAAAAAAGTGGGCAGGAACATGATGCTCGCGCACAGGATAAACTGTATCAGATGCGTGAAGTGGACCCATGTTAAAATAAGCGGGAACAACCGGACGTAATAATACGGCAGCATGTTCATAAAGGGGGAATAAAAAACGATAGAAAGTGCCGCGAAAAAAACAACGACTGCAAGGCCCGAAAAATCAACCTCAAAATGATTCCTTAAATATGAAAAAAACAGGCTGCCGAGCGCGATTCCGAGAAGAAAGGTCAAAAGCATTATTGTGAAGGCATACGTGGAAGAACCGAGTATGGAGGCGAATGCCCTCGTCCAGGCCACTTCGCACGCCATGGCGGCGAAGCCGGTCAAGAAAATTACGGCGATGCCCGCGGTTCGGCCCCTCAAAGGTGTTTCTTCGCTTTTTTCCCTGATGGCCGAGGTGACTTTTTCAAAAAACGATTTCGGATTGGGCAGGTTTTGGGAGGCCAGGACGGCAAGTCCTGCGGAAATGACGTTGAATATTGCCGCGAAGAAAAATGTCTTGGTCGTGCCCAGTATCGGAACGAGGAAGAAACCGGCCGCCGCGGTTCCCAAAACGGCGCCGGCGGTGTTCGCCCCGTAGAGGAGGCCTACGCTTTTCCCGGTTTCGCCGTCCGATTTCAGTATCGACAGCCATCGCGAAAGCACTGGCAGGGTCGCGCCCATCAGGAAAGTAGGCGCCAGAAGCGGGATAAAAGACCCCGTGAACCATATTATGCTTTGCGCCGGCACACTTGCCGCGGTCACGCCGGCAAAAACGAACGACGAGCTGAGAAGTTTTATTGCGGGCAGAGAAAGGAGCGCGGATAAAGCTACCAATATTTCCAGAAGGGCATACGCGTGAAGCAATGAATCGTGTTTGATTCTATCCGAAATTCTGCCGGAAACGTGGCTTCCCAGAGAAAGGCCCGCCATATAAGCGGCAAGGACCGCGCTTATCGCAACCGTGGTGTGGCCGAAGTGAAGGGAGAGGGCTCGCGTCCAGAGGATTTCGTATACGAGAGCGGCAAAACCCGACAGAAAAAATGCCGATAATATTATGAGTTTTTGATTTTGAGATCGTCGCATTAGGTTAGTTCACCCAGGCCGTTGAAGAAGGGGGTATTTCTTCCCAAGATTTGCGCGTGAGAACGACATTCAACGACGGCACGGATATCTGCTCGCTGTAAAAAATTATGCATCGGTCGGTATTGCCGGTGCCTTTCGTGACGTTTCCTACCACCCAGACCACGCCGTTTATGTCCAGAACGCCTTCAATAAGCAGGTCTCCCCCGACGTACAGGAGGCCTCTTATGCCCACGTCAGTGTTGGTCCCGCCATATGAGCCAAGGGCGTTTGACCATCCGCTGCCTGAGCTTCCGAAACTGTACGTGGCGTCCACCGCCTGCAGCCCCGCGTCGCCCGGGTATTCGTCGGTCGCTTTCGTGTCTCCCGTCGTTTTCGAGATTTTACCGTACTCGCGCCAGGCGTTTTTGGGTATCGGGCCGGTAAATGAGTAGTTGTCGCCGACGTTTAGCACGCAGTTGCCCCTGATTATCACGGTGCCGTATATGCCGCTGCCGCTGGACCCTGTTCCGCCTATCAGCTCAACGTCGCCGTCCCAGTACCACACGTAGTTCTTGAGGGCGCTTCCGTGCTTCCACGGGTTAAGGAAATGCTTGTCGTGCGAATACACGGCTGATTTTATGCCGGAACATAAGTTCGATGTCCAGGGGGCGTTATATATTGTTTTTTTGCCGGATTTATAGTTACAGCCGTAAATATTCAATGTCCCTGAATCCTCGGCTGATTTTCTCAGTGAGACAAAATCGAGAACGGGGAGGTCGGGCACGGGATAATCCGACCACCATTCGATGCCGTCGGTGTTGGGAGGATTGAGCCCCGTTGTGTCCCTTTCGTATCCCTTGCTGTTGCATGTGACAACCTGGGCGGAGTATTTCCTGGGATAATAATCCTGAGCGGCCACGCCGGTCTGTATGTCGATGTTGCCCTGGGCCATTATCGCTCCCCAGTGTATGTCAAAGGCGTTCGAATAGGTTATCGCGCCTCCGGTGAGCATTGCTCCCGGGAATGCCTGATTCTGAACAACACACCTTATCGCGCGGACTTCCTGGCTTGAGGCGTCTTTTCCTTCGGCGATAATGGTCGCCTCGTTAGTGTCGGGCCCGGAAGAAAATCTTATCCTATAGACTCCGCCTTCGACGTCCCTGTAGGTCTTGTCGAAACTGTAGTTCGGTATGGCCGTGCCGTTTACCGCGACGGCCGCCCACGTGGACGTGGATTCTTTTATTTTCCAAATCCCCCTGTCGATGCCGGATTCGGCAAGATGAAAGGCAAGGGACGATTTTCTCTCTTTTACCGTCCATCTTGCCTCCTGCTGGATGTAGTTCACCAGCGCAGGGATGAAAATCCCCATGAGAACGAGTCCTATGAGAACAACAATGAGAATCTGCCCTTTTTCTTTTTTCTTCATAGATTCATCACCCTTACCTTTTCGACGGCGAGATGCATTGCCTTCTTTTTTCCTCTGTATGTTTCCTTCTCCATGGTCAATGACACCGAGATTATGGTCTGGTCATCGGTCATAGGCATGGTGAAAGCTATGTAGCGCAGGTTCTCGGACAGGGTCCTTGTAACGCCTCCGGTGGTCATCTCAAGCCGGTTGTCGTCCTGGTAGAACGACATCGTGGTCCCCTGTTGTTTCGTGAAAGTTATCCGCGAGTATGGCGGCTGGCCCGCGAGCTGGCCGATGGAAAGCGTGGATTGTTTCGCCTGGCGCAGGTTCCTGTTCAACAGGCCAAGTATTATCCTCGCGTCCTCCTGGACGTCAGTCCGCGCGCGGTTCAAAAAATAAAATTCGTTTATCTGGATGAACATCACGGAACCCAGCGAACCCAGTATGCCGAGTATCGCGACGACGAGCATCATTTCAGTGAGCGTCATTCCCCGGCGGTTCTTGGCCCTGCCGTTGGCGACTGGGCCTGTCCGCCGGCCGCGGCTGGTTTCGCGGTTACGTTGATGAGTAAATATTTTTAATTGTATCATCTTCAAATAAAAATTATATGGCCTGTAGCGGGGTTTACCACGACATATCCACACCGCTTGTCGTTCCGCCGGGCATTACGCTGACGCTTGAAACCGATCTTCGGGAATATGAAACAATTTTGCCGCTCATCGTGGGATACCAGCCGTAAACGTAGTAAGGGGTTATGGTGCTGCCGCGGACTTCCAGGGCATAGGTCCCGTCCTCCTTGCTGGATGTAGCGTATATGGCACTGGTCAGAAGCGATACGGAGCTGATGCTGGGCGGGTCGGCCGATATTGCGCTGTCGGAGGCGACTATCAGGACACCTGTCTGAATGGGATCTCCGCCTTCGGTGACCGTGCCCATTATAGTTCCCAGAGTTCCCAGGACGGTAAAAGTACCTATGTGCAGGTCGCAGCCCACGGTGATGTTTACCGAAATCAGGGTCGGATTTGAGCTTTCCTTTGAATCAAGGACGGGCTGTACTCTGTATGTCCCCGTGGCAAGGTCGGATATGTAGAACATGCCGTTGGTTTTGGACACGTCTTCTCCTCTTGACGCGTCATTAGCGTCAACAGCTATCAAGGCGACGTTCGGAAGGGGGTTGACGCCGTCCCTTGATATGAAACCTTTCAACCTTCCTCCCTGCGACAGCATGAAATCTACCCCCGATGTTATCTGTCCCGAATAGGTCGTGGTTTCCTGAGAAAGAGAAACGTAGAGGGGGTTGTCGTTGTTCGGGTTCGCGGTCACTATGATGGGCCCCGTTCCGCATTCGATGAAGTACCGCCCGTCGGCGGAACAGTTTTCTGGGTTACCGGCGCTCACCGTCATCGGCAAAACCGGAAGGCTCATTGCGTTGGTGACCCTGCCGCTTATGAAACCCTGTTCTGTTTTATCCGACAGTATGTAGGAATGATACCCGACAGCCGGCCAGGAAGAAGAGGTTACGTCGTTGGGTGTCCAGGTCGCGGCGGACGACAAGACCTCTATCTGGGATACTTCTGTGATGTATGAGGATGAGGTCGCGAATACTTTCCAGGTTCCGGTAGCCACGCTAAAAAGAGAAAACTCGGCCCACGGAATGCTGCCGACCCTGTCGGCGACGGTACAGCCCGAAAGCCCGTCGCTTGCCGTGACTATGGCGCCTATCGCCGGCGTTCCGGAGACAAGAGGTTCTATGTCGTATTTGTTGTTAGGTGGGTATGTTATTGACTGAAGGTCAAGAAAATCCATTTCGTTGTTATTGGAATCGTAACCCCGTCCGAGGCCGGCTGTTACGCCCGATGTGCTGGTCCTTCTTACGTACAGTTCTCCTTCGGTGAAACCGGCATTTTGATCTATCGCCTCGCCTTCGAAATAATCGGCCTCTTCTCCGGCGCCGTCCCTGTCCCAGCCGACATGGTCAATCATGTCGCCCAACGCCGCCCATGAGTATTTTATGCCTACAGTGCCCGCGTCGGGAGATTTGATAACATCGCTGCCGTAGAACATCGAAAAAGGCGAGTAGTAGGCGTCGGCGGCCTTGACCACGGTTCCGCCGTTTAGGACTATCGTTTCCGTGTTAGCTATCAGAAAATAGCCGTTTGGTTCCATTGAAGAATTTATGACCGCGTAATAAAGACTCAACAGAATCGGGTTTGGGACTGCCAGTTCGCCGTTGGCGTAATACAGTTCGACCACGGACACGCTCAATCCGTTCGCCATTTGAACATAATTGGTTGTCGGGTTGTACAGCTCGACGTATTCCTGGTGGCAGCCGGCAGGGCTGTCCGTGCTTGAGACTACCTGGCTTATGACTATGTGGTCGTTGAGCCACACCGTGCCCTTGATGGTCCCGGAACTCATTGGATTTAGCCCGAAATCGTGAGTCTGGCTGGAGTTTGAGCCGATGCTGAATTGTTTAGCGGAAGGGAAGTAACCTTGGGCGTTTACGGTGAGCGTGTAGTTGCCCTGAAGAAGATCAATGTTGTAGTTTCCGGAAGAATCCGTCAAGTCCTTAAGCCCGACGTTTTCTGCCACGACTATCACGGCGTTTTCTATAGCTGCCGCGGTTTGAGAGTTGGTGACAGTGCCCGAAATGCTGGAGTTCATCATCAGGGTGTTGGGATTCGAGGTGACATTGCTCATGGATATTTGTTTATACTGATTGCCTTCGGACCATTTTATGGTGATTTTCACTCGCTTTGCCCCGGTGTCGGCGTTCGCGGCCACGACAGAAAAATCGCCGCTTATTTCCTGCACGTTCTCAACTAGCGTGTACCGGGTGAACGACATTCCGCTTGTGGTGATGTTTTCCGGGGGGAAATAGTCATTGTCGTAGGCGATATTCGGGGTCACGCTTGTGTCGAACAACTTCGTGTGCGTGGGTATTATGCGGTGGTAATCGAGGGCTTTCATCTTTTCGATTTTTTCGGCGGCGAAATTCGAGGCGAGCGTCCTTGCCCTTGATACGGCGATGGATTTTGAAATGCCGTTGTAGGCGGCTATGAAACCGAGGAAACCTATCGAAATGATCGCGGTAGCTATGATAAGCTCAAGCAGGGTGACCCCTCGGTCACATGAAAAAGCGCGTCTTTGCCGAGACCGCATAAATCCTCAGGGAAAAAATAAGAATGATGTCGTTCCCCCTGTTAATTCTAACATATAAAGCACCCAAATTCAATATGATTCTAGTCACAAACGGCTTTCTTGATTTTGAACGATAAATTTGATAGTATCTAGACTCGCAATTCCTTTTAATAATCAGTGTAAAATTCTTTAGCCGGGGAGTCCAATACAATGCAGACAGTCATAATGGCAGGAGGGTTCGGCACGCGCTTGCGGCCGCTCACGGTCAATACCCCGAAACCCATGGCGCCCATAGGCAACAGGCCGATGCTGGCACATATCGTTGAGCTTCTCAAGTCCCACGACCTATGCGATTTGACAATGATGTTGTATTATCAGCCAGAAGTCATAACGTCCTATTTCGGCGACGGCTCAAAGATGGGGGTAAAGATACGCTACCTCAAGCCCGAATCGGACCTCGGCACGGCCGGCAGCGTGCGTTTTGCCGAAAAACAGCTCAAGGATACGTTCCTCGTGATTTCCGGCGATGTCCTTACCGATTTCAACCTGAAAGAAGCGATAAAATTCCACAACAGCAAGAAGGCCGTCGCCACGATGGTACTGGCAAGGGTTACCAACCCCCTGCAGTACGGGGTTGTCATAACTTCGGGCGACGGGAAGATAGAGCGTTTTCTTGAAAAGCCCTCCTGGGGGGAGGTGTTCTCGGACACGATAAACACGGGTATCTACATACTTGAACCTTCGGTCCTTGAGCATGTTCCTCACGATAAATCCTTTGATTTTTCAAAGGATCTTTTCCCGCAGCTTTTAAAGGACAAGAAACCTCTTTACGGGTATGTCGCCCAGGGGTACTGGAAGGATATCGGCAATCACGATGAGTACAGAATGGCGCACTACGACATTCTTGACGGGATAACCAAGATAGCCGTTGACGGCAAAAAAACGAAGGTAGGCGACAAGGATATAATCGCCGGGGAAGGCACCAAGATCGACCCCAGCGTCCAGGTGGACGGTCAGGTCATAATCGGAAAGAACTGCGTGGTAGAAAAAGGCGTCAAGATAAGCAGGTCGGTCATCGGATCTAACGTGAAAATAGGTCCGCGCTGCGAGATAATCGGAAGCATCCTATGGGACGACGTGGCGCTTGGAAGCGAAGTGCGCCTTAAAGAGGACGTTATATGCCGCAAGACAAGGATCGGCGATAAAGCGGTCGTGCAGGTAGGGACCATCATATCGGATGAGTGCGACATCGGCGCGGGCGCCATAATCCGCACGAACCTTAGGATTTGGCCCCACAAGACCGTCGAAGAGGGGGCGGTGCTTTCGACGAGTCTCGTGTGGGGGGAGAAGTGGAACAGGGCCCTCTTCGGGGCTTACGCCATAACGGGCCTCGGTAACATCGAGATAACCCCTGAGTTCGCGGCAAAGATCGGCTCGGCTTACGGCGCTCACATCGGAAAAGGCGCCTACGTCATAACGAGCCGTGACGCCCACAAGGCCTCGAGAATGGTCAAAAGGACGATGATATCGGGGCTTCTTTCCGCCGGTGTCCGCGTCGGAGATTTAAGGACTGCTCCGATACCAGTCGTGAGGTACGAACTCGGCAAGGAAGGGGAAGCCGGCGGCATACACGTCAGGCAGTCGCCTTTCGACGCCAGGCTTATAGACATAAAATTCTTCGACAAGGACGGTTCGGACATATCCATTCAGCAGGAAAAAGCCATAGAGCAGCTTTTCCACAGGGAAGATTTCAAGCGGGCGGGGCTTGACGAGGTGGGCGAGCTCACCGTACCGCCGCGCGCTCAGGAATACTACAAGGGCGGGTACCTCAAGGCCATAGACAGAAAATCGATCGGTTCCGCAAATTTCAAGGTAGTGCTCGACTACGCCTTTTCGTCGGCGTCAATGGTGTTCCCGGCGATACTTGGCGAGCTGGGGCTTGAGGTCGTGACGCTCAACGCTTTCATCAACCCCAACAAGATAACGAAAACGGAATCGGAATTCAAGCATTCGCTCAACCAGCTTTCGGACATAGTGACGACGCTCAGGGGCGACGTCGGTTTCCTCATAGACACCGGAGCGGAGAAAGTGTTTCTCGTAGATGAAAGGGGCAGGATAGTGCCCGACGAGCTCGCGATGATAATAATCGCGGACCTCGTGATGAGGACTTTCAAGGGCGGTACGGTGGCCGTTCCAGTGCACATATCAAGCGTGATAGACAAGCTGGCGGAAAGATACGACGTCAAGGTCAAGCGGACGGCTGCAAGCGCGCGGCAGCTCACGGCCACGGCCAGAGAAAAGGGCGTGGTGTTCCTTTCAGACTGCCAGGGCGGGTACATATTTCCGGAATTTCAGCCTGCGTTCGACGCGATGTACGCCATAGGCAAGATTCTTGAGATGATGGCCAAGCTAGGCGTGCACCTGAACAAGATTTCAAGGGAGATACCGCCTTTTGAGGTATTGCACAAGAAACTTCCCTGCCCGTGGGACAAGAAAGGCCAAATAATGCGCAACGCCATAGGCGAGGCCAAGAACAAGAAGGTGGAGCTCATCGATGGCGTGAAGATATTTTTCGGCGACAGCTGGGTCCTTCTTCTTCCCGACCCGGACGAGGCGTACTTCCACGTCTGGGCCGAAGCCGAGGACGGAAAGACGGCAAGGGACCTGATTAGGGAGTACACGGAAAAGGTCCGCAAGTGGCAGGAATGAGCTGAATTTTCTGAGATTTGAAATTTGAGATCTGAGATTGGGATTAAGGTATGATTAAATTCGGCACATCGGGCTGGCGCGGCATAATAGCGGACGATTTCACGTTCGGCAACGTGCGCACCGTCACGCAGGCGATAGCCCGTTACGTCAACGAGGAGGCCGACCGCTTCAAAAAAAGGCAGTGCGGCGTCATGGTCGGCTACGACACGAGGTTTTTGTCGGAAAATTTTGCCAGGGCCTCAGCCGAAGTGCTGGCGGCCAACAGCGTCAAGGCATATCTCTGCAAAAGGAACACCCCTACCCCGGTCATTTCGCACGAAATAATAAACAAAGGGCTTGAAGGCGGTATAAATTTCACGGCAAGCCACAACCCTCCGGAGTATAACGGGCTTAAATTCTCCCCGGCCTGGGGCGGGCCGGCTCTGCCGGAAACGACTCAAAGGATTGAGAAATACGCTACCGAGGCAGGCAGCGGCGGCGTGAAGGTGATGGATTTTGCGAAGGCCAAATCCCAGAAGCTCATCGAAGAGGCGGATCCCAGAAAAAGCTACGTTAGAAAGATAAAGGAACTGGTGGACCTCGGTGCGATCCGAAAGAGCAAGATAAAGGTGGCCGTCGACGTTCTTCACGGTACCGGCGAGGGGTACCTTGACGAGATACTCGAGTCGGCGAAGGTCCGCGCTACCGTGATAGGCAGGGGCAGGGACGTGCTTTTCAGGGGGCGTTCGCCCGAGCCTTCAAAAGACAACCTGGGCCTTCTGCGGGAAATCATCAAGAAGCAATCCTGCCGGCTGGGTGTCGCGACCGACGGAGACGCCGACAGGTTCGGTATAATAGATTCCGACGGAAGTTTCATCAATCCCAACCAGACGATAGCCGTTCTTCTCTATCATCTCGTAAAAACAAGAAAATGGAAGGGTGTCGCCGCCAGAAGCGTTATGACGACGCACCTGGTTGACAAGATAGCCGCAAAATTTGGTATCGAGGTGCGCGAGACGCCCGTGGGTTTCAAATACATAGGCGATATACTTGTCAACGAAAAAGACGATTTCGTTATTGGCGGGGAAGAGTCGGGCGGCCTTACCATCCGCGGGCACGTCCCCGAAAAAGACGGTATACTCGCGTGCCTTCTGGTGTGCGAACTTGCCGCGGTCTCGAGGAAACCCATAAAAGGTGTTTTGAACGAAATTGAAAAGCTGGTCGGTCCCGTCGTTTCCGACAGGGTCAACTTCCATCTTGGCGCTGACGCGATGGATAATTTCAGGAAAAGGATAAGGGAGAAACTGCCGGACAGGTTCGGAGAATTCGAGGTCGCAAAAACCGTGACCCTTGACGGATACAAGTTCATGTTCAAGGACGGCTCGTGGTTCGGAATGCGTCTTTCCGGGACCGAACCCGTCGTCAGGCTCTACGTCGAGGCCGATTCCAACGACAAGGTCTCGCGGCTCAAGGCTCTTGGAAAATATTTTATCAACGGCGGTGAAAAATGAAGAATTTAGGACCCGATTTCAGGAAATATTTTTTCACAGGACTCATAACTATACTGCCGTTATGGCTCACCCTTGTAGTTGTTTGGCTTGTTTTTCAATGGATAAGCGGATTCACGTCGCCTTTTTTAAGCCCGATTTTTAAAATAGTATTTGGCAGGGAAGCGCGGTTCGTGCTTCAGATCACGAGTTTTTTCCTTTCAATAGGCGCGATCTGGTTCACCGGCTATCTCACGACAAAAATAATGGGCAAGCGTTTTCTTTTGTGGATGGAGGGTCTGATAGTCGGCGTGCCGGTCCTGGGCAACCTGTACCGCGCCGCCAAAAAGCTGATACAGTCCCTTTTCACGGAGAAAAAGGATTTCAAAAGGGTCGCCCTGGTGGAGTTCCCGCAGGCCGGTTCATACACGATAGGTTTCGTGATGGGAAATTTCAACGTGAAAGCGGCGGAAGCCGAGACCCTCGTGAACGTTTTCATACCAACCGCGCCGAATCCGACGACGGGATACCTGATTTTCCTGAAGCAAAAGAAGGTAATACCGCTTGACATCAGCGTGGATGAGGCCATAAGACTGATAATATCGGGAGGCATCATAGTTCCCGAGTCCAAAGATATTCAGAAGACTGGGCAGGGGCCGCTTCCGCTTGAACAGGCGGAACAATCCTGAGGCGAAGCCAAAATGGCAAAAGGAGACTTTGTTGCCGGATTTAGGCGCTCAAAAACTTCAGTCAATACTTAAAGCCAACAGGATAATTTCTTCCACGCTTGTACTTTCCGAACTCCTGCGCCAGATAATGGAGCTTGCCAGGGAAGTCGTTGAGGCTGAAACGGCATCCATTCTGCTTTACGATGAAAAAACCGACGAGCTTTATTTCAACCTCGCGCTGAGCGATAGGGAATCAGACCTCAAACAAGTGCGTCTAAAATCCGGAGAAGGCATTGCCGGCTGCGTGGCTCGTGAAAAAAAATCCGTAATCGTGAATGACGCGTCGTCCGATCCCAGGTGGGCAAAGAAGGCCGATGACAGCATAAGTTTTAAAACACGTTCCATACTCGCGGTGCCGCTGATTTTCAAGGACCAGTTCCTCGGGGTAGTCGAGGCCATAAACAAGAAAGGCGGCGGGTTCACGGAGGAGGACGCGTCGGTTCTGGAGTCCTTCGCGGCGCAAAGTTCCGTTTCAATAGTTAACGCCAGGATTTTCGAAAAGCTCGAAGAAGAAAAGAACAAGATAGAGGCGGTATTTTCGCAGATGTCGGACGGCGCGATATTTGTCGATGATAACGGAAGGAAGATCCTGGCAAACGATTCGGCGAAAAAACTTCTCGGCAAGGAAAGGACGGAATTGTCGGATACCGCGGATATTTTTTCGGGATTTGCGGCCAAGCCGGAGCTTAACGAGGCGCTTTCGTCCGAAGAAAAGAACGTCACGTTCGAGATGTTCCGGAAGGAGCCCAAGAGCATGTATCTGGGCGGCGTCGTGACGAAAATACGCGACGCTTCAGGCAGGCTAATCGGTTCGATATTTATTTTCAACGACATAACCTCCGAAAAGAAAGAAACAACGATCAAGAGGAATTTTATTTCTCTGATCAGCCATAAACTGAAAACCCCGCTCGTGACGATAACCGGATACTGTCCTTTGCTTCTTGATGATCCTTCCCTCGGCGAATTCCCCAAAAAAGCTATTACCAGTATCGGCAAGCAGGGGGGGTATCTGGCCAGTCTTGTCGACAAACTCCTGTTTTTCACGATGGTGGATTCCGAAACCCTTGAGCTTGAAACGACGAAGACGAGTTTCTCGAAAATAACGGAAGCGGCGCTTTTCAATTTGAAGCATTACACGGAACAGGTCTCGGCCAAGGTAACGGTGAACGAGCGGATCAAGACCCTTCCTGAAATAGAAGCTGACGAAAAAAAAGTGGAAGCCGTTGTCAGGAACGTCGTGGAAAACGCCGTGAAGTTCAACAAGAGCGGGCAAAAGACCGTCACTATAGACGCGCTGGAGGATGATGGCAGGATAGGCATTACCGTCAAGGACAACGGCCCCGGCATCCCTCCGGAAGAAAGAGGAAAGGTTTTTCAGAAGTTCTATCAGATAGAGGAATCCTTCACCGGGCAGGTGGAAGGGGCCGGGTTGGGCCTTGCGCTTGCCAAGCAGATAATGGAGGCGCACGGCGGGGGAATAAGTATCGAAAGCGTCGTTAACAGCGGCTCGACTTTCGCCGTTTTCATTCGGCGAGGCCGCGGGGAGCAGTCATGAAAAAAGCGGTATACCTTAAAAAAGTTCCTTTATTCGCAGAAATCAAAGGCGGGGATATGCGGCGCCTTGCCAAAATAGGCGGGGTCCAGACGTATTCTGAAGGGGAGAAGATTTTCGACGAGAACACGTCCGGCGACAGGCTCTACATCGTCCTGTCGGGACAGGTGAAGATTTTCACGTCTTCCGGTCAGAAAAAAAAGACGCTCGCCTATCTTGAGAAAGGTGAGTTCTTCGGAGAGATGTCGCTGATTGATATGGAGCTTCGCTCCGCTTCAAGCACCGCGACGAAGGATTCGGAGCTCTTTATGATAAAGAAAAAGGATTTCAAGCACCTGATAGCCAGATATCCCTCGATTTCGCTTCAGATAATGAAGACGCTTTCAAAGAGGCTAAGGCAGGCTGATAAGGAGATAGAGTCTCTTACTTACGGCGACGTGCTCGGAAGAGTGGCGAAGCTCCTTATAGATTTTTCGAAGAAATACGGCGAGTCCACAGATTCGGGGCAGAGGATCAAGATGTCGCTCCCGCACAGGGAGATAGCCGAAATTGCCGGGACCGGAAGGGAAGTGGTCACTAGGATCCTCAACCGGTTCAGGAAGATGCATTGCATCACTTGCGACAAGAAGTATCTGACGATAATCGACCAGACGAAACTGGGGCAGTTTGCCAGGTAGAACGGTAGATTTGAAAGTGATCCCGCCACGGCGGGATCAAACGCGTGTTTTGTTCAATTCAGGTTTTTAGCCCAGGCTGCAGTTGCTTGTTAACAGCATAGAATGGAGGTGTTGCCGTTTGAAATTCAAAGCGCCGAGAGGTACGCACGATATTTGGGGAAAAGACGCCGAAAAACTGGCGCGTCTCGAAGATTTTGCGAGGACAATATTCCGGAAGTACGGCTACGGCGAGATGCGCGTGCCGGTTTTCGAGGACGCTGCTCTTTTTTCGCGCTCCATAGGCGAATCGACCGATATCGTCGAAAAGGAAATGTACGTTTTCGAGGACAGAAAGGGAAGAAAGCTCGCGCTCAGGCCCGAAGGCACGGCGTCGGTGGTGCGGGCGTACCTTGAGAACGGGCTTTCGCAGGCATTGCCCGTGCCGAAGCTGTTCTACATGGGCCCCATGTTCCGCTACGAGAGGCCGCAAGCCGGGCGCTACAGGGAGTTCTTTCAGATAGGAGCGGAATATTTTGCGAACCCCGACCCGACGGCCGACGCTGAAACCATACTGCTTGCCAGGGAAATAGTCGGTTCCGCCGGCGTTACGGACGCTGTCGTGAATGTCAACAGCCTGGGTTGCGGTAAATGCAGGCCGGCTTATAGGGCCGAACTGAAAAAGTATTTTTCGGACAAGAAAGGGCTCTGCGCGGACTGCCAGAAGAGGCTGGAGAAAAATCCATTAAGGCTTCTTGACTGCAAGATCGACTCCCAGAAGTTCTCCGATTTTCCAAAGATGTCCGGGTATCTCTGCGACGAGTGCCGCGGGCACTTTGACAAGACAAGGAAACTGCTTTATTCAGCGGGCTGCGAGTTCGTCGTGGACGACAGGCTCGTGAGGGGGCTTGATTACTATACGCGCACGATATTCGAGGTGCGTTCGAACGCCCTCGGGTCGCAGGATGCCGTCGCGGCGGGCGGGAGGTACGATAATCTCGTGAAGGAGCTCGGGGGAGAACATACCCCGAGCGTGGGCTTCGCGCTTGGGTCGGAACGCGTCATACTTGCCGCGCGGAACGCGGAAACCGTTTTTGAATCCGGGGCGCCCGCCACCAGGGTCTTTGTCGCGGTTGCCGGCCAGGGGCTTGAGGAAGCGGCGTTCAAGCTCGTGTCGCAGTTGAGAAAAGACGGCCCGGAATCGGATCGTGTCAAAAAAATCCTTACGCTGTCGGTCAGGACCGTCGCGGAGGGGCCTTTCGCTTCTAAAAGCCTCAAAAGCCAGATGAGGCTCGCCGATAAATTCAACGCGGATAAGACCGTGATATTGGGCGAAGAAGAAATGAAACGAGGGGTTATTGTAGTCAGGGATATGAAGTCGCAGGAACAGGTCGAGATAAAAGCGGAAGAGGTAACGGGACGATAGCGATGGAAACGGCAAGAGAGCTTGAGCTTCTAAGGGAAAGCTGGACGGAAACTTTCGACCAGTTGTTTGTCTTGTATGAAGTCGCAAGGGAAGCTTCGTCGGCTCTTGACATTAACGCGATCCTCGACCACGTTATCAATCACGCGTATCTTCTGCTTGAGGCGGAATCGGCCGCCCTGCTGCTGGTAAACAGCGAAACGAGACAGCTTGAATTTAAGGTGGTAAAAAGCGAGAACCCGGACAGCTCGGCCCGCGCCGGCAAGGTTATCGACATAGGGGAAGGCCTGGCTGGCAGGGTCCTTAAAGGAGGGAAACCGGTAATCATCGGCGAAGCCTCAGAGAACGACGAGTTCCGCGCGGAGTGCAGGATCTTGGGCATTGGATCCCCGAACAACGTCATATGCGTGCCGGTATTCACGAGGGGCGGACTGGTCAGGGGAGTTATCGAGGTCATAAACAAGAAGAAAAACAGTTTCAGCACGAAAGACAAGGATTTCCTCACGGCGGTTTCGGGCATACTGGCGCTGGCTCTTGAGAATTTGGACTTGAACAAGGAATTCGCTAGGCAAAGAGCTTATTTTCTTCAAGCTTTCGAGAACATGCCGGAAGGGTTCCTTTCAATAGACGGTTCAGGAAAAATCATATCGATAAATCATACGGCTAAAAAACAGCTCGGGCTTGAGGGCAAGCATAATTACGCTGGCGAATCGTGCGCGAAACTTCTTGTTGACGAGCCGGAAATAGTAGACGAGATAAAAGACTCTCTTCTGAACGGACAGTCAAAAAAATGGAAAGAGCAGAGGATAAAGAAGACCAACACCAGGGTCTATCTTTTCACTTTCGTTTTTAAGGACGACGAGGGGACGATTGTCGGCGTCGGCGTGAACCTGCAGAACGTCGTATTAAAACTGATTTAGGAGCAAAAATGTTAAAACGCGGTTTTGTCGTGATTTCAGTCGCCTGCGGTTTCGTGGTTGCGTCTTTCTGCGCCCAGAAACTGATGCCTGTTCCCGTGCGGCACCAGATGTCAAAGGTTTTTTCCGCTTCCGAGATAAGCAAGATAGAGGCGATGCTTGACGATACCTCGCGCAAAGGCCTTCCCGTGAGCCATCTTTTCCCGAGGCTTCAGGAGGCATCGGTCAAAAGGGTCAAGTTCGAGCAGCTGGTTGAGGTGCTGGAAAAAAGGATTTCGGAGCTGGAAAGAGCCGACGTTCTAATTAAGGGGCAAATATCCAAAGGATACAGAAGCCAAAAGGCGACCGAGGACACCGTGATGCTTGCCGAGCTCCTTGAGCGCGGACTGTCCGCGAACGACTGGAAAAGGGCGTTTGTTTTCATGGACAAGGGAATGTACGTTTCGGAAGCGATTGACAGGTTCAAGTTAGTTCACATCCTGAGGGATGGCGGGATAATTTCCGGTATTTCGGACAGGATGTTGAAGGCCTTTTTCAGCGCCGGTGTTCAGCTGACCGGAATAGTCGTTGATTTCGCGCTGGATTATCCGAGCTCTCGGGCCGGGGAGATAATCGCTTCCGGGCTTCTTGACGGAGACAAGGTGTCCGTCATAAAAAAAGCGCTGAAAGGCGCCCACAGGAAAGAAGCGGTGAAGGAAATTATTGATGAATCAAGACGGGAAAAACAATAAACCGGACGGCGCCGAAATGGAACTTATAAAAGCGGTCATGCAGGGCGACGAGAATTCTTTCAGGCGCCTTGTGGAAAAATACAAAGCCATGGTTTACAACCTCGCGTTCAGGATGCTCGGCAACGCGAGCGAGGCGGAGGACCTCGCCCAGGAGAGTTTCATCAGGGCCTACAAGGGGCTGAAAGGCTATGATTTCGGGCATGAGTTCCGTTCTTGGTTGTATACCGTGACGCTGAACGCGTGCCGTTCAAAATTGAGGCGCAAGAAACTCTCATTCTTTTCATACGACTGTGCTTTTTCGTATGGCGACGGAGAGCGCAGGACGGACGAACCCGGATCCGGCAAGGACGAGCTTGAAAACGAGATGTCCGCAAGGGAGAGCGAGGCCAGGCTCCGCAGGCTGATAAAACTGCTGCCCCTCAAATACAGGACGGTTTTCATATTGAGGTACATTGAAAACAAGAGTTATGAAGAGATCGCAAAACACGCCCACTTGCCGCTCGGCACGGTAAAGACTTACCTGTACAGGGGGCAGAAAATCCTTGTTGAGCAGTTCAAAAAGGGCGTCGAGTGAAACCCCGTTAGAGATATCGGATAATGTTTTCGCTGCTAGGTTGCGTTAAATGATTTTTGTCAAAAGACTGTATGTATATGAAGCAAAAACACAAGGAATTACGTCCCGCCAAAGCGGGACTGTCTCTAACGGGGTGAAACTTTTTACCGTTTGGATGTGTATATATTAGCATGAAATCAGCCGAACAAGGCGAAAATGCGGGAGTAAAACGTGGTTTGCAGGGAAATTGACTACATTTTTCAGTACATTGACGGCGAACTCGGCCCTGGCGAGAAGGCCGGTTTCGAAGAGCACCTTAAGGGGTGCCCCCGGTGCCGTAGAGCGGTTGATTTTATGGAATCGCTCAGTAAAATGCCGGTTATGGAACCGCCCGGGGAGCTCACCGCGAAGACCGTTGAGAAATTCAAGGAGCATAAGTACAGGGAGTCCGGCTTTTTTGCCCCTTTTGTCGCGTTTTTCGCCCATCCGATACTGGTGCCCGTTTTTCTTGTTATTGCAGTTGTGGGGATCCTCGTCCTGAACCGGCCCGTTGACACCAATCTCGTAAGCGTGAAAATCTCGGTGCCTATGCCGGGTTCTCACGCCCGGGTTTCCCTTGTCGGGGATTTCAACGGCTGGGACGTTTCGAGGGGGCGGCTAAAGAAAAAAGGAGAAAACTGGACAGGGACTTTCCGCGTGAAACCAGGCAGGTACCAATACATGCTTGTTGTTGACGGCGAAAAATGGATGCCTGATCCGACTGCAAAGGAGTTCGTAGAAGACGGATACGGCAACAGGAATTCAGTTCTGGATGTGACAAAAATTTAGTTGAAAATCCGCAGGTCTTTTACTATAATTGACACTAGACCTTAAGGAGGGCTCAAAATGAAGAAACTTACCTTAGGTTTTGTATTTGTCGCGGGTCTTGCAGTAGCTCTTCAGGCAGCAACCATCACCAAAATCACGGGGAATCCCGAAGTAGCACCACCTTCCTCACTCGAATGGCAGAAAGCCCAGCGAAACATGAAAATCGGCGATAACACCAAGCTTCGCTGCGGGCCCGGTTCGAAAGCCGAGCTCATCACAAACAACGGACACAAGATAAAGGTTTGGCCGAAATCCGAGATAAGCCTGGATAAAGTTGACGGTGAAACCTCGAAATTCAGCCTGTTCCTGGGCAAGATCCGCTCAATCGTGAAGAAATTGAAAGGCAGGGAAAAGTTCGAGGTGAAAACGCCTGTCGCCGTGTGCTCGGTCAGAGGCACCGATTTTGCCGTTGAAATAGGAGAAGAAAACCAGATGCTGGTCGAAGTATACGAGGGTCAGGTCGCCGCGCAAGAAGAAATGACGGGGGCGGAAGTGATAGTCAATGCCGGCGAGTTCACTCAAGTGTTCCAGAAC
>JAFGGC010000001.1 GCA_016930715.1 Endomicrobiales bacterium
GTGAATACAAGATCGCTGGCGATGAAAGTTTGGTTCGCTGTTTCCGCTGCTTTACCGGAATCTTTCGGGAACTCGATCTCCACCACGAAACGGTCCCCTTCCCTCATGACCGGCTTGCCGTACTTGTAGACCCAGTGCGGCATCGCCCTGAACTGCGAAGCCTCATCCCTCATTCCGAGATACTTATTGAAATTCGCCTTGTCATACACGCAGAGCTCAAAAGGAAGGTGCCCTTTTTCATCCGCGACATTGAAGTTATACTTGATGCGGTCAAAGCCTTTTTCAAGTTCGCCGTACTGCGATTCTTTTACTATCTCGGTGAACGCTTTCCCGCCCTTTGAAAAGAGCCAGTTGTCGACCACATCGCGGGCTTTTGACAACTGCTGTTCGGAAACGACAACGCTCATGCCGAAAATGTCCTTCAATGACACGACCTCAAAATAGAGAGCCTCCCTGCTGGAGGTTATCTTTTCCCAGATGCTGCAGATTCCTTTCAATCTTGCCGTAACGTCGCCACTTACCCCTTCATTGGCCAGCTGGGAAAGAAGCCTTTTTCTCATCGTTTCAAGCGCGTTCTTGGCTTCTCCGTATTTCATGCCGATGAGGCGTTCGACGGCCGATTTCACCCTCTGATACTCATAAGGGTCAAAAAGCCTGAGAGACTCGTCCCTTAAGACTTCCGATATCCCGTACTGCGCCATACTCATGCAGAAAGGCACGTATATGTGCTGAATCTCAAGAAACCTCGCGCGCCTTTCGCGTTCGTCCTTAATCCGGATCAGGGAACGCAGTTTACCGGCCATAAGAAGGAGCATGGCGTCCGGGTTGCCACGCGTCATCTTGACGACCATGCCTATGTAATTCTGTATGGTGCGGTCCCCTTTTATCTTCGGGATGGTCTTGCCGTCAACGTACGGGACCTCAAGGTCTATTTTCTCATATGCCGCTATCGCGCTCTTGACTTTGTCAAGGCGCTTGTTCAACAGTGAAGTCTCCCTCAATACGTTCCGCGCGGGAGCGGCCCCGAGGTTGACACCGCTCAGCAGCGCCGCCGCAACGGCCAGGTCGCTTCCTTTCCAGGAAGCCACGTCTTTTGCCATTTGGAGCCTTATCTCGAAGTCCGCCTTGTCGCGCCCGTTGAGCTTTGCCGCGACCGAAAAAGCTTCCCTTATCATCTGGCCGCTTTCGCCGGGATGGTTGTCTTTATAGGCGGACACTATGTCTTCAAGGATTTTTCTTTCTTCGGGGAAATCAACGGTTTCATAGTAGCCCGTTTTGAGCGCAGGTTCTTTTGCTTTTGCGCTTGCGAGTATTTCAGGAAGAAGCCTTAGAAGCTTTTCCTGTTTAGCTATAGATCTGAGCCTGCCTATGTCGACTTCATGATCTTGCGCGTAATCCTCAAGTTTTCCCGACGCCTCACTGCCCGAAACCAGCTCTATATAATGATGAAATGCTTCCGCGGATACCGAAAAGTTGTCTCTTTTGGCCGTGAACCTGAAATCCGCGAATTCAGGCCCTTCCGCCCCGTTCAGGGCGAGATATTCGTCCAATTCGTGTTCCACAAGAGTTTGAATGAATTCATCCACGCTCCCGAACCCTCCGGGAACCGTGCCCGTGTCTATCAGTCTTTCGATATACCGCAGCAAGGCGCCGTGAGCGATAAACATGAACTTCTGCTCGTTCCCGGTGAACATTTTGTTAGTCTCGACGCCGAGAGAAGCGAGCATGCATGATTTTGGATCTTTAATAAGCGCCGGATCTTCCATCTCGACAACCTGAAGAATCGTTCTCGGACTTCCCTCGACACCGCTGAACAGCCCTTTTTCCCTGTTTTCAATCGCGAGCGCCA
Source organism: Endomicrobiales bacterium (assembly GCA_016930715.1). GTDB lineage: Bacteria > Elusimicrobiota > Endomicrobiia > Endomicrobiales > JAFGGC01 > JAFGGC01. The sequence goes on from JAFGGC010000001.1 coordinate 1,850, forward strand.
TGGCAATGCGTATCCTCTCTGCAGCTCCTCCCTCCGATACGCCAAGCATACCTGACTTAACAAGCTTCCTGGCAAGAGAAACAGATGGTCTTAAAAGAAAACGCCCCAGCAGCGCGTTCATGGGTGCGGAATCGTTTATAAGACCGTTTATAAGCTTTTCAATACCCTCTCCATATGCTGTCACATGAACAACCGGCTCCAGGCCCCCAGCGGCTTCTTGAAGTATCTTTTTTATCGAAAACTGCTCGCTAATTTTGAAAATGTGCGCGTCTTCGGGGTCCAGTTCAATATAAATCCCGTTCCGGGCGATTTCGCTTCCCGGATACACGTATTCCGGTTCGACGCCCGAACGTCCTTTTGTCTCAGGGCGTTTCAATTCATAAAAAACATCCGCGAAAACATAATTCCGGGGCAGTTGTGTTTTCCAGTCGGGAGGAAGGAAAACGTGGCCTTTCTGCGGCGCATTCGTGATATTTATTACGACAAGAGTTCTCCTGTGGCCCAATTTTCTCGCATAGGCAAGCAAATTCGGATTAGAAGTGTCGCATACATACAGGTCGCCCCTTTTAATTTCCGCAAGGGCTGTTTTTGCCACGAGCGATCCGCACCATTTCTGCATCTCCTCGTCCGCACTCACGCCGGTCTTGTCCACCAGCTGCTGAATGGGCATTTGGTCAAGCCCCTGCGCGGTCCTGTAATGGAGATAGAATACTCCGGGTATAGTCGCGTAAAGAGCCAAAGCCGCCTTGATGAAGTCCTTCCCTCTTGACCAAGCATTCGGTTCGTTAATGTCGTGGGTAGCCAGGAAATGCACGTCCCGTTCCATTTGACTTGTCGGAGACATAAGATAACGCCTGACCGCCTGAACGTCGCCCTGAACTATACTGTCGCGTATTCCCTTGTTGAAAACAACGAACCTGGGATGAAGTTCTCTAAGATACTCGACTATATCCCCGTAAGCTTCGGCAATTATGACAAGACGGGGATATTCGTCCAGTATTTCAGAAACCTCTTCATAAATATCTCTCGGCCAGTGTTCATAGAAAGCAGTGCTCTCGGGATGCCAAAGCTTCCTGAACGCTTCTCTGTCAAGAAGGTTCAGCATGTCAAGGCGGACGTTTATGCCCATCTTCGCCCAGAACCTTATCGTGTCAAGGATGTATCTCCTGACTGTTTCCTTGCTGTAATCAAGCTGCGCAGTATCCACCCAGCCTTCAAAATTCGGGTCCCTGCCGTGGGCTATCAAAATCCTGCTTGACCTGTCTCCGGGAACGGTGTAATAGACAAAGAAGTGATGATTGTCGGGGTTAAGGTCCATCCCGTGCCGTTTGAGGGCACGATGAAGCCTGTCATAGACGCCCAGTTCCCGAAGCCTTTGCTCGTTAAAAAAGTCTTCGTCATCTATCTGCTCAAGTTCTTCTCCCAACGTCCGCGAGAGTTTGATGTGTATCGTATCTCCCCAGTTTTCCTTTAGCCATAAATTATCAATCCCGATATGATTGGGAACAACGTCAACATAAACCCTTGAACCTTTGCGCGCCAGCCTGTCGCGTATCCTGAAAAGATCGGTGAATTTCCCCCACTGCGGATTTATCCCCCGATCGTTAAAAACAGCGAAAGGTGAACCGTTGAATTCGATGTTTCCCTGCCAAGGCTGGTAGATTACAAGGCGTTTTTTGGCCGGCCCTTCCCTGCTTTTTCCCGTACCGACGTCTTCCTTCAATACTTTGTTATATTCATCTTCGTAAAGGGTATAAAAGGGAGTTTCTGCGTCGTTACCGATCCTCTCGCCGCGCGACATCCGCGTCACAAGGTCCCCGACAGGGAGGAGCCCGACAAGATAAACATCCTTGTATTTCCCGCCAATGCCGTCTATCTCCTCAAGCAGAAGTTCAGCGGTGCCGGGGATTATGCTGCCGTCTTCGCCGCGTTTCGCTCCGTAGGCAAGCGCGTTTATCTGGTACACCGGGCCGACCTGAGCTCTTTCGTGCCTTGATTCAACCCTTTCGCGTTTTATCGTCCCGGTCAAAGCCCTGTCTTCATCGGTGAAATACAGCCGCTGAAAAGCTCTCAGGATATAATGGAACTTGACGGATTCCGGGCTGCCGGGACCTATTTTGTCAAGATACAGCTTTTGATAAATATCCTCGTCCACGCCCGTAACAAATGATTGTATGTCCGGAACGGATATCTTCCACAAAGCGTTCATAATATGGGCAAGCTCGTGGAATCTCGCGACAGGGTCGTTGGCTATGCTCTCGTGCAGGACACGCATTGGCCTGGCGTTATGCGGCCCTGGTCCGAGCCCGAGTCCAAGCAGGTCTTCGGGCACAAGCCTGCTGCCTGTTACAAATTCGGCTCTGTCGAATATGATGTCGTCCAACTGGGGATCTTCTGAAAGGAATTTTTGAAGGCGGGCGAACGCTACTCTGACTACGGGCTTCTGTGAATCGAGAAATTCAAGGTCCTCTTTCAGGAAACTCGGCGGGGCGCGCCTGCCGTATATCACGATGTCTTCTTCGTGCGCAGCCCCTATCGGAAGGACCGTCACGACCATCGCGACCCTGCCTTCGGGATATTCCCTGAACTCGCTGACGCTCACTCTTTCGAACTTGCCTATGCATCCGTCGGCGGTTTCTTCAGGCCTGGTCAGGTCCCTTAATCTGGCTATCTGCTCATCGGTAAAATTAAACCTGTGGTTCTTGCTGCTTTCACCGGTCAGCATATCTTCCACGACTTCCCCGATTTTTACTACTTCTGCCTCATCGTTTTCCTCACGGCTTGATGAAACCGCGTCAGCAACCTGCTTTATTGCCAATTCTTCTATTGTTTTTGGTGCACTTAATTTTTTATCCTTTGTCGGGAAATATGACGTGTACCTGCCCGCAACAACGCTAATGAGAGCGTAAAATACTTCGACTGACGCTATCCACAACCACGATTCATACGAAAGGTTCTTCAAGACTACCTTTAGTTTTTCCGAATATGTCGGGTCCGATGGTCTTGTTCCGTTTCTCAGGAAATTCTCGATCCTTGGTATTACCAGCGGATCCGTAAGCATTTTAGACGCGACCATCACTCCGTCTATCGCAACGCCCCCTCCTTCAGCACCGCTTTCCGACGCCTTGATCATCCCGGCAGCGTCGTCAATCGTACTTACCTGGCCGTTGCCGAATATATATGTCCTCTCCGGCGCCTCTCTTTTTATGTATGCGAGCAAGGGCCATTTGGTTCTCGCGTCCCTTGGTTTTACCGTATCGAACTGCTCGTTTTTCGTGCGCGTGTGAATAACAACCCAGCTTGCCCCCGCGTCTACGACCCTGTTGACGAATTCCGACGTTTTCTTGTCGCTCGGGACAAGAACCTTGTTTTCATCTTCTTCCTGCAGCAGTCTCATCTTGACGGACACCGGCACGTCTTCGCCAACGGCCTTTTTAATCTCTCTTATTATCTTTTCAAGAAGTGCCTGTCTGTTGTATAAGGCCGGCCCGCCGCCGAACTGTTCCAGCGAAGGGCACCCGGTATTGATGTCTATCGAAGTTGCACCGTTTAACACCGCGAGTTTTGCCGCGATGACGTACGCGTCCACGATCTTTTGGTCGCCGCTGTCAAACAATCCCAGGACGTTCAGGTGCTCTGGGATTGAGTGAGGGCCAGAAAGCTGTATCGCCGTGTGAGACTCGTTCGAGGAAATATCAAGCCTCGGCAGGCCGCTTCTGAACATAACATCACTCCAGTAATACCGCTTGTTATACACGTGCACCTGCGTGTATATGTTCCCGACTTTCATCAGGTCGGAATACGCTATCTGGACCCCGCAATCCTGGGCAAGTAGGACGCGTTTGGGATACATCGTCTCGTTGTCGACCGGACCGGGCAGGACTTTCGGCAGCATTGAAGGATCGAACTTCTTTCGTTCGAACGTGATCTTTCCCGATCTTTCGCGCGCGAGATGCTCTTCATCCCTCAAATCGACGTACCAGTCCGGCGTCGTCAACGTCACGACCTCCGCGCCCGCGTCCTTGTGCCAGGCCAGCACGCCCGCTATCTGAAGGGCTCCGGGCGGGTTCGTCACGAGAAAATCTATCGTACCTTTTTCCCTGTCGTATCTCGCGGGCACGATGCTCCTCACATCACCCAGCCCACCGTCGTGCCTTTTGACTATCTGAACCCAGAGTATCCCTTTGATACTGCCTGGCTCGCCTACCATTTCAGGATTGACGTAATACTCATCCAGTTTAAAACCCTCGTTCAGCTTCCCGCCTATCGAACCCACCGGTAACGATACGTCCAGCACCATGGATCTCGGCTTGAACGCGGTTATGCCTTCCGTGTCCAATATTTCGACATCTTCGATCACTATTTTTTCTTCGGCGTCGGTCAGGATGCTCCCCGTGCCGTGCTTGTTAAGGAACTTATTTTCCATCAACACGTCTCTGGCGGAACACGGTATTTTCGTGGCCACCGTATCCCATATACCCTGATGAACCCTCATTTTTTCCGGGCCGTAGTCGACCTTTATCGTGACTATGAGCCTGTCCGGCTTGATGTGTATCTTCACGTATTTTACCGGCGAGGAATACGTGTATTCAACTTCGTCTTCGCTTATCCAGTTCTCTTTAAAATCATACTGGTCGGCGTTTCTTTCATCCTCCTTGTTGGCGGCCCTTGTTCTGCATACGGTAACGAGTTTCTTTTTCAACTCACCCTTCGCGGTATCGCTCAATTCGGACAATCTCGCGCAGCCCTTTATCTTGTATTCAGTGTAAGCCTTCTGCCACGTCTGGGGTTTGAAGATCTGATACACCTGCCAACCGATAGTCCTTGCGGAAGGCGCCTGCCACGAATCGCTTCCCTCAAACGTATCCACCAGAACCGCAAGCTTCTGCCTGTGGTTTTTATGGGTATGTACGCTGAACACTACCGTTTTATCGTATACATCCGACTGCCCCTTCTTTTCCTGCACGACGTAGGTATCCTTGATATTCACGTCAGCCGTGAACGGAGGTTCTCTCAACTCGTTTATGCCTACAAGGTGCCCGTACCACATTTCGCCGATCAGCATCACGTATTCCGGCTTCTGCTTTTTTACCGCTTTCTTCAGATCAGCGCGGTTATCGGCAGCATCAATCGCCAGACCCTTATTAAGATAATCGCTTAAGAGCGGGGCATCTGCTCCGAATTTCTCCCTTATGAAACCGTTAAAATACGGTATCATCAATTGAATATCAAGATACGTCGCGTCACTTTGAAGCATCGGCTGGCTCTTGCCGAGCAGGGTCACCTTGAAACCAAGGTTCAAAAGAAGATATACCTGCCATAGGACATAAAACGCTTCCGCGCCGGCATTATCCATTGCTACTATTACTTCGGGTGTCTTGCTTCCGCCTTCTTTCATTTTTGCTTTCATCAAATCGATCAGTTCTTTTCTATCATCAACCACGACAGTGTCCTTTGGCTGCACACCGGCACCCCTGCTCAGATCGCTTTCTATATTGCCTCTGGCGATCCTGTTCATAGTATGCGCGATGTTTCCCCAGAGGTCTGCTGATTCCATCAGTCGCGGGTCAATTCCACCCATAAATTCGCCGAATTCATTGAGCCCATTTTTCAGAAGCTCGTACTTCCTTCTCCTGTCCTGGTCATAGTGATAGAACCTTCCGTCAGAATCAGATTCATATATGCTATACCTCTTGGACGGCTTTGATGGATCAACTACAGGGCTGCGCGCGTGTCTCCTCTGGGAACCATAAATGAACGTTAAATAATCCTCTTCAATATCGCCCGCCTTCTTTATCCTGCTCATGTCTATTTGAGTTTCCTTTACGGCCCTATCCCAGTCAAAGAAAATATTTCCAAGCCTGTCTAATGCGATATGGAGGGCCGTTTGTTCTTCAAGGGGAGGCCCCGTACTGCTGTTCCATGTCCGCCTGTCAAATCCATTTTCGTTCAGCTTGTACTTCTCGGTAATAATCTTCAATTGTTCCATTATTCTTATTGTTTCGGCAGTTAATCCCCCTGCTTTTTGTACTCTTTCCAGCCTTCTAATCATAATATTCGCGAACCGCACCGCATCATAGAAATGATACATCGTCTTGCTCATTTCAATCAGCTTAAGATAGTAAACCATAAATGCGTTCAAATCGCTCTCCACTTCCGGCTGCAGGTCCAATGACCTCCTGACTAAACGCAATCTATCGATGGTCTGTCCAAGAACTCGCTTTGTATCGCGTTCCGATATCTTCCTGGCTTCAAGCTGCTTCGCGTTTTCGTGATGAATTTTATCCCTTTCATACTGCTCGGGCCAATACCTTCTTTCCATGTCCTGTATTTTGCGTTTTCTTTTCACGCCATAATCCTGGACCATGTTAAGCACCAGGTCATCCGGAAGGCCCACAACCGTCAGCGGGAATCCTTCAACATGGTCAATCACGAGGAATATATCCCTGTCCTGGATCGCAAAAGCGCCTCCCTGGCGCAGGGGTTTTCCTTCCGCGGCGTACGCAGAAATAATATCGCTTGTTGTAACCCTGTCTTTTTCAAGAAGAGGGGACAGATATCCATATTTTTCAGGTTCAGATTCGACTATTGTCCTTATTTTTGTTTTATTGACTCTTTCGTTCAACTTCTTGAAATGCACGTATGTTTTTCCATAATCAAGCGTGACCTTGCCTGATTCCGAATCAATAATGCAAATCCCGGTAACGACGCTGACTCTGTTCCCTGCATAGCTCCTGAGCTTCTCAACGGCTTCCTGTTCTGTTTCTATTCTTGGAACGGGCCCGTGGCTGTCGCTTATTATCGTGTCCATTCCAACAACCACTCCAGCTCCCCCTTGTTCTAAAACATACAGCGCTTTCGCCAATGCCGATACCATCGCGCTGTTCTCATATGATAAACCTTTGCGACCCAATTCTTCAACCTGAGGAGTTACCCTTGTAACATTTTCAAATATTTCCCTCATTATGTAATTCCTTGGCGACGGAGGTGACGCAAGTATTACTTCCCCCTTATTGGGCCTGGCTTCCCATTGGCCTCCTATTACTTCAGCCAACAGCATCTCTTTAACAGGTATGCCTCTATCTAGCATCCAACTAATTCTATCAACCACATATTCAACCATCCCCACGTATTGAATAATCTCTCTGGAATTCCCTATCTCTCCATATTTATCCCAAAATTCTTTTAACTTATTTGCGTCAACAACCTCTCCGAACAAGATTATATATTTTCTAATTGTTTTTGTAAGAGCTTCGTCTTCAGCCTGTAAATGTTCACTCTGAAATGCCCTTATGGCATAATGAAATTTAATAGGTTCCGAATCATTATCGTCTATTTTTTGATCGTACATTCTTCGGCATATATCTTTATTAGTTACTTCAGACAATACTCTGTGTGTCGGAAGCAAACCAAGACTATTGGCAATATGCGCGATTTCATGAAACCTTGCGACAGGACTTTCGTACAGTTCTCTTCTGATTGCCCGTAGCGGTTTTCCATTGGGCCCATCAGCAATACCTATGCCTCCGAATTCAGAAGGCAATAGATCAACACCTTCATAGCCCCTCCCACTTCTATAGCCCAAATCAACAGTCTTGGGACCTATCAATACAAAGCATTCATCTAATATAATGTCATCTATCTGAGGTTTTGATGCGAGATAGTCGCCGATTGCACGAAAAACATTCGAACCGGGTTCCCTGTCGACAAACAACATGTCCTGATTCAGATAATCAGCAGGAGCGCGATGTCCTGACAAGAATATCGTTTCTATCTTAGACGAATACCGTCTCTTGGCTATTAACGTAATATGGACCAGCCCGTCAGGATTCTCCTTAAATCTTTCGACTTTCACCGACTCATACTCACCTATAAATCCGTCGGCGGTTTCGGCATCGCGTGCATCGGCAAATGACGACCTTTCAGCATCAGTACCCGGCAACTCTTCCGCGGTCCATTGGCCCGCGGTCTCTTTCACCAGAAGACCGCCTCCTGCTTCAGCAAGCCTGTCTATGCGGCCAATAAAGTCCAAATCCGAAAGTTTCTGCTTAAGCTCATCGGGCCTCATGAATTTCGCGCTTTTTGGAAGCTCAAGCATTACAAAACCTGGTATCTTCAGTCCCGGGAAAACCTGTTCAACAAGCCTCTTCCAGTAATTTGACTGTTTTTCCTTGGCTATCGGGATGTCTTCAGCTTTTTTCACCGGGGCGAACACATCGTCGGCGTCATACCCTATTTCTACTCCGTAACGTTTTTTGTTGCCGCTTGAGCGCTCGAACTTATCCACCCCTATCAGCTGTTTGTTGGCGCATAAATCCAGAGGCGCGTGCCTCATCAGGAATCCCGCGGCTGGACGGGTCCTTCCGCCTTCAAGCAGGCCAACGAACCATTTGTGGTACACGAACGCCGCATCCCCTTTATTCTTCACGAGCGTCCAGGGTGTTTCCTTCGAACCTTTAAGGCTGTCCAGCGTGACCACCCTGATGCTCGGGTCGCCGTACGGCGATGCGTTGACGGCGTCCGAAGCGTCGCCGTAATCTATGGATTCCTTGCCGCCGTTGACTACGACGACGTTGCCCAGCCGGTCGGTGAAGGTTCTTCTTTCTTCATCCCATTGAGTCTTTTTGACAAGGGCAAGCGTTATATGGGCGCGGCCGCTTCTTTCGGACGCAGGGTCCCTGGTTGTCGCGTGATATCCAAGTATGACTTCGTCGGCCACGGGTTTAAGCGGATTGTCTACGTCCATGTACTGGACGTTCTCGACGCCAAAACCCTTGTACCATCTGACGACATCTGTTTCGATGAACCTGCCTTCGTCTTCAGACCAGGTGATTCCTCTGACCCCGGCTTCCGGGTTAAGCGCGTAATCGAAGGCGTCCCCGTGGCCGGCTCCGGAAAGCGCCAATTCGTACGGCGAGGCCATCACGACTTCCCTGGTCTTGGAACCAATAACAGGAAGGTGCATCTGCTCTACAAAAATCACCCTGTCTTTTATCTCGTCCCATTCTTCCAGAGCCTGCAGGTACCGTATCGTCTTTTCCTTCGTCCTTCTGCTGACCATGAACCCGATGGGATACGTTTTTGAATGCCCGTACGCCTTTGCCGCGGCGGCTACCTCTTTTACTATGCTTTGATACATTGTTTCGCCGCTTAAAGGCGCTATTTTCATGAAACCTTTAGGGTCGTCGTCAGAAAGGCCTTCCGCCCCTCTTACTCCCGAGCCTGTCCCTCCGCAAACGACAAGACAGCCGTATTTGGCGGTGTCCAGGCCGGGGTCTTCGTTCGCGCCGGCCGTCAAGACATCCCTGCCGGCTTTTATTACGTCCTGTCCGGCAATGTCAGGGTTCTTCGGTTCGATGAACCTGAAATTTTTTGGGCGTTGCTTTCCGGCGGAACTATGCGCCGAACTCATAAGCTCATCAAAAAGCCTCCAATCGACCTGTTCTATGTCGGAAAGAAGCCTGTCCCTCTGCCTGTTCGAAAGTACGTCCCAGTCTTCAAGAAGGCCCTCCTGGCCTATCGAGCTTAAAACCTCTTGCGCGGCGATGTAGCGTTCTTCAAGCGTTCCGCCGGCCGGCAATCTTGTCCGGTAAGGCGTTTCGATTTCAGCCGGCTCTATGGCGAAATCCTTCGTTCCCAGAATGGATTTGACTATGTTTTCGGACTCTATGTAGGCCGCTACCGCCTCCTCGGCGAAACGGAATATGTTGGGGTACTTTCCTTCGGTCAGTTCGTGGTAGTCAAAGTATTTTTCCTGCAGTCTGTCTTTCAAGTACAGGTATTCGTCCATCTCGTGAGCGACAAGTTCCTCGACCAGCGCGTCCTGCTCCGGAGGGGCGCGTTCCAGAAGCTTTTTTAAGAACCCTTCGGTGACGTAGAACACGTTCCTGCCGTTTTCTATGGACACGCTCGCGTAGCCGAGCCCTCCCCTGTCTTCGCCCACGATAAAGAACTCCCCCTTTACCACCTTTACCTCCAGCTTGTCGGGCCTGGGAAGAGTCAGCTTGCCGCCGCTCTGGCCGGCGTATTCGAGCACCGCCATCCTTATCTTGCTTGCCAGCGGGATGAACGGCACGACATCCGCGTTAGGAAGGTAGTGCGGGGCCTCTTCGTGAATGGTAACGGTGTCGATGAACATCCTTGCCGCTATCCTTTTTGCCATGTCCTGAAGCCTGTCAACAGACGCGGGCCCCGAAACCGTTGACAACAGGTATTTAAAGACCATTTTTATGAGCTGTTCGTACCTGAAACCGAGCGCCTGGCGGTGGTAATCGGCAAAAGTCATTTTATATGGAAAGAGCTCAAGCTGGACAGGCGGAGCGGGCTTGGGGGATTTAAGCTCGGGAAGGCGGGAAAGCGGTACTTTTTTCGCCGAATAGTACTCTTCCGGAGGTATTCCGTCCTTGCCGGTCTTGGTAAGCCATAGCAGGAGGTCCATCCTGACGTCGCCCTTGTCGTCAACCGGTATGAAAGGCAAATCTTTTAGCGCCATTCCCGATATATCCACGGAACCGAACAGCCTGCCGGCACGGGCGACCTGTTCCGCTCTGAAAATATTTCCTTCGCCGGCCCAGGCGAGCGGCCCGGTTCTCGTTATTAGGGATTTTACCTGCGGAGCCCCCTGTTTCCTGGCGGCCCTTTTCAAGTCCTGAACCCATTTTTCAAGCTGCGCCCTGTCTTTTTCATTCGTCATTCGCGCGGCGTACGCGTTAATGTAATCCTCCACCGCCTTCAAAGTCCACGATCTCGCGCCAGACATCAGACTGTCAAATTCACGCTGTTCGAAAGTCTCCCTGCGCATCGGATACGGCAAGAAAAGCCCGTGTTGTTTGCAGAAAACATCGATGGCTCTGCCGTATATCGTCTGCCCCTCAAGCGGGTCTTTGATTTCCAGTATGTCAAGAAGCTCCTGCGGATCGGTTATTGCGAAAGTTTTCATTCCCTTATACCTTACTTCATAGACTGTTCCGCCGATCTCCGTATCCTCAACCGCGGCAAGCTCCACGCCGCGGTCGGCGGCGAAGCGTACGAACTTTTCTTTAAATCCTTTAGCCAGGGCGGGAATATCGTGCTTTATATGCATAAGTCCGCCGGCCCTGGTGACCCTGAGTATTTCTTCAAGGCATTTATTCACGCCGTCGGCGTCGAGCCACACGAACGTGTTTATCAGGCTTACTTTCGTGACGCTGTCGCTATCCATCGGCAGGCTTCGTATGTCACCCTGAATTATCCTAAGGTTTTGGGCGGGATGTTTCCTTCTGTCCCTGATTGTTTCAAGATATTGCTGGATGTTTTTCCCTCCGGATCCAAAAAGGAGGTAATCAAGTACGAAAGGGTCGTTGGCGTGTTCGGCAAGTTTCGTTACGATCGGTATGTTTTGCCCGGCGATATCCACGTACACCGAATCCTTAACCTTGCACGAAGCGGCCACCGCGGCGGTCCCCGGGCCTCCGGCAAGCTCCGCGTAAACGTCGTCTTCGTTGAGCTTGAGGGGCCCTATGACCTGGTTCGCGCTGTGTGCAGCGAAAGGCCTGACTTGCGAGTCGGATACCGAAGCGGTTCTTATTTCCTCTTTAGGCACCGTTAAAACCGTCGTTTCACCCTGTCCAAGAAAAAGGCGTAACTGCTCCTGTGTGGACTTGGCTATCTGCCCGCCGACTCTTTTTGCCGTTTCCGGGAGGTTTCTAGCGGCAATAGCGGTGATCCTCATTATGTCCGGTTTTTCGATGTATACGAGCGAATTTCTCCCGCCCAAACCGTCATCTTCGGACGCATAAACGCTTTTATCGTCCACCCATTCGCCGTCGACAATAAACTTGTACTTGTTCTGGCCCTCGGGCAGCTTCACTGTAAGTCTATATACCCCCTCATCGGCCGCCCATTTCATCCGCAGCGTCCCCGGCTGCCACGCGTTGAAGCTCCCCGCCACGAATACCTGCGTTTCGGTCTTTACCGGCTTGTACGTGAAAGTGTGTTCTACAAGAGGAACGGGGCTGTGGACGATCAGGCCCGTCCTGCCGTCGTACATCGGAAGGTCGAACACGAAACCTTCTTTTACGAGCCATTTCCACTCTTCGAGGAACCTGCCCCTTTCATCCTCATTCATATTCAGGACGATACATCTGAATCGTGACGGGTCTACAATATCCCCCTGTATCTCGCCTTTCCAGGCTCTTGTCAATTTAAGATATTCCTCTTTGGGTAAAAATTTCGTTCTTATGCCGTGAAGGTCCTTACCAGCAAAGGAACTTTCAAGATATCCTGCCTGGAACGTGTCAGAATATCCTTTTTCGGGATCTATCACTATCTGAAAGGATTTGTTTGTTCGCGGCATTGAGTTTTCGTGATGCAGTTCAAAAGAAGTATAAATCGGATGCAGGTCGTCGCCGGTGCCGAGTTCAGATATGTCTGAAGGCACTATGCCGTACCTGAAGATAGAGGCGAGAGTTTCGGCCTCAGGTTTCACGTAATGAGTCAAATAGGGGGTATCGAACACAAAATACGACAAGTGCGGTGCGCTGTCTTCGTGCGCCGGTTTTGCAAGGAAAATACTCCCGTAAACAAGCATTGTCCTGCCGTCATAAATGAAAGACCCGATATTTGGATACGAAGAATACCTTGGAACCGTTTCTAAATCGATGTTCGTCCTCATTCCTTCGAACATCCTGAAAAACATGTCGTATTTATTGCCTTTCGACGGTTTAATAAAAAGTCTTTCTTTTCCGGAATCGTCCACGAAAACATGGCCGCTGTCCCCGTAACCGTATTTACTGGGCTCAAAATACTTTTCGTGCCTGTAACTTTTCCCGCCGGCCATTAGAACGCAATCCTGTATCGACTCGCCGCCAAACACTACCTTAACACCCGTGCCCGTCGCCCCGCCCGTTTCCTTTGCCGGCTCTTCCTCCGCGGGAATATCAACAAGGAACAGCATCGAGGCGAATATTTCCCGCTTGGCCAGCGAATCTATATTCGTGCCTTCGGCCGTCCACACGAGAACGTCGCCGCCGTTGTCAAGGAGTATCGAGTCGGAAAGCCCCGCGTCGGCGCTCCGCTCGCAGAGTTCATCGAAGGTGATGCCCGCCTGCCTGTCGTCGCTTGACACCGCGAACACCTTAACGCTTCCGGTTCTCGTGGTCCCCACTGTCTTGTGCTGGTAGCGGCCGGGCTTGAGGAGTATCACGAGGTCCGTATCCGTGAAATAAAAATCTTCTTCCGTGTAAACGTCGCCGAGGAGCTCCGCTCGTATGTATTCGATATCAGCCCTTCCTTCGGGCGTCTTGTAGCCGTATTCGGCGAAATTCGAAAGAGGCAGGTTGATGAATTCGCCTCGAAGCGCTTTGGCTTTTTTAACCGCGTCGAACCATAGGATGTTCCTGAACACGTCCTTTCCGCTCTTTGGGTCTTTGTTGTAAAGCGAATAGGGAAACTGGAACAGGTGCCTCGGGTCGGAATAGCCCTCGAAGCTTTCGTCTTTTCTCCAGTCGACCGGTTTGCCGTTCCTCGTGATCCTTTCACCGGAGACCAGCCAGCTCAACTCGTCCGTGATGTCTTGTTCGTTCTCAAGATCTATTATCCTTTCGTCCCGGATCTTAACGTCAATTATCCTCCTTGAACCGTCCCTGAAACCGGCGAATGCCGAATAATTCCTGTCCCCTATCGGTTCTTCAACCCTGTAGTGGAACCTGCCGTCGGCGTATATTATGTGCCTGCTCAAGTATCCGCCGTTACCGTTGCCGGTATAAGCCAGTATTTTCGCGTCTGGCCCGTAAATTCCTTTTATCTCTTCTATATGGCGTTGTATCGTCCATTTGTTGATATGTTCGAACTCGCCTTCTCTCGTGAGTGACGGCTGGCAGGAGAATACCAGCCGGCGGCTGCCCGCCGGAGTGAAATTGAATATGCCTGTTCTCAGTTTTGCTTTCGAATCCGGCAGGATTCTTTCGGACACATCCGCGCCTGTCTGCGGAAGATACGAATTCAGAAGCCTCTGATAATCCCTTAACAGGCCTTTCAGCACTTCAACGGGCAGGGTACTGGCCATCTCATTGAAACGTTTTTTGGCTTCCGGTTCCGTACTTGCGAAATCCTGGCCCGACGCGGGTTCAACTTTTAATCCGGACGGCCTTCCGGGGTAGTAATTGTAAGCCCTTGTTTCCACGGCGGCCCCTCTTCTGACCGATATCGTGAAGCTATAGCCGTCCGCTTTTTTCACAATATGAAAAACAGAATCGAGCCCGCTTTCCCTGTTGATGTTGGAAAGGATCTTCCCGTTGATAATGGTTTCTATGTCCTCGACTGTCCGGTTTGCCGCAAGAAGGTTCTCAAGCACCGCACCGACGGCCACCCTAGCCTGGTAGTCGGCCGGGTTCTGTGACAGTAACAGCAGGGCGTAGGCGTTCTTGAGGACCTTCGCCTGTTCAAGCGCGATTTTTCTGTATGTTTTCTGCGCGAAGGAAACCTCGGAGGAAACATTAGGAGTGATGATCACGTACGGCACACCCCTGTCTTTCAGTATGTCCGCGAGCCCTTTTGAATGAAAACCGCCGGTTATGACTACCACTACGCGGGAGTTACTGATACGGTTTGACAGCTGCGTGCCTGAAATTTCCCTTTCGCTTTCTTTCTTGGGTTTTAGGCCGCCGCTTGCCTTCAGATACTTGATATTTTCGACGAAAACACCGTTCCTTCTGACGTTAGCTTCATAGAACCCCTTGAAAAGGCCGAAGTAGCGGTTGAGCTCGTCAAGGTTTTTCCCGCTCCTGTACTTAAGCCAGGTGCGCTTGAAGTCGCCGAGTTTCGAATTGAAGTATTCATAATCTTCTGGATTTATGCTGTTCGTGAAGTAATCCTTCAAGACGTCTGAATAATCTGAAAGGAACGCGATTTCGCGCTGGGTCTCGTTTTCACAAAGCGCATAACGCACTTCCTTCTCGAGCTTCTTCTCCTCTTTAAGCAGGGTCACGGGGTTTATTGCAGCGTCGGCGTCCTGAACCGCGCAAAGGCGCACGAACTCCGGGTACTTTCTGCCGAGCTCAACATCATATTTCCGCGCGAGACCGCCGATGAGACTGTAAAACCTGCCGGTGTCCTTGGAAGACGAATTGACTTCCTGTATCACCGCGTTAAAGACCCTGTACGGGACCTTCTGCTTGAGCACGCTCACCAGCTCCGTGAGCTCCTTTGATATCTTCTTGTAGTCCAGTTTTTCGGTGTCCTCAGCGCACTTAACGTAAGCCTTAACGCTGACGTATTCATTGAAACCGGCGCCGAGTTTCGCCGAATATTTTCCGAGAAGCGTGAAATACTTCTTCGCGTTCACGTTTCCCTTCCTGTAATCCGATATCAGCCTCTCTATCCTGTTCTGCTTCCCGGACAGGTATGTTTTCTTTAGGAAATCCACGTCATTCTGGACTTCCTCAAGTATCCTGCTCACCTGCTTGTCCGATTCGATTATTTCCGTGAGGCGTGAAAAATTGGCCTTGTACAACCGTTCGTTTTCCAGGCCTTTCAACAATTCCGGTTTTCCGGAAACCGCCGAATAGTACTCCGCCCCTGTCAGCCGGCCTTCGGCGATGAGAGATTCAAGCACGTCGTATTTCATTTTTTCGTCAGCGATGCCCTCAAGCCAGGCAGTGCTCACTCCTCCTGACGCACCTTCGACGTAGACTTCCCCAAGCTCTTGTTTTTCGTTGAGAATTTGAAGTATTTTGGATATGTTCTTCTGGACTTCGGGGTTGCAGTGCAGGTCCTGTATGTTTATTACGAGCGTGCCGGCCTGCCCCGACAGGTCAATATCGCTTATTTTTGCCACTGACGGCGGCATAAAAAAACCGCCGAGCAGGGAACCGATCTCCCTTGATTCGGCGGCGCGTTCCTTCGCGGCGTCAAATCCCCCGGCGGGAAAAGACGTCAGCAAAAAGGAAAAGGCGACGATAGACGACAGTATTTTTTTGCAGTTCATTTTTCTTCATAAGTAGGGACAGCGCCTACTTATTTTTAATTTCTATTGATGCATTATGCACAGATACAGAATGCACAAGATGCAATATTAAGCCTCAATCAATAAGTAGGCGCTGTCCCTACTTTTATCGTGAAATCGGCTCCCTTGCCGGAGACCTTCACCTTTCTGGTTTCATATCCGAGGTATTTCTTGTTTATTTTCTCGGCCTGTTTTATGAGTGTATCCTCGAAAAACGAGAAAAGTTCCGGGGTCAGCTTGTTGGTCAGTTCCACGTCGAGCTCGCCGTCCCTGAAATCCTTGTATCTCAGCTGGATACTGCCGAGGATTATCCCCAGAAAAGGGTTGTTCCGGGAAAGCATGTTCATCTGCGACACGACGAGCCTGCCGACGAATTCCGGCATGGTAAGCTCCCTGTCCATCCTGTCCATATCACCGTAGCGGGCGTCTTCGGACGTGTCTATCTCAAGCACCAGCCTGTCCTCGTAGTCGGAACGCGAAATCTTCTGATAAAGATAGTATTTTATGTCGTCCAGACGCTGTATTATCCTCAAGTGCAGCTTGTAGGTGGGGTGGCTGGCGACAAGGACCAGGAACCTTATTTTCGCGTCGCTCGAGAGCGAGACCCTCGTTATCGTGAGAGACGCCCCCTGCACCTTCTTGAGTATGTCCGTCAGGGCTTTCTGTTCCGTGGTGATAAGGTTCGCCAGCTGTATCTTCAAATATAGCGTTTCGCCAACGAGTTTCGCCTCGCCGTCGAGACCGTATTCCTTCTTGACGAGTTTTTTCACTGCGTCGGGAACCATCGCCCTGGGGTACGAAGGCTTGCATCCGGATAAGCCGGCAAGGACGAATACCGCGCACAGGAACAGGCATTTCCTCATATGTTCTGACCCTGGGAATCGGCCGAGTTCTGGTCCGGTTCGATGAATTTTTTAGCCGCCTCGTCCAACGGTTTCCCTTCCCTCTTGAATATCGCGTCTATCGTGTCGAAATCAAGCTCGTTCTTGTCGATGAGCTCCCTGGCGAGGTCGTCCACGAGGTTCCATTTGGCCTTTAGGAACTCCGTAACCTTGGCGTGGCAGTCGTTCATTATGGCAATCGTCTCGTTATTGAGTTTTTCCTTGAGACTGTTCGATATCTCGTTGTCTGGAACCGCCGAAAAATCTCCTATGAGTTCCTGTCCCATCCCCAGCTCCCAGACCATAACGTGGGCTATCTTCGTCGCCTTCTGGAAATCCGACGAAACGCCGGTGGACGTAGTTCCGTACTTTATTTTTTCAGCGACATATCCCGCCAGCGAAACCTTTATGTCGGCAAGCAGTTTTTCCCTGGAATGTGTATGCAGTTCTTCCCTCGGGTGATGGCTCACCATTCCGAGTGCCGGGCCCCTTGACTTGATCGTCGCCTTGAACACGTCGTCGGTCGGATGAAGAAAGTAGAGCGCCACCGCGTGCCCGGCCTCGTGGTATGCCGTCTGTTCCTTTTCCTGCGGGGTCATCAGTATGTGCGTCTCAAGGCCCAGGTCAATCCTATCCATAGCCTCCGAGAGGTCTTCCATCTCTATGTGTTCCCGTTTTTTCCTGGTAGCTATCAGCGCGGCTTCTTTGATTATGTTCTGTATGTCGGCAGGCGATTTATACACTGTTTTCTTTGCCAGCCGCGATACGTCCATGCTCGGGTTGTATTTCACTTTTTTGAGGTAGTACTTGAAAAGGTCTTCCCTCTCGCCGAGGTTCGGGTGGCTGATGTATATCTTTCTGTCGAACCTGCCCGGCCTAAGGAGTGCCTTGTCTATTATCCCTTCGGCGGCATTGGTGGCGCCCACCACTATTATGTTGTGTTTTCCGCTCTCAAGACCGTCCATCTCGACAAGAAGCTGGTTCTGGGTCGAATTTGTTTCCTCGCCCCCGCCCATGAAGGAGAAGGTCCTTCCCCTTCCTATCACTTCAAGTTCGTCTATGAACAATATGCAGGCGCCCTCGGCGTAGGCGTACTGGCGCGCCTTCTTGAAGAGCTTCCTCACCCTCGATGCCCCCACGCCGACGAATATCTCGACGAACTCGCTGCCGGATATGGAAATGAAGGGGATGTTCGATTCGGTGGCTATCGCGCGGGCAAGAAGCGTCTTTCCGCAGCCCGGAGGGCCGACCAGAAGCAGCCCTTTTATCACCTTGCCGCCTATCTTCTTGACGTAGGCGCGGTCCTTAAGGAGCTGTACTATCTCCATCGCCTCTTTTTTGGCGCCTTCAAGCCCTATGACGTCCCTGAAACGCACTTTCACGTCGTCGGTCTTGATTTTTGATTTTTTCAGCCCGCCCAGGCCGCCCCTGAATATCGCCATGTAAAAATAGACGAAAACCATCGCGTTGATGCCCGTCAGGAGCAGCTGGAGAGGTATGGTGGCAAGCGTAAGGTTCCTGTAGAAGGATTCCAGCATTCCCAGGCCGACGACCGTCAGGATTATCAGGGAAACGCAGACTACAACAATGGTCAACTTCAACCAGTGGTTGATCCAAAATACCTTGAGTTTTCTGTACATTTTTCCTCGTTCGAGATTTCTATATAAACCAGAAATCTCTGATTACATTGATTATTAAACAGATTACACAGATTATAAACTTAACGGTGTAATCGCTGTAATCGTAATTTGTTAATCTGTGTAATCAAGGCTGTTGTGTTTTTCAACAGCCATAAGGATTGAAAAAGATTAGCCCGGCGGGTCGTTATTCGCTCGTTATGTGGTTGAGTATCAGGTTGAGCTTGTGCTTAAGCTCTCCCTTTTCGAAGGGCTTGATGATACTCATATAGGCGCCGCATCTCAACGCTTCCACTATCCTGTCGATGTCGTGTGAAGTGACTATTATGCGCTTGAAATACGTCTCCCCGTACGAATTAACGATATCCTTGACAAAATCTATGCCCGTCATCCCGTCCGGACTTATCAATCCTATATCAGCCAATATAGCACAATACTCATCATTTTTCAATAGATTTTTGGCTTTGTCCATGTCTATTGTGGAGTGCACTTCGCTGATGGGAGGCAAGTCCTTTACCGTGTCCGTAACAACGTTTACAAAATGCTCGTCCGCGTCAATTATCAACACTTTTGTCCGCTGCGTCATACTCTTACCGTTCCTTCCAAGCAAACTACCCGTTGTTTCAGGGGTTTGGCTTTGGTTTATTTGTTTGCGATATCAATTGTCACCCTCACCTGCCTTTCAGGCACCCTCTCCCCTCGAGGGAGAGGGAAGGGTGAGGGGTTTGACTTTGGTTTATTTTTTTGCATTAAAAACGATTACACTGATTTTTAAAACCGATTACACAGATACGGAAAAATCTACTGTCATGATATATTTTAATCTGTGTAATCTCAGTATGTAATCTGCGTAATCTTATTTAAAAATTATCCGGCGCCCAGCATTGCCGCGAAGCCCTTGAGCGCGTTGCCGGCCGCGTCCTTCACTATAGGCGCTATGACTATGCGCCTTTCCTGAAGTATATCGAATATCCTCATTAACTCGCCTATAGCCCATACCTCTTCCGGCTTGCCGACGTATTTTTCATCAAGGACTCCCGTCCTGAGCATCGCGTCGAACAGGGGGTTGAGCGTTTCCCTGATCTCCGAAACCGGCCTGTCCTGTTTCGTCATCTCGCTCGCTTTTGCGACAAGCGCGATGAAGCCCAAAGCTTTATCAGGGCGCATACTGCCGAGGTTGCCGCGGGCGCCGTTAAGGCCTATGATGGTCCTGAATATTCTCCTGTCTACCGATCTGGCGTCCGGAAGCGACGCTTCGCCGTTCCGCGCTATGTATTCCCTCTCGGCAAGCTGTTCAACTACGCCGCGCAGGAAACCCGCCAGCTGCCCGCTGTAGGCGGCTACGTCTCCCGGCCTCGCGGCCGCGTTTTTATCTATGTTCTTGATATATGACCATCCGGCCGGCCACTGATTGGGTTTCAATCCCTCTATATCCACGAGCACGCTGCTGATTGCCTCAAAATTCAGGCGTGTTTCCCGGCGTTCATCGGCCTGAAGCTTCGTGAGCGCGTAGAACAGCTCGTGTATCCCTGTTTGAACCGAAGGAATCTCGATATTGAGCCCCGTCTCATAGCCGAACCTCGCCATCTCCGCCGGGTTTTGCGGCCTGTTGAGGCGCTTGGCAATGTCGGATAGTACGTCCGCTATCCTGACAAGGTTCGTATCCACCCTGCCTTCAAGCGGCAGGCGGTAGACCGGCGTAAGGCCTCTCGCGTCACCGACCTGCGCTCCCACGGACATCGTTATTATCGAGGCCCCGGAACGTATGGCTCCGCGAAGTTCGGAAACAGCCTCCACGCTCGTTTCAGGTTTAATAGCGTCAACTACCAAGTAATTGCCAAGGTCGATAGCGGAACCGCTCAGGCCGTATGCGCCTTTTAATTCAGCCATGCTCGCAACTTTCAGGTTGAGTATGAAACCTTCTCCTTTAGCTTTAACTCTGTCTTCCGTTATCGTAGGAAGCTCGGCTATGGCGATTGCTTCAGGGTTCTGGGAAATTACGGCTTCTTTCAATTTTTTGTACTCGCCGCGCTCCAGCCCGTCCCTTTCAACAACAAATCTCCAACCGTCGTTCAAGCCCAACCGGCCCCAGTATTTCACGGCGTCCACCGCCTTGTCTATCGTGCCGGCCGAAATCCTCATTGTCAATATGATTTTTCCGCCCCTGGCGTGGACGTCTTTCGCCATCTGGCCCGCCTGTTTGGCGAACAGCCACTGGAGGAAGGTGGCGGTATTGCGCTCGCGCACGCTATTGCCGTATTCGCCGTCAAGGCCGCCCTGAAGGGCGTTAAAGAACTTACCGGCAAGTTTCTGCGTGCGTTTTTCTATCTCATCCCTGTCGATTTTTTCATCGCCTTCCGTCCTTATGAGGTCCAGTATCTCCTCTTCGCCTTCCTTGCCGAATTTGATGCCGGCATCCTTGAACATCCCAAGGACCGCCAGCCAGTCAATAAGGTGCGGATCGCCCGTAAGCAGGTCTTCCGATGAGAATGACTTGAAATCCGAGAGCTTCGTGACAGGCATGAGCTCGACAGTCCTGTCACCCACGAAATCGGCAACCTGCGTCAGTTTCCCTATGCCCTGGTCGTCTTTGGCCGAAGGAATGGCCGATACCGCGGCTATGGTATGAATGCTCGTCGCCGCGGCGACCTTCGATTCGGCTTCCTTGGTTATGACTCCGGGGAGGTACTCGTTTATAGCATATCTTTTCGCGTCCGTTTCCTCGTCCGAAAGCCATGTATTGAACCTTTCTGCGTCATCGTCATATACCGTATGAACGCCGGCGAATTCGGCGTAATGCTCATCGTCGAGCGCGTTCGGCGCCGCAAGCTCCGAGCTTTGGTCTATCTCGATTATCGAAGGTTCTAATGTATCTCCCATATTGAAACCGTATTTTTTGAGCTGTGATTTCAGATTATCGCTCGCTAGGTTTCTGTTCTTATGTGTTATGGTCTCTCTCATCTGCAGAAGCACGGCAAGCGCGCCACTTCCCAGCAGAATGTCTTCCTCGTCGTCCGGTATTACGCTGTCTACCGAACGAAGGATAAGGACCGGCGCGCCAGTTCTCTTATCCGTGAATATCTTCGCTTCAACCGTAACCGGCCTGCCCTTTATGTAGATGGTTGCGCTGCTGACAGGTTCGCCGGGCATCGTTATGTAAGAAAGCCCTGGCGTGGGAAGAGTTATGCCAATCGCGGGTATGCCCAGTGAATTCAGTTCCGCGATCTTCTCCAGATCCAGGCTTCCCGAAACCTGGACGAACATCTTGCCGAGAAGCTGCGGCGCCTTTTCCCTGGTCCACTTGTACGGGTCGCTGGCCTCTTCGGTCTGCCTGAGCGCTCCAGCGCCTGCCACGAGCGAAACCGCGCCGGGCAACGCTCGCGCCGCGACGGGAACGACCCCGGCCGGCTCGGCGGCCCCTGGCCCGACGGAAGGACGAACACCTGCTACGGGCTCCGCGGGCACCGGCGGAACTACCACGACGGGCTTCTTCCTTTCATCGATCATGCTCATGAAAGCGATAAGCTCCTTTGCCGCTTCTTTTTCCCTCATTTTCGATATTATCACGGCAGTCCTGTACAAAGCGTCCATGTTTTCAGCCCTGAACATGTGCAGTTTGTTAGCGCCGGGCAGTACGTTATCCGCTATCTCCGGGACGACATCTTCAGCCATACCCCTTGATACGCACTCGGCTGATTCGCCGAGACGCTCAAAAAGATGCCTCGACCTGAACAGCTCGTCTTCAAGGTTGAAGCTCTTTTTCGCCTCCCTGCTCGTCACCATTACCGTGTCAAAATTAACCTTGAACTTCGCGACCTTCTCCACTTCCGTCTTTACGGCCGCAAGCAGCTTCTTTATTTGGACCCCGACTTGCTCTTGTCCGAGATCCCCCTTGAAGCATATGACGAACCTGTCCGGTCTCCTGCGCCCAAGCATATAATCGCCGCCGCCCAGGTTCAGGTTCGGCAGTATGCCGGCAAGAATGGAATCCATCTGGCCGTAAATCACCTGGATCGCCCTGTCTCCGCCCACCGGCCCGAAATTGTCGTTTATACCTTTTAACCCCATAGACACACCGTCCTTGAAATATGACGGCATTATTTCGAAGAGAGTGACTTCCTGGCCTTCTCCAAGCCATACGTCAATCGTATTTCTGACGCTGCTTTCTTCTCCCATTTCATCGCTTAAAAGAGGAATAGCGCCTATCGGCCGGAGGTCCGTATGCGATACGCTTCCCTTGAGTATTTCAGCCGGCTGATCCGCGGAACCGTTGTACGTTACAATCCTGTCCCTGCCCATCGTGCCGCCTTTTGCGGCAATCTCCGCCTCGCCGGCGTGTTCTCTTACCTTAGTGAAGAACGCCCGAGGCGAAAATTCCTTTCTTTCTTCTTCGGGAAGAGCGGACAGGTCCACCGCTCCCATCGAAAGGGTCGGAGCCCAGAGTATCCCTCCGTTCAAACTGTCAAGCTTGGCGTTGCCCGGTTCCCTTAAAATATTCCCCATCCTCATCCTGTTAAAGGTTTGCTGGACAGTTGAATCCTCGTCGATTCTGAAAAGAACCTTATAGACCGAACCAACCATGTTTACCGCTATAACGCCCTTGCGGTCCCTTATCTGTTTAAGAACGTGTCCGGTGGCCTCGCTGGCGGGTATTGTGGCCACGCCGTACTTGCCCTCTATGGCGGTCCTCGCTTTTATCCTTATCTCATCGAGAACCTGAACGGCATTCTTTACTTTCGCGGGAAGATAGGTTATCCATTCGTCCCCGCCCCAGCGTATTTCAAGGCCATCGTATTTCTTTGCTTCCCTGCCTATCAGCGTCAGGTATTCCTGAATTATGAAATTGACTACTTCCTTGCCGTAGTAGTTGTTCATCTTGCCCAGCTTATCAAGGTCCGAGAGAGCCACGAAACCGGTCCTGTTGATTACTTCGCGCAGTTTCTTGAGCATTACGTTCTTTCCCACGTTCCTGTCAAGGACCCAGTTCGAGTATTCATAGAAATTGTCGATCAGCAGGCGGCTGGCCAGTTCCTTGGCATACTCGAATATCTCCTTGTCCCTTTCTCCGCAGAATTCGTGATAATCCGCGAACCCTTTTCCTGTTTCCTCGGCATACATCAACTCATCAAGGTCGTGCAGAAGGATCGAGACAAAAGGCGGAGCCCTGGCGCCCCTGTTCCTGAGGAAGCCTTCCGCTATCCTGATTATTATTTCGTCCCCTCTTTGCACGCTTTCCACGAAACCGAGGTCGCAGGAATCCTTGCCCACCGCTATCATGTCGCCTTTTACTATCTCGATCTTGATATTGTCTTTTCGTATCGGGTCCCTGCCCGTCAAACGCCCCGCGAGGTACGGATACGATTTACCCAGAATCGTCTTGTTGCTTTTGAAAATGATGGTAAGCGCGTCATCCAGTTGTGCGCGTTCCTGCTCATAGGCATCCTCCGGGAGTATCTGCCGGCCTCTCGCCTTGTTCATCACGTTGGTCACGATATCAGTGGCTTTTCTCTGGATACCCAGCGGGGTTACCACCGGGCTCATTATCTCGCCCATGCTTTCGACCGCGATATCCATCAGTTCCTTCATCGTGAAACCGACCGCGGTGAACCGCCTCGCGCGTATCCATTCTTCGGTTAGGTCGAGCACCGAGTTCTGGCCGCCGATGCCGTTCGGCTCGGTTTCCGCGCCGGCCGGGTCAAGTATCCACTGTCCGTTAACTATTAACTTGTAAGGGTGCCTGCCAAGAGGAAGCTTGAGCGTTATTGCGTATTCTCCGCCGCCCACATCCTCCATCTCGACCGGTTTCCACGAGCTGAAAACCCCCGCTATCTGGACCTTCTGGCCCTGAATGCCGTTGTAGGTGAAGCGGACGCTCTCCCAGTTTGCCGGCACGTGAATGAGCTCGCCGCTGGCGCCGTCATATATCGGAAGATCCGGCATGTATCCTTTTTCTACCAGCCGGCCTATCTGGCTGAGCAGTTCTTTTCTTTCGGAAGTATCAGCGATGTTGATAACTATGCCTTTTATTTTTTCTGGGCCGATGCGCCCTTCCTTGGCTACGACTTCGCCCCGCGTGGCAGTGTACACTGCGCCGGAAGGCGCCGGGACAAAAGAGTCGTCAAGGTCAAATAGAAGATGGAACCTGGACAGAACGGGCATAGTGTTTGGCCCGTGAGTCATGAAACGCGCCTGGCCGGCGTCTTCAGGCGCCTCGCCCATCTCTATACCGGTGAATCTTCCCGCCATCACGCCGTGAAGGAATATTTCAGCCAGCTTTTCGGCCGTCAGCCCGCTTACATAATGGGAAGCGTATTTCCTTGAAAAATCGAACGTGCCGGTTGCTTGTTCCTTGCCTGCATACGCGGGTTTGGCAAGCATAACGTTACCGTATATGAAGTGGCTGAAATTCTCATTGACACTTTCCCCGGTTTCGTGCAACAGCGAGCTTGAGCTCATTATCCTGCCTACAAGCGGAAGCGAAACACCGCCGGGAAGTTCTATCCCGCCGGGCTCATGCCTCAGATACCTTATAAAAAGATTATCGGCTCTGGGGCCGTAGACCGGACCTTCCGTGACAATTATCTGTTCACCGGTTTCGGATTCAAACAAGGCCATTTTCTTTCCGATGTACCTTGAGAAAGCGAACGTTTTGCCTCCGAACACGGGCCTTAAGAACTCGGTTTCGTTCGAATACGCGTACATCGTTTTTCCGCCGACATTAACCGCGCCGATATTCTGGTAATACTGGAAACTGGACGCGTTATACTCGTGATCATAACTACCAGACATGTCGACCATAACCTGAGGATAATTTTTCGAACCTAAAAAGACCTGGTACTTGCCGTTTTCAGACCTGAACGCGGACAGTTCGTGTAATTGTCCGTAGTATATGAACGTTCTTCCGTGAATTATGAGTTTCGTATCTTCGATGTTCTGGCCTTCGAGCACACGGTGTTCTACGGCAGTAGTTTCTTTAAAAGAGCTTTCATCAATTCCAAACCTGCCAAGCACGTCCGCCATCGAAGCCGTGGCGTCGGCCACCGGCACGGCAATGGGCACGACTTGTGCCACCGTCTTGGCCGCCGCCTTGACGGAACCCTGCAAGACCCGTATGGCGGGATCTTCTATTTGGCCCCTGCCGTGGACGAGCACTCCTTCAAGATGCTTTTCTTCGTGGTTTATCAGCTCTATCAGCCCCCGCATGTTCTCGGGCGATTTCCGCGCTTGGTCAAGGGCGATTTCATGAAAGACTACGTTGTCGTGAGTCACCCCTGCGTGGCCGAGCACTCTGCCTTCGGCGTACAGGCCCTTCTTCGTCAGCAACACAAGTATGTTTCTCGCCCGCTTGGACAGGTCGGACCTGGCCGCCGCTCGCGCCGCGGTAAGAAGTTTTTGCCTGAGATCCTCTTTCCACGCCTTGTCCGCAAGTTTTCCCGCAAGTGTCTTCTCGATCTTTTCTTTTTGGTCCTGAGTTACTTTGAAACCTGATGTAAGGCGGTCCACTATGGTCTCATTGGGCCAACCGAATATCTCTTCGAAGCGTCCGACCATCTCTTCCTCACTCAGGCCGACAAGCATTAGCGCCGGCAGAAGCACCGCCTCGCCGTTAAGTATGGCGTTCCTGGTCTCGACATTCCTTTCGACCTCGTCCACGTCCGCGTCAGCGATGTTCCTCGAGGCCGATACGGCGGCTTCCTTGTACTTTTTGTCCGTGACTCGCTCAAGGAACTCTATGAACTGTTCGTTCCTGTCCTGGACAGCCGCGAAATGAAGCGCCTCCGGCAGGTTCTTGAACTCCTTGAAGTCGTGTATTACGTCCGCTTCGTAAACGGACTGACTTTCTCCGTTGACGGTCTGGTATACGTGCGAATGCTCCGGCAGCTTGAAGAACGCGGGGTTGGATTCCGAATCCTGAGTGAAATCTCCCGTGACAAGCTCAACAACAAATTTCCCGTTTTTGTACTTGACGTTCACCGGCAGGCCTCTCTCCGCAACCCCCGCCATCTTTTCAAGGTCGTAGAATATCCTGAACGCGTTGTAGGGAGCCTCCTTTTCACTTAGCGCGTCTATGAGCTCCGAAAGCCTCGTGTCGCCTATGGAATTCAGCTTCTCCACAAGCATCGGTTTTTTTAGGTAGTTGTTCCATATGGCGTTTCCGCCTTTCTGTCTTCCGGGGTTGCCTACCAGTTCGACCACGGCACCGCGCTTACGCTCGTCCATCTCATAGAGCCCGTAGGCAATCCTGTTGACGTCAAGGACCTCATCCGTCAGCATTGTAAGGTCGTTGACCCGGTGCATCATCACCTTTTCGACGCCGATGTCCTTTAGAACGTTATCCACGCTGTCATCAATGGGTTGTTCAACGCCTTCCCTCGTGACTGTAAAACCCTGATTTTTCTGGAACACCTGGCCGTGCGAATCCCCGTGGCCGATGGGCAATTTACCAGCTCCGGGATTCGGTATCACCTGGCCTTTTATATAATCATAAGGCTGGGTATAAACAGCCGTTATAAAGAAGATTCTCTCAGGATTGAATCCGTAGAAGTCATTTTTCAGAAGGTCCTTTTTCATTTCTTTCCAGACATCGTCGCTGATATGCATCACTATGGGGAATTCGGACAGTACTTGTTCTATTTCTTTTCCTTCCTGTTTTGCCAGAATTTCCAGCATGTACCTGTAACCCAGGAGCTGTCTTGTCCCCAGCGATAGCCCTGTTCTTTTTGCCGTCCTGTTGTATTCGTTAAGCGCGTTCCTTATATCCCCTTCAAGCTTTATCCTTGCCTTGTTTATTTCCGTGGCCTTTTCGTCTCCGTATCCCTCCACTCCCAGGTCATTTGCTATATCCTCTGTCGATACTTCGGCATCCTTTTTCAGCCCGTGCCTTTCCCTGTACGCCTTTTTCATTTCATTTACTGCCGCATCGTTCAGGTAGTCTTCGAATTTATCCTTTATCTCCTTTTCCTTTTTATTTATTTTTTGCTTATGAGACAGCACTATTTCCGCCAGCTCCACAATATCCAGCGTGTACATTGGCCCAACTCCAAGCCTTGTGGCGGCTCCGCCGACGAACAACTGCATCGCTATTTTACCGTCCAATACCTGTAGCCTTGCCTTTTGCAGTTTTACCTTAATACCCTCGCTCTTCGCAAAATCCCTGTATCGATTATCTGGGTCCTCAGAGCCAGGCAGTTTCGTGAAATGGTCGTCTGAAGCGCTCTTTTGCGCGTTGATTCTTGCGACCGTGTTGTCTATTTTTGTGTCAACATCCTTTATGCTTTCTCCTAACAACCTAATGTCTCTCCTTGCCTGCCTTTTGTCTTCGGGTGACAATTCTATTTCGTCAAGGGCTTTCTGGATTTTGTTTATCTGGTCGATTAGGTTTTCTCTCTGGTCCAAAAGCGCGCTTAACATCTGCCTGTGCTCATTAAGCTTTGTCCTTAGCACTTCGGGGTACCTGGCGTCGACGGATTCTCTTTCTATCCCCCTTGACGGCTTTTCCTTAGACAGTTTGTTGTATTCGCCGCGGCCTTGCAGGTTCCCGTACATCCTCGCGGCGAAACCAACCGCCTCGGGAAGGTTCTTGAATTCTTTGAAATCGTGTATGACGTTTCTTTTGTAACCCGCCTGTTCCCTTTCCACCGCGCTGGGATCCGGCAGTTGGAAGTAAACGGGCCTTGTCATAGGGTTACGTGTTATATCCCCGGAGATTATCTCGACCGAAAACCTGCCGTCCTTGAATTTTATGTTAATTGGCAGGGGTTCCTCTGAAACCGCGTTACCGACGGTTTTTAAATCGTACATCAGCCGGAAAGCGTTGTATCCGCTTCCGGATTCCCCTATAAGATTTACTAAATGCGCAAAATATGCCGAACCCCTCGTGTTCGTGGCTTCCGTCAGCGCGTCAGTAACACCCTCGCTCGCAGAATCCGTAACTACATTCCCGCCTTTTTGTTTTCCCGGGTTTGCCACGAGCTCGACTGAAACCATCCGCCTCTCTTTCTCAGGACGGTCTTTACCTTCATCGTCCTTTTTGTCCATTTCATAGAACGCGAACGCGAGCCTTTCGACGTCAATGGCCTCATCGGTCAGCATCGTCAGGTCGTTGACGCGATGCGCGAGCACGAGCTTGTTTTTTAAGCGGCTTTGCAGGCTTCTCACAAAAACCGGCCTTTCTTTCCCTTGCCTGTTAAGCCTCGTGAACTGCCTCTGCTGGAACGTCTGCTGAAGAGCGTCGCCGTGGTTTAGCTGCTGTTTCTTCGTGCCTGCATCCTGCGTAACTTGCCCTTCATTATAGACGAAGGGATAGTCGTAATCGGACACTATTATATAGACATTTTTGGGGTTGAAACCGTAAAATTGATTTTCCACAAGGTCCTGTTTCATCTGTTCGTACATATCCGGGCTCACATGTATGACAACCGGGACCTTTTGCAGCGCTTTGTCCGCACCTTCAAGGAGCTCTTCCGTCGTTTTTCTCATTCCGTCGGCACTTTCAAGCAGCTCCATCGCCGTTTTTCTTATTCTCTCGCGGTACAAAAAGAACTGCAGATGGCCCAGGGTAAACGCCGGTTTTGCCGGGAGCCGTCCCTCTACCTCCCTGTACTCGCTCAATGCTTCCATGATTTTCGTCCTGAGAGCCGCTTTTTCATTCTCGGTCCTTCGGCTCAACAGTGTCTCATAATTGAGCTTTTCTGTATTGATGCATTTCTTTTTTATTTCCTCGACAGTCTCGACGTTCCACTCTTTCATCCATTTCGTGATGGCATTTTCCTTGCAGTACTTGTCGAAGGCAGCTCTTATCTCGTTTTGTCTGTCGGTAACCGGATTGTCCATAGTAACGGCCTCTGCCGTTTCAATGACATCCACCGAATATATGGGACCTATGCCGAGCCTCGTAGCGGCCCCACCAAAGAACAACTGCAGGAGCACTCCTCCGGAAACAAGCGCGTTCGCAGCTTTTTTGACGAAATCCTTCCGCCTGGGGCTTGCCAAAAAATTATTGTATCGCTGGACCGGGTCGTAGCTCAACGGAACGTGCCTAAATACCTCATATGGCTTCAAACCTGCTTCTGCGGCTATAATGCTGATTCTTTCGTCTTTTTCATTAATCTCTTCCGATAGTCTTTTCTTAAGGGCTTCATCACCGGTTTTGTCTTTCTTTGAAACGAGCTCGTTCCTGTCCTCAACGAGTTTTGTCAACTCATTCTTGTGCTGTGCCAGCTCCGGCCTGGTTTCTGTCTTTAGCGCATTTATTTTGTCCACTATGCCGTTTATTTCGCCGTCAATTGAAATAAGCCCGGATATGTCTTCATTTGCCGAAGCTACATTCCTTTTTCTGAGAAGCGTCATTAGCCTGGCATTGTAGGGGGCGAGCTTTTGCCTTATGACTTCCGGATATTCACCTTTGACGTCTTCTCGCCTTATTCCGTATTTCTGCGCATCGCGCATTATCCGCGCAATGCCTTCCGGTTCCATAGGCCTGAAAGCGTCTAGAACTATTGATGTATCGCCGCGCAGGACAGCTTCGTAATACACCCTAAGGTCCTCTGCCATGGATGAAAACTTCGCTATGAATGCATCAAGCAGTCTTGAAGCTTTTTCAACACTTTTTTTGCCAGCAACGTCTGAAAGCGTGTCCAATATTTCTTTCAACTCCTCGATCAGCTCGTCGCGGTTGTAGGTTTTCCACTCTCCGCTTTTGTCACGGTACCTGATTATAGGCCGCGTTATATCGTACCCGTCAACTTTCTCGGTCACTTTTTCGAACCTTACCACGCCCTCCCTGACCAGCACCACGAGCATGGCAAGCGATTTCTGTATCGATACTATGCGGGGATCTGCCGCCACTTCATCATCATACTCTTTCTTGTCCTTTAATTCATTGACGGCATGTTCAACGTTGACATAGACGCGTTTTATGTATTCTATCCTTGTTTCTTTTAGTTCTTCGTTCGCGGTCGCAAGAAGGGCCCCTTCCGCCTTACCGAGTATCATCTCCCGCAGATTAAAGAACAAGAACCTTGAGTATTCGGGATGTTTCTCAACGTACTCTAGGGCTGAAATCGGCATTATCATCAGTTCGTTAACCTTTTTCTCCCTGAACGATTCCCTTATACGTCCTGAAGAGATATTAAGCGTATCGTTGCGCTGCGGTTCGATGACAGTAACGGCAAGCCCGTTTTTCTCAGCCCATTCGATGTCTGCCTGGATCGGACTCACGCCGTGCATACCCAAGAATATCGCCGACATCCTGTGCCTGCCTCTTCCCTTGTTCTCGAAAACCTTGTCATTTATGCTGCTAACCATCTTGGTCAGTAACCCTGGCCCTATCCTGCCGCTGTAGTTATATTCACGGCAGCAAAAATCAACACCCGCGATGTAGGACGCATTGATGTCCTCATCTTGATAATGCTCCAGGATCTTATAGAAATTCTGCAGTCTGTTAGTGCCTGGAAGCTGCACGACTTCCACATAGTCACCTAGTATCGCAAAGGATTCCTTTGCCATTTCAAATCGGAAATCGCTTGTGAACTCCAGGCTTGGGTTGACAGGACCATCTACAACGACCTTCAAATCGTCAATTTCGCCGGCCGCCTTGGCCTCAAGAGCGCCGATTAAATGAACCCAGTGTACCGGGTTGCCCGCTATGCTGTAGACACCTACGTTCTTTTCCCGGCGTGTCTTCTCCGGGTTTCTTTCATTAACTACGATTTTCGCCAGAGCCTTTGCGGCGCGCACGGTCAGCTTCATGTGGGCTTCTTCCATCTCTTCTATCCTGCTGCGCGCGGTGTTTCTCTTCGCGGAATCCGAACTATTGAGATTCTTCTTTTCTTCCCTGTGTACGCGTTCACTCATCTTCGCGAACGCTTCCATTATTCCGCGATAGACTTTAGCCGCTTTTTCGTTCGTGTAAATGACGCTCTTGTCCCAGAGTATGCTTACCGGGTCGAAATTATCGATATCATCGGCGTGTTCCCCACGGTGTATATCGCGGTCCTCGTGCCCTATTGTTTCCGCGAGCCCGATTTTATCGGTTTCTGTTTCTACGGCGTTAAGTGCGTTTATGTGCAGGTATATCGAAGGAGGATAATCGTTTTGCCCAATCCCCGCGTGGCTTAAAACCTCTCCGTTTAAAAATACTGGGCTGTCGTCAAGTATTATGACAAGCCTGCGTTCGAAGAGGTTTTTATTGGCATTGCGGAATCTCTTGTAGCTTGAGGTTTCGTAGACTTTCGGCACCGTTTGCAGCGCGAGAAGTATCTTCTGCTTAAGCGCCTCCGTTCCTCCCGGCATGCGCGCCAGGTGCTTCGCGAGCAGACGCTCTATGCGCGCTCTCTGGTCTTCGTCATCATAATCAATATCTGCGGAAAGCTTGTGGGCTATTTCTTCCATGCTGCCAGAGAAAATGCCGTCAACGTATTCCCTCATCCCGTTTTCATCAAGGCCTTTTACGGCTTTAAGGCTAAGACTTATGGCTTTTCCGGAGTCAAACGCACCTTTGAACGCGGCGTTTATCCTCGCCTTCTGGGCCTCGGATTCCTCTTCGGTTTTCATCCTAGTAGCTATATTAGTGTCCCGCTTATATGGTTTCTTTAATTTCAGCACCTTCCCTAAAATACCTATTTTGGCAAGAGGTTTTATTATCAGCGTGTTCCAGAAAAAGCGCTTTGCCAGCGTGTTCCAAAGGAATTTCTTTACAATCACACCCCATATTGCGGGCGTCAGCCATACCACCAACAGCACGGCTGGGACAACAAAAGCCCAGTGCTGGAACACCGGCGCTATCATCCATCCGCCGACCAGCATCCAGGCCGGGAACACGAACGCTACGCCGACCAGGGCAAGGCCGATGAATTTGAGAGGTTCCTTGTTCATCAGGTCGTAGAAGAATTTGCTCGGGTAATTGAACCAGGTGTTGCTGTTGAGCAGCCAGCCTCTTATAGGCGCGTAAGGCACAGTTACTCCTTTTTTCGCGGTAACTCTATCCTTACTTATTATCCCGGTTTTAACCAGAAACCACTTTTTCCAGAAACCCGCAGGATTACCGTCCACATACGTAACGTCGCCTTTAAAATAATTATACGCGTTAAAACCCGATATGTACGCGAGCGCGGCGAAAAGATACGGCACGTGCATGAAGAAGTACACGCCGGCTCCGATGATGTAGAAGATCGAGTCGCTGGCGGTGAATATCATCCTGGCATTTAAAATAGCGAGCGAAACAGAAGTGACAAATGAAAGCACGCCCATGCTCCCCCAGAAGACAGGCCGCTTGAACATGCTCGCGTCCGCGTTTATGAGGTTATAGCGCCCCATAGCGTCTTCGGTGGCAAGGTTTGTTTCCTTTCTTGTCCTGATGAAGGCAAATACTTCCTTGCCGGCGTTGGACACGCCTCTCGCGAACGATGGCGGGAGCGAAACGAACATCCCGAAACCCTTCTTCGCGTCTTTTGCCGTGAGCAACAGCGCCCTTCCGAAGCTGTTTGTCTGCCTCATATAGCGGACGAATGTCGGCACGTTCTCCGACTGCATGAATATGATGGCGAACACGAAAGACGCCACCATTACTATCGTCGAATAGCAGTTGAAGCTCGCGAAAAGCACGAGCGGCGGGACCAGCACGACCGAAAGGAGCGCAATCGCCGCCATGAAGTAATGCGTGAAAAGGTACAGGTGCCCGAGCTTGATATCCGCCGAAACCCTCGGGTTCAGGAACAGCTCGAAATTGAGCGAGTCCATCATGAAGCGCGAAACGTTGTATCCGTAGCGCATCTCGGTCGAGAACACGCTTTCGACGAACAGGGCCGGCCTGCCCCACTGCATCATCCTGTACGGAAGCTGGGTCGAAATGAACGGCCTTCTGGTAGTGCCCGAAAGCGCCTGAAGGAACAGGTAGGCCGTGGAATCCTCGCCCGGCGGGTTGATGGACGCTATCATTTCGGGAATCACCATTCCCTTGCCGTAGAAGGTTATCTTGCCGCGGAGCGACCTCTGCATGTCCTGCGTGAAAGTCGCCTGCGCCGCGCCGTAGAGCTGGGTCACCGGGAAGGAATCAAAATAGGCGGAGCTCCAAACCGTGAACGCCGGGTTGTAAACCGCTATTTCCGGGTGGTTGGAATGCTCGGCGAGGTACGAGTTCGTCCAGGCGTTATGGCCGGGCATTATGCGCACGTGGCCGTCGCGCCTGTCCATCACGCCGGCGAACCTGTGCATGTCTATGCCTATCGCCGGGTTCTTTATGGGCATTAAAAACTCACTTGCTGGATACCTCGGCAAGGTACTCGAAATACCGTATTCCTCGGAGTCATTTATTATCTTCGTCTGCTGATAGGCAGCTTCAAGAAATGTCATTAACATCTCGCCGAAAAATCCTCTCAGCGCGGCAAGCTCCCCGCCGTTCAGCAATGCCGCATTCAACGCGGCCAAATCTCTTGCCATCTCCTGGTTGTTCTGTCTTATCTTCTCCTGGCTTTCAACAGTTCCTTCATTTTTAAGCTTAGAATTCTCATCGGAAAGCTCCTTGTTCCTGGCAAGAATCTTCTTTAGAAAATCAATTTGTTCATTGCCGAGAATTTCCTTCAGCTCCGGCTTAGGAGCAAACCCTTTCTTCGCGTCAAATGCAAAATTGTACAACACGGGCAGGTCATCAATTGTTAGTTCCACGTGACGGCTTATACGTTCCTTCATCGCGATAAAGTTCGCGAGATTTGCGTCATACCACTCAATAAAATCAGCCGCCCATCTCTTCGCATTGAACGGCACCATTTTCTTGTTCGCATCGTATTTCGGCATGAATGCAATATCTTGAGGATTCTGCAAATTATGCCTGATTACTGAAGCTAACTGTTTTTCCGCACCCCAACCAGTCATATTGCCGTCAAAATTAATGCCAAAAAGTATATCCTTCACGTGAGTCGCGAGGTACTTGCGCTCGACGATCGCCTGATATCTTCTGTATGTCGAGCCCAGGCCCCTTCTCACCATCTCGTCCTTGAGAATGAACGCTTTTCCCACGGCAAGAGCTTCCTTGAGGGCTTTGAGATACGCAAGGTCCCCCAACTGCTGGGCAATCATCAGGTGGTACTCGATTATGTCCTTGTGCACCGTTTCCGCGGTCGCCCGGTCGTTGGGGCGCAGGTCGTTGAGCCAGGTTTCTATTTCTCTTATGACTTCCGTCATCGCCTGTCTTTGAGCCGGGGTGGTCGCGGGGTCGGCGATGAACCCGTTAATGTCGTTATAGACATCGCCGAACTCGTCTATGTTGAGTAGTTTCTGACGGATGACCGCGGCTATGGAAGGATGCTCCTTCATCAATCTTGCCATCAGGTTCTTCCACTCGTGGTTCTGCGTCCTCGCCATGTAGCCGAGTATTGAAGGTATCGGTTTACCCGGGAATTTCTTCTTGTATTCTTTCTGGACTTTCTTCTCGTTAATGAAAGTCCCCAGCCTTGCCGCGTTGTACCAGGTGTAGGTATAGAACTCGCCCACGCCGGAAACGTTGGAAGTCAGCGAACGGAGCCTCGAAAAGTCCACGACCTTCGGTTTCTTGAGGCTCATCGCGTAGAAAAGGTCGTACATCATCTGCTGGGCGATGGGAGACTCGGGCCTTATGAACCCGTAAACCCTGCCTTCGGGTTCCCCTTCAATCTGCCCGGTCCTTCCTTCGATGGCGCCGAGCCACGCCTTCTTTTCGTGCTCGCTTATGTACGAATACTGGTACAGCCAGTTTATCTGCTCGGCGAAGTATTCCCTCGCCGTCCTTCCATTGGGCGCGACGGCTCCTTTTGCCGCTTCCGTGTCGGTGAATTCCTTGAACCATTTTCCGTAGTGCCTTGCATATCCCCACTTGCTTCCGGAGATAACGGCGTCAATGCCGGCCCAGCCGATTATCAACCCCACCAGCGAACCGAGCGTTATCCAGAAAATAATCGTGGGCAGGCCGAAAAGGCCGGCTATGAGCGTGACGATGACGGCCCCGCTGAAAGCCGAAGGAAAAAGCAGGGCTTTGAGCTTCGAGCGCGCGGTGGAACTCCAGAGGTCGTTGTAGTTCTTCTGATAAGCGCCTATCGAGCGCACTATGTTCAGGAAAGCCATTATGGTCGGTATGCTCCAGAGAAGCACGAGGCCCGTCGTGATGATGTAGGGCCCCCAGACCGGCAGTATGGACTCGCCCATCTGGAAGAATATCTGTATGAACATCGCCGAATAATATAGCGAAAACGCGGTAAGTGTCGAGCCGAGCCCGAGTTTCGCCTTCCAGTTCAGGTTGGATTTAACGAGAACCGGCACCCAGCTGAATATCATTATCGGGACGCCGATGGAAAACCCCGAGAAACCCGTGGCCAGTATTATGGAAAAACCCGCGGCGAACGAAACAAACGACACGAAGAGCGGCCAGGAGGATTTGGCTCCCCAGAACCTCTGCACCCTTGTTATTGGCGTCAGGAAAGCCCTCAAATAAATGCTTATGGCGCCTCTCGGTTTTGCCCTGTAGGCGTCAGCTACCAGCCCAGACGTTCTGCCGGGCTTGTCGGATGTGAACCAGCTTTTTAACCTTGCGCCTATCGTAGCCCGGGCTTTATCGCCGACTTTAAACTTACCGGGCTGCCCGGCTATCAGGCTGTGAGTATCTGTTTTCATCGCCTTTGATATCCTGTTCATCCTCTTTCTTTTTTCCTTTATGTCAGGAATACCCTTGTTGTATCTCCAGAGAATACCATTTGCTTCTATTACAGCTTTAAATTTGTCCAGGAAGGACAATCCTGATACGTTGATCCCCATTTCACCAGCAAGCTGATCAAGTACTTTATTGGTCTCGATCATCGAATTCTCGTCAAAATCAAGTCCGGCCTGAGTGAGCCGCCTGAAGAGGTCC
Organism: Endomicrobiales bacterium; assembly: GCA_016930715.1. Taxonomy (GTDB): domain Bacteria; phylum Elusimicrobiota; class Endomicrobiia; order Endomicrobiales; family JAFGGC01; genus JAFGGC01. Next base: position 38,225 of record JAFGGC010000001.1, read on the forward strand.
ATAACGTCCATATCCCACAATATGTCGGCAAGCCGTTTGTTCAGCCTGAACTGCAGGCCCATCGGCACGACATCATCCCTGAAGTATTCGGGATATTCTTCGATTGAATTCTTGGGCGTGGTTATGAAATAGAATTCATCGTTCTGTCCGCCGGCCGGTATTACCCCCCCCGTCCCGAACTGCGTCTGGAACATCGGATGGAGCGCGAAATATAGCTTGCCGAGATACGACCAGGCATCCTGGTTGTTCCTGAGCATCTCGCTGGCTTTTCTGGCGACAAATACCAGCATCGTGTTTAGCACGCTGTATTCGCCGAACGAATGGTTCTTCGTGAAACCGGGGTTGGACATGATGAACTTCAAAACAACGTACTCTCTCAGGGTCCTTGCCGAAACAACGTCGGATATCGGATTGAGGTCTATGTCGCCGGCAATGCTTCCGTCCTTGGCTCTTGAAACGCCGGTGAGTAGCGCGGGGTTCTTGTAGAGCCTGTCGAGCATTTCCCTTGTTACGGTCCCTTTTACGGTCTCTCTCACGCTTGAGTGTACGTCCCCCGCGTTCGCGTTCGCGGTGAGGGCGTTGAAAGTGGAATCCACGAGAGGCGAGAGCACGCCGTTTTCAAGCAGGTCGTCCGTGAGCTCGATAATCGTCCGGGCGCTTTCCGCCTTCGCTCTTATTTCAGCTGGCGTGAAAATCCCGCTCCCGCTCAAACGCGAAAGCATTACCGCGGAGCTCGTAAGAGGCATCCTGCCGATATCGGCTATCCTCGTGAGGTCGCCTCTGCGTATTTCTTCCAGCACTTTTTGTTCGGCCTTGGCTGTCAGGGCCTTGTTCAGCATTTCCCATATAACCGCCGTCTGTTCCCGGTCTATCTCGCTGAGCGTGGCCCTCACGTCGTTGAGCGTGGAAACCACTTCCGCCATATCCGTCAAACCTTTGTCCATCAGGTCGTTTATCGCAAGGGCCAGAGGGTGCCTGCTGTCTATCCTTGCGGCTCCGGCGTTTATGGCGTCGAGCGAAGGAGGCGCGGCGCGGCTCCTGACGTTCTTTATCGCCGATTCCTTGACTCTCAACCTGCCGTCCGCTATAAGGCCCACCACTATGCCGGCTTCCGCCGCACCTATCGCCGACGCAAGGAAGCCTTTTAGGGTATCCATCTTGGAAGCGTCGCCCCTGAGGTCCGCCGTATCGTGTATGATATCGCCGATGTTCTCCCTCATTATCAAGAGGCCTTTTGCTATCCTGTCGGCCTGATCCTGCGGCACGCCGCTTGCCAGGAGGAACCTTATGAAACCGTCAAAACCCGCCGCAGGCGATGAAAGATTGAACTTCGGTGTTATCCTGAAAAGCCCGGCCGCTCTGCGCAGAAGCCTGAAACCTCCGCCTATGAGGGCGATCGGCCCCGAAGCGACCAGAAGCACCGCCACGTGTATCGCTATCCTGGTCATGACGTGCTGGCCCGCGAAATAGGCGCGCCAGCCGCCTATGACCGTCGGTTCGCCTCCGGCTTCGCGCGTTCCCCGGAAATCCGCCCATTTCTCTTTTATAAACATCCACGTGGCTGCTATCGCTCCGGGAACTTCCGGCGTTTTAAGCGTTTCGTCCTCCTCAAGGCCGTTCAGGATGTCCCTTAATTCTTCCGCTGAATCAACCCTTTCGGCGTACGTGCGCGGCGCGTAGAGGTATTTTGTTATGAGAGGCTTGCCGCCCGTCACTTCCAGACTGCTGTCCTGAAACGGGGTGAACGCCCGCGACAGAAAACTCTTGTCGGCCGACACCGCTTCGCGGATGTCGTAAAAGCTCACCAGGCGCTCAAGAGGGACTCCCGGATTTGCCGCCATTTCGGGAAGTTCAACGAGAAGGTCCCTCACGCCGTCGACAAGCCCGAGCGGGAAGTCTATCTTTCCGGACGGGTCGTCTTTCATAAGATAAAATTTCTGCCTGTAGAGGTCTATGCCCGAAAGGAATTTGTAGTCGTGGCCCCGGCTGTCGCGTATGAAAATAAAAGATGTCTGTTCCGTGTGCCCGTCGACTTTTTCGGCCCTGAAACCCCTCTCCGTTATCCTTGCCCTTTCGGCCCTGACCTGAGCCGCGTCTTCCATGTCTATCGAGCTGAACAGGAATATTTCCCTGAGCGCGCCTTCAGGTATGCTTGTCGGCATCAGTATTCCCTTGCCCTTGGGTATGAAAAGGTCCTCTTTCTGCGTTATCGGCCTTCCGCCGGCGTCCTTGATTATCTTGCCGTCCGGGGTCCTCTGTCTTGCCTGATAGGTGCTCTTCACCCACAGGGAATCGGCCGTGGCATTGCCCATTATCATGTACATTGTGTCGCCTTCGGCCTCGAAGTTCCTGCGCGCGAGGAATTTCTCGTCCCACTCGCTTTTTTCCTTGTCCCAGCCCTTGCCCGCCTTGCCCCAGAAAACTATGACCCTTGTGACCATAGGCTTGTCTTTATTGGCATCGTTACTCAGTTCCGCTTCCTTGCTTACGTAGTATTCTCCGCTCTGGAACGTCAGGGGCACGACGGTGCCGTCCGGCATCGTGTAGTTGTCCCTGCGCACGAATATCTTCTTTCCGGTGTCGTCTTTCTTCTCCACCGCGTCGGAGCTGAGGTTATCGAGGTTTATCTGGTTGGGGTCTGTTTCATCCTGTTTAAGCTTATTATCGCGCGTTGCGGTAAAAACGTACATTATGTCCGTCTGGTCCGCGGCCCTGGTGAGGTCGGACGAGAACACGCCGTAGCCCTTTTTGCCTTCCATCGCGTCGTCCATCCTCTTCTTGGCCGCGTCCGAAAGGTAAACCCTGTAATACTTGTCGCCTATCTTCTTGACGTAGTCGTACGTCACCTTGCCGTACTTGTCTTTCTTTACCTCGCCTTCGGCGTCCCTCGCCGGCGCGCGCCAGACGTTGTCGCCGGTATTCACGTAGTCCCTTTCAAGGTTCACCGTTCCCATGAAGGCCCTCAAGAGCCCGCCCTGGCCGGCGTATTTCGGGTCCTGCTTTTTCGGGTCTTTTATGGCGTCCTTTCTGTCCCTTATCTCCTGTCCGACCTCGTAAACGTAAACGTTGCCGTTGTACCTCACGTTTATCGTCGCGTCTTCCTCTTCTCCGGCCTTTATCACTTCCACTCCCGGCCGTTTTTCAAGGTCGTCCGCCGAGAATACGTCCACTATTTCGTTTATGCCGACGTTGACGAGCTCCGGCACCACTATGCCGAGCCCTTTCATTCCGCTTTCATACGCCCGTTCGGCGGCCGGAGAAAGGTAGAGCCTGTAGAACCTGCCGTCTATCTCCCTGACGTAGTCCTTCTTGGTTTCGCTTATCTGGCGCACGTAAATGCCGTCGCCGGTATGCTTGTATTTGGCAAGCTCGGATTTAGGCATGAAATTCCTGACGAAACCCGCTCTGCCCGTCCTGTCTATGCCCGCCTCGCGCGCCTGCACTTCAGCCGACGGCTCTATCGTGTATGAAATACCCTTGACTTCCACTATCGTGGGAAGTCCTTTCTTCTTGTCGCCCGCCTGAACAAGCTTCACACCGGACATCCTCTCGAGCTCTTCGGCCGAATAAAGCCTTATCCTCTGGCCGGGTTTAAGCTTGGAAAGATCGCTGGGAAGAGCTATGCCGAGGCCCGCCTCTATATTCGCGTCGTACAACTCCTGCATCTTGGGGCTGAGGTACAGTCTGTGCCAGTTCCCGTCTATATTGACCACGAAATCCCTTTTGCCGTCCTCCATCACCTTACTGTAGACGTTCTTGCTCCCCTTGTAAGGGCTGTACTTGTCGGGTGTATTGCCGAAATCCCGTTCGCCGAGTATGGCCGGCAAAAGCTCGGCCAGGTCCGACTTGTCGGCCTTGGCCTGTTTTTCAAGTATTTCGTTACCGGCTTCGAATACGTACACTCTTCCCGATTCGTCCCTGGCAAAGAGCATGTTGCCGACCCTGAAGGTCTCAAAACCTTTAAGGACGCCGTTCCCCTTCTTCAAGGCCCCTCCTATCTCTATGGCCCGCGGCATGTCGTCAAGTGAAGCTAGGATCGGGGCGAAAATACCCATTCCTTTGGTCATGTCTTCGCCCTTTTTGAGGGTTAAAAGCCCCGGATCGACGAGGGCGAACGTGTGCCTTGCGACGTCGACTATCATCATCCGGCGGTCGCCGGGCTTGTAGTTAAGGTAAACCTTGTGCTGTTTATCCGTTCTCGTGTCCTTCATCCAAACGAAAAAGTCCTTTTCGTCCCTGAATATGCCTATCTTCTTGAGTTCCGAGGCCGGAAGCGCGAGTATCGAGCCGACCGTCCTCAAATTGTCGAAATCAGCTTCGGCCATCGCCTCGGGCATCCTGCCGGGATAGGTCTTCATACCCCATTCCCTTATATGCTTGGCGCGTTCGCGGACAATGGCGTCGCCGTACGCGTAGCTGTACTCCCGGCCGTCCACGTTCATCCTCTGAGTCCTGAACACGCTTGGTATCAGCATGTCAAGAAGGCCTTCCGCTTCTATTTCCATGTAGTGTTTTGCCTTGCCCCTGAAATAGGCCATTATGCTGTCGCCTTCGCGCACTTTGAGGCCCGTTTCAGGTATGGTTCTTGGCGCCTTTTCGCCTTCTCTAAGTATCGTTACCGCCGGAAGCGTCAGGCTCATCTGCCTGAATCCTTCCTTTACGGGCACCCTCAAGGAAACCTGTGCGGCGCCCTTTCCTATCTCGGCGCCGTAGTATTCCATTCCGTATATGTTCTTCTGGTAACCCGCCGACACCGTGACGCCTTTGGCCTTCACGCTTACCTTGGCCGACCTTGTCGCCTGGGTGCCCTCCGCATCCACCCTTACTGGCCCGAGGTTAACGCTGCCCCGCGCGCCGTACAGCGTCTTTTCCAGCCCGTTGAACTCGGAGGTATCCTTGAACCAGCCGCCGAACAGGGCGAGCTTATTGCCTTTACGGTCGTCATATCCCATGTCAAGCTGGGCGGAATAAAACTGTTCGCCCGCTGAAATCATTCTCTGCGTATCCCGGGTAACGCCGGTCAGCTGCTGCCTGTCGAACTCCTCCCAGGAAAGGGTTTCGACCCTGTTCTTGGACGTCGAAAGCATGCCGCCCCTGAAACCCGCGAAGAAATTCTTCGCGAACTGGTCCCTCACGTGCACGCTGTGAGCGTGTATGAACCCGCCTTTTTTGTCTAAACTGAAATCGACATAGCCCGAATACCCGAGCGTCAGCCCGCCGGCGGGGTTTGCCGCGAAATTCTCGAAGAGCACCATTCGGTATTCGGTGGAAGGTTCGTCTACCGCCTCCCCTCTTTCCATGTCCCATCTTTCTAAGTTCCTGAAGCGCGTGACGAGCTCCGCCTGCGAGACGGAAACCCAGCCGTCCCCCTCTTTTCTCATCAGCATGCTCATTCCGGCCGTGGACCACCTGGGCACGACCTTCCCTTCCGGGTCCTTTGTCGTTTCCCTTATGCCGAAAACGCCTATGTCGAAATTGAACCCCATCGCCCTCCATAGGTCCCTTGTCTGCATTATGTTGCCGCTCGCGCCGTTGACAAGCATGTGTTCGTAGACCGTGTCGGGGTTCTTGGTGCGGGCCATCTCCCTCAAGTCCCCGGTGCCCACGAAATACGGCATCGAGACGTCGAGCTGGTCCTTCAAGAGCTCCCTTATTTCCTGTTCCTTGGCCTGTATTTCGCGTATTTTAGCGTCCACGACCCTGTTCTGCTCAAGGAAGGTGAACATCGCGTCGATGTTCCTTTCAAGCTGCTTGACGAGCTCGGCGTTGACGTCCTTCGAGTTCTGTATCTGGTCCCATATGGACATTATGGCGTCCCTTCTCCAGTCAAAGTACCTCTGCCTGCTTTCCCATGTCCTTATCATGTAGTCAAGGTACGCCTGCGCTATCTCTATTTCTCCGGTAAGCCGCTCTATCTCGGCTTCTATCTCTTCCCTTCGCTGTTGTAGCGAACCGACCTGGTTCTGCGCGGCGGGTATCAGACTCCCTCGGAGGTCCCTTTCCCTTGCCAGCATCTCGGGAAGCTTCACGTCCTTTAGGAACTGCAGGTACTCCCTCGCGCTCACGAGCTGTATCTGCCAGTAGTTCTCGCCCCGCCTCAGCACGTCCAGTTCTTCGTCTATCAACTCAAGGTAGTCCTCGGCTTCTCTAAGGCGTATCTGCCAATAGTTTTGTTCTATGCTCAGGAGGTATATCTCGTTCTGGTCCGTGGCTATAGCGGCCTCGTCAGCGGGGATCTCAACGTCCCTGAGATTCAAAGCCGCGGTTTTCAATGCGCCGTCAGGCCAGGCATCTATGTCTCTTGTACCGAATAGAATCTCGCCGGCGTCAACTATGGCAAGAAGGTCGGCCTCATCCTGGGCAAGCTCTGCCTGGTCGTCGGCAAGCTGCTGCGGCCAGTAAACCTGGGCATCAGCAATTTCCTGAGTGCATCTGGCTATCCAGCCTACGGTTTCATTGCGCTGGTTCTGCCAGTAGTCCCGCGCTTCGTCTATCTGCCTCTCGTACCACGCGAGCGAGCCTTCCCTGTCGGCCGAACCGTTCTCGAGAAGGTTGATGTGGCCGCGCACCCCGGGGATGTTGTCGTCATTCCACTCGTTGCCCGGCACGAACCTTGTACGCCCATTTTCGTCCTCAACGAATTTTCCTCTTTGGTAAGACCGGCTTGTCAACCTGTCCAATTCGCCTTCAAGCGTGCCAAGCCAGTTCTCGGCTTCACGGATTTCCTGCTCAAGCGGGCTGAGACGCGGTCCTTCTTCGCCGTCGGGATCCGTTATGTAGTCCTGAAGCCGCTTCTGCAGGTCAATGAAGTACTGCAGGCCCTGCCTCGCCCTTTCGGGGTCGGACTGGGACCTCGCGAACTCGTTCCACGCTTCCATTGTCCGGGGCAGGTTGGTGGTGAACGCCGCCGGGTCGTCAAGGATGGCAATCATTGACGAGATTTCCGCGGCGCGGGCCTGGGAAAGGTTGTAGTTTTGGACGAAATCCGGAGCGCCATCGGTCCAGCCCGACGGATTGTTCAACCTGCCGAGGTAACCGTTGGCTGCCTGAAGCTCGGCCTGAGTATCCGCAAGCTGCTGATTGAGGCCCGCGAGTCTTTCCCTGTAGTAGTCCCTGGTGACTTCGTTAGTGGCGGCTGCAAGCCTCGACTCGAAATCCCGTATTCTTTCCTGTATATCGCTTATTCTTTCGTTAATCAATCTTACGCCGTATTCGGCGTTTGCTACCTCGTAGCGATACCTGCCTATGGCGCCGGTTTCGCTGACGTTTATCGGCCTGGGCCTGCCGGTGGCCTCGTCCACGTCAGGCCTGCCGTCCGTGTCCACGTCGGGTTGTCCGTCCCCGTCCTGATCGTCGAGATAGACTATCCTCTCCATACCGGCCTGCTCGCCTCTCAGGGGCTCTATTTCAACGCTGAACTGCTGCGACCAGAAATCGGCGCCGAATATGGCGTCAAGGCGCTGTCTCACCTGTTCCCTGTTGAACGTGGTCCTGCCTATCTGCCTCATCATCTCTTCGAGGGCGGCACGCGCCTGGGTCGTTTTTGCCACGCTCCTCAGCTCGCCGATAAGCTTCCAGTATTCGGAGTACAGGCGGCCTTTCTCGCCGGTCACGAGGCCGCGCTTGACTTCTTCCGGCGGCGGCGTTGTGGTTTCCCTGCGGGCCTTGTCCGCCGGTATCTCCGGCGGGGCGGCTTTTGCCGTCTTCGCCGCCTCGGCCTGCCGCGCCTGCAAGGTCTCAATCCTCGGGAGCAGCGCCTGCAGAAGCCCTATGCGCTTGGCGGCCGACTGGGCGTCGCTCTCGTTTTCCTGGATCATCGTGTCGAGGTTGCTGCTTATCGAACGGAATTTCTGTTCGGCCTCCCTGTGCTTGTTGACGAGGGAAGCAATCTCTTTTCTTTGAGAGGGCACCTGTTTTGTTTTCTCCGCAAGCAATTCATTCAGCGTGTCAATTGTTTTTCGATACGCGTCCCTCTTCTGCGGATTCCTTTCGGCTTTCATCTCTTTCTCGGTCGCCGGAATGCTTTCCCTGAGGTTTGCTATTTCTCTTTCCAGTGCGGCAAGCTCGTACCTCGCGCTGGCTATCTGATGTATGTATCTGCCTATCGTGCCGGATTTCTTAAGATCGATCGGCTTGGGTTTTCCGTTTTTATCAAGGTCCACCATTTCATCGCCATCCACGCTACCGTCTTTATAGACTATTCTTCTTACCGCGTCTCCCTTTAGCTTCATTTCTTCTATCTTGGCCCGCCTTGATTCAAACGACGCCGCCCAGTATTCGGACTTTGCGAGGGCACTAAACATCTGCCTGAGCGATTCGACATTGACTTCCTCGATGGGCCTGCTCATTTCCCTGACTATGGCGTTCAGTTCCGCGATTGCCTTCTTGTCCTTCGTCGTGCGCCTCAGGTCGGCTATCAGCCGCTGGAACTCCCTGGCTACCTCTTCTCTTGAACGCGCTTCAGACTTGAAATCCCTCGCGGGCGCTTCCGCTTCGCGTTCCCTGCGCGCCTCGGCTTGTCTCTCGGCGGCAAGCCCGCGTTCAACCGGCGCGAAGACCGGCGCCTCACCCGCTACCGCTTCGTCCGGTACCGTTATCGTCTCGCCGGGCGCGAACGGGAGGATGTTCAGTTCCTCACCGAGGCCGCTTTCGACCCTCGCGCCTCGGTCAGTCATCGGGTTGTTGGCAAATTCGAGTATCAGCGGGACGCCGTTCTCGAAGGACAGCATCGTGCCTTCGGGAAGCGTTATTCTATTGCCGTTGTCATAGGTTATTTCGGTTATCGCCTTTCTTCCGGGCCTTGTCCCGAAGGGATCGCCGACCACGTAGGGTTTCTTTACCGTGTCAAGGTCGTATATGAGCCTAGTCGGGGCGACGCCGGGGTTGGTGCTGTAGGCGATGGCCCGCGGTATCCTCATCTTTCCGTCAAAAACTATCCTCTTGCCTTTTCCGAGGGCACTGGCGTCCACTTCCCTGTCAACCACTATCTCTATCGTCCTCTTTTTGCCTTCAAGGCTGTCAGCTTTGCCGGTTTCTGTCAGCACAACCGTGAATGCGTGCTCCTTGCCGTCGTCGAGCTTGGCACCCGTCTTCGGATCACGGTATTCCATCCCGTAGCGCATCAGCGCGAACTTCATTGAGGATATCATGTGGTCGCCGGTGTACGGGTTCATACGCGCGCCGTATTTCGTGTAAACCGTAGCCGGTATCCGCGAGACGTCGTCGTACAGCTGCACCCGGCCCGTCGAAGGGTCTATCTCACCGCCCCAGTCGCTGTGCTCGACCGCGCGTTTTATCTCGCTCAGGTTGTCTATCTGAAGTATCGTGGGAAGCGCGACCATGCCGCCGTCTTCCTGCCACCAGCCCACTCTGTCGAGGAACCTGCGGGTTATGACATTGCCCCTCTCGTCCTTGGGGAACATCAGCTGTTCCGATATGATGACGTCTTTATATGTCCTTACCTTTTTGCCGTCAACGGTTTTTTCTTCCATTGACTCCATGTCTCTTTTGATTATGTACTGGTACTCGCCGCGCCTGAGGGCGAAAAAGGCGAAACGCGGGTCGTCTGACGCCGCCGACTCGAGCGCCTCCTTGAACGCCATCCTGTGCGTCTCGCCCAGGTAGACTATGGCGTCGAAGTTTTCCTTGTGGGCGCCGAACAGCCTGCTTATGTTGCCGAGAATGAACTTGCTTACCCTTTCATATGGAAGGTCGATGTTGATGAGACGCACGGTCTCCGGTTTCGCGTTTTTCGTAGGGATGAGTTCACCGTTTTCGTCGTACTCATAGTTATATACGCCTTTGGGCAGTTTTATGCCTATGGCCCTTCTGACAATGTTGCCCTTGTCCGTGAAAAGCACTCCGCCTCTTTCCTGAAGCTCCGCCATCTTGGGCGCGGAATATATGTCAGCCGCGGAATCAGCCACCGCAAGGGCGATGTTGGTGAGCCGCATCGCCTTCGAGAAGAAACCCGCGCTTTGAATGACTTCTGCATCGCCTTTTCTTATCTCGTCGACGAGGCCTCTCGTGGCGTTGGCAAGGTTTATCCAGGCGCCGTACTTGCCGCCCACTCCGAGGCCGATACCGAGCTTGCCTAAATCGCCTCCGACACCCAGCTGGCTCAGTTTTCCTTCGTAGACCGCGTTGTAGAGGTAGTTGCCTATGTTTATGTAAACGGTGAGGAGCTTGCGCATTTCGGGGTCTTTCGTCCTTGAAAGAGTGTCCTGAAGAAGGTCGATGCGTTTTTTAAGAAAGAGCTTGTTCTCTTCGTCCGCCTGTACTATCGACTCAAGGTTCATCTCGCGGTACTCGAGTTCGGAGTGCACGAAACGTTCTTCCATTTTCTTAAGCTCTTCACTGCTGACAAAATCCTGATCTGGGCTCGATTCGGCCACGGAAAGCGGGTTGAAATCCTTGTTGGCCATCGCGAACCACAACGAGGAAATAATAGCGTCGCCCCTTGCCGTGCGTATGCCGGAGAAACCCGTGGGTATGTTTTCCCTCGTGCCGTAGGGCAGTATGCCGTCGTCCGAGGCGACCTCGATGGAGTTCCTCAGTTCCTCGGCGAACTTGACGTCGCCTGCGCGCCGCGCCGCGAGCACGGCCATTGCCGACCACTCGAAACTTCCGAGCTCAAGGCGTTTCGAATAGTCTCCGAAAGCTATGATGGTCCTTATCTGTATCTTGCCCTTTTTCGGATGCTCGTAATCGGTCTTTATGCTGAAATTCTTCTTGGCGTACTCGACGAGCTCTTTTGCGAGGTTGGGATGGTCCGGATGTATCTCGTTGACCCTGTCTCCGAGAATGAGCACGGCCATCGCCCAGAGGTCGGAAGCCGTCTGCGCTTCTATTTCGCCGGTCACGAGGTCATAACCGGAATTGAAGTACCCTTTCTTCGGGTCGTAGGCTTTCTTTATGGACTCGAAAAGCTTGTCCCGTTTCACGAGGTACGATTCGTCTCCGGTTATCTTGTGCAGCCACTCGTAGGCCGCGTAGCCGGATATGAGGTGTTCCGTCGATACCTTCTGGTAGGCGAGCTCTTCGGCGTCGTCGGAGACCCTGAAAACCGCCGAGCCGTCGGCGTTGTCCACCCAGAAGTTCTCCGTCAAATACTGTTCGATGTTTTTGGCTATATGCGCGTAGGACTCGTTTGAGCCCCTGTTCTGCTCGTAATTGGATATCGCGATTATCACGTGCACGAGGGGGCCGGCCATTTTCATTCGTTCGGCTTCGGACAGCTCCGACAGGTTGTATGCGGTGAAGTAGCCGTCGCTTCCGTCGCCGAAAACCGCCGTGAAGGCTCTTATCATCTCGGCTGCTCTGGCGGGGTCGGCTTTCGCGTAGTTGCTGAGGCTCGTGGCAAAGTCGTAGATGTATAACCTTCCGTACTGGGTCGCGTCGCCCGAATACGACACGGGCAGTTCCTTGACGCGGTCTATCATCTCGAGCTTATCCACGAACATGCCGTATTTCTTGTAAACTTCGGCGCGTTCGGCCGGCGTCATCAGGCGTTCGGCAATATTTACCGACATCTCCTGCATGAAATCCACGCCCGTGGCCCTTCCGAAAACCTTGTATATGGCGTCCACCGCCGCGATGCCCGCGGTCACGTAGGCAAGCTTGTCTTTTTCTCTTTCGGCGTCTTCGGGGGTCAGTATCCTTGACCTTTCCGTTAGGAGCCTTATCCCTCCGAGGAATATGCCGCTTCTTTCCTCTCCGTCCTCGTTCCAGGAGATCTCGACCACGAAGCTCGTGCCCTTTTTCGGGTCGCGCTGGTAGGCGTCAATGTCACTTATCTCAGCGCCTTTCACTCTCTGTCCCCTGGCGTCAACGGAAAGCTCATAATACTTTATCGTCTTGCCTTCGACGAAATTGAGGACGTCGTCATAGGAATAAAAATTCTGTATCCTTGAGAAATCGGATTCGTTGACGAGAACGCCGTAGCCGGCTCCCGTGCCGAACAGCTCGCGCATGTTGCCCTTTATGTTTGCTACGACATCCCTGTTTATCAGGGTGTTCCGCGGCGCGGGAGCGGCCGCCGTTTCGGCCGGCGAAACCGTTTCCGCCGTTTCGGCCTCCGCGGGCCGGGTTTCGGCGAACCTCGCCTTCGCGGCGTCCGATATGCCGAGCCTGAACGGGTTGACGTTTTCCTTCGCAAAATGGTACCAGACACTTGAAGCGAGCGACGGGTTGTCGGTCGCGTCTATTCCGTGCGTGGTGTCTATGTCGCGGTCGGCGTAGGGTATCATCCCGCCGGTCGAGCCAGAAAAACCTTCAAGCTTGCTTATGAGCTCGTCGGCTCTCGCGTTGTCGCCCAGTTCCCTGATGGCGAGGGCCATCTGCATCGAGCCTTCCCACCAGGTCGCCTCTTTTCTATCCGTGAAATCGAAACCCACTTCGGTGCCGGCTTTTTCATCAGCGTACTTCACGAGCCCGCTCCTCTGCTCCCCGCTTAGAAGGTCGCCTAGCGCGAGCGCTCCCCACGAATGCGTGTCGGTGGCAAACGCCGTGTCGCCGGCGCCCCTGTTAAATCTTCCTTCCTGCGCGTTATACGCGTTGTGCCTGAGCCACTGCCCTATCCTGTCCCTGGCTTCTTCGTACTTTTTCTCTCCGGTCTGCTCGGCAAGCATGTTGAAAAACGAATAGGCGCTTATATTATGTTCGGTGAAATTGCCCTTCAACCCTTCGCCGGCCCTTATGCTTCCATCGTCCGAACGGAACTTGAGCAGGTAATCCGCGACGTCGCCGGTAAACTCGCTGAACTGCCTGTCGCCGGTAACGGCCTCATACTGCGCAGCCGCCATTCCTATCCACGCTATCTCGCCGGTTTTTTCAAGGTACTCGGCCGGTTTTCCCGTGCCCACGTCGTAAGCGGTGAATATCCTGCCGTCGGCCGCGAAATGGTAATAATAGAATTCGAGTATTTTCCTCGCCGTTTCCCCGTCGCCGCGGGAAAGCGCGTCCATCACCGCCAGGGACTGGTCGTACGTGTTGCCGAAATTGCGCAGGGAATCGGATTCCGGCACGTCATAGCTCCTGACGAGCCCTGTCCTGCCGCGGCCGTCATAAACGGAATCGGATATCTTTTCTTCGAACGTCCTTTCCCTTTCGGGGACAACCGCCCTTGCACGCTCCCTTTCCCTTTCGCGCGATACTGCCGGCTTCACTATTCTTTCGGCCGCATCGCGGGCCACCTTCACGGCCGGCACCGCCGATATGACCGGCGCCGCAACCGGAGCCGCGGTCGCCTCGGGAGCCAACCGCGTTATGGGCGTTTCTGCGGGCACCGCCGCCTTTTCTTTGGCGGCGACGTCGGCTCTGGCCACCGGGAAGATGCTGGTGTTGAGAACCGCCGAAATGCTCTGCCTGACCGATGCCACGAGTGTCACGCCCTTTTCTTCCTTGGGACCCACGAAAGTCTCGACCGTCCTTTCGCGCACTCTTTCCATACGCTGGTTAAAGGCATTTTGCGCTTTTACGGTCTTGTCGTGCGCCCTGACCTGCCTGAAGGCGTCGCGCCAGGTTGCTATCTTTACCCTGGACTCGATGGGCCTGCCGTCCGCGTCCTGCGCGGCATAGACTATCTCTCCGTTCCATATGCCGGAAAGGATTTCCGGCGAATGCATCACGTATGACTGCACGTCTCCGACTACCGGCACGCCGTCGAACCACATGCTGAAATCGCTCACAAGGGTATTGAATGACCCGAGCATTCCTCCGCGTGCGGCAAACCGGCCGAAGAAATCGTCTTCGGAGAACAACCTTACTCCGGTCGAGGCCACGCCGTGCCCCTGTTCGGCGTGGGCGCCTTCTATGGTCTGTCCGAGCTGGCCGAGAACGTGGAACTCGATGCCGAATATTTTTGAAACTATGTTGTCAAAAAAGCCCATCTGGCCGAGCACTATTGAAATTTCCGTGTTGACGAACCACATCGAGAACCAGCCCGTTACAAGGCCCCGCCAGAAAGCCGAACTGTTTATGACCTGGGCCCTCGCTCCTTTTCTGGCGTCTTTGACGATTTCGCTGATCTCCGCTACCTTGTCCTGCGCTTCGAACGGCGGGGCGTTGGGGTTGAGCTGCGTCAGGAGCGCCCTTATCTGGTCTTTCTGCACGCCGTCGGCGCGGACAATCCGGTAATTGGAAGCTTTCCATTCGTCGTGCCTCAGCGCGGCTGATATGACGGTGATAACGGCGTTTTTCTGTTCTACTGAAAGCTTGTCATTGGCAAGCTGGACTTCGAGAAAAGCTATCAGGGTCGCGCCGTCCCACGACCACTGGATGAATTGGCCGTTCTTGTCAAGGAAGCCTTTAACGGGCATATAACCGTGTTTTTCCGGCGCCTCGGCTACTGCGTTTGATTCGGTTTCAAAGCTCTTGACATAGACCGTCTTTTTTGTCTTTTTATCGTATTTCGCGAATTGTTTTTCGGCCATAGCGCCTTCAAGACCGAGATCCTGCTCGTCAAGCAGCTGGTTTCTCTTGTCCCTTGTCATCCGCCAGAAGCTTCTTACGGCGACGGTGATGAGCGGGCTGAGCATAGCGTGGACCGTGAGGCTCTGAAACAGGGTGCCGAAAACCGGCGTGGTAAACATCCACAGGGCCGCCCCTTCCGAAATGAAGGGCATCAGCACGTTCATCCCGAGCAGGCCCGGCCCGGCCACGAAGTACAGGGCTATGAGCGCCGCCGGAAGAAGCGACATCCGCGCCACGTGCCAAACGACGGCCCTCTTGTGCGCCTTGAGCATGGCTTGATACTGCCGCTCAGCCTGCTCTCCGGTTTTGGCCAGTTGCGGCTTCGCGGGCGCCCATTTATACGTTATGTAAATGTAGGCGATCGCTATCGGAACAAGGATTATCGGCGCCGCCACGGCAAATTTTATGATTGTCCCTGCGATTATCGTGCTTGCTATGAAAAGGCTCGCCCTTTCCTTGAGGAACCTGAGGTGCGCTGTCACGAGAAGGACGTTTGATATGGATTCCAGACCGCCGAAAAGCTCCTTTGCCTTGCGCGCTATGCCGGACTGGCGCCTCTGTCCCTGCATCTCATCCCTGATGTTGTTGGCAACTACGGGAGCGTCAAGGTAATTGTTTCTGTTTGCCCCGAACCAGTGGTATGAAATGGCCGAGAACACGTGCCTCAGGTAAAACCCGTGAAAGAGATGAAGGGCCATTCCGCCCAGCGCCGTTACAAGGACGGTTATGCCTATCGTTTTTCCGGCCTTGGCGAGCTGTTTTTGCTTCGCGTCAGCGAAAGCTTCCTTGAAAGCCTTCATCGCGTCGAGCTTTTCAATCTTTTCGCCGTAACGGCTGCGCACGAAATAGTTGAAGTTCGCCCGCTCAAGCCGCCTGAATACGAGCCACCAGTTGGTCCCGTTGCCGAAGAGATTGGCTATAGTGCCCTCGTTCTCACCCTGTTTTCTAAGCGAGTCCTTTATCACGTCTTCTATGGACATCCCTTCCTTTGCCAGCCCCGCGTATTTATTCAGGACATACGCCTTGGCGTCTTCGTTGGCTTTGGAAGAACCCAAAAGGTGGCGCACGCTTATCGAAAGGCGCGCCATCGAATCGGCAATTCCACCCTCGGAGCGGGACATAATGAATACCTTCACTGCCGCCGCAATGCCTATGACGCTGAAGAATACCGGCGCGACAAGAACGGCCTTCCCTATGAAGGTAAGGACGACTATGCCTGCTATCGAAAGCGGTACGACCACGCCTACGACCCACGTGATTTTATTAATGAGCGATTCGGAGGTCTTCTTTACGACTTTCTCGGCTTTCACCGGTTTTGCTTCCTGTGCGGCCGATTTCACGCGCGGCTGTGCGGGCTGTTCTGTCCGTTCTGCATCGGCTTTCTGTCTGCGCGCTTCTTCTTTACTTGTCATCTTCGCCGTGACTTCGGGCTGGAGCTCCGCTTTCGCCACCGGCGTGCCGTGGACGAGCATGTTGACGGCGTCGGCGATGTCGCCTATTGAAACGTAAAATTCTTCTATCCAGGGGTGGTTGAGGAGCCAGGAGTTCTTCTTAGCGAGGGCAATGTGGCGTTTTTCGTGGTTAACAATAATGGTTTTAAGCCAGTCGGGCAGGGCGTTGAAAAGGCCGGCATTGACAAGTATCTTCGTGCCGTCAACCTTCGCGGGCACGTTTATGTCGTTGGTGAGCTCGGCGACATCCGCCCCGACCGCGGCTCTCGCCTGCTCGGCTACTTTGTTCATTCCGTCTCTTGTCATCCTGGTCGGACGGGTATTCTTTATGTGATAGCGCTCGATTATAAAAACTATCGAAGCAAGAAGGCCTATCGCGAAACCAACCCCCGCGCCGATGAACGAAAGAGATACGATTGCCCCAAGGACCGCCGCGGTGCCCGCGAGGCCGGCAGTCACGCCGAGACGGTTGGCGGCCGACATCTTTTTGGTTTCAACCGCAGGAGCGTCAGCGTCAAGGCTGACCGGTTTTCCATCAACTACTTTATATTTGGCCTGCGTAACGCCTTGCGTCACCGTGATTATGGGGTTATTATCGGCGCCGTCTATGCTGAAAGACACATTATCCACGCCCGCGCCTTTCAGGGCGCTGTTTATCGCCGTTTCAAGCTGCTTGCCGGTATTGATCCCTTTTTGCGCTATAACGGCTTCCGTAACGGCCTTCAACTGCTCCGGTTTCCCCTGAAGCGACAGGGCAAGAAGCGCGAAAGCCTGCGTCATTATCTTTTTCTGCTGCCTGGCGAGCTTCGCGTACACCTCTTCCGCGAATTTCGTGTCTTCGGTCACGTTGGGCGTCAGTATCAGGTACGATATTCTATTCTCGGCAAGGAGTTTTGAGAGGCCTTCGGTATGGAAACCTCCGGTGACGACCACTTTCACCCTTGAATCCTCAAGGCAGGCTACGGTCCTGGCCGCGTTGTCAATCACGGCGTTGGCGTCCACGCTGCCGCGTTCCGGCCTCGATCCTAAAATGTTCCTCACAAAAACGCTGTTCCTTCTCACGTTAGCCCTGTAGAAATCCGAAAACAGGGCGTAGTGCTTGTCAAAAAGCGTTATGCTGTCGTTGTTGGTGTATTTGACCCACAGAAGGCGGAATTTTTCGGCGTTGGCCGTGAAGAAACCGTAGTCGTCGGCCGATATCTTGTTCTCGAAGTAGTCCACGAAGTAGTCGAACATCCCTATCATGAAGACCGCTTCCCTCTGGGACTCGTTCTCGGAAAGTTTGTAGTGTATGGCGTTTATTATCCTTTTTTCCTGGACGACGAGGTCCACGGGGTTCACGTTCTTGCTCTTTTCGATGTAGTCAAAGAAACGGGCAAGCTCCGGGAAGTTCGCCGAGATCCCCAGGTTGTATTCCTTTGTGATCTTGGCAAGGTAAATGTAGAGCTTGTCGACGCTCGCGAAATTGTCGGTCTTTTCCAGAAGGTAGTTGAACGCGTTGAAGGGAAGCTTCTGTTTTAGCACACCCACGAACTGCGAAAGCTCGGAAGCCACGCGCTTGTAGTTGATCTGCTTTTCCATTTCCATCAGGGATAAATAACCGGCGATCGCGTCGTAGGCGTTTATGTCTATGTCCATCTCGCCCGAATACTTCCTTATCAGCTTGTAGAACTTCCTTGATTCGAGCTTGCCGGAGCGGTACTCTTCGACGGTCCTATCGAGCTTTTTCTGCTTTCGGTTGTAATAATTAGCCGCGAGCTTCTTCATATCGGACGACACGCTTTCAAGCAGTTTGCCTACTTCGTCCTTGTTTTCGAGGATCTTGTTCAGGCGGACGAAATTGGTCTTGTACAGCGCCTCGTCCTCGATGCCGAGAATGGCGTTCGGCCTGTCCGATATCACCGAATAGCATTCCACGCCGGTAAGCTTGCCTTCATCGACGAGCGCGTCGACGATTTCCTGTTTTACCTTCTTGTCCTTTATGCCGCAGAGCCATTCGGTACTGACCTTGCCGAATGCGCCTTCAAGGTAGATGTTTTTTAAATCGTATTTTCCGTCGAGTATGGAGAGCGTTTTCGAGATGTTTCTCTGGACTTCCGGATGGCAGTGGAGGTCCTGAATGTTTATGACAACGTCCTTAGAACCAAAGTACCTGGCTTCGGTTATCCTGGCGACCGTGTGGGGGATGTCGAGATCCTCAAAAAGCCGTTTGAACTGCTTCGTGTCGCGTTTTGACTCTTGTATGGCGGAGTACGCCTGTGAGATACCAGTTGACGTCAGCACGAAACAGACGAGCGTGACAAGCGAAACGGCTTTCACGAGGTTCAGGTTCGCGAACCACCAGTACGTTCCCATTACCGAGCCGACCAGCAACCGCGTCAGACGGTCTTGAATTAGTGCTTTCATTACACTCTCCCTTGTACGGCGTTTATTATGGTTATAGACAAATAAAAATCCCGACTTGTCGTTGCAAGTCGGGATATTTTTTTCCCTATATAGAACATGATCGAAGCGTCAGCGGGCAGAGCACTCCTTGCAAGTATTAAAAAGAACATCATAAGCATCAAAAGGGCGCACGTTCCCCCCGGAAGGCACGAACTCTCGGCTATCCGGGGTGCTTCTTTCAGGGATATCGCGGCAGACGATACGAATTTCGCCGCAAGATCGGCCGAACGCAGGTTCGAGATGATCCTCGAGTTCGTCCTTATGTCCGCGCCGGTCAGTGAATAATCGGTCGATGTGTTGGCGGTGTTTTTCGCGTCTTTGGCCGGGATGTTTTTATCCGCAGAGGTTTTAACGCCCATGTTCTGGGCCATAAGCTCGTTTACTATCTTTACGGGCAGGGTCGAGAAGGAGAAAAAGCTGAGCAGCACCGACTGGTTCTGCATGATTTTCGAGAGCGTTTCGGCGTCCTGCGAATTCATCGCGAATCTCGGCACGAGCCCGTTGACCGCTATGCAGAGAAAAATAAAACCCGCGAGGAACCTGTTCAGCACGGTTCCCGAAGGTAAAACCTGCGTCAGTAGGTTGTGTGATTTACGCATTTTTCCCCGTCTCTCAAAATGCTTCATTAATATATAGAATATAATGTGCCTTTTGTCAAGGAAAAAACACTCGTTTTTGGCACAAGTATTCTATACCTTCATATTGAAAAATTCCCAAAAAACCCGTGAAATATTTGTGAAACCCTCAAAACCAGTAATGTGTAATGAGTTTTGAGTAATGAGTGTGCCTTAAAACCGCGTTTGTGGTGCGTTTTTACTCTCATTACCCATTCCTCATCACTCATTACCGCTTTTAGGCTGCGCCTATCATCGCCCTTGCGCCAAGCGGGCTTACGAGCTTGGAGCCCTTCTTCTCGATTATGGTGCCCCTGAACTCGAAATCGTCATACACGCTCTTGATATCGTCATCAAGGGTCCTCGGGCCTATGCCTATGGCGGTAAGCACTCTTTCGAACCTCTCGCCCATTGTCCTTTCCCTCTCAACCTCAGCCCGTATTTCATCAAAAGCCCTTGTTAAATCAACTACTTCTTCAACTGGTGTTTCAGGCGCTTTTTCGGCTGCCGCCTGTACCGCGGCGGGTTTTATAACCCTCATCATTTCTGCCAGTTTGCCTTGGTATTCAGGCGTCCTTGTGCCGCTGTAAAGAATGTCCGAAAGCGCCTGAATATTGACCCTCTCTCCGCTGTTATAGTCCCGGGCAAGCGTATCGAACTCGGCAATGGCGCCGTTGACCATCAGTATATCCCTTTCAACCGCAAGCAGGGCCAGCTGTATGCGCCGCGCGGACTCGTTCATAAGGCCCTGTCCCGCAAGCGCGTTCGTGAGCTCGACCTGCATTTTGTACTTGGAGATCACGAACTCCGGATCGGACGCCCTGTTGTATTCGCCGGGCTCAATGCCGAGTTCCTTATACAGGTCCGACCTGTTCTCGCATATCCTGAACACCAGGCCTATCACCGGATTGAGGTCCTTGGGCGCCATGAAACCCGTCTGGCTCTCGCGCACCATTGCGGTTATGTCGCCTGCGGTCGTCGCGGGCCTTGCGGCCGCTGCTTTGGGCAGCACTCCGAGGGCGCCTCCCCTTATCGTTGCAAGCGCAACATCGCTCATTAACGTAGCTCCTCCCATCGCGGCTGCCATCTGCTCCATTGAAAGCTGGGAACCCTTCACGCCTTCAGGAAGGTCGGCAAGTATGAAATCCGTGAATTTGAACTTGTCGTCGAAACCGCGGACGCGCACGCCGTCGTCCCTTATCATATTGTACGAAAGCGTGTGGCTCCTGTTGTCCATCGTGTATCTTATGACGATCTTTTCCCCGTCGACAGTCATCCTGGACGACACGTCGTCAACTACGACGAAATGCCCTATGCTGCCGTTGCTCAGGTGCAGTATCATCGGCCTGTTGCCGTTGCTGTTGAATATGGTAAGAAGGTCCTGCGGGCCCGAAACTCTCGCGCCCTGCATGTCGCTTCCGTAACCCATTGCCTCCCTTGCTTTGGCTATGCCTTCCTTCAAGGCGGCCATACTGAGCTCGGGCACTCCCTTGACCGCGATGTCGCCTGTCACGCGCCTGTTTATGACGTCCACCCAGTACATCGTGGGCACGAACGACATCATTATGGTCATCATCAGCGGGTTCGCCGTTATCTCGTCAAGGTCATCGGTGCCGAGCACTATATTAGCCACGGCCTGGACCGCGCAGTTGACTATCTGCCTGCCCCTTAGCGTGTCTATTACCATCTTTGCGGCCTGAAGCTGTGCGAGCACCGCGTCGTCGCGTTCGGTCGCTATCGCCCGCGCTATCTTCTGCGTGAGCGCATCGTTTACCCTCGCCGAAACTAGCTGCTGCGGCGTGTACGCGCGCGGCCCCTCGTCGGTTTCGACGAGCACGACGGGCTGCCTGTTCCCCTTATCGTCGACCTTGAAGTACGACACAACCTCGCCGCCGTCGGCCACCCTTGTTTCCGACGCGAGCTCAACCTCGTTGCCGTATATGTCAAGCGCTCTTTCAAGTCTCGGAGCCGGCGCGGCGGCCTCTGCAGCTACAGCGGGCGCTCCTTTTGCGGCTCTCTCGGCTTCCGCCTGCTCGCGGGCAAGCTGCGCTTCAAGCGCCGCCACCCTCGCGGTTGCCTCTTCGGCCTGCCGCGCCCTTGCCAGCGTCGCGGGCGCGCCGAAGTCTACCCCGTTGTTCAGGAGGCCTTCAAGCTCGGCGTAGGTAAGCCTTTGTATCTGCTCGTGAGACAGGTCATTGCCCGTCACGTTATAGATCATCATCTTAAGCCGCTCGCCTGTCCCCATGCCGAGCTGTCCGATCTTCACCCTTCCCTTAATCTCACTAATACCTATTGAAGGATTGGCGGAGGCCTGTATACCGAACGCGTCGGACAGCCGGTCAATGGCCGCCCGGACCGTAAGGTTCCTGAACGCATCCGCTCTATCGCTCGTTATCTCATCCGCACGCCTGTTCAGCCAGGCAACATCGTCGGCAGCTGTAAGCTCCGACATGGTTTTCCTCGGAGCCTGCGCGACAACAGGAGCCACGGGCACTGCCGGCACGGCAGGCGCCGCAGGCACTTCCGGCAGAAGTTCAAGTTCTTCCGGCGCTATCTCAAGCACGTCCTCTTCGGAGGGCACAGCGCCTATTTCGGAAACAACGCGCTCAATGTCGGTGGCCGCCTGTATCACCCTCTCAACTCCTATCATCTGCGCCAGCTCGGGAGTGATAATCTTGCCGGCTATGGCGCTGAATTTATCGACGCCCATCGCCCGTATCGCTTCCGCGAGCAGGTTAAAACCGTTTTCAGGATACATTATGGCGTCCGCGAGGCCGACCGCGAGGTTCTGCGGGTCCTCCGGAGCCAAGAGCCCTGTTATCTGCGCCACGAGGGCGTCCCTGTCGGCCGCCGCATTTGCGTTCTTGAACACCGCGGCTATATCCTTTATCGAACCGTCGTTTGCTATGATTTCGGCTATCTCGGCGGCGACGGATTTGACGCTCGCTTTGCCGACAAGCCCGTAGCGGCCAATTATCCTGCCGACGGCCTCCGCGAGCGCATCCCTGTCGCCTGAATCGACGCCGGCGAACAGCCCCTTGTCCATCTTTGAAAGCGTGGCGAACGCCCGCTGCTTGTTTTCCCTGGCTATCCCGTCCGAAAGGCCGATGGTAATCATCGCGAACTCAGAATAGCTCATTTTGCCGGTAAGATAGCTGACTATCGGCGCGTTAAGCCCGTAGAATGAAAGGCGCGCGAGACTGATAACTACCTGAGCGTTATTACCCGTGCCTGAAAGAACCGTGAGCCGGTCGATGACGTCCTTCACTTCCCCCATATTGAGCAGGCCGTACAGAAGAGCGGCGTTTTCGCCGTTCTTTGACAGACCTGCCGCGACCGACCTTGCCGCGGGATTGGAGAGAAGCCCTATGAGTTCGTTTCTCAACGCTTCAAGCGCCGCCCTGTTCTTAGCGTTCATCGGAACCGCTTTTATGCTCGAACGCGGCGCGAAAATCCCCTTTAGGCCCAGCACGCCGGCCGCGTCGGCAAGCGACAATCTCTCACCGTCGGGCTTGGCTATGAGGGCACCCACCTCGTCAACAAGTTTAGCTAGTTTGTTGACATCTATATCTTCGCCGCAGTTGGCAACGGCGAAAGCCGCGAGCCTTGAGGCGCGGTTGGCGATTTCGGCCCTGCTGTTTCCGGCCCTTACCGCCGCCCTGGCCGCATCGTCGGCTTTTCCTATAAGGCCCGCAAAACCTTCCTCCGCCAGCATTCCCAGGGAAAGCTGGTCCGCTTCTATGAACCTGCCAAGCGCGGCCGCGTTGGCGAGCATTGTCTTTTTCTGTTCATCGCTCAACCTGAATATCCTGTTGTTAAGTATCTCTTCCGGCCGCTTGCCGGAGGCCTTAGCCGCTTCGAGTATGTCGGCGTACGTGTAATCGAACTGTTCATCAGCTTTCTGAGCGGCTTCCTGCTCCATCTGTTCGGCGCTCATCGGCTCTTTGCCTTCCGCCTTGGCTTTCTCGGCCTGCTGCTCGAGCGACGCCTTTATCTGGGCTGTCAACGCTTCCGTCCTCTCGCTCCTTATATTAGAAAGAACCTGGTCCGCGACGAAATCCGCAGACGTGAAACCCGCCGACGCTATCTGCGCCACGGGCAGGGCCGCCGCGCTTTCGGCGCCGAGCATCCTTGCCACTGAATCGCGGTTGCGCACCGCAACGTCGGGGCTGAAACCCGGATTGAAGGCAATGACCGCAAGCCGTACGGCTTCATCCGTCGGCTCCGAGGTCCCGGGTTTCGTGCCGAACACCGATGCCGCCACGACGGCGATGTCGCCCATTGTTATGCTTGACACGGCGTTTTCGGCCGCCTTCTGTTCTATGAATGCCTTGGCCATCAGTCGGGCTGTTTCCATAGGCACACCGCGCGCCTTGGCAATCTGCTCGGCGGTAGCCTCTATCTCTTCCTCGGAAGGCCCGGCCTTCGTGCGTTCCCTTGCCAGCTGAGCGAAACGCTGCGCCGCCATAACAAGTTTAGGATCAACGTTCTTGCCGAGTTTTGTTATCAGCTCAAACCCTCTGCCGTCCGCGAGCATTCCGATTATGTCGCCGAGCCCCAGGCCCGCCCAGTTCGTCATATCGGGGAAGTTTGCCATCAAACCGTCGATAAGATCTTTGAGTTCCGCCGCGCCGGTCTTTCTCGGGCTGTAGCCTTTGGCCAGCATTGCGGACAGTATTTTCATATCGGCGTTGACGTCCTGCTTCTCGGTTTTGGTGGTCAGCCAGGTTATGCCGGGCTTGAGCGAAGTAACTCCCGTAATGAACAACGAAACGACCGTGAAAGGCAGACCCACAAGGTAGGAAATGGGCAGCGCAAGCCCGGTGAGCCCGAGGCCCTTCTGCTGCTGGGAAAACTGCTGTTTGAGTATGCCTTTGATTCCGGCTCCCTTGGCTCTGGCTTCAGCCGCGCCTTTCATCATATTTTTGATGTCCATGTTTATAAGCATTGATATACTCAACGCGGCTCCGGCCACCCAGACGGGCGCGCCGAACACGAGGACGGCAATTCCTATGCCTATCGCAAGAGACACGTTGAATATATGCTTGCCCATGCGCGGTTTTTTCGTTACCGGGGCGCCTGCGTCGAGCGAGTCAAGTATTTCCTGCCACTGCTTCTTGGCAAGTTCCGCTGCCTCGTCTTTTGCTTCTTCGGGTTTCGCCGCTTTGGCTATCTCCGCGGCTACCGCGTCGGCTTTCTCGGCCTGCGGTACGACCGCGCCGAGGGCGTCGACGGCAAGCCGTCTTGCGGCGGCTTCCGCCTTCTTGCTCTTTGCCACAGCCGCGAGCGCGTTTATGGCCGCCTTTCTCTGTTCGGCGGTGTTCCTTGTATTCGCCGCCGCTTTTCTGAGCTTATCCACGGCCCGTGCGCTTAATGTCCCTCTTATGGAAGCTATCGCCGCAAGCTGTTTGACCTGCGTGTCGAGCGCGGCACCGTCGGCCGCCTCGGTCTCGGATACCTGCGCCTCAAGCTCCGCGAGGACCACGTCAACGTCCCTGGTTTCATCGGCAACTATCGCACCCGCTAACTCGGGACTGTATAACAACAAAACGTTTCTTACCTCAACACCACCTGCGACTATTGTCTGAAGCCTGTCCAGTATTGTCTTTTCTTTGACAGTAACTCCCAAGAAGGTTTTTATTGCCGTCCAAGGACCCGTGAATAAATCTTCGACATACGCCACGACAGCGTCCCTGTCCGAAACATCCAGCCCCGAAAGACCGGCAAGCTTGGCTTTCCCGGACCTGAAACCCCTGCTCGAAGGAATGCCCTGTGCCTTGAGTTTTTCTATAAACTCTATAAGGCTTATGCGATTTGAGGTTTCCGACAGGAACAAGTCTTCACCTTTCTGTTCAAGACTGAGCATGCTGAATGCGCTGTCAACACCGGCTTCCCTTCCAGCCAGTATGTCCCTTAACAGACTGTTTTCGCTGTTAAACAGTTTCCCGTACAACCGGCGAACCCCAAGGTTAATCTGAAGACCAAGTGTTCCCCATCCCAAAAATACTGGAAGTATCTTGCGTCCGGCCTCCAAGTCCCTTGAAGCCCTCATTTTCGCCTGACGGATCTGCTCCGGCAACTGGCCCAGATAACCCATCTGGGCAAGGCGCAGTCTCTTTTCCAGATCAAGCTTTGTCTGTTTCTTGCCGATAACCCTTCTTTCGGCGGCGGTAAGATTGACCGCCACGACTCTTGAACCGGCCATATCGCCGGAAAGCCCGCTGTTCTCGATGAGACCGGTCAGTCCGTTCTGCCTGTAAATCCTTACGACATTCGAAAGCCATTCGTAGGTCACCGGGATCCCCTCGGAAGCTTTTATCTTCCCGGCACTAATGAGTGAACCCACGGCAAGCAGACTGTCCAGATCGGACATGCTATCAAACGGAAGAACACCGGCACCTGAAGCACCTTTGACGAACTCTATGGCGTCATAAGCCCTGTGCACCGGCACGGTCCCCATTGCGAAACCGGGTATTATCGAGCCCAATATCGAGTCCTGTCTTGCTATAGCGCCCGGATCCATCATCTTCCCGCTTGAATTAAAACCAATGACCCTGAGAACCTGGTTAGCCGCGACGAGTCCCTGCGGCGACAAAATTCCGTCAGGATTGAACCCTGGAGTACGGGCTACAATTAGGTCTATAGCCGTGTCGGCATATCCCGCTTCTTTGAGCTTCGCTCTGTAATCGGCCTGTGTCTGCACCATAAATTTCTCGGGGCGCCTCATCTGCGTTTCAACAGGCACGAGTTCTCCGGCTTTAGTCATCGCCAGAGAAAGAATAGCGCTTATCCTTCCCGCGAAATCGAGACCAACAGTTCTCATAATTTCAGGTATGTTTTCGAAATTAGTCGTGGCGGCACCGCTCAACGGATCAAGGACATCAAGCGCTTTTTTCAAAGCGTTATATTCCGTCGATCCTTCCCTGCCCATCATCTCAAGCGCCCTCTTCAGCGCTTCGATGGTATTCTTGAGCTCATACCTCATCTGCTCTTCGCCGTTGAACCCTTCCCCTCTCTGCTCGAACCTTCCCCTTGACATCTCCGCGGACCTCTCGAAGTATATGGACATGAACCTTTCCCTGAGTGCCGGGGACATCTGCGAGGATATCTGTTCTATGAGAAGGTCCCTTACGAGCGTTGAAATCGTCTGCACGGAGACCTTGCCTTCCGCGACCGCGTCGTAGTATTCCTGTATCAGCGATAGCTTCTGTTCGGACGTCACTTCGCTGCCTCTCCTTATCGCGTCTATCATTCGCTCGCCCAGCTTGGAGTTTTTGCCGCCTTCCCTGCCGGTCCACCTGAGCCTGCCGAGCATGTCCCACTGTTCGTTTATCCATTTCTGCTCGGCCACGACGGTGAATTCTCCGAATTCCTGGTTCCTCATGGGACGGCCTTTTGACTGCTGTTTTATTGAATCAGTGTAGCTCTTGCTGTCGCTGAAAAGGCTCATGTTGACGCCGAAATCCACGCCCAGCCCCATTATTCTGTTGCCGACGGCTATCATGTTCCGTTTGTTGCCCGCCGCGAGCGTCTGAATCTCTCCTTCTGTCACCCTGTATATATGCTCCCTCACGAAACGCTCGGCCATGCTCCTGTCGACGCCGTTCTTCATAAGGACTTCCCTCAGCCGCGTCTCTATCATCCTCACCATGTCGTTGACCCTCTCCGCCTGAACCGCTATCTGGACAGCATCATTCCTTATCCTGATGTCCACGACTCTGCCGTTCTTACCGCGTATTACGTCAACGTTAAGTTCCATGAATCTTTCCACCGCAAGCTCTGCCAGCGTGTCAAACGTGGTCCTTCCCTCCCCTGCTATCCTGTATTGGATCTCAACTGCAGCTTTAGGTGTCAGGCTGATATCGAGGCTCACGAAGCCCAGCATATCAAGAATAGGGGAATATTTCGGCGGTGTCCCCGTAACGCCAAGGACGTACCGGTAGTTATTTATTATCGTGGCAAGACCCTGGGTTGAAGTCGTGCGGGATTGGGCCGCGGACTGGTACAGGGCGTTCCTTGAAATCCCGGACTCCCTTGCCGCGCCTAGTATGAAATAAACGTCCTGGAACTGCCTTGAATACTCCGCCCTTCCGGTAAGCTCGCTTAAAGGCACTATCCTGTCACCCGTCCTGAAAACTGACTGCTCCCTGAAAGCCCTAACACCAGTCAGTATCGATTCCGCCACACCGATATTAATTTCAAGCCCTTTCATTCGTAACATGTTTATTGTAGCATCGGTCAGGAATACGCGGCCGTCAATCAATCTAAAATGCGTTATATCACTCAAATCCACGTTCAGCCTGCCGTCCTTTTCTCCGAAGAGCTTCGTCAGCGCGTCATAAGCCCTCTCATAGCTGTCTGTGTAATCCCTTGAAAGCGGGGCTTTATCGCCACCGGAAATGATAAGATCCATCACGTTTTTGAAATACAGATGCGCCTCGTCCATTAAGAACAACGTATCCTGCTGTCTCGCCTTAAGAAGGCCCGACAGAACTTTATCTCCCAATATCTGCTGAGCGAGGAAAAGCGAACGTTCGGTGAATAGCAATCCTTCGGTATCCCTAAGGGCCGATATCAGCTCTTCACGGGCAGAATCCCTGGTGGCCGGATTGTTGTATCTGTCAACGATGTCGTCAAGGAGCCTGACCCTGCCGGATTTGCCGTCGCCAAAGATTCTTCCAAAAAGTCTGTCGTATGTTGTTTTTCCGATCTTACCCGAAATCATTTGTTCAAGCAGGGCTTTATTGGGCAGGATCGTATCAGTTTTTAATCCGAGACTCGTCCTGAATTCTATTATAAGCCAATTGGCGAGTGTTTTTCCGCCCGCCGTCGGGTTGAAGAGCGAGAGTCTTTCGAAATTAAGTTTCTGACCGGTTATTCTGCCATTGGTAGTTTCGAGCGAATTCAAGTGGATCCTTATCGTGTCAAGCTGGGGTATTCTCAGGTTGTACTCCATCGAAAAGAGCCTCAACACAAAGGCTTCTCCAAAAACTCCGTCGACAGTGACCCCAAATTCCGGACCCACTCTCAGGTCGAACAATCCGCGTTCTATGCCGAAGACTTCTGAGACCGTGTCCATAAAAAGTTTCCTTGCTTCAGGAGTAAGCTGTTTTAAGAGATTCTCCCAGACTTCCGCGCTTCTCGGCAGAGAGCGCAACCTCAGCAACTCAGACCCAGCCACGGGCAGAAGCTCAAGAATCCGGCTTTCGACCCGGCCCATCAGCGATTCCATAATCCTTTCCGCCACGGCCTGCCTTATGAACTTCTTTTCAAGCTCGCTCAGGCGCTTGTTTTCGGGCCTGCTCAATATTTCACGCACTATCTGGTTCACGCGGCCCTCGGGTCCACCGAGATTTTCGCCTGTCCGCATAACAACGTTCGCCGTGGCTTCCCTGACGTCGGGCCTGTTCTTGTATCTTTCTATCATGTAATCTCGTGCAGCCTGGGTAAGGTAATGATCTAGGACGGGATTCGGCTTTCCACCGGAATACAGCTGTTTAGCCCATGCTTCAAGACTTCCATAATCCCTGATAATGCCGTTGATCGCCGCTTCCACGATATGAGCATCCTGAGCCCCTTGTCCTAGCCTTCTCTCGAGCGCCCGCCGTATAAGGTTCGTGTATCCCTCAATAATACTTGATGCGGACCTTCCCTGCACGACGTCAGCCGCGACCGATTCCCATTTACCGTCCCTTAATTCCGCTATCTTGACAGCCTCCGTGTCGCCAAAACGATAGGTTTCCCTGCTTTCAGTGACAATTTCCCTGCCTGTTGCATCTATTTCGACACGGGTTATTTCTTTGCCGGAACCAATTACATAGAGCTCGGTTTCTCCCCTTGCGTTCTGCCTGAACTCAAATCTGGCGTAGTCAGGATTGAATATCCTTCCATTTATATTTAGTCGGCCTGCAGTTATAAAACCGTCGCCGCTGACGATGGACATCCTGGCATTGCCCTGCGCGTCGCCTGAAATCCTGAATCCTACTTCGTTTTCAAAGCTGACCATCATTTCAACTTCTCTGCCGCTTGCGTCCCTGATGCGCATCACCTGAGTGTAGGGAGATTCGGGATTCGGAGTTATTACACCTTCACCCCTTATAACGCTGTTGCCTTCGGCGTCTCTCACAATCTCAAAATCCCGTAATGTTATCATCTCTACTTCGGCCTTTGTCACGTTAATGCCGCTTTCGGAAAGTATCTTCTGTTTCAAAGTGGCAAGGTCAAGCCTGAGGAATTCTATGGGCAGGTCCGGGTCGCTTCTCGCCAATTTCTCGATAATGCTCTGGTCCTTGCCAGTGAATATGTCTCTTATCTCCGCTTTTGTCAAATTATCGGTCAGCCTGAAACCGAAAGGCTTGTGCGCCTGGGGCAGAAGGAAAAGGAACGCGAAAGTGAATTTTTCCACGAATTGTTCCTCGGTCATTTCGACTCCAAAGTTGTCCCTGAGGAAGACCACAGCGTCACCGGCAATGATTTCGCCGATTGTCTGGCCGACAGAGAGCATGCCCGCGACGAACAACGACGAATCAATGCTGAGTAACGCCCTGGCAAAGAGACCCTTGGCTGCTTGTTCCTGTCCTAAATTACGCGCGATAAGAGTCGCCGCCTTACCCGGATTGAAAAACGCACGGATTGCCCTTGATAACCCCAGCACTGAATGTCTGGCCGACAGGACGTTTATAAAAGCACTGACACTGCCTCTCGGAAGCCCTATCAATGACCTTAGTGCCGAACCGGTAATCTGGAAAACCTGCATCGAGGTCAGTATTATAACTGAGATCTGCGCAAGCTGGAACGGCTCTAAAAGAAACTTCTGCCACAACTGCAATCCTTGCGCCTTGCTGGTCCAATTGAGCTCAAAAGTAAGATACCCGTTGGCTTTCGTGAGCTTGTAACTACTGATAGCTGTCTGAATCATAACGTCAGCCATAGAAAAAAACGGTGCGGACATTACAAAATGCCCTATACCCTTCCAAGTAAGCATCTGTCCGCCCAAATGAGCCGCCCGATAAGCCCTGTCGAAAACCGACAAGATGTATCTTACAGGAGTGTATGCCGAATTCAGTATCCTCGCGCCGATAGTCCTTGCACCGGTCATGAAGCCGGACCCGAAAACCCCTCTGTTCGCATAGCGCGTCAAACCGAAAGGCGAATTAACGACTCTGTAAAACCGCACCCACCCTCTCGCTCCTCCGAGGGCGTACGCCGTTGACCCGACTATGCCGCCGAGTATCCTTATGCCTCCCGACAGATAAAGCGCCCACTTCGCGCCCTCCAGAAACTGATTGACGAAGTATGTATATACGCTTATGCCTTGTTCTTTCCATGGGCGCTGACCGCTTATCATACCGGCACCCGTGGCTCCGAGCGCGTAAACAGTACCGCCTATGGCTACGTCTTTAAGAATCGCGGCCGAATTAGTAAGCACTTTCCTGCCGAGTATCTGCCAGGCTGTGGCTTTTACCGCAGCCTGTCTTACGGCCACTTCCGCCGTTTCCCTAAGCGCCTGTTTGCCAATTATTCTTGTCGCAAGCCTCACCGAAAATCTTTCAACTACAGCGGCAAGACTCCTTCTTGCCAGCGAAGCGCCGGTCCTTTCGACTATGGCTATGCTTGCCTTGGTGGCTACTCTGGCACCGATTCCTCCAAAAGGTATAGCTGCTATGAGGCCGTCAACGGTCGCTTCTTTCATAGCCTGCCTGATGGACCCTGTCTGCAATATGGTAAGGGAACCCACTCCCATGAAGGTTATAGCACCCGCTATCAATCCCACTCCGACCGCGGCGCCGACGCCCGTCCATCCGAAGAAAATAGCCACAACCGTGCCTACGACAACCCCGACGACCCCGACACCGACCTTGGCTATTTCCCAGGCGTTGTTGAGCACGAAATCCCTGATGAGCCTGCCCGTATCCGTAAAACCCATTATTAGCGGCGTCAGGAACGTGTTCACTATCGGCAGGGACATCAGCACCAGCGCCCCCATAACCTTGGCGCCGGTGTAGAGTTTTTCAATCCCGAGCGGCACGACTATCTCGCTCATAATCCAGCCGTTCAAGCCGCTAATCAGGCCGCCAAAGAAATTCAGAGGCCTGTAAATGAACGTGTTTACGACCGTTCTCGCCATGCCAAAGAGCGGAGTGAATATGTTAGTGTTAACAAAATTCGTAAATTGCCTTACAAACTGGTTGTTTAAAACATAGTCTATGACAAAATTCCTGGCCATGTTACCGAACGGAAGTAATATGGAATTGACAATCAATTCATTAACCAATATCGAGAATCCCGAACGGACCAGACCGAACGCGGCGCCGATACCCTGTTCCCTTATAATGGATATCATTTCACTCACCGCGCCGAACGCGAGAATCGCATTGTCCACGAACGGTTTCACTATCGCCGAAATCACCACGGCATTAAGAAGCACCCTTCCGATATTAGCGGTAAGAAACGCAACCGTTGCCGTAACGGGGTTTGCAAGGAAAGTTGCCGCAAGGAAAACCGCTTTGGCCGCCATAATTATGGGCTGCGGGATCTTCGCGCTTATGAAATTGTAGATTCCATCTATGACGTCGCCCGCGAACCGTCCCAGCGCCTTCAGCGTGCCGATCGGGCCCAGATTATAGACTTGAGCCAGCCCCCTTGCGAGTGCTCCAATCCCCACACCCTCAATGAACTTACCGACAACCGTGTAATTGTACAGGTAACTCGAAATATCCCTAACGGCATTCCCGAGCTCGACGGCCCCCCATTTAAGCAGGTCTTTGGTCCCGGAATAGCCAAGATCGTATATTGTGGACAGCCCTCTCGCAAGAGCCGCTATACCCGTGCCCTCGATAATCCTTCCCACCACGGTGTAATCGTAAAGGTATATTGAGATATCCCTGACTGAAGCCGCCGCTTCCACGGCCGCCCATCTGACAAGGTCCTTGACACCGGAGAAGCCGAGGTTGTACGTCTGCGCTATGCCCCTGGTCAACTCCGCCAAAAAGAGCGTTTCAGCGAAACCTGAGGCGAAACTCGCGAGGCCCTGCCCGAAAGACGTTCCCATGAAGGCGTTATAACCAGCGCTGATTCTGCCGGCCGCCGGCTGTATCAGCTTGGTGTCAGCCCACTGGTAGCCGGCCGAGACGACACCCGCCGTCCAGCCGTAGGTAACGGAACCCGTGGCCGAAATCCATTTGCCCGCGTCGCTTACGAGAGAAGACGCGCCGAATTTAAAAACACTCCAACCCATCTTCCCATAGGTTATGGTGTCTCTCAAACCATACCCAAGAGCTCTCGCGTACAACCCGATGCCTCCAACGCCCGCGCTTTGTATCACGGCGCCGTTCATAGTGAGAAAGCTTCCTGTTCTGAGCTTAACCGTCTCTCCGTTGCGTACGGCATATATATTGTCCCTTAACAGCGTATAGGAACCGTCGGGATTGCGTATCAAGTCGCCGTTTTTGATCAATGTGGCTGCCAGTTCCGGTTTTATGTTGTACGCGTTACTTATTTGAACGGCATCAAAATTGAACGCCGCAAGGTTAATCACGTAATCAACCCTCTTTCCTGTAACGCTGTCATATTCGCTGTGGTATATTTCCCTGTATGCGCCGGATTTGAATACCACCTGCCCCATGATTATATACCTTGTGAAATTCGAACCGGCCATACCTATTACAAAACCCCGGTCAATCACGGCGCCGTCACCCTTTGTGTGAGCAAGGTTGTCGCTCAAAGTGCCCGTTACGTGAATCTCAAAGCGCATATCGTTGATTGTCCTGGCGACCATTATTCTCTCGCCTGCGCGGTTATACTGAACGCCGTAGGTGTAGGTTTCATCGAAGCTTACCACCATTCCCTTGCTAAAGCTCCAGAACGTGGCGTCATTGATAGCATTGACATTCCCGCTAAGAATGTGGTCCAGTCCTATGATGACCCCTACTTCGCCGTCGTTGGCAAGGTCGGGCCGGTTAATGAACCTGTAATAGGTCTTGCCGCCTTTTTCATACATTACCAGCGAAGCCGTCTGCACGAAAACCCCGGGAGGAAGCGTCTTCTGTGTGTCCGCCTGAGGATCATAGCTGAGTTCGACATGGTCCACGTTCCCAAAATTCTCCCTGACTCCGAATATCAATCCCTGGATTTCAGGCACGCGTTCGCCGTTCCGCATCACGTACGTAAGCAGGAGCCCCCTCAGCATGGCGCTGTCGACAATCCCGCCCGCGCCGAAATTAATCGTGAAACTTTCCATCAGGGGAGCCCTCAGGGCAAAATGCACGTCATTGGCGTTCAACGCCTTCTGAGGATCGAATACAACGTCGCTCAATACCCTGCCCAGGATGTGCCCGCTCATAACAACCTGCACGACACCTATATTCCTTTTTCGGTTGTTTTCATCTATGGTAAAACGTTCCGTCCCCATGAACCTGATGGACTTCCCTTTTTCGCTTCTTCTGGCCAGTTCCCTGCTGTTTACGAGGTCATAGTAATTCCCTTTTCTGTCAAGAATGACTACCTGATTAGGCGCGAAGAAACCGCAGAACACGACGACCCCGTTGTTGCCTCTAAGGACTACCGCGGTCTCGCCGTTTACTAGGCGGAACTTGTCCGGCGCGTTGGGCAGGTTTCGTCCGTCAACCGTCACGGATATGTGGTCCACTTCCGCCTTTAGCCCTCTACCCCTGCCGGTGTACTGCGTCACGACCGTGATCCGCTTGCCCGTCTCGCCCTTTGCTAGCCTTGCGGTTTCGGTGACCAAGGCCACGCCTGATATCAAATAGCCGAGGTTCGAATAAATTCCGCCTTCCGTTCCTATGATAAGGGAGGAACTGACCTTGAAGCTGACGTCGATGCTCCTGATTCCGCTTGGGTCCTCCACCTCAAAACCGGTTCCGCCTCTGAGGTTTATCCTGGTGCCGACCTCAAACGCCGTGACCTCGACCGCCTTGCCCTCTGCTCTGCCAGTGAAAGCGTCCTGAAGGCTTATGCTGGCAAGAACGCCCACGCTGCGACTACCGGTATTCGTGAAACTCCAAAGACCGGTTGCCGCGTTAAAACTGGCGTCCAGCGTACCGCCGGTGTGCCTCGGCGCGCCCCGGTCTTTCGAAGCACCGCCTTCGGTTCTTATTTCCCTGTGCCTGGACGTGAGGGTCTGACCGGCGTCTATCGTCAGCCTGATACCGAGCGCTATCGATCCGTCCTGACCGAAATTGACCGTCTTTATGACATAGTCGAAGTTCTGCCCTCCGATACTGACCTGGCTTGAGATTTCGTTTCCGTCGGCACCGACAATCCTGTACCTGCCGTTCCCGATACTGATAAGTGTCGCGGAAATGTCTTTCGGTTTTCCGTCAGGCCCTATGAACGAACCTATGATACTTCCGTTACCCGTTCTTTGCACTTTGCCGTTCGTGATTATCATGCCCACCGTAATCGTGAGTTTACGGTTCGGGTCCGTGCGATCGACTAAAGTCCTCGACTCTCCGACCTCATAGCCTATGACGGCACCGTTTTGGTCAGTCCGCGTTTTTACCGAATCGTAGCTGAAAGTTCCTACTATCTGTATTGTCTGGCCGTCGGCACCATAGGCAAAAACTACCGTTTGAACACCGGCCTTGCCGTATATGTCTATCCTCGTGTTGACATCTGAAATTGCCCTGACCCCGCTGAGCCTGCCGTCAGCACCCATCCCATCGACACCGCCTACGAGCCTGCCATCAGCAGTTATCCCGCAAGTTCCGAAGCTCAATACTTTGGTGTCCGGCGAGCCGCCTGGATTGTGCGTAACTAAAGTAACCGTAACATAAGCCGAATTTTCAAAAGTATACGTGTCGCCGGAAACCGTCACCCGCCTGGTGCCGAGTACGTGTTTGTATGAACCGTCTTGCAGGCTGTTGAGGTTAGCAAAAATTCCGGTTCCGTCTACAACGATAAGGAACGCACCGCCTGCATTGTCAAATACCAGCGCCTGGTACGCGTAATCGCCCGACAACAGATTCCCCGCCTCAAAGAAGGTATTCTGGACGGTGACTAGCGTTCCGGCACTAAAACCGCTCAGCATCATCTCATCAACCCTGTTTGCCATCAGTTCAGCTACTGATATGTCAAAGAAAATATGCGCTATGCCCTCTTGTTCTCTTCCCGGATCCACAATGGTGTTATTCGTGATAGTGTTGCCGTTGATGAGCAATGAACTGGTCTGTTTAACCGCTTCGGGGGGTTTTGTACTCGTCCCGGATGCCCTGAGCGCTTCATTGTATCCGTTAAACGTCCGGCTGTCCCCGGCAGCCAGAGCTTCGGAGACTATGAATGCTATCTTACCATCGGACAGCAACCTTATACCCCTTATTTCCGTGCCGGCTAATGACTGGTTACCATATCTCAGGTCCCACTTAATACCCTGACCGTCGGCAAACATGTATCCGCCACTGCCGTCATATACCAGCTCGTGCTTCATTATCTGTCCGCCGGAACCGTCGTCATAGCCCATGGCCGTATAAATGATACCCGGATTTACTCCGCCGCCCAGTACGACTTTCCCGTCGATTCGTATCGACTGCGTGATTTTTTCTCCATCTACATTATGAATCCTTGAAATCGTCTTAAGGTTATTGATATTGAGTATCATCACCGGAATTTTATTTCCGTTTATTACCTGCGTTTCGAACTCGACGCGTGTAATGCTGTCGGTATTAACAACACCCCAGAAATCCAGCTTCTGACCGTTGTTGAAGAACACGGCTGTAAGGTCAATCCTGTCGCCGAGCTGTATCCTGAAAAGCTGGTTATTGTTCCCGAGAGCAACATTGTTGAATGTGGCCGATTCGAGAGTGAAGTTCTTGCCGTCGTATTTTTGCGTTATTTCAAGAAACCCGGCGCGCGGAAGCGCAAAAAGTCCGAATCTGCCGGCAGAGGCGAATTCCGTACGCGTGGCCTTTACCCTGGTCACAAGGCTGTATGAACCACCCTTTATCGTGTTCCTGCAGTCGAAAAGAGTTTTGTAATTCTGACCGATAAATATCGTCGAGCCTGCCTCGAACACTATCCGTGTCGTGAACGACTCCCCGTACGGCGTCGTGAGCTGCATCGAGACGTCCGAACTCATACTTATATAGGTGTGTGCGCCGAAGGAATTAACCGTCAGATTGCCGTCTACCTGCCTTGTATTAAACTGCTCTTCGGTTAGGAAAATGAAAGCCGTTCCGCCTCCTCCGTTTTCACCCATCATGAACAAATTGTTGTTTTCATCCATACCTATGGCAAGATTGGTGAGCTCCGGACGGGCCAACGCGGCTTCCTTCGGCCCGCCTTCGCCGATGGTTTCCGATCCCTGCCTGTTCTGCGCCTGAACCAGCTGCCAGGCTTCCTCTTGAGTTAACAGCTGTGAAAACCCTTCAATATAGAGCGTTCTGTTGTCTTGAATCGCAGCGCCGATAAGCCATCCTATCACGAGAGTACTGCTGAAATAGCCGGTATTCAACACTACCGAACTGATCTGGCCTTCCAATGTTCCGCTGTTTAATCCACTAAGATCAAGACTGATGGTTCCTTCGCCGGTAAGTATTTCCCTTATGATAAAGTTCGCGGTCCCGTTGCCCAGGTCCTTAGCGATTTGTATGGAATATCTTCTTCCGGTTTGATCCGTGATCGAGGTGTATTGCATGGAAACGCTCTGTATCAGGTTCGACTGCTCATACATTTTAGGCACAGCCGTACCCTCGACACGATAACCGCCTCTTTCGCCAAAATAAGCCCCGAGAAGGATAATCTGATGACTCAAAATCGCTTTCCCGTTCTCGTCCGTTTTACCCGTTTCTCTGGCAAGAACCCCGTAATACCCGGCATTCGCTTTAAATGTCAGGTTATTGAACTTTACGTTCGTATTTATCCTTACACTGCTTATCGCCTGTATGCTGGCATCATCGATCTGCAAGAATCCATGTTCGGTCATACGACCGTTAATCGGTATATCGATACCCTCGGCGGCGATCGTGACACTGCAGTCCCTGAAAGAGAGGTCAAGTTGCGCGGCGTTAAAGAACGCCCCCAAAACATCCCCGCCCGCTCTCAGTACTTTTTGTAAGTCTTCCATCCCCAGAAGACGGAAAAACGTCGTTATGCTCACATTGCCGGTCTCAAATCCCGAATATGTAATATCGAGTGGGCCGACCTCGGCCGTGTAGGTCCCTGCGCTAATTGCCTGTGCCATCCGCGCCTGCTGCTCTATGTAACGTTCGACAAAAACCTGAGGGATATCAGACGGTCTCGCGTCCCTGCCCAACATGGCCCTTAAAGCTGACCGCAACCCGGGGTTATTTTCGAACATCTGCCGCCTTGTCTGATAGTATTGCTGTGCGTACTGTATCTCGGCTGCGAAATTGGCAACCGCCGAAACAAAATTTAGGGTCGCTTTCAGTTTCTTTACCCAGCCCAGATTGTAGACATTGAGGTCGTTGGCAACGGCTGCATAGAAGTCTATCGCGGCGCTGAAGAGAGCGCCAAGGCTTATATACTTGCCAAGTTCAAACTGCTTGGACGTATTCGCCGCGACATTCGCGATTGTCATTATCATGCTTGTTACGGCGGAAACGGCGTAGCACGCCCGGAACATCGAGTTCTTGAACGCCTCCTGCAGGACGTACGAGCGCTGTTCCTGGTTCAGGCTTCCGTATCCTCTCGACAGATCGTCCCCTTCTATGAGTCCGCGCGCGATGAGGTCCTGCGTTATCTGTTCGAGTATTATTGTCTGGTACGCATCCGTGACACCGCCTACTATCCTCGCCCCGCCTATGTAAAGGTTTGCGATATTATTGAGACCAGATCTCAAGTTATTAAATCCGTCAAAAATGCCCTGGAAATTTCCGAAAAGCCGCTGGATCGAATCCGCCCTGTCTCCCATGGCGGATGAATAGTACGAACTCGCGCTGAAAACCGAACTAAAGATACTGTTGATCGTGTTACCAAAACCTCCGTCGAACATGGCGCCGCTCGAGTTATACAGGGAGTTCACCGAGTGAATCATGCCGACGCCGTTCATCACCATCTGCATCCATTCTGGCAGTTCGTCGCCCGTGATGAGCGAATAGCCGGCCGCAGCCACCTGCATGCCCCTGTACGCGACCGTGAACCAGGGCGATGTCACGAAGGCGAACGGGTTTGACCCGCCGCCCATCAACCCTTGCTGCCTCGTATCAAGGGTCGTGCTAAACGACCCCGCGCCGGCCATTCCGGCCCTCTTCCAGTCAACACGGCCGGTAATAAGGTACTGCGCCCCCGCGTGCAGTAAGGCGGTTCCACCGCCCACAATCGCCGCCCGGCCGGCATTTTTCAGCGTCTGTTCCAGGAAATAGCCCGGTAAACCTCTCGATACTTCATCGACTACCTGTGGAACAAATCTAGATGCATTCGCGGCTATATAGTCAGCCCTCGTAAAATCAGATGTCGCAAAATCAGGACCCATCTCTCCACTTTGCACAAGGTTATCATATTCTAAACCCGCTCTGTTATTTGCGATCGCCTGTACCGCTTCAGGATTTTTCGCATAGAATTGCGAGGCCCCGAGCTGCGCGCCCATCGACAAACCACAAGAAACCTTGTTCGTCCAACTGATGGTGTCCGAGAGCCAACCGGGCAGTTCGTTGCCGGTAAACAACGTGTATGCCAGCGACGCGATGCTCGCTATGGTCGATATCATTTTTACCGTGTTTATTACTTTCACGGTTGTCATAGCGATCTGTTGAGCGGTAGTCACGGCCTGTTGGGCTTCTATTGCGGCCTCACCGGCCGCGGCCGTTCCTCCTATGACAGAACCCACGCCTATTGTCGCCGCGTTGACTATGAAATTATCGATTGTACCCCTTAATACAGATCCCCAGTCCACCGTGCCCGTCATAGCGTACTGCGCCGCGATATTCACGGCTGTGCCCACCGCGGTAGCTATGGCGGCTTTTACGAGTATCGGCGTCAGCCAGTGCTGCTGGAATACCGTCGCTACCACTATCGCTATCGCTATTATGACGAGCTTTGCGACCGTCGAGTGCCAGATAGCGCTCGCGCCTTTGGCGATGCCCTTTGCCGCTATGACAGTAGGATCGACTATGGTGGGCTTTATCACTTTTTCATAGGCGAATTTGGCGACCGGTTTGACAAGCTTGTCGTAGGTGAACTTGGCTATGGGCTTGATGAACTTTTCGTAGGTCAATTTCGCGACCGGTCTGATTATCTTGTTGTAGGTGAACTTGGCGACGGGTTTTATAACTTTGTTGAAAGTAAACTTCGCGACCGCGACGATGGGCTTTATTACAAGAGGTTTGATGATCTTGTTAAACGTGAACCTCGCGACCGGCCTTAGAACTCTGTTGAAGACAAACGTGAAAGGTTTTACTATTATGCGGCCTATCTTCTTTATGCCGTTCCAGAGCCTTCCGAGCCCCAGGAAAGCGCCTTTTGCCTCGGCAAGCTGCGCCTGTTCAAGCACTTGAGCCTGCGCGGTTTCTATCCTGTTCTGCGACAACACCCTGCCGGACCAAATAGAGGCGAACTCCGCGCGCGAAACGGTGTATGCCTGCCTGTCGGAATCCACGTAGGTCACTGAATCGGCGTCCATGCCGGTGACGAGCACGAAATGGCCGACGCCGTCCTCTCCGGTAAAATGGGCGATTGCCGCCTTATTTTCCTTTATAGATTCCGAAAGGCCCTGCAGATCGGTCGAATACCCGGTAAGTTTGATTCCGCCGTACGCCGCCGTGTTCTGTATAGCCATCATCGAAAGCTGGAAAGGCGTACCGGTGGCGTCGAGTTTTGACTTCGCGTAATCTAGGTTCCCTGCTACTATATCCGTTAAAAGGGCCCTGCTGGCAAGATCAACAACATCGTAATCGACTTCCTGCGACGCGAAAAGCCCTACCAGCGAGAGCACCGCGCAATTGATTACCTGAGCGCCCTGAGTCGTCAAATAAGATATTATGTTTGATACCGTGACTTGAGTGAGGTTTACTGCCTGTGAGGGATTTATGCCGAGTGAAAGCGCGAGTTGTATCTGGTCTTCGGGTTTCGCGTTAATGAACTTGTTGAGCCATCCGCCTACTACCGCTATTACCTGTTCGGCTATCGTCTGGCCTTCTATTCCTATGCCTGCTTCCTGCGGTTCCTTTGCCGATTCTATCTCCTGCGCGACCGTCTCCACGACAGGCGGCGGAGGACCCTGCGCCTGATAGGCCACCGTGAAACGCTGGTCAACTACCTGAGAAACGTACCCCGGCGCGTTTGAAACCTGGCCTTGCGCGGCCTTTGCGGCTTCCGTGCGGGGCGCGACGGCCGTCTGCTGCTGCGGCTGGGCCTGAGCCGGAGTTTGAGCTTGCGTGACTTCCTCTTCAGGAGATTTCTTGAAGAGCCCCGCTATGGCGTTGAGTACGCCTGTGATGGCTTCGGCTATCCTGTTCTGCGCCTGGCCTTTAAGGTCTGCCTGGCTCGAAACCTCCTGCCCTTCTTTCGTGAATACCTTGATTGTCGTTTTTCCGGCGGCGTCCTTTATGAAGCGCGTTATGAGGCCGGACTTGAGGTCTTCAAAACCCACTATTTCCTTTGACTGTTTCGAAACGTGGTATATCTTGTTCTCGGCTTTGTCTTCGACGAATATGAGCCCGCCGTCCTTGAGCATTTCCTGGGGGCTCAAATACGACATGCTGTTTGCCACCGCCTGCTGCTGAGCAAGCTGCTGTTTAATGCGTTTCTTGAGCTCCTCGGTCGTCTCGGCCGAATAGCCGCTGATGTAGAGTATGTTTATAAAAAAACACGCCGTGGTCGAAACCGCGACCATCTTGTTGAAAAAGGCAAGCTTGAGATACGGCTTCAGGGCTTCGTAAAAAAGCCGGAACCGCTCTCTGATGCGCTCCTTTAAAAGATTAGTTGACAGCATTTTTTTCTCCTTAGTTGCGCCTGATTACACAGATTGCAGACGCAGATTACACAGATGACTTCAACTATGTTTTTCGCGGAATCCCGCTAAGCGGGATTAAACCGTAAGTCTTTTTATTTGACAGCTTTTATTACCAAAATTTATTATTAAACCAATTTTAATTCCGGATGCTTTTAAATACGAAAGTAATTGGTATTCAAACTGCTTGATAATAACTCCTGTTACAGCCTTTACTTCAACTATCACGCTATCTTCAACGACCAAATCTGCCCTGAAAGACCCGCTGACTTTATCCAAATAGTGAATCTTGTATTCTTTTTCAGTTTTATATTCAATATTTCGACTCACAAGTTCTGTTATTAAAGAGTTTTGATATATTTTTTCATTAAAACCGGGTCCTATTGTGTTATGAACCTTAAAACAAGCCCCTATAATCTTCTCCGTTAACTGGTTGATACTACCTTTCAGTCTCATCTGTGTAATCCTTTAGAAATCCGTGTAATCAAGAAAACAAAAAATCCCGACCTTTAAGGCCGGGATTCTTTTGTTTTCCTTATATTGGTCCTGGTAACTTCAGGCAGCACGCCGTTTCTCGGGCGGACCACCATGAGCATCATTAAAAAGAAATAAACGAGTATTATACCGTAACTTAAAAAGCTGAAACCCTGAAGTATCACGGAAACATCCGCTACCGCGAAAGAAACCCCCAGCTTGGGCGCGAGAAAATCAAGCGGTATCACGGATTCCTCAATTTCGACCACGAAGCGCCTTTCGGCGTTGAATATGCCGGCATTGGAAGATGTATCGGAGGATTTGGCGTTCTTCCCGTGGTTCGAACCCTTGTGCGTGCCCTGCATCTTGCCGGTAAAAAGGAGGTTGGCAAGCTCTATTGCGACGTTCGTCGGAAGCGCGAAGAGGTGGAAAATCACGGTCTGATTGCCCATCGCCAGGGCGACCGCATCGTAATTTTTCAGGGCCATCAGGGAGCGCGGGAAGAGAGCGGCAACGGCGATGGACAGCACGCAGGAAACCGTCACCAGTTTCTTCCTGAAATCCGCGTCAGTGATGGGTCCGACCAGCCTTTTCATCTTTTCCCCGCTCTGTACTACTATATTTAACAGAAAAACCCTAATTTTTCAAGCATTATTTGGGGTCTGACATTCCGTCAGCCCTTGATTACACAGATTAAACTTTCGATTGCAACGATTATTCAAAAAAACTTACTTATTCTTCGATTTAATACCTTCAAGCACCATAAAAAGCTTCTTGAAATTTATCGGCTTTTTTATGAAATCCTCGGCGCCGAGGTCTTTTGCAGATTCGCCCTCGTCGCTTGAGGATATTATTATAACAGGTATCCTTGCCGTGCCCGGGTCGGATTTGATGTCGCGGAGCACGTTCAGGCCGTTCTTGTCCGGCAGGTAGATGTCGAGAGTTATCACGTCGGGCTTGTGGCTTTTGATGTCCTTGACGGCCTCGGTGCCCGTGTATGCTATCTCTGCATCGTAACCTTCTTCCTCAAGGCGTTCTTTGAGGAGTTCGGCCACGTTTTGTTCGTCCTCCACGACTAATACAGCGTTCTTCATAGAATCCTCCCGAAAACCGGGCGTCAGTTGCTTGAGCCTTTGGCCGTCTCATCGACCAGCGATTTTATCTTTTGCGCGTCGGGTTTTTCGCTTAAGAGGTATATGCCTGAAGCCATACCCTTGTCGTAAGTTATCACAAAACCGTTGAGCTCGTCCCACAGCCCTACGAGCCTTCCCTTGTCGTATACCCATTCGCTAACAAGCATGTCCTTGTAGGTCACGCACATCGGTTTTCCGTCCACGCCGTACCAGGTGGATTCCTTCGACGCCGTGTCGTAGGAAAACCTCAGCGCCTGTCCTTCGTAGAAATACTGCCTTACTACCTGCCCGGAAGCGGACATCTCGTAAACGGGCCTGCCGTTCGTGAAGTAAGTCGCCGTGCCGTACTCATCGACGCTCTTGTCAAGAATGTATCTCCCCTCGGAGTCGTACTTGTACTGGTACTGCAGGAGCGTTTTCCCGTATTTGTCCTCGCTTCTCTGCATATTGCCTTTGCCGTCAAAGAAAGTCTTGTTGCCCTGGGCGTCCTCTTTTTCCCTCAAGACGCCGTTCTTGTCGTAGCTGTACCACGCCGTCTGGTTGTCCATGAAATCTACGTCGTACACGGGCTTGCCGGACGAATCAAAAACCGTTTTGCTCTGCGTTAGCTCGTCGATTATGTAGAGTGTGTTCTTGCCGTATTTGTCGTACTGGTAGGTCTTCGTGACGTTGTTCTCGAAATCGTATTCCCGCAAGATTTTCCCGCCGTAGCCGAGCTCCTGGTAACCGATTACCTGCCCGTTGCCGTTTTTCAGCACCATGCGGTTCGAACCACGCTCCATCTCGGTGGACTGCACGATGTTGCCTTCAGGGGTGAGCGAACGGCTTACCCCTTTCAGCGAAAACTCGAACGACCCGTCCTTGCCGATCCTCACCGTCATCTTGCCTTCCGGCGTGAAATACACGCTGTTGCCGTACTGGTCGTGAGCCGCCACCGGCCTTCCCGGGAGTATCTCGAACATCTGTACCGGCGTGCCCCATTCGACTATGCTTTCTATGGGCCTTCCCTGAGGTCCGAACGTGTAGGGATTCGGCTCAGGCATAAAAAACGCCCACGCGCTTCCGTCGGCAAGCATCAGGCCGGCTGAAAACACGATGGACAGGATCTTTGTTGAAATTTTTACGCCTTTCGTTCTCATTTTCTCATCCCTGTTGTTCTTTCTTGCTTTTTGGCGATATTATCATACAAAAACAGTATGAAATTCAATGAAAATACTTGTGAAAAAATTGTGAAAAAAACCGGCCAAGAAAACGGCCATTTTCGCGTTTGTGCTGCTCCAATCCCGCACGCTACATTAAATATAGCAGAAACATATGTATTTTCAAGGCTTTTTTTAGGTAGATTCGACAGG
This sequence comes from Endomicrobiales bacterium, assembly GCA_016930715.1. GTDB lineage: Bacteria > Elusimicrobiota > Endomicrobiia > Endomicrobiales > JAFGGC01 > JAFGGC01. The sequence continues at coordinate 82,088 of JAFGGC010000001.1, forward strand.
ATGGTATGTTGAGGTTTCAGTATATCGACTTCGCCGTGCCAAAGTCAAGCGAAACTCACCTGATTACAATCAGTTTTCCGGTTTTTGTGCCGGAATGCGACTTGACTATCCAGAAATAGACGCCGCTCGCAACGTACTGGTCGTTATCGTTCTTGCCGTTCCATATTTCCGTGTCTATCGTTCCCTGTATCTGAATAGTTTTCACGAGGTTGCCGGTTATGGTGTAGATCAGTATCTCGCCGTTGTCCGGAAGATTCCTGAAAACCATCCCGTCAGTGAGGTTGCCGGTTTTTGTCTTGTTGTCCTCCGGCACCCAGGGATTGGGCGTGACGATGATTTCGGCGAAGCAAACCACCGCTCCTAAAAAAATAATACTGATAATAAGCGATAGCTTTTTCATTTTAACCTCCGTTATTGGCGTATAGCGTTTAGCGGATAGCGCATACTGCGCCAAAAATGATTTTGATTCTCCAATACGCTAAATGCCATTTGCCATACGCTGTCACTTTATCCTGTCCAAAACCTTCTGCGCTTCCGTCCTGGTCGGGTCGAACTGCAGGCACTTGATCAGATACTCCCTGGCCTCTTCCATTTCGCTTCTCGCGAAATGGTTCATGCCCATCTCGTAATACTTCTGCGCGAGATCCCCGCTCATTTTCTCGTATTCGATCCTCGCCGAAGCGTTGCCCGGGTTATATTCAAGGGCCCTCCGGTATTCCTCGGCGGATTTATCGTAATCTTCCTTCCTCTGGTATTCCTGCCCTTTTCTGAAATGCTTTTCCGACAATAGCATCTTTGAGTTCTCGATGTAATTCGATATGCTTTGATGGTATTGCTCGAAGCGGTAGCGCTCGGCAAGCCTTTTGCTCTTTTCGAAATATTCGAGCGCCATCTCGAAGTTGCCTTTTTCGTAATAAGACAGCGCTTTGTCATAGGTGGAATCCATCTCATTCTGCACGAGCCCCTGTTCTCTTATCAGCTGCTCCGTTCTCTGGCGCTCTTCTTCTTCGGCCATATACTGCCTGCACTTTGCGGCGTACTCCTTGGCGTCGTACCTGCCCGGCGAAGCGAGCACCACCGCGTCAAAATACTTCACGGCCTCGCGGAACATTCCCCTTTTGTAGAAAGAAATACCCTTGTCGTACAGGTCGTTCACCTGCCCGGCGGCTATTTTCGAGAGCTGGTTGTCGCATTCTACTATCATATTTTTCGCGTCCTCGTTGGTGGGGTCTATCTCAAGGATTTGAGTGAAGTATCCCCTGGCGGAAACCACGTCCCCTTTCTGAAAATAGAACGTTCCTTCCTTCCAGAGCTCCTCTATCTGCGCACGGTTCTCAAGAAGATACACCTGCCTCTCAACCTGCTGGAGGTTCTTCCATATAGCTTCTATCCCTATCCTCGCCTGTTCGTTGTCGGGGCTCATTGTCAGCACGAAATTGTAGTATCTTTTGGCGGTGACGTAGTCCTGCATTTCAGCGGCCTCGCGGGCCTTGTCCAGGTAAAAATTTATCTTCTTCATTCTGGCAAGATCATCCCTGTCGAGTTTCGACATTATGTCCTCAAGGTACGCCCTCGAATCCGCGTGGTCGGGGTAAACGGAAAGTATCTCCTCGAACTGCTGGCGCGCCTCTATGTAATCCCTGTCGTTGTAATACTCGACGGCCTTGTTGAAGTGCTTCCTCAAATAATACTGGGAAGCGCTTTCAACACCGGTTATGTTGCCGAACGCGAGGTGTATGCCTATGCTGTGGAGGGCGTTGAAACTATCGAAAGGCGTGAAGGCGTAATCAAGCGCGAAATCCCCGGCCTCTACTCCGAAACCGGCCCGTACGCCGCTTGCCAGCGAATTGGGTATCTGCCTGTACCCGACCCGCAGGTTCAAAAAATACACGGGCACGAAGCTCGCGCCTAGAGAATAATTGAAATAGCCGCCTTTTGGACTCGAAATATCGCACACAAGCTTCAGCTTCTTGTGTTCAGGCATCCTGTAAACCGCCCCCAGGGAGTAAGTGAGAGGAAGCGCAACCGATTCCGATATGAACCGCATGTCCGAGCCGAAGTTTTTTATCGCAAGGCCCGCGTCGAGGTTTTCAACCCACGGCACGTGCCATATGCCCCCGAGGTCTACCGCGAACGCTTCGGACGCGTAATATGAAAGTGCCGAATGAAGGAACTTTATGTTCGCGCCCAGGGCCGCGTATTCGACTTTTGTAGGGATCGTTTTCTTTATCGGGAAACCGTAGCTGAACATCACCATCGTGTCCGAGCAGGGTTCTATCTGTGTTCTTGATGTGAGAGTGTCGTAGCCGACGATATCCCCGTAATCGAGGTAGGCGACGGAGATACCCAGGTTGCCGTACATCGCGGGCATCCCGAACGAAACGTAATTATACATCACGTCGAGCGGAAGGCTGAGGCGAGTAATGGATACCATTACCCTGTCCACTCCGTTAATCCTGGCAGGGTTCGTGAACGCCGAAACCGGAAGATTATTGGCTTCGGCAACGCAGGCGTCATCCATGCCTGAAGCCCGCACGTCCGGATTGATGTTCATAAACTCCGAAACCCCTCCGCCAATAGCGGTCTGCGCGTGCGCCCTATATAATAAGGTAGGCAGCTGGCAGGCGCATAGCGCCGCGCATACGAGGATTCGCAGGCCGCATTTAGGCATCTTCGGTCTCCCTCATTATCATTTTTAGCTTTAACAGAGCGATTTTCCGAATATCCCTAATTTTTACGGACGTTATTTTAAGCTGTTTTGCCGCGTGTTCTATGGACACGGGCCTTGAGCCTCCCACGCCGAACAGAAGGGTTAAAACATTCTGTTCAACCGGCGAAAGCCTGCCGATGTATTTTTCAATCATTTTTTCGTCTTCAGACCTGCCGGCCATGTCCTGAATGGAGGTCTCGTTCTTGTTTTCCAAAAGATCCGCGTATGTTTCACCGCGCTCTTCGTTGTCCACGTACCTGTCCATCGAGACCGGGGAAATCACGTTTTTCTTGTCCGAGAGCAGCTCCCTCGCCACACTGTATTCGACACCGAGCTTTCCGGATATCGCGGCAAGGTCCGGGTCTTTCCCCTTTTTTATTTCGTTGTTTATGGAATCCATCAGTTTCCTTATCTTTGAAGCCGCTTTCGCCGGCACATTTATCATAGAGAAACTGGCCGTTATGTAATTCTGTATGTTCTTCATTATCCAAAACCACGCGTAAGTTGAGAATTTCGCCTTTTTTGCCGGGTTGAAACGGCCAAGCGCCTCTACAAGCCCCCTGTTGCCTTCCGCCTCAAGTTCTGAAACCGACAACTGCGGAAAAAGGGCGTGATACTTTCTTGCCAGGTTCACGACCCAGGACGCGTGCTTGTCAAGCATTTCCCTTCCAGCCGCCGCGTCGCCCCGCTTAACGCGCGAGAATAGAGCCCTGTCTTGGTTGCCAGGGCCATTTTTGGACTTTCGAGATATTTTTGTTTTATTTTTTGATTTCTTCGCAGGCATAGACAAAACCAATCCAAGGCCCTGAGTTCATAGAAAATATCCCTGTGTTTTTTCTATGAATAACGAAATACGAACTCCGAGACGCTATTTCTTGTGCTCGCTCGGAACGAACTTGAAACCGCGGCCGAAAACGGTCTGTATCTTTTTTCCCCAGGGCCCAAGGGCGTGCCTCAGGTTTTTCAAATGCGTGTCTATGGTCCGCGTGGTTATGAGCGCCTGGCAGTCAAATACCGTTTCAAGTATCGCCTCGCGAGTTATCATGATGTTAGGTTTCGAGATGAACATATGAAGGAGGTCAAATTCCTTCGGCCTCAGGACCACCTGTTTTTTGTTCAGTGTCACGGTCCTGGAAACAAGGTTCATCTCGAGACCGTCGACCTTTATGGCCTGCCCTTCCGGTTTCCTGCCCATCCTCCGCAAAACCGCGTGAACCCTCGCCATGAGTTCTTTCGTGCTGAAGGGCTTGGTCACGTAGTCGTCCGCGCCGGCTTCAAGCCCTATGACCTTGTCCGTTTCCGACGACTCAACGGTCAGCATTATGATAGGTATGCCTGACGTCTGCGGGTTCTCGCGCAGAAGCCTGCACAGCTGTATGCCGCCTATCCTCGGTATCTTTATGTCGAGGATGATTAGGTCCGGCTGGGATTTGATTATCCGCGCGTAGGCTTCTTCCGTGTCCGCGCACGATATAACCGTGAATTTTTCCCTCTCAAGCAAATCTTCAAGAAGGGACCTGATGTGTTCTTCGTCGTCCACTACCGCGATTTTCTTTAGGATCATTTTCTCCGCCTGTCAACAACGAGGGAGCTTTTGCCCTGTTGTTTAGCATGTTTTTTTAATTCGGCAGCTATCTCGGATAGCTGTCCGTAGTGAATTATTTTCCTGTGCGAGGTGTCTATCACCGCGATCGATATCGTCATCATCGGATATTTGTGCTCGTTGTTGTTTCTGTCAAGCGCTATCACGTAGCCCCGCGCGCGGTCCTGAGGGTCGTAGCAGTCGGGAGCCATGGTGTCGAACATCTTTATTATGTTGTCGCCGATTTGGCCGAACTTTTCGTTCGTCGTCAGTATGACAAAATCATCCCCGCCGATGTGCCCGATGAAATCGCCTTTCTCGCCGTATTCCTTGACGGACCTTATAAGAATGTTCGCTGTCGCCTTTATTACCTCGTCGCCCTTTTGAAAACCGTACGTGTCGTTGAAACTCTTGAAATTCGATATGTCTATGTACATCATTGCGAACACCTTGCCGGTCGAAAGCCGTTTTTCAATCTCAGATTTTATCACGATATTGCCGCAGAGGAGCGTCAGGGGGTTAGCGTTCAGGCTCTGCGCTTTTCTGTCAAGGATCGTGTTAATCCTGGCCACGAGCAGCGCCGGATTGAACGGCTTGACGATGTAGTCGTCTATGCCGAGCGCGAGGCCCTTTATCTCATCGTATTCGGCGTCCTTGCCCGTAAGCATAATAACTGGCTTATTGAAAAGAACCGGGTCCTCCCGCATCGTCCTGACGACTTCATAGCCGTCCATTTCGGGCATAATGCAGTCGAGTATTATCAGGTCCGGCGTTTCCTTGTAGATTTTTTCAAGGCCTTCCTTGCCGTTATCCGCCGCTATGACCTCGAAATCCGCAAGCGAAAGAACAGCCCTGATAGTTTCCTGAAACGATACCGAATCGTCTATTACCAGAATTCTTTTTGTTGGCATTTTTAGACCGTTTTATCTTTTCATTCTTTTGTGTATTTCGCGGAACTTGCTCACTATTTCGACGATTTCCCTTGGATCGAACGGCTTATGGACAAAAGTATAGCTGCTCTTTCCTATCGCGTCCATCAATATGCCGTCTTTAGGCGTTTCGGTGATTATTAATATCTCGGTGTGCGGGCTTATAACCTTTATCTTGTCGGAGATCTCTATGCTTTCCTCGCTCGGGATTTTCGCGTTTATTATCACCACTGTGAAGTTCCCGTTTCTCGCCCTGTCAAGAACGTCCTCCGGCTTCGAGACAACGGTCATGTTGCACCCGGTTTGATTCAGCTGAACCGAAAGAACGTTCGCCTCGGACGCGTCGTCGCTGAACACGAGCACTTCCGGTACTTCTTTTTTCTCCTTATTTCGGAGTATCTCCGACAGTGCCTTCTCGATATCCGACATGTTTATGGCTTTCTTGACGAACTGTTTTGTTCCGACCGTCAGTATTTCGCCCGCCGTGCCGTCGGCCTCGAACGAGTTTATCATTATTATCTGCGGGTCATCTTCGCCAGTAATGACCTTGACCCTTTCGTAAAGTTCGTTCGTTTTCAGGCGGTCCTTTGTGTCGTATAAGATGACGTCCACAGGTTTCCTGGCCAGCGATCTTTTAGCCTCGTTTTCGTCCGAAACGCATACCACGTGATAACCCTTTGAAAGCAGATGGCGGCTTGATGCTTCCATGTCAAGCTGTCTGTCGACGATAAGTACCGTGGTCTTCTCTTTCGCTTTCTGTATGGATTCTATGATGCCTTCCATGTCGAATGGCTTGTTTATCACGGCATGGGCGCCCTCGTCAATCACCTGTTTCAGAACATCCTGTTCCGTTACGCCCGTTATAATGAACACAACCGTTTCGGGGCTTATGCTCTTTATCTCCTTGAACGTTTCAATGCCGTTCATCCCCGGCATTTTAATGTCGAGAAACGCCACGTCAAAGGATATTTCCTTTACCTTTTCCAGCGCGTCAAAACCATTTTCAAAGGAATGCACCTCATACCCCTCCATGGAAAGAATGTCGGCCATGGATTCCCTTATATTCTGCTGGTCGTCAACGATTAAAATCTTTCCCTTCGAATTCTCTGACATGCTTTACCCGCCTGTCACGATTCCTGCGCGCCGCTCTCGGATTCGACGCCCTTTCTCCTGTCCACAACATACGAACTTCCTTCAGTCTGCTTGGCTATTTTTTTCAGCTCCGCCGCTATCTGGCTAAGCTGCCCGTAGTGCACTATTTTTGTCTGCTGCGTGTTTATCACGCCGATAGACACGCTGATTAGCGGAAACTGTCGCTCCTTTTTTTCCCTGTCCAGCGAAATTATAAAACCGCGTTTCCTGTCTTCCGCGTCGTAGTATTCGCTTATATTGGCGTCAAAGATCTTGATGGTTTTTTCCGCAACCGCCTGATACGTCTCTATGGACGTTATTATGATGAAATCATCCCCGCCGATGTGGCCGATGAAGTCGCCTTTTTGGCCGTCCTCGCGAACCGCGCGCAGAAGCACGTGCGCCGTGTACTTTATCACGTCATCGCCTCTTTCAAAACCGTACTTGTCGTTGAACGCCTTGAAATTGTCGAGGTCGATGTATATCATAGCGAAAGGGGTATTTTCGTGAATCCGCTTTTCGGCTTCGCGCTTTATCGCCTCGTTGCCGGAAAGAAGGGTGAGAGGATTGGCACTGACGCTCTGCGTGTTGCGTTCAAGTATCGCTTTGACCCTGGCTATCAGAAGGGACGCCTTGAAAGGTTTCGTGATATAGTCGTCGACACCCAGCTTCAGGCCTTTGATTTCGTCGTATTCTGTGTTGTTGACGGAAAGCATTATGACGGGCTTGTGCCTGAGGAGGGGGTCGCTTCTCATGCGCTCGAGCGTCTCGTAACCGTCCAGAACCGGCATGGAGCAGTCGAGTATTATAAGGTCCGGAGCTTGTTCGTACACGGCTTTTAGGCCCTCGAGGCCGTTACTCGCGGTTATGACGTTGAAATCCGCAATGGACAGGATATCCTTTAGCATCTCCTGCAGGTTCGGCTCATCGTCAATCACCAGTATCTTCTTGTTCTTCCCGTCGCTCATAATTAGGGACAGCGCCTACTTTTTATTTTATATATTTTCAGCCTGTCCATTACGTGATTGTTAATAAATATCCGGAACATACCCGCGTAATCAATCAACTCTCATCCCATCCGTAACAATACTTGCACTCGCAAAAAATAGGCGCTGTCCCTACTTTATCGAAACCTGCTTTAACACCGGCAAAGTGAATTTGAAAGTCGATCCCTTCCCGAGCATGCTTTCAGCCCAGATGGTTCCGCCGTGAAGCTTCACTATCTCGGCCACTATCGCAAGCCCCAGGCCCGTGCCCTTCGGCTTTTTCATATCGCTTTCTTTCACCTGGTAAAACTTATCAAAAACCCTGTTCACCGCTTCCGGAGGTATGCCCACGCCCGTGTCCGCCACCCATACCTCGATGAATTCAGCCGGCATCTTACCGCCTAGATTCTCCGTCATCGCCGCGGGATTGAAAAACGCGCTCACCTTTATTTCCCCGCCCGCGGGAGTGAACTTCATCGCGTTGCCCACGAGATTTGTTATCACCTGTTTTATTTTCTCCGGGTCAGCGTCAATATTTGGAATGACGTTCGGGATCTCGTAATACAGCTTTTTGTTGTTCTGGGCGGCAAGGGACTCGAACAGCGCGACTATCTCCTTGACTATCTCCCCCAGGTTTACCGACGCCCTGCGCACTTCGAACCTGCCCGCCTTGATCTTCGCTATATCAAGAATATTGTTTATGAAATTCGTCAGGCGGATGGTCGCGTCTTTTATGATCTTGAGGCTTTTTTCCTGCTTGTCCGGCGTGAGACCTTTGCTCAGGCCATCGAGAAGAAGGTCGCAATACCCGTCTATGGCCGCCAGTGGAGAACGCAATTCGTGCGAAACGCTTGAAACGAAACCGTCTTTCAACTCGTCCAACTCCTTCAATTTCCTTGCCATCTGATTGAAAGTCTTGGCGAGCCTGCCGAGTTCGTCGCGCCTGTCCACGCTGACCTTGACGTCCATGTTCCCCGCGCCGATCTCGTCGGCGGCCTTCGCCAGGGCTAATATGGGTTTATTGAAGTACGCCGCGAGGATATTGGCGAAAATGACGCCTATGAGAAGAGAGATAACGGCGACTATCACTATTTTTTTGACTATCGTGTGCAGGCCTTCCTTCACCTGATATTCTATGTAGCTGTATGAAAAACCCGCCCTTAAAGTCCCCCTGTAAACGCTTTTTATGTAAAAAGGCTGCGTGTATTCATAGATTTTCTCGCCTATGGGCGAGAGCACGTCGGCTGTTCCGGCTCTGGTCGCCTTCTTTATTTTTGCCTTCAGTTTGGTTTCCTGGTCCGGGTCCCGCGCGGCAAAAAGGACGGTGTCGGTCGCGGAAATGTAGCCCGCGTAGACTATCGCCGGATTGTGCGTCTTGATTATGGTTTTTATCGTATTGGAAACCTGTATCTGGTCGTTGACGGCAAGCGCTTCGTTGCAGGCGTACGAGAGGTCCTTGAATATTTTGTCCCTGTTTTCCTGGAGCTGCGTCAGCAGAAGATCCTTCTGAGCGAGGTAAATGCTCTCCGATATGCCGATAATAATTAGTAAGATGAGAAAGGAAGTGTAGAGGGTGAATTTCGTTCGAAGGCTCATGGTTTGTTTTTACCTTGCCGTGGAATACCCCCGTCAAGATAAATAAGATTAGAGAGTAGGAGCAAAAAAACCGAACGCCGGTTTTTCGCACCCCTACTCTCCAAATCCTTGATTGTTTTAATGAACAGTCCGGGCAGGCCCGGATTAGATTATTCTTCCTTCTGTTCTATGTCTATAACTATTCCGCCGACTTTTCCGACGACCCAGTTATAAACCACGGCGACAAGACCTATGCCTACCGCCATTATGAGAGTATAAAGAACGATGAAGATCAACCACGAAAGAAGCTTCGCGCCGAACGCAAGATCTCTGGCTATATCCGTAGGGAAAAGGAAAAACGTGAAAATACCGATGACGGCGCCAAGAATCGCGAACACGACCGGAACGTTCTTTATCAAAGATTTGACGGAAAGGTTTTTTACTTCATAAGATGCCATGGACTCCTCCTTGTTTTTTATGCACGTTGCTTTTGCCCCTTCTTGCGTCTTTTTTTGAAATACATCACCTCCTTTTAAATATGGCTTCAAATACCTCTTTATTACCGCTTAAAAATTATAGCAGACGGCTTATTGTTTGTCAATCCATACTTCATTAAAAATCAGTTTCAAATATTAATGAGTTTATTAGTTGCGCCTCGGGTCTTTTTAACAACACTCAACCGTCCAACCAAACAACCTACATACTACTTTTTATACGCTCTTTTCATTTCTTCCAGACCTATAGGCTTGTAATCCCCGCTGTGGCCCGCGGTGCCGAAATCCTGCATTTTTTTCGTGATGAGCCCTGCCAGCTGGTCTCTAGCTGGCCCGAGGTAATCGCGCGGGTCGAATTTATCCGGCGAATTGGCGAAGACTTCCCTTATCGCGCCGGTAACGGCAAGCCTGCCGTCCGTGTCCACGTTTATTTTCGTAACTCCGAGTTTTATCGCCTTCTTCAGGTGTTCCATCGGAACGCCCGTCGCGCCGGGCATCTTTCCGCCGTACTTGTTTACTTTGTCAATGAGTTCCTGCGGCACCGACGACGCGCCGTGAAGCACGATGGGTATGTCTATGAGCTTCCTCACCTTTTCCAGCACGTCAAAAGCAAGGTGTTTGTCTCCCTTGAACTTGTAAGCGCCGTGCGAAGTCCCGATCGCGATGGCCAGGGCGTCGAGGCCCGTGGCTTCCACGAATTTCTTGGCTTCGTCGGGATCCGTCACGTGCACCGAGCCCGATCCGACGCCGTCCTCAATGCCTCCCAGGCGGCCTATCTCGCCCTCAACCGTAACGCCGTAGGCATGAGCGTACTCCACGACTGACCTGGTCACGTTCACGTTGTATTCGTAATCGGAAGGCGTCTTGCCGTCTTCCTTGAGCGAGCCGTCTATCATCACCGACGAAAACCCGAGCGATATCGCCTTCTTGCACGACTCAAGCGAATTCCCGTGGTCGAGGTGCATCGCGATCGGTATGTCAGGGTTCTCCTCCACCGCGGCCTGCATAAGGTGTTTGAGATATATGAAATTTGAATATTTCAAAGCCCCCCTCGATGCCTGAATCACCACGGGCGATTTAGTCTTCTGCGCGGCCGCCATTATCGCCTGAATCTGTTCCATGTTGTTGACGTTGTAGGCGCCTACTCCGTATCCTTTCTTGCGCGCCTCTTCAAGAATCTGCTTCATAGGTACCAATGCCATCGTTGACTTCTCCTCTCTTTATTAGCGTATAGTGCCCGCCTGCCGGCGAGGCAGGGATAGCGTTTATCGTATACAAAAACTATACAAAAAAGCCGGCTCCTATTTTTTTTTACGCTTTATTTTTTTTGATTTTGACTCCGAACCCCGGACTTTCAATTCCGGACTGCCTTCTTCTATCGTCCCGAGGTCCCTGAACCTCCTGTAGCGGTCCATCGCCACCTCGTCGGGCGTAAGGTTCTTGAATTCCGCAATGCGCGCCAGAAGCGATTTTTTTATGTTTTCGGCGGTAAAAGCGGCGTCCTTGTGGGCACCGCCCAGGGGTTCGTCGATTATCTCGTCTATGACACCGAATTCGAGGAGGTCCGTTGCAGTGATTTTCAGGGCGTTGGCGGCATCAGCCGCTTTCGAAGCGTCCCTGAAAAGTATCGCCGCGCATCCTTCCGGCGTTATGACCGAATAGTACGCGTTCTCAAGCATCAGCACCCTGTTCGCCACGCCTATGCCAAGCGCGCCTCCCGAGCCGCCTTCGCCTATCACAACGGCTATGATGGGAACCCTGAGATCGGACATATCCCTCAAGTTCCTGGCTATCGCCTCGGCCTGACCGCGTTCTTCGGCGCCGATGCCCGGGTACGCCCCGGGGGTGTCTATAAATGAGATTACCGGAAGGCCGAATTTTTCGGCAAGCTTCATCACCCTCATCGCTTTGCGATAGCCTTCGGGGTGCGCCATGCCGAAATTCCTCTCCATGTTCTCCTGGAGGTTCCTTCCCTTCTGCTGGCCCACCACGGCAACGGGATGATTGGCAAGCATGGCAAGCCCGCAAACGAGCGCCCTGTCGTCCCTGAAAGACCTGTCGCCGTGGAGTTCTGTGAAATCCGTTAAAATAAGCCTGAAGTAATCCAGCGTATAGGGCCTCAAGGGGTGCCGCGCGAGCTGGACCTTCTGCCACGTGCTCAGCGAACCGTATATCTCGTTCTTGAGCTTCGAGCATTTTCCTTCGAGAATCCTTATCTCCCCGGAAAGGTCAAGCCTTCCCCCGTGGTCGGAGCTCTTCAAACCGGCTATTTTTCTTTCCAGCTCCATCACCGGTCTTTCGAATTCAAGATAACTCATTTCTTCAGCCATGTTTTCCTTAAAATAGCGTATAGCGTGTAGCGTATAGCGGGTAGTCGAAGTCAAAAACTTTTTGCCTTAAAATCTATACGCTATCCGCTATCTCCTATGCGCTAGAATTGCCCCAGATACCCTATCCGCACGATTCTTTCCGCGTTCCTGTCGGCGGCGCCTATGTCCCTTCCCGCGAGGTCGATGCTGACGGAATCCGTCACGAATATCCTGAGGCCCAGGTTGAGCCTGGCATCCGGAAGGTAGTTTATGTTGTCGTACTCCACGAGGAAATTGACCTTATCCTCGACGTTGTAATTTATCCCCGTGAAACCCATGAGCTTGTTTTCCTTGAAATCGTTCATGTTCGCGCCAAAGCTAAGGTTAAAACCCGGGAAAAACATCTCCCTGCCGAAGACAAAAAATACGCCCCGTTCCTTCTGAATGAACTCGCTGGCATCCTTGTCGTAGAAATATCCCTGCCCGTCGTAACCAAGACTGAAAGCGGGAAGGACCATCCCGCCTTCATAAGCCTTTATCTTCAAATAAAGGGCCGGAGGGCCTACGACTACCTCCTCTGAATTGCCTATGACCTTTTCCATCTCCCATCCGAAACCGAGGTTCACTATCCTGAACACACCGAAGTTCAGGCGAGTGAGTATCCCTCCGTCGGTAAAAAGCCGGAAATTAAGGTTGTATCCGCCGTAGTCGAGCACCGAGGCGGTCGGCGTGTCTATGACGAACGTTGGTTCGGCATACGCGCTCGAAAGAATGGATGACAGAAGCAGTATAGCGACAATTCTCTTGGACATTTTCATTTCTTGCTATCCGAAGATTTCGCCGGCGATTTGGAAGGTTTGGGCTGCGTGACTTTTATTCTCTGTATGGCGTTCTCCGCCACGCGCGAAACGCTGTTGTTCGAATCCTTCTGCATTTTTTCAAGCGTTTTCAGTGCCTGCGAGCCGCCTATGTCGCCAAGTATGTTGGCCGCCTGTATCCTTATGCCGACATCGGGGTCCGAAGCGCACTCGAGGGCCGCTTTAAGGCCGTCTTTTGAACCGCCCTTGGCCAGGGCCGCGGCAGCTGAAAGCTTTATCTTCTTGTCGGGATCCTCAAGCAGGGTCTTGAACTCGGCTTCGCTTTCCTTGTCGCCGAACTGCCCGGCTATCCGGACCGCTTCAGCCCTCACCGTAGGGTCCGGGTCCTTCATGGCCTGCCGCACCGCTGGAATGGCGGATTTGTCGCCGATCCTCCCTATTGCATTGAGGCAGGAGCGCCTCATTCCGACGCTTTCGTCGCTCAGGCCCTCAGTAAGCGCCGGCAGGGCGTCCGAGGCCCTTAATGAACCCAGGGCGTTAGCCGCGGCATACCTCACGCCGTCGCTCTCGTCTTTCAAGGCATCGATGAGAACCGGCACGGAAGCGGGATCTCCGATGTAGTTCAGCGCCACCGCCGCCGATTGTCTCACGTTGCTCTCGGAATCTTTTTTAAGAAGATTTATTATATCCTGCGACGCGGCTCCGGCGCGCATAAGGCCGAGAGATTCCACCGCGGCAACGCGGACGTAGCGGTTTTTATCCTTGAGGGCTTTCTTGAGCGGCTCGACCGCTCTCGGATCGCGCATTCTTCCCAGAGATTCGGCGGCGCTTCTTCTAACTGACTCATTCTTGTCCTTTAAATTGGAAACATTAACGGAAAACTGGTCCTGTTCCTCCTCCTGGGCCGACACAGGCACAGAAGGCAAAGCCATCAAACCCGCTACCAAAACAGCCAATAGAAACCTAACCATTTGAACCCTCCCAAGACTGCGAAAATCCAACACCGTTTTCGGGCGATTTTTCCTTGTAATTACAGAGATTTTACTTTATTTGGCGTAGAATGTCAAACATTCAAATCGGTAATGAGTAATGGGTAATGTGTAATGAGGCTCTTTATCGCTGTTTATTTGCCTCAACCCATCACTCATCGCTCATCACACATTACCGCCGTTGCTGATTATGTGCTATAATATCCCCGTGATACTTGACCTGCTTTTCATATTTTCCGGCTTCTTCGCCGTCGTGGCGCAGACCCTTGTCATAAGAGAGCTCCTTGCGGTCTACGGGGGCAACGACCTTTCCATAGGGATAATCATCTCTCAGTGGCTCCTCGGTTCTGCGGCGGGAAGCTATTTCTTCACGAACAACAAAAGGATTTCAGGCAAGCACGCGCTTTTGATATCGCTCGCGGCCGGCGCGGTTTTTTTCGCGTTCTTCATTTTTTTTTCGAGGAACATACGCAATATCCTGGGTTTTCTGCCGGGCCAGGGCCTTTCACTGAAAGCCGTTTTCATAAGCTCATTTTTTCTGACGGTGCCGGTGGGCTTCACGATAGGGGCGCAGTTCGCGGCGGCGATAAAATACATCAAGGAACACGTCAGGATAAACGTCTCGAGCGCCTACGCCTGGGAATCGGCCGGTTTCCTGGCCGGAGGACTCGTTTTTACATACCTTTTCATCCCGTTTTTCACGCCATCCGCGATAGTTCTGGCGTGCGCGGCGGTTTTTTTCCTCCTTTCATATATATACGCCGTCAGGAACAGACTGCTGATAGTCATTGCCATCTTATGCGCTCTCTTTTTGCCTTGGACCTCCGTGCTTCTTGAAACGTCGACGATGAAGGACCTATACAGGGGATACGAACTGCTCGAAACAAGGAACACCCCTTATTCCCGGCTTGACGTCCTTGAAAGAAGAGGCGAAAAGTATTTTTTCGCCAACGGCACTCCTCTTCTGACGCTTCCCTGGCAGGATTTCGCAAAGGCCGAAGAATCGGGGCTCCTGCCCCTACTGTTTCATCCGAACCCGAAAAAAGTCCTCATAATAGGGGGATCCGGCAAACCCGTCTCTTCAGCGCTGGCGTCGGGCCGCGTATCGGTCGCCTACCTTGAACCCAACCCTTTCTACCTTGAGCTGCTGGCGGCCAACTGGCCGGAAGTTTTCTCAAACAGTAAACTAACAACTCTGAAAAAAGACCCGCGCAAGCACGTATCCGAAACAAAGGACACCTACGACGTCATTATTCTTGGGATACAAATACCCGCCACGTTGTCGGCCAACCGTTATTACACGAAAGAGTTCTTCGCCCTGACGAAAAAACGGCTCTCGAAGGGCGGTATACTCGCGTTGTCGCTTCCCGGCTCTCTGGTTTACATCGACACAGCTATGGCGGAACTGAACCGCACGCTAAAAGACACGTTGAAAGAAGTGTTCGAGAAAGTCGAGATAATACCCGGCGACGAGAACCTCATAATCGCCTCGAAAAAAGCCATCAGCGGCAAGGCCAGGCTTAAATCAAGGTTCGACAAACTCAAGCTCCGCACTCTCTACATAAGCAGGGCATACCTGGACCACAGGTTCAACTACTATAAGAGGAAGTGGTTCAACGAAGAGCTCGCCAAGGTAAGGCGCAAAACCGTCAACAGGGACTTCTTTCCGGCGGCGATGTTAAAAAGCCTTATCTACTGGCAGTCGGTTTTCGCGCCGAACACCATATCAGTGTACAGGTTCGCCTCCAAGTACGCGTGGGTACTGTTCTTCATACCGCTGTTGTGGTTTTTGTCCGGAAGGTTCTCTCTTGGCTCGGTGGCGTTCACGTCCGGCTTTGCCGCGATGGGGCTGATGCTTCTTGCCATATGGGCTCTCCAGATACTGCGCGGCAGCGTCTACCACTGGATAGGGGCTCTGAACGCCGTGTTCATGGCCGGCCTTGCCGCCGGCGCCGCATTTCACAACTTCCCTTCTTTGAGGTCCGGCCTCGGACTTGCCAGCTCCATCGTTAAAAGCTTCTCGATAAAAAAACACAACTACCTTTTCGTGATAGAAACCGGTTTTTGCGTCTGGATAGCTCTGTGGTGGGGCATGATGAAGCTCAATTTCGCGGGCTGGACGGCGCTATTCGTGTTCTCGGCGGGGACTGGCCTTGTGCTGGGCTTCGAGTTTCCGTTCATAACGGAGCTCGAACGCAAAAGAAAAGGCGATTCGCTTGACGCTTCCGCGGGCAGGATGTACGCTTTCGACCTTCTGGGCGGCTGGATATCCGCGCTTTTCTGCGGAACTCTGCTGATACCCGCTATGGGCTTTGAGGGCGCCCTCCTTCTGATTTTCCTCTTGAAAACCGCTTCCCTCAAATGGCTGTTCAAAAAGTAGGGACAGCGCCTACTTTTTTTTCTTCGGCCTTCCCATGACCGGGACCTGGAATGTGACCCCCAAATTTTTTTCTATTTTTTCCACGAACGCCCGCGATCCAAGAGGCCTGCCGTTACACGTATGCTTTTTTATCGCTTCCACTATACTGGATTCAGAATCAACATCAATAAAACCCCGCCATTCTTCGCTGCTCACGGGAATATGGTCAAATAATTTGTTAAGAAAAAATCTGTCCGGTTCTTTTCCTATATGCACCGCTGCGCTCGACCATTGCCAGTCCCACGGTTTTTCAACAAGATTCGCTTTTACCGGGTTTCTCTCTATATAACGGGCCGCCTCCATTAAATGTTGTTCGTCAAGGATGCACGAATAGAACCTGCCCTGCCATAAATGCCCGCTGATATCGTGTTTTCGATTTTTATACTGAGAATACCTCATATGCGCCATATTAAAAACCATTGCCAGAGAATTTTCCTGACGCGGGACAGCAATAAAATGCACGTGATTATCCATAAGACAATAGGCCAAAATCGAAAGTTCGTATTTTCGGCTGTATTCTTTTATCCACGCAAGGTATCGATTTCGCTCGGTATCTGCGCTAAAAACTTCCTGCCGATAATTCCCCCTTTGGGTTACGTGATGAGGCAACCCAACGCCGACGACTCTCGCAATTCTTACCATTTTGTCATTATATTAAAGTATGGCGAGTTAGTCAAATAAGTAGGCGCTGTCCCTACTTTTAGGCGGCGCCGCGGATGGCGTTGACGAGGGAAGGAGCAACCACATTTTTGAATTTCCTCTTCAGTTTCTCCGGCGAGATGTCTATCTTCTTGTCGGCGTAGAGTTCCAAAATCCTCAGGAGTTCCGCGATGGCGACGGGCCTGCTCTCCGGAACACCGTCCATCGATTCGGACCACAGCATATTGATTGTCTTTTCCACGTCGTCACTGGTCTTATCCTTATCTTGTTCGAATTTCTCAAGAGCTTCAAGAACCTGGCCGTTCAACCTGCCTCCCGATTTCAATCCAACGTAACGATGATGCGACACCTCACCCGTTCTCTCCGTTCCGCCCGTCAGCATTTCGGCCTCCCTGACAAGCGACGCGTATATATCCGCGTGTTTTTCGTTTTCGAACGGCATCTTTTCCGAAAGGGCCAGAACGGTTTCCTTTTCTACAAGGCCGCTGACAAAACCGGCGGCCGCCGCAACGTGAATCAGGCGTTCTTCCGTTCCTTCGGCCGAATCGGCAAGCGACACCTGCCTGTTGAGCATGCCGCGAATCACCGACGTGCCGTCTGAAACCGGGATGTTCCTGATAGCCGCCCTCGCCCGGTCCGCAAAGCCGTCCGCGCCGGCGCCCGAGCGGTACGCGTTGAGCATCCATATCAGGTCCGTCCACGCGCCGTGAATCCCCGAAAGATCGTCAACTTTTAGCTCTAATGCCACGGTACGCATCCTGTCGAACGCGCCCTGAGGCGTCGAGTAAACTTCGTTCCTCCTGATCCTAGCAAGGCGCGCAAGAAAAACGGATATCGTGAACCCCTCCCTGTTGGCGCGTTCAAGACTCAAAGACTCAAGATCAACGGTATTGAAACCCACCGCCGCGGCGTTCGGAGTCTTCATAAGGGATTCGAACCTTCTTATTAGCTGCCGCTGGGATATGAACTCTCCGGCAAGGTCCACCTGTACCCAGGAACCCCGGGGAATTACCGAAGGTATCGAAGAAGCATCAGCGACTATCGAGCGCACGATCCCCCTCTTTTCCCACAGCGCGGAGCCTTCCGCATTTGACGGCAAAGCTACTATGAGGACTGATTCCGGATCGGCCCTGTTCATCTCCGAGCGAAGCTCCAGGACTTCCTTTATCGCATCCGAAGCTTTACCCTTTGAACCGGACGCGTCAAGGCGTATGCCGGCAACGCCTTTCGAAAGAAGCGCCCGCGCCGTGCCCGTTATCGCCCTGATTCTCGCCGGGTCATCCGTTTTGAAATCAAGTATTATCCTGACTTTACTTTCACCTAAAACCAGTCCGGCAAGCTCTTGCAGAACGCCCGAAATGAACGAAGTATCCTTCAAGCCAAGAATGAACGTGTCAATGCCGGCCGAAGAATGGTCTTTTATCGCGTTTACGACCCTGCCCGCTTCAATAGAATTGCCTATCTCGAACGACTCGAAAAGACCCGGGACGGCTCTCGCGTAATTCTGAGTCTGTCTCGTTTCAAGAGCTTCTTCGAAGGTCCCGATCCTGTCGGCCGCGGTCTTCCTGCGGTCTATCGTGGCGTCGAAATGCTTCATTGACCTTTCGTTTACCGCGCTTCCCGAACCCGCGAGCACGAAAACCGTTCCGGCAAACGACGGGTCATCGGACAGAGAATCGTCCGACATTTTCGGGTGGCTGTTCGCGGACGAACCCGAAATCTCGGCAAGGTCGAACCTGAAATCCTCGCCAAGGCCCAGCTCGTCTTTTGCCAGGGGGTTTTCCTGCATCCATTTCATCACGGCAAGCGGCATTCTTGCGTTCCACAGGGTCTTGTCCACCCCGGCAACCGGCGACGCGCTTTCCGGCGAGAAAAGAACCATCCAGACACCGTCCGCTTTCTGCGCGGTTACCTCAGCATAATACGTTCTTCCGCCGATATTGACATCGACCTTGCCGCAGCCCATTCCGCCGTCGGCTATGTCGCGGCTCAAGTTCACGGCCGTTCTTTCATAGGACGGCACCTCGGGCAGAGGGGCCACAACGAAGACATTCGCGCCCTCGACCGCCTTGGACGTGAAGCGGCCTTTCCGGTACGCTTCAAAACTCCCCGGTACAACGGCGATGTTTCTGCCACTTAGCTTTTCGGACACTATCCTGCGAGCGGCCGTTCTTTCCGCAGCCGGCCTTGTCAGCGCAAGCTCTTGGGCCGGAACCCCCGTGACTATTTTTCTCGGGTCAACGGTATTTACGTTCGAAACGGCGGCTCTCAGGCTCCGGTCTGGCGGAGCGGTTGTCCGGCCAATTCCGAGGTATCTTTCGACGAACGGCGCGTCCTGGTCAAGGTATTCAAGCGCCACGAGACGGCAGCCGTCGAGCAGGTGAACCATGCCGCCCAACGTTATCAGAAGCGAGTCCCTCAGGGCGGCTCCCGCGCTTTCGTCTTTTATCTTTTCCCTCTCTTTTCGAAGCTCCTCCGCGGTCCTTTCTTGCCTCAGATACCAGTCCCTGGGCAGGAGGTTGTCAGAGGGCCTCACCGACGCCCACGCGCCGTCGTTTGCAAGCCGCCCCCTGCCGCCGCTGAAAGCGCTGATGAAACCGTGCATCGGGCCCCTGAAAACGAAAGGCCTGTGGGTGTGGCCGAAAAAGACGGAAATCACTTCGTTCTCGACACCCCGTTCATCCGTGTACCATTCAAGCATTTTCTCCACGGCGGACATCCTCGGCGAATAGGTCCTCGGCTCGTTCAGTTCCCTGTTGGGAGAAACGAAATCCATCACGTCGTCCACTCTTCTCATCAGCCAGTATTCCGCGTTGCCCCATACCTTTCCCGCCCGGCCGATGAGCCAGACCGCCGGCGCCGCTATGGGGTTCTTGTTGGATATCGAATCGGCTATGTGGCCGTGCTCGAAATATATGCCGCGCTGTATGTCGAAATAGTACCTGACGACTTCGCAGTTGAGCTCGTTCTGGACCACGGCGTTGAGGTTCTGCCGGGCGTTTCTCAGCATCCTGTAGAGGCGCTGTTCGGCGTATGGCCTTGCGAATTTTAAAATGCCTTCGTCAACGTAGAAAACGTTGGCGTCCCTGTCGTAAACCACCCTGTTGTCAAAACCCGACGAAAGGATTATCTTCGCCCCTTCGGGGATGTCTTTATCCTTCGGCCTGACGTCTTTGCTTCCGACGAGATTTTTAAGCGCGTCCGCCTTGCCTCCGGACGTGACAACGTTTTCCCTCGCTACTTCCAAGTTTTCCCTGAGCGTGCCTTCAAGGAAGTCCTCGTGTATCGCTTCGTCGTGGTTGCCGGCGACGTATATGACCCTCCTGCACTGCCTCACCTTTTCGAACAGGAGCGCGTGCGCCCTTTTCGTGTTTCCGAACGTCTCCTGCCATAGGTCCACGAAGTCGCCGTTCAAAATGACCAGCGAGCGGTTGGCTATGGCCCTGTCGAAAAGCCGCAGAAGCTCGCCTTCCTTCTCGCCGCCGAACTTGTAAGGCGAGCCGGCGTGGACGTCGGACAGGTTGAGTATTGACATAAAATTCTCGATGAACGCGCGCAGTTTATCCCTTGAGGTTTCGTCGGTCTTCCGGGAGTTTATGACGATATCTTCTTTCGTGAAGGTTATCATAGCATCACCGAGTTTTTCCAGCTCCTCCGCGCGGAACCTGTTTAGGTCGTCTATCAGGTATCCCGCTTCCCTCTGGTCCATCACGCCCGATACCGCGACGAAATTACCAGAACCCGCCCTGCCTGATGCGAAGGACCCGTTAAAACCCGGCTTCGGCAGCCTGCCGTTAAAGAAAGGAACTTTTTCAAGCGGCTTGATGCAGGTGCTTCTCGTTTCGGCCTCCAATTTGAGGCGCTCTATGTTTATCCGGGCTTTTTTGAGCATCATCCCGGCTTTTTCCCTCAGGTCTGGCCTGAGCTTCATCTTTTCGCCATCGAACACCTCAACCCCCTCATCGGTTATCCCGATGAAAAGGTTTTTCTTCACCGCATCCTTCCAAAGAAGGCCCGATGCCACGAAAACCCTGACGTATTCCCTCAAAAGCTCCTTGTCGGCACCCGACACACCGAAATAAGTCGGCTTCCCAAGCCTGATTTGTTGGGTATACAGCGCGTTTTGTCCCGCCTTGGCAAGCCACGCTCTCGCGAGCTTCGATTCCGGCGGTATGTCTTTCAGCATAAACGCGAGCGGCTTTGTTTCATCCTTCGAAACCGCGATATGCTCGGTGTGGGTCAGAACATCCGTTCCTATCGCGAGCTCCACGTCCCTGCCCGCGGCGAGCCTTGCCAGCGCCTCGAAACCTAAGAAAACGCCGGGCCGCTGCCCTGCCAATACCGCAACGTTGTAGTCCTCGTGGGCAGCAGCAACAAAAAATACTATCATCGCGGCCGTCGCAGCTATCAAAGGAAGAAATACCGAGGCCTCGACAGCCGTGCCTAGATAAAAAGACACGGCTCCAAGAACGGCAAGCGGATACATCAATAGGAAAGGAAGGGCAAGAGGAACGGAAAGAACGAGGCGGGCGGCAAAATCGCGGAGGTCCTGCGCAAAACCGCTCCAACTCCACCCGCCGTGCGTCGAGCGGTATATCCACTTTACTATCGTGTGGGATATGGCAAAACCCATCGTCGCCCAGCCGAGGCCTATCGCGAACGACGAAATTATCCCCACACCCGAGAATATCAGAACAACCGGTATCACGACCACGCCGGCAAGCTGGAAAACGGCGGTCTCCCACCTCGGGGCGGTCTTCGTAACGTACCTTTCGTAAGCCGCCCTGTCCTTGAACCACTCGGCGCCGACCGCAAGGGGCTTTGGTTCCCCGGCCGACAGCCGCAAAACTTCTTTCTGCCATCCCAGGTTCCGCGTTATCTCGCTCCATTTCAAGGCGCCGGGGTTGGCCTGGTCAACTAGCTCCGGTAAAGCGAACTTGAGAAGCGCCGCGGGGCTGCCCGAATTTTCAAGATAAGGCCTCTTGTTGTCCATCAAACCTTTTAAACCGCCGGCTTCATCAAAAAACACCGTCTGGCCGTCAAAATACCTGTCCGTGTCTTTGGGCCGGTAGTTGATCACATACTTTCGGTAGAGCCCGGCCATCTTTTTGACGTCGCCCGCTTCCCTAGCTGCTTTGAATCCCGGGACCGTGTCAAGAACGACAAATATCATGTTCTTCGCGTTGGCCGGGTTAGCCCAGAAATCGTGAGGGAACCGTATATTGCCTTTTCTCTTTGCTTTGAACCAGACCCCGGCCTCTTCATAAGTCAGCCCGCGCGCTATCGCCTTTTTTACGCGCCTGTCGTATTGCCACCGGGCCTCCGATTTTTCCCTGGGTATGCCCGGTATTTCCGAACCGGCGCGTCTTAGGCTCAGCGCCGAATCGGCCGTTGTTCCTGAGCCGAAGAAAAGGTTGTAAATTGAATGCGTTATTCCATGGGATACATATATTGCGATTACGATGGGTATTACTGCGTGGGTAAGCATTCCGGCTACTACTGCGGAGGCGATCATTGATACCCATATGACCGCAGCACCCGTGCCCCGGAATTTATTCAAACCGCCCTTGCCCATAATAAGAAGTATGGTGTGGGCGATTATGTCGTAGAAGTTGAGTATTGGCAGCCACGGCACCAGCACAAGCTCGGTCCAGCGGTCCTGGCGCGCCTGACTCAAGTTCTTGAAATACGGCAGTTTGCCCCAGACCGCCCGCCCGAACCGGTAGGAACCATCGACAGTCAGCCCCTGACCCGCAGGCCTACTGACCGAGCGGCCGGAACCGCGCCCGGTGGCAACCGATAAGTAGGCGCTGTCCCTACTTTTCAGATCTTCGGTGAAAATGCCGTATATGAATGCGGCGGCCGCGTGCCCCGAAGCGGCGTGTATCCTTTCCTCAAGTCTCCTGACGACGCCGTCGGCCCTTTCCGCCAGAGCTTGGCTGTCCGCAGCCGATACCGCATCGGCTAAGCTGTCGGCGTCGAACCTCGAAGCGACACCCGCGCTTATTAACTGCTTAAGGATTTCCCTGTTGTACAGCCATCCTTCCATACGCGAGCCAACGTCGCAGTAAAGAATGGGAAGACCGTGCACGGCGGGCTCGACAACGTTCCTGTCTTCGCCCATTACCGCGGCTTTGACGTTCGTAAGTCCGTAAAGATGAAGAAGTTCGCCGGAACTCGTAACGATTAGGAATCTTTTTTCACCAGCGTCCGGGAACCGCATCCCGGTCATCCTGCCCCCCTCGCCCCTTGTCGCCGTGTCCTTTCGGTCAAACCTGTAAAGCTCGACATCCCCGCTTCTCAATGCAACAATCACAAGAGGGGTTTCTTCTATGGGTTTCCCGCCCCATAGTTCTCCGTAAACGTCCATGAAATAATCAAGGTTCTGCTGGTTGGGCGAAGCAAGTATTATGACGTCTCTTTGCCCGGCGTTTATCTCGCGCTCGAATTTCAGCGTCCTGTCCGTGTCCACGGCTTCCCTTACGGCGTACTTGAAGGGCACATAGTGGAACTCGAACTGCCTGCCTGACATTAAAAGAGTTTTCATGTCCGTGAACCTCACGGTTATACCGTCATAGGCGTCCGGGCCGCGGTAATACTCAATTGCGTATCCCCTGAAAGCGGGCTCGACCATCGTCTGGTCGGCTTCCCTTACATGGGCTATGACTACATCATCCGCGCCAAGACCGAAAGATTTTATAAGCCCCTTTGCCGCGGCGATGGCGGACGCTTCGTGTATTATGAAAACTATTTTTTGGCCCCGGATCTCGCATATGTCCCTAAGGACCTCCTGCGGGCCGTAGAGCCCGCCTGTTATGCCGTAGTAACGCATGGCAAGAAGCTGGATGAACTCCGGTTTTCTGCGCGACGAATCCCCCGCGGCCGGTTCGGCGGACTCGGCAATGGCAAGGAGCACGCCCCTGTGTTCGGGAAGGAAAAGCTCATCGAGCGGGCCCCGCGGGAGGTCCGCAAGATTCATGCTCCTGAAGGTGTCGAACGATCTCAGAAACGCTATGACCGTTTCCGAGGCCCGGCGGGGGTCTTCAGTCATCGCAATAGCGTTTATCAGCCCGTGTATCCTGCGCTCTTCCAGCATGTCGGGAAGCTTTCTGAAAATCCTTAATATGCCTTCGATATCGACCTCGTTCACTTTCCGGAAGTTGCCGTTGATGTCGGCCGTCCGGAGTATCAGGTCCTCCGCCGTTCCGTTCAGGTTCAGCCGCCCGAGCCGTTTTTCAAGCTCCGAGCGAGCGCCGTCTTCCGCCGCCCTGTAGCTTCCTGCCGACGGGAACGGCCCCGGAATGAAACCGTCAACGGCAAGAAGCAGAACTCTTTCTCTTAAAGCCTTAGGGAAAGCGGAAATCATCCTGTTGAAAGCGAGAGGCGACACTCTCTTTGTCACGACAGCCCTGTTGTGCCGCGAGTGCAGTTCCGCGACGCGGTTGTAAAAATGAGGGGCGGCCAGAATTGCCGCCATAAAACCCGCGGCTCCAACGATGAACACAAGAAGATTGGGAGTGTCCGCGGAAACCGCGGCCAGGTACGCGGACCAGAACACAAGAAACGCGGGAATGACAAGAAGTGCGGAAAGAGGAACTGAAAGAATTACCCTCGAAATCAAATCCCCGGCATCCTCCGCGGGACGGATTATCCTTTCGTCGGACGTCCAGCGCCTTGATATTTCCCACATCAGCGCCTTGTACCTTAGATGCCTTTCGGATTCTTTTGAATCCGACGCGGTCACGTGGTATATCATTTCGGTAAAGACGTTTGCCCCGGAGTCCCTGCCCAGCGTGCCGCAAAAGGCCTTCAGAAGCGGGTTGCCTGGCCCGGGGTTCAAATCCTCAATTTCCGAACCGTACATCGAATGTATCACTTTAGGTCCGGTCTTTCCTCTGTAAAGGTCCTCGAATTCCTTTTCAAGCTCGTCAACGTCCATCCCAGCGACATTTCTGTAGTATTTCTCTTCGTTTTCTCCAACGCTTTGTTCCTGCGGATGGGGAATTTGCACCAGGTACCTGCTGAAATCGATTTTCCGCCACACGTCTTCAAAACCTTCGCCGCCCGTCGCCGGGATGATGCCTTTGACCCTCATTTTTATCCTGACCGCCCATTCCGTCACGGTGTGCGCCAGCGCGAAACCCGCGGTCGCCCATAGAATACCAGCCGCGAAAGACGCGATGAACCCGGCGCCGAGGGCATACAAAACAACGGGCATAAAAACCATTCCGCCGAACTGGAAAATGAGCGTTTCCCTTCGCGGCGCGGTCTTGAGCACGTACTCCCAGAATCCGGGCGATTTTATCATGTATTTATCGCGTGAAACATCGACTCCCAGCGCGAGAGGGGGTTTTCCTTTAGTATCAAAATCTTCAGTGAAGTCGTCGGCCCCGGCAGGTCCGGGTTCAGTTGCGGGTACGGGTGCGGGTTCTGCGGGTTTAGCGGGCAATTTCCCCCTGTCCGCGACAGACTCCCAGTCAAAATCTGTCGCTCCGCGTATCTCATCGCCTTCCGCCATATCGTGAAAAACCGTCATTACCACCCCGAGGTCGCCGTTCTTCTGTATGCTTTCAAAACCGGGGATTTCAGGCGCGTTATGGTACAGCCATTTGGAGAACGACCTCGCGAACCAGTCCCTGTGGTACGGGGTCTTGTCGTTTCGGCACGCGGCGGTTATGGCCTCGGCAAGGCGCGATTTCTCTTCTTTTGAAAGGACCCTGTCCCACACGTGGAGGCCGACAAGATAGGCGAACTTCTGGGGCACGTACACGCTCTTGACGGACGTAAAATCAAAACCCCTCAAATACCTCTCGTCCTTCATCCTCGTGACGACTTCCGCCATGACCTGCGCGAGTTTCTTGCCTATCACGCCGTCCTGGACCGCGCCGAGTATTCTTTCGGGGTCGTCGGCTTTTCTTACAAGCTCGGCAATGTCTTTCGCGAATTCCAGGTCCTTGATTCTCCCGTCTTCTACGCCTCTCACGATCCTTACAAGGCAATCGTTCCTCGTTTCCGTGACGGTCCGCGCGGGAAGCGCCGGCTTGTCTTTTCTGGTGAAATCTATATCGAATCCATCCTCCCGGACAGCCGCTTCAGGCGCTGCTGCGGGTTTCTCCTGCTGCCGCACTGACGCGAAAAACGCGTCTAGCACGGCGTCCACGTTCTCGTCGGTTATCTCGACGCCCTTTCGTGATTCCTTGTCCCCCGCAACCAGCTCCGCCGGGGTTCCCCAGTATTTCACGTCCCACCAGGCGTGGAACCACAGGTTAAGCTTGACCCCTGCCGCGGCCGCGGCAACGACAAGCGCGATACCTCTTACCATGTCGAGGCCGCCCACGCCGAAAAGGGCGAACACGACCGCCAGGACCGCCGGGCCGTAGGTCAATGCCGTGAGCCTTGCTATACCCTTCTGCCTTTCCCGCGCGCCTTCCGGCCTTGCGTGGCGGCGGGCGAACCTGAACGGGTTGAGCGACGACAGGAATTCCTTCCTCGCGAGCTCCCCGGACACTATCCTTCTTATATCGGCGTCGGTTTTCCCCTGTTCCTTCAACTCCGCGGCGCGGCGGCTTGCGTATTCCTCGTTCTCGGGAAGTACCATCATCCCGGAGGCGCCGTTTATGCCCTCTATTCTCCCCTTTATGAACTTCTGCAGGCCCTTCATCACCTCGACCATCCTGTCAATGTCGGAATCTGACATGTTGAAGGGTTCTTTCCTGAGCTCCGGGCGCTTGTTGTTGATGAAATGGAAAAGGGCGTTCTCGTCGGCGAGCGCCCCCTTCATTATCCGCTTCCCGCCCTCGGTAAGGTAGAAGGCCGGGTTCTTCCTGTACCAGAACTGGTACGCCATGTCGGTTATGCCGTCGGAATCGGTGTACTTGTAGTTCGGGTCCTTGAGCGCGTTTATCCTGTCTTCAAGGGTGAGATCGGTGTCAAAAAAGATGTTCTTCCCGGCGGCGCGCGAATTATCCGCCTTGACGCTGAATATCCTCTGCGGGTCAAATACCGCCGTAAAACCGTCGGCGTCGTGGAGCAGGCGCGCCTCGTAGTATTTCTCGTGGACCGCGGTCGGGCCGCCGGCGTTCACCTTTATGTGCGCAAGCTCTATTTCAGCGACCTTTTTAATGAATTCTGGGTCCAGGCCGGATGTTTTAAGAAGGCTCTCGGTCCAAAAAACCGAGTTCTTCTGGTGACGCACGCCATAAACCACGTACGATATATCGTGCATGAGAACGGCGAACACCAGCGCTTTCAAGTCAACGGATCTTGCCGCGGCGGCCCCGTCACTTTCTATTATCCGGAAACACCATGATAATACGTCCAGGGAATGAGAAAACCCGTGATCGAGCGCCATCCCGATATCACGGAAGTAGCACTCGAACATGTAGCCGGGCATTGCCCTGTTCAATACAACCAGCCCCCCCGCCATCAAATGCAAGAAGTCGCTTTCAGCCCCGAAAAGCTCGTTGGCCTTGTCGTTTAAATTGTGAATCTTGTTCTTGGTCCTGTTGTAAGCGTCTGTCATTTCCGGGGTGCCGAGGATCGTCTCTCTGATGTCCGCAGAAACACGCGAGCTCCGCCTTGCGACGAGCATTTCAAACATCAGCCTCTCGTTCCCCGCGGTATCGCCGGGCGTCGTTCTCCTCGGGTCAACTAGATCCATAAACTCCCTTGCCATTCTGCCTTCGTCCAGCTCGCTCCTTGACGATTCCCCGGCCGGGAGACCGATTATCCTGTCTATGTCCAGGACTTCTCTATCCGTCCCAGCGTCCATGAAACGCCTTATGAATCCCCGAGCTTCTATATCCGCGCAGTCATTAGTTTCCGCGAAGTGAAGCACCTTTTCAAGCCGCTCGAAGTACCCTGTTCCGGTCAGCTCCCTGAATGCTTCTACCTTCCTGCGCAGCAGTTTCTGGCTGGCGCCGGGAAACACCATGGCGAATATATTGAGCGTGTTGGGCAGGTCTATCTCGTTGGCGAACTCCCGCCTCAAGGTGGTCATCAGCGTGGCGGCGAGCAGCCTCTGTATAGTTCCCCTGGGATGCCCGTTGAAAAGTTCGCGCACGAACCCGGTGAGTTCCCGGACGGGAGCCTCTGCCTTGTCCCAGTCGCCTCGAGCGCATATATCCCTGAATTCGCCGATGTATTTTCTGATGCGTGCGACCGCTTCCTTTATGTCCGTTTCCCCGCTTACTACGAGCTCCGCCGGGGTTCCCCAGTATTTCACGTCCCACCACGTATGGAACCCGATATTGAGAACTGACCCGGCCCAGAACGAGGCAACGGCAAGGGCCGCGCCCGCCGCTATGGACCCGGCCCCGTGGCCGAGGAAAATCTGCGAAACAACCGCGGCAAGCACCGCGGGACCGTAAGTGAGCGCCGTAAGAAGGGATATCCCCACGGCCCGCATTACCCGGCCTTCCTTATCCGGATGAGCGCGGTAGAACTTGACGGGGTTGAGCGAGTCAAGGAACTCCCTTTCGGCCAACTCGCGGGACATTATCCGTCTTATCTGTTCAGGCGCCAACCCCTGGGTGGTAAGATCCTTTGCCCTTTGCTCAACATAATCTCTGTTTTTCGGCAAAACCAGCAGAGCCGCGGCGCGGTCTGTAAAAGCGCTTTCGGAAGCCTCTTCCATCGCAAGGCGCGCCAACGCGTCCGGCCGCGGGTTGTACCTCATCATAAACTGCGCTGTCTTGTGACCGATATCGCCGATCTCGGTGCCTTCGCCGCCTATCGCGCCGACGGAATCAAAATATCTTGTTAAATCCGCGTATGTGTCGACACCGTAGTCGGATGAGTAGAAATGCTCGTCCACGTAGAGACCGCCGGGCCTGAGCCTTTCAAATAATTCGCGCGGTATCGGGTCGACGCTCATTATGGTGCAGGCCTTGAAATAAATCAAATCCGCCGTTTTCGGCAGGCAGGGCAGCATAGAGTAATCCGTTGCATCGGCCTGAACATAAACAACCGAGCGCTGAATGCCTTTCTGGTCCTTGAACGAAAGCCTGTAAGTTTTCACGCCGTTTACGGTTTTCTCCGTGACCGACACGGACTCTAGGGGAATCCCGAAAACCCTTGCTATGTCGGCCTTCATTAAAGGTTCAAAACCCATCTGGACTCTGCCGTGCTTAGAAATCCTGCTGATATTGTCCTGAAGGTCGATTGGGATATACTGGCCCGCCGACGCTTCAAGGTATTTTTGCGTCATTATCTTTAAAGACGAGGCGCCGTAATTTCCCTTGAAAAAGAGCTCGTCAACATTGTAATCTACCCTGAACGGCTGGGTGTTTATCATGCAGACTTCCGTGAGATTCGGGAATATTTCGAAGATTTTCATGTCAAGGCCGGCGGGATATATGGCGGTCCTCGGCTCGAGGGTGGCGGCTTCCGCCTCGGGGAAGCTTGCCGCGCGGTGAAGGACCGGCGCGGGTTCTTTCGCGGAAGCCTTGGGCTGGCCCACGGAAAGCGCTACTTTCCTTGCCGTGACCCATTCGGCCGCGCGCTTCGGCAGCCAGCCGAGCCATATGGGCGTTTCCAAGCCATCAATGAAATCCTTGTTATGCCAGGCGTGTAAATCTGCCGACGTCCCGGCGGCCATCCACGCGGCGGCGATACCGACCGCGGCAAATACCGAAGAAATAAACGGCGTAATATTGAACAGAAGGGCCGCTGAAACGCCTGCGGCTGCGGGTATCAAGAAAGGAACTGTTAACGGTACGGAAAGGAGGGTTCTGGCAAAGAGGTCTTTCAAGTCTTCCTTCGGCGTCCAGGGGCCGTCGACCTTCCCCGCCGCTATGCCTATCCATTTCACTATCGTGTGCGAGAAGGCAAAACCGACGGTCGCCCAGCCGAGACCGACGGAAAGGGCAGTAAACAGTGAATAGTTAATAGTTAACAGGAAAACCGGCAAAACCACGGCGCCTAAAAGCGGGAATGCCACCGTCTCCCACTTCGGAGCGGTCTGTGTCACGTATTTTTCATAGGCGGCCCTGTCCCTGAACCACTCGGCGCCGATGGCAAGGGCTCCGGCGCCTCTTTGGCCGAAGAGCTTCCGCACCATTTCCCTGGTGATACTGCCGGACGAGCCCGTCACCGGCTTAATAATGTGCTCCAGGCCGAGATAAACGGCGGAGGCAACGTCGTTTGTATCCAAGTAAACGGTTATTACACCCTCTTTCGCGGCGTCCGCCCAGCTCGGTACCTGTCCGGGGGTTTCCGGCAATTCAAGGATCTCCACGCGCCATTCGCGGCCTCCATAGACGATTTCGGCCTGAGGGTTCCCGTAGAATTCGGAGAGTTTCTTCAGGGCCCCTTCCAGCCACGGGTATTGCCCGGCAAAACGTCTCATCGCCGCTTTGTCCGAGATTAAACCGTCAATCGCGCGGGCAAACACCAATAGTCCCTCATGGGACAGAGGTTTTGCCGGCTGCGATACGAACACCTCGTACCGTGCGCCGGTCATCCGCCGGAGGTCTTCTTCCGTTTCGATGCCTTTTGCCTTCATATCAAATGCCGTCAAACGCGTTGCCATGAACGCTTCAAGGCGCTCCTTCGTGACGCTCATGCCGTAAGGTATCCCCGCCTCATGCAGTTCATCGATCACCGCCATCCTTTTCGCCTTGGAGAGATTCAGGAATACCGTTTCGTCCATTAATCTGTTCCACCACAACACCGGGTCGGTGTTCAGGGAGAGAAGGTTGTACTCCTTGACAAGTACCAAAAGCTCAAGGACTCGCCCCCGGAGCGAAAGCGCGGAAAAACCGAGCGCTTCTTCCTTTTCAAGATACACGTCGCGCACCCTTTCAGGGAAAGTTTGTTCGTTGGCCTTCAGGAACTCCTCGTCCCGCGACAGCTCGTGAAAAAACACTATCAGGTCGCTGACAATCCTCTTAATATTGGGCTCGATGTTTTGGGCGTCCCTTAACGGCACCAGATGTTTTTCAAGCTCCTCGACGGCAGTTTCCACCGGTGGCTTCATACCCGGCTGCCAGTTTTCGTGGTGGTAAGGCCTGTGGTAATCGCAGCAACCGTCAAAAATATCCGAGGCAAGAAGAAATACCGAAAGGACAAAAATGACGTAGCCCATGTCGTTTATGTAGCCGGTGTCTTTTTCCTTTATGGCCTCCGCGCCGAGAAGTATGTACTTGGCGTTGTCGACCACCGGCAGTTCGTTAGTCATTATGAGGTCGATCAGTATCTCGTCGTGTTTTCTTATCATCCTGCGCTCGGGCGAACCCTCGGCATACACCCTCGGACTCAAGAAAAGCTTTACCTCGCTCGGCTCGAGCTTTGCCAGGTCGTGAAATGCCACTGCCACCTGTCCGTAGCGCAGTCTCTCGAGGTTTATGTGGATCCCAGGATGCTTTCCGTTCCATCTTTCTACCATAAGCGGCATTAGGTTTATAGCCATTCGCGCCGCGTGATGCTGGATATGAATAAGGGATTTAGTGCCTTCTCTCTGTATCATCTCCCGGAGATTGGGGTCCGGGGCGCTGTCCCTGAGGGCCTGCGCGAAAAGATTATAGAGGTTCAGGACCTTCGTCATAAGATGAAGCAGAGACGCGGGTTTGTCCCCCGCGAGCAGGACATTGGCCTTGGCCTGTTCAAGCGACAGCTGCCACGTGGCCTTTCTCAACGCCTCAAGGCCTTCCTGGTTCCTCGTGACGGAACCGTCGGTCAAATCAAGCGTTAGAACGGGCACGTAGGTGTTCATATCGGGGAAATAACAGAATTCTATCTTGCTGAACTCAAACGACCCCAGGTCCGTCTGCGATTCGTACTTCTTCATTATCTCGACAAACTTCTCGTACTGCTCGTCGGTATATTCCCTCACCACGTAACCGAGGGCAATGTAGCCCGCGAAATCCCTCTGGCCGGAGTGAGTCTTGCTCTTTATGCCCGCTTCTATTTTAAGGACTTTTTGCAGGTGTGAAGGGTCTTTAAAATGCAGGAAAGTGGTTATCGCCTTGGTGAGGCCCATCCGTTTTATGTACGCCTTCACCTTGCCGAGCCGCCCGATTTCTCTGAAAGCGCTTTCCACCTGGACCAGCCGCCTTTCGTACTGCTCCGGATCGATACCGTTGGAATAGTCCGGATATTGCTCGCTGGGGTCTATGTCGGAAACGGTCGTGTGGAACGAATCCGGGTCTATGGGCGCGATGTGCGGAGCGTCAACGTCGTTCAAGCCGGCCGCTGTGAGTTCGTCAAAAAGCTGCTGCTGGATCCTTGCCAGGCGGTCGAATACCGGGCTTTTTCTCGGTATTCTGACTATGGTCGTCAGACCGTAAAACTCCCTTGCCGTGCCGTCCAGGCGGAACTTCCGTTTTTCAAGATGGACGTTGGGGTCGAATCTCCTCCCCTCGTACCTTCCGACGGCGCTTCCCGCGAAACGCCTTTCATAATCTCTAATTAGCGCGCTGTCTTCTTTTGAAACCGGCGAGAAAAAACTCTCATACACGTCGAACACGGCGTGAACGAGGACTATCGAGGCGGCGATGGCGGCGGGGTTTGCGGCAAGAGGTATTACGGAATACATCATCAGCACTAAAACACGCAAGAGATGCGCTGCCGGCGAGCCGCGTATGGCGTTCGGGTCCCTGCGAAGTTCAAAAAGCGTGTGCAGCACCGCGTAGTTTAACATCACAAAACCCATTAGAACCGGCCCGATATAAAACGAAAGCGGTATGAACACCGCCATCTCGATGAAAAGCCCGAGCACTCCCAACCGTTTGTCCCCGGTTATGGAATGGAGAAGAGAAGCGGGCAACGGCCGGGTTTTTTCGGCGCCGTCAATCTTGTCGAGCAGGCCGTCCAGGTCAAACGCCCTCGATTCCCTCACGAGATCCTCGTTATCGCCGCCGCCGAACACTACCGCGCCGAAAACCTCGATCGGAATGTCAAACACGAGCTCAGAGAACCTGGCTATCTGCTCCGGGGTATCATTCTTATCGAACTGCCTGACCGTCCTGGCGCCGATCTCGACCAGTCTTTCCTCCGTCGCCTCAAGGACGCTTTCTTCCTTTCGCGTCAGATTTATCCCGGGACCCTTGCCGAAGAGTGCAAGATCGAGCAGCCAGCTGAAAGTATCGATATCGACATTCCGGAAGATATCCTCTATGTCGTCCGTGTCGCTTCTGAAAGACGTCGCGCCTATGGCCGTTATCGCTCTTGCCAGCGCCTTGACGTCTTTTTCTCCTTTAACGCCTCTCTGCTCCGCGATTTCTTTGGCGGCAGAAAACGCGCCTTCTCCTATCAAGACCCTGCGGTGCGGCAGCATCGCCTCGCACAGGCTTCGAAGCTGGTCCCTGAAATCCCCCAGCATACCTTTCATATCCTCAAGCCCTGCCGCAGAAATGTCCGCGCGCGAAAGTCTGTCGAGACTATCTCTCATCGTGCCGGAAAGAAGGCTCAATATTCCGAAAATAATGCGCCTTTTTTTGACGAATTTTTCCGGTTTATCGACTATTTCATTAAGATCCGACAGATACATACGAAGCGTGGCAATGTTTTGCTTGACGGCTTCATATGCGCGAGGATTGTTAACGCTTGGTTCGCCGCTCAGCTTCGTGTGGTCCAGAATGTATCTTATGGAAGCTCTAATTACCTCGACATGTTCTTCCCGGAAAGCCTTTTCCCTGAGCCGCGCCAGACCGGCTTTCTCGACCAGCTCTGAGATGTCGACCGGTTCGGCGCTTTCGCTCACCGCAGCCCTCGGGCCCCTGGAACGGGAAGCCCTTGCCTGCCGCCTGTAGTGAACAAGGACTTCCGCCATCTTGCGTATGACGGCGGCCATCACGGAGGCGTTTATCCTCTGCACTTCTTCCTCGTATTCGGGCAGGACCACCCTGCCGCGCTCGTAGCGGGGGCTCCACTTCCCTTCTATCTCTTTCAGCGATTTTTGGGTCCCGTCAATTATGGAGCAAAGCTCTTCTTCCGTGCTCTGCTGAAGCTGCACGAAGGCGCTGTCCGGAACGAAAACGCGCGTGACCCCGCCCCTGGAACCGTAGAAAAAATACTCCGCGGTGAAATTGTTCGGGTTCTCGTTGGCAAGCGCCCCGGCAAGGAACGCCAGCGAATGGCCCCTCTCGGGAGGAATGCCCTCCTGTCTGAATATGAAATGCTCAAGACCTTCGTGTATTACCGCTTCAAGATCATCTTTTCGCAAATAAACGGTATCAATTCCTTCGTCGCCGGCAGCCCTTATGTGCCTGACTGTTCTGTTGTCCAGGTCTATGGCCTTGAATTTAACGGGGTGTCTTACGCCGTCAATAGTTATCGCGGGTTCCGGAGATTCAAGAAGGGCGACGAGCCGCGCCATGGAATTCTCAAGGTTCAGTTCGACTATCTTTGAGGCCGGACGGTCCCGGTCGTCCTTCTGCGCCATCTTTGCCCTGATGCGTCCGGCAAGCGCGGTCCTTTGAGCGGGCGTCAAGTCAAGAACGCATTCTTTTTCGAGTTTTTTCAGGTCTTCGGCGCTTATGTCCGGCTTGTTCACGCCGTGCAGGCCGTTGGCGGCGCCTTTTTGCGCGCCGGCGGAGCGCCCGAAGAAGAACCTGAACGCTTCGGCAACACGCTCAAAGAATGACGCCCCTTTCGCGGATTTGATAAGAAAGGCTTTGTTGTATTTGACGAGCATCCTGCCCAGGGCGGCCAGCTCGCTCCCTGAGTCGCTGCCCTGCCAGGGCAGACCGAGCTCGCCGCGGTAAAACTTGAGGAAGAACCCCTGCGGGTCCTCCATAAGCATCTTCAGGTACCGAGGAGCGCCGGGCTCTTTGAGTATTTTTAAATCCCTTCTTATCTCGGCCGGGAAACTGCCCATTACCTTTTCGCGTATGAGGATGAACGTGTCCAGATACCTCCTCCACGCTTTCCTGGAATATTTTTCCTTCTCCGTCTCCATGGCAGCGTAGTTCTCGGCGTGGGAAAGCAGGCTCAGGGCCTCGAATGCGAGCTCTTCATCGGAAAGCTCCCTGGTGTAGCTTGCCGGCACTCTGTTTTTCAGCGCGACACCGGAAAGGAGCATGGTCGAAGAAACGAACCTTTCATGTATTGCCCGCGTGTCCCGGTCCTTCTCAAAAAGCGGCCGTACCATGAAATTCACCGTCTTTCCGTTGAATTTCACCGAGGGCATGTCAACGAACTGGTTGTACTCGCCGGGGATGAAGATCACGATGTCAATGTCGTCCGGTTCGTCTCCCTCGGGCGACCAGATATAACTGCCGTGGAGTATCACGACCGCGTCCCGCACCTGTTCCGGGGCGAGGTGCATGCTTATGCCGACCGTGCCGAGCCTCTCGTCTATGAACTCGGCGAGTGTCATGCCGTCCTGCTTCTGTTCGACTAGAAGGCTCTGAAGGCGAGAGCGCATTATCCGCCTTGCCCCGGCATCCTTGCCGATGAAGCCCCAGAGGATGTTGTCCGAGGAATCGAGCTGTCCGATTATCTCGTCGGGAGAATATCCGTCAGCAGACGGCACCGAAACATCCCTTTCCGGCGGAAGATATTCCGCCCGCCACCCGCTTTCCATCGTCATCGGGAGCCTTTTCCCTTTTGGCGTGAGGTTGTACAATAAGTGTCCGACGTTCGTGCTGGCGTAAAAGATAATTAACGCATCCCCTATGTTAAATCCAAAAAAGGCCGCCGCCGCGGCAATTGCGGCAGACACACCGAAGATAATCCACCCCCACTTCTTGATTACCGACCGCTCTTCCGGCGTGTAAGGATGCAGCTTTGCGAACAGGGGCGGCATAAAAGCAAGCAGTAGGGTCTCGCAAGGATTTACAAAAGGGGCAACTAAATAACGGGCCGTACGGATGAGCCCTTTATGCTGGCTCGGATTTTCCCACCACGCAGATTCAAGAGGCTGAGCTCTGAAAATACGTTTAAAGAAGTTAGCTATCGCTCCAACGATACGATAGCTTGAAGGAAGGGTGAATGCCTGAACTATCTGGGCATTTTTATTTAGCGGCATTTCGTCAACGGTTGCATTGTTATATTCATGAAGCATATCGGTCTCGGCTCTCAACTTGCCTGATGAAACAGGAAAAAACACCGCCGGATCGCTCATTTCAGTATTCCTGTCTACGTTGAGTATATCGAGTATCCTCAATTCACCATCAGCACCGGAACCCCTGGGAAGGTTGTAGAGCCCTAAAATGAGACCCCCTGTTATGGATATCATCTCTTCATAAGCGGCCGAAGAGATGACGCACGGCATTTCTTCGCCCAGGCGCTTGGTCATAAAGTTCAAAGCATGGCTGTAAGACGAACAGTGGTCAAAAACAAGGGTAACATTTCGCAGGTCAATACCCCTGCCCCTGGCGGCGATAAGAGCATCCGACAATTCTTCGAACGATACCGTTATTTGACCGCGCTTAACCCAGGCCCCATCCTTTTTCCCGTGGGCATGTACCCAAA
Source organism: Endomicrobiales bacterium (assembly GCA_016930715.1). Classification (GTDB taxonomy): domain Bacteria; phylum Elusimicrobiota; class Endomicrobiia; order Endomicrobiales; family JAFGGC01; genus JAFGGC01. Next base: position 118,106 of record JAFGGC010000001.1, read on the forward strand.
TAACGGTATTTTTATCTTTAGGTATGTCGGCAATCGCTTTAAGAAATCTTTTTTTGGCTTCTTCCGGGTTCACATTGTCGGCACGATATTTTTCTATCCTGCCGCCATATCTCTCAACAAGCTTCGACAGTCTGGCTGACGACGCGTCGAACTCGTTCTCATACCCGTGCAGGCCAATGACATGCGTATTTTCATCGATCAGCACCCTGGCCTTGTTCTTCTCTATTACTGCATACATGATTGCCGCGGCTCCTTGGATTGAAACACGCGAAGGGACAATACTGAATCTGTCGATGAACCTCGCTATTGCTAAACTCACCGCGCGCCGTGCCGCCTCGCTGTCCCTGACATTAGTCTTGCGGAACAATTCGGTCATCCTGCCGTATTCGTTTTCATATACCTGCTTTTCCGTGTCGCTCATTTGGGGACGGTCTATTATGTCCCTAAGGGTTAATACTGCCGGTTTACTTTCAAAAAAGCTTCCACAAAAGGCCGCAAAGTTCCTAATATTCACGAAAGCACGGCCAAAAAGGCCTGTCCTTGCCGCCACAGGGGAACCTTCGTCCGTTGGAACGAACTCATCGCGCATTATTTGCTCGTCCTCTTTTGCGGTAGTTTGCACGCCCTGTATCGGAACTTCAAAGGCTATATAAATCCTGGCTGTTCCGTCACTATAATAGCCGTCATTCTTCCAGAGGAATTCAAAATCCCTCGCAAGGCTTTTAAAGAAGTTTTCTTCAGGGCTTCCGGCATGCGTATGCTGGATTATTTCTTTTATCCCGAGTCTTTGCGCGTCCTTAATATCTTCGTGAAAAAACCTCTTGCCTATGCCCTGACCGCGATAACCCGGGAAAATGGCCCCAAAAGGCCTGTAACCGTTCGATTCCATTATCGAATAACCGACGACACTGCCTTTTGAATTCTTTGCCACGCGCACTATGCTATCGCTCTGTTCGGCAATACTTTCGATGTATATGGAATGTTTCTGCCATCCCGCGGACCTGTTTATCTTTCTTATTTGTTTCAGTACTTTCCTTGATTCGGCGTCATATCTTTTAAAAACAAATCTCTCGATGCTGACGGAACCGGCATCTGGTCTAAAAAATTTCCCTATTAGACCCGTGATTTCACCTACCGGCCAGATTTGAGCGATAGCATTCCCAAAAGTGTTTGTCGCAGGGGATGTTTTCACGGATTTCTTGGCGCTCACGTGCTTTTCTATCGCGGCTTCGGCCCGCTTCCTCAGGACGTCCACCGGCTCTATCCCGAACTCATCAGCCGCCCTGAGCAGCTGACCGTGGTCCCGCGCGGATTTTCTCCTGGCTATCACATAATAAACGGCGGCAGCCTTTGCTCTTACCAGATCATTGAAGCCGTATTGATAGATCCGCGAGAGCGAGTACCACGCGCCGGGATTCCCCGGTTCGTTGATGAGAGAAAGCCAGAACGCGTCAACCGCCGCGTGAAAATCTTTCTTAGCGGCAAGAATGTCGCCGATTGACGACCATAGGTCTTCGGATTTACAATTAAGCTTATCGGCCCTGGCGAAAGAGCTAAGGGCTTCATCGTCTCTTCCAAGCGCGCCGTAGCCGAACCCGAGGTTGTGCCATAAAAGAAAGGAGTCGGGGAATACTTCCAGCGCTTCCCTGAAAGCGGAAACCGCCTCGCTGTATCTTTTCTTCTTCATAAATATGGAACCGAGGTTCGTGAGTATTCCCGTTCTTATGCCCTCTTCGTACCCGGATATGGTCACAACCGGATGCATTTTCCAGTTGGGGACCGAGAATTCCTTCCTGTACGCCTTCCCCTTCGCCAGATTTTTCTCCACCTCGCCGGGCATCAGCGCCTCGGGAGGGACCGGCCCGGCAGTTTCGGTCTGGGCCGGGTCCACAACGAAGTAAGTACCGTCGCTTAAAACCGCGAGCGCGCACACGTGGCCTTCGTCGGAATCGTACAGGTCCTTGTCCACGTCCACGTAATATACCCTGAATCCCAGTTTTTTTAGAATCCTGCCGGCAAAAACCGCCTGCATAAGGCAGGACATATGCTTTCTTTTGACTATTTCCGAAGGCGATATTTCGTTTATCTCAGCAAATACTTCGCTTTCAATATTGAGGCCTTTTGCTTCTCGCAGGAACAACTTGCTGAATTCGGACGCTCCGTTTTCGGACGAAAGGCCGTCCCTGTAAAACGCCGAAACCTTGGCGGTCACGAGCGCGCATATTCGTGTTTCTTTTTCCCGGAGCCCGAGGCGGCTCCTCATTATGCCTTTCGCGCGTTCCGCTATTTCGTCCAAGACTTTTTTCCCGCTGTCGTTCACGTCGGTTATCTCGTCAAGCACGCTTCCGCCGCGCTCTATCACGGCGTCCTGAAGCATCCTGAAAGGAGCATTAACCTCCCGCGCGAGGCCTGCCGCCCATTTAGACCTGTTCAGGGCAAACAACCTTGCGATGTACCTCGGTGGTTTCGAGCGGACGTACTCAAGCCACTGGTCATCGATGCCGAGAAAAACCTGGGCACGCGCCCTTCTCTTGGCGTTCAACCCGGCCTTTCTTCCTCCGGCAAGCGCGGTGAACGAATCCGACACCTTTAAAAGGTACTTTTCAAGCCCGGGATTCTTCGTCCGCGCGGCGATCTGCGCAAGCTCCTTGAGATACGCCGCCGCGGAAACGAAGTCTTCAATGATGACTCCCGCCGGACGATCCCTGACGACACCCCATTTCGCGTCCAGCTCGTCCACGAATCGTATGAACTCCACGAAGTCGATGTCTTCGGCCACTTTCACGCTGAGAGATGTTTCGATTTTGCGATCCGGTATGAACACGCTTGGTATCACCGATTTTTTTTCGGCTATATCAAAAGACGCTCCTTTGAGCATTCTTCTATCCACGAAGCTGAACCTCACGTGGTCCATAAGCTCGGCAAGCGCCTCGACGGAGTTTTTGGTAAGCTCGTCCATAAACGTTACAGGCGCGAAATCCGGCTCCGCTCCGGGCCTCAAAGGCGGCTGCGCCGCGCGCGGCGCAGTTCGCGGTAGCGAGAGAAGCCTTCCCGCGGTATCTTCGGCGATTTTCATTATTTCCGGATGGTGAGGCTTTAAACGGTGGACTTTGTCGTACGCCTGAATGAGGGGAAGCGATCTGGAGTCTTTTGCTACGAGGTAATACTCGGATATTTCTTCTATCGCGAACTCGTCAAGAAGGCTCCTGCCGAGCACGTTCCTTAACTCCTTGCCCCTGCGGTCGTTCTCGGAGACAAGCGCGTCAAGGAAATCCCTCTGGATGTACAAAACGTATTTCCCGCCCTCTTTCACCATCACGCACGGAAGGCCGCAGGGACGGTTTGCGAACCTCTTGAAAACATCCGTGGTTCTGGACGCGACGACCCGTATTTTTTTCGGGTCTATGCCCAGAAGCAGTTTGAGCCGCGCCGCCTCCATCAGGGATTTTTTAAGCCTTTCGGCGTTCTCGAGTGTTTTTATGTCGCGCGCGTCCGATGATTGCCGCGTAATGATATCCTGCTTGCCCTTGCCCTTGAAAAGTCTGGCAAGTCTGACGGAAAGGTTCTGGGCCGGTTCTATGCCCGACGCCCTGAGAAAAAGCTTAATGTTGAGGCTTACCGCCGAAAGCACATCGTTCGCTTCATTGTTTTTCGCGGTCATCCTTTCGAGTTCCTCAAAAAACGCCTCGGTCTCGGACACGAGGAATTCCATCGCTTCCCTGACGAACTCGTCGCCGGAAAGAACGCCCGTCAGGTCGGCCGCGAACTGTCTGGCCGCTTCAATATACTTATCCCTGTCGGCAATTAGGAGAACGGCTTTTTCGGCGTCTGTGCCTTTAAAATCCTTGATCTTCGCGGAATATGATTTGCGGAGCTTATCGAACTCCTTGTAGAAGTCGCGAATCGCGTCACTGGTCTGTTTTTTCTTGCTTTCATCCAACCCCAAATCCATGTCGATAAAAGCTGACATCCCCTGCGCGTAGTTCAGCGCCGAATCGTTAAGGAACCAGTACGCGAATCTTTCCGGGTTTGCCGAGTCTTCGGCTGCCATGTAGCCGCCGGGTTTATGGAACGGGTTGGGGGTGGCTTCAGGATGCTTCCGCAGATGCTCGGAGAAATTCGCGCCGAAGAGCTTCGTGCGGCGCCCGGCCGCCAGGGCAATGTCGGCGAGTTTCCTGTATCCTTCGACCTGGCTCTTGAATTTTTTCGGGCTTTTCTCGTTTGTCCCGACTGCAAGAATGGCGTCCGGGGCGAGTTCCAGGGCTCTGGATATTTTTTCCCCATAAATCCGACCCGCGAGCATTACCAGCATTCCGTTCTTATTCGCGGTCAGCCTTGCGATCATCCCCGGGTCGCGCTCCAGCTCTGCTGCTATGTCCGGAGCCTTGAGCAGTATCCCGTCAATACCCGAAGGGATAGGTGCGTCCATCTCTCCGGACGTCCTCTGGACAAAGACCACCGTTTCGGGATGGACCATGCGTATGGCGTTTATTGTGCTCTGGTCAATGCCCGCGTAGACTATGATGCTGGCGCCGTTCGAGGCCGCGACGTAGGCGGCATCGGGGTTTTCGGTGTGAAAGGCGATGACGCTTCCGGGAAAAGCGTCTTTTAACTCTTTTAAAACTGTCAAATCGTCAACGCCGGGGACATACCTGTTCGCTATCAGGATTTTCGCGAGCTCCGTTACGCGTTTTCCGCTCAATCCCGCGAAAGTCATCGCGCCGGTGACGGTGTGCAGTCCCGCCTCAAGGCGGTTTGTCTTTAAATGCTTTATTATCCCTTTTCTTGTAAGCGGCGGAGAGGCTTTCTGCCGGGGCGCGGCCTCAACCTTTGGCGCAGCTTCTCTGGCAAACCTCATTCTCACTACCTGCCCTACCCTCTCGCCCTGTCCGTCGGTTAGAGGAAAATCGTACGTGTTCCTCTGCCTGTCGTAATGCTCCTCGTCAAGAAAGGGAGAAATGTACTTCAATATGCCTTTTCTTTCGCCGGCGGCGTGCGCGCTCACGTTCTCAGGAACCTGTTTCACGGCGTTGAAATCTACCGGGTCCACGCCCTGGTCTATGACGTCAATGAGCAGGTCATCCCCCTCATAGCGCCATCTGACCACAATGACGTTGCCTCTTTCGTTCCCGTTGCCCCATATCACGGCGTTCTTTATGGCCTCTCTCAGAGAATCAGACAGTTTTTTGCGCTCTTCATTTGAAAAGAAAGGCATGTAGCGCCTGACTATCTCCTGGGCTACCGTCGTCGGGCTGGTATAGCTCTCTGAATCGGAAAGCGACATGTTCTGGAGCACAACGGCGTTAGCATTGTCGACGTTGCGGTTCCCCTTTTCCAGGATACCGCGGAACTCGCCCCTTGCCGCGACGTACCGCCCGGGCGGGAAATAGACGAAAGCAGGTTTGAACCGCTCCTCACCGGAGAGGGCGGCGGAAACAAAGACCCTGTTCAGCTCTCCCACGACCCTTGCAAGACCGAAATCAAAATAATCGCCTAAAGTCACCAGCGGCTCTTCTATCAGGGTCGGGAAAAATCTTGAGACAAGCGGGTGCCTTTCGGCGAACGCCGCGTGGCGGAGCTCGTGGGCAAGGAACTGCTCCTGCTTTTTGGGCGAAAGGCGCGCCATTACGCGGGGATTTACTTCTATGACGTTCTTGCCGTCAACCGTCCCTATCCGCATCGGAACCGTGTAGTATCTGAAAAGCTCCCTGAAATGCTTCAGCCTTGAGCCGGAAAATACCGGACGCGCCATACGTTCGAACGAGCAATTTACGGTTTCCCTTTTTTTAAGCACCTCGAACCAGGCGTCTTCCTGTTTCGGGGAAAGATGCGCGCGGGTAAGAACCCTGAATATATCAAGCCCTTGAGATAAGTACGCGCTTGCCGGAACGAATACAATCACTCCGGCAAACACCCCACCCACGACGCTGTGAGCAAAGGCTGCGATGAGCAGGGCGGCCAAAAAGGGAAGTATCAGGGCCGCGCCGGCGGTATTAAGAAGTGATTTGTTCCTCCACGCCGGGTTCCCTGTCGTTTTCCCGGGCTTCTCCGGCATTGCTTCTTCCGTTTTTTGACCTGCCGGTTTAAGGCTTCCGGTAGCAATATCGTAAACCAGAGGCGACGAGACGTCTTTAGACCTGACAAGCACGAAATACTTGCCTTTTTCAGGGGCTTTGGTAAGCTTCACTTCCGCTTCGGCCGATCCATCGATGCCAAACTCCTCAAGAAGGCCGGCCTGGGTTTTGGCTTCGAGCATCTGCTTTTTGACAACCTCTTCAATCTGCAGCAGTTGTTCCGCGGAAAGAACCGCCTCCGGGCCGGCGGAAATATCACGCTCTCTCAATATCGCGTTGATGCCTTCCTGAAGCAGTATCCTTCCCCTTTCGCTGTCCGGGTACTGGGACAACAGGAGCGTGCCTAACGATTGCGGATTTCGGATTGCGGATTGCGGATTCAAAACAAATTGGCGGCTGAAACCCGCGAGCAGTTTTGTCTGATACCGGATTATCTCACCATAGATTTTCGAGGCTCTATCGGTGCTTTCGGACACGTTTGGCGTTACTACCATATAGGATACGCCGTTATTTTTCAGTATTTTTTTGAGGCCTTCGGTGTGGAAACCGCCGGCAACGACGGGTTTCAGGTCTTTGGATGCAAGCAGTTTGAGTACATCTTCCTGCGCGGTCCCGGACGTGCCTGCTGCAGCGCCGCCACGTGGTGCTATACCGAGATTCCCGAAGAAACATTCATTTCTTTCGATATTCGCCCTGTAGTAGTCGTCGAGGGCATCAAGCTGCGGCTTCAAACCTTCGAATGCCAAGTCATACGTGTATTTCTTCCAGAGAGTTTCGAATTTTTCGAGGTTTGAAGCGAAATACGAATGCTCGTCACTTGACACTTCCGCCGAAAGATAATCCCTCAGGCGCGGCAGGAAATGCCTCGCGAACGCGACTTCTCTTTCGGTTTCATTTTTGGCGAGGCGCCAGGATATTTCGTTTATAAGCATCTTTTCTTCGATTACCAGCCCGGCGGCGTTGAGCTTCCTGCCGAGACCGGTATAATCAAGAAACTTCGCGAGGTTCGGATAGCCGGCGAACAACTCCCTTCCTGCGCCGTTCTTGAAATCGCACAGCACCGCGTAAAGCTCTTCGGGTTTCGAGAAATTATCGGTCCTGTCCGCTATTTTTTGGAAGGTTTTGAACGGAAGCCTGCCCTTAAGGAACGTCAGAAACTCCTGGAGCTCGCGGCTCGTCCGCGAGTAGTTTATGCTTTTTCTCTCCCCGGCGAGGCGCTTCAATATGCCGAGATTTGCGAACTCGGAGGTATCGATGCCGAGCCTGTCCGAGTATTTCCACAGGAATTCGTAAAATTTTTCGCTCGTTATGTCGCCTCTTCTGTTTTTTTGAACGAATTTATCGAGGCGCTTCTGCCTCGGGTTCAGGAACCTTTCAAGGGAACCGGCGGTCTTTTCCATTCTTGAAAGGAGCCTCTCGGTCTCGGGCCTTTTTTCGAATATATCCGAAAGCCGGGCCGCGTTCTCGGCGTATATCTTGGCGTCCTCAAGACCGAAAAGCATTCCGCTCCGGCCCGTGATTACGGAATAATATTCGGCTCCGGTCAGGCGGCCTTTGCCTACGAGAGCAGAAGCGATGTTCATTCTAAGTTTTTCGTCTTTTATCCCGCCTATCCAGGACGTGTCCACGGGCCCTGCGGCGGCCTCGACATAGGCGCGTTTGAACCTGCCGTGCTCTTCGAGCTTACGCAGCACCTCCGAGATGTTGTTCTGTACTTCGGGGTGGCAATGAAGGTCCTGTATCAGCACGACAGCCGGCCCGCTTCCGGCGTTCCAGAGCTCCGTTACCCGCCCGACGCTCTGGGGCAGGAGGAACTTCCCGAGGGATTCCTCGATTTTCCCGGATTCCCTGAAATTTTCGGCCGCCGCGAGCGCCGGTTGGGCTACGACGGAGGTGAACACGAAGCAGGCCGCCGTGGCAACCGCCGCCAGCTTTTTAGTAGGGACAGCGCCTACTTTTTTCATCAATTTAAAACACGCTTGTGATATCCCAATATTGAGTTTCATAGTTTGCCGCCGCGCAATGGTTTGATAATCAAATCAAAAAAATAGGCGCTGTCCCCAGACAAATAAAAAACCCGTCCTTCGACTTCTCTCAGGACGGGTAAAGATACACCCAAAAACGGCATAACAAGCGCGTCTGCAAGGCCGCTCCGCGGCAAAATTACAAACATCATCATCAAAAGCAGCAGCAGTTCCACCGGCGGCCCCGGCGGATGATGAACCGATCCCGTTCCGAACACAGCGCCAATTTGCCGGCCCGGCAAATCCGCCGCTGCCGGGGACACGTTCTGTTTAATATCCGAGGTTTTTACCAAAGAGGAACCCTGGGTAAGTATCGTGAAATCACACGAGGAATTCCTTTTCGGCCCTTCCTTTCCGCTCTTTCCGGTATTTCCTGAAGTCGTTTTCATCATACCGGCGCCGTCAAAGAAACTATTCAATATCTTAACGGGAAAGTTGCAGAGAGAGGACGCGTACTGGAAGACTTTTACCCCGGCGGGCGCCTCAAAAGACGAAAACGAACCGCCAAGGTCAAAGCGCAGAGCTCCCCCCAGGCAGTTCGAAAAAATAAAGACAAACGACAGCGTCAGAAAAAGGAGTTTTTTCATAACTAAAGAATTGCACTATAAATATAAGCGCAAACCCGTCAATTGTCAATGCTTTTTTGGCTTTTATTTTTCGTCCTTTTGAATGATACGGCCGGATATCGAATTTTTATGAAAATCCTGTGAAAAAATCGAAAAATCCGATTTTTTAAGCCGCGGGCAAAAGGACAGCAATCCCCCGTGAATGCCTTGAAATCGATTTTTGGATTGCTTTTTTGGATTTATCCCCTAAGGACGTCAATATTTTATGATTTTTCAGCGTTAAAGTCAATAGAGACGCGTGGTTTCGGCCCCTGGCGAACCGCAAAACAAAAAACATTGAAAAAAAGCCAAAAAAATACTAAAATGACATTGCTGAAAACCCTTTTTCTTCTTCCTATATACGGAGGCATCTTGAAAAGACTCGCTCTTCCCACGATAGCGCTTCTCGCCTTCTTTTCTGTAAAACTCGCTTTCTGCGCCGGAACGACTTCCGCCAATTTCCTGAAGCTTGGCGTGGGCGCGAGAAACGCCGCGATGGGCGAGACCGGTGCCACCGAGATAGGCGTCAACGCCGCGTGGTGGAACCCGGCCGGGCTCACCAAGGTCGAGAGCACAGAGCTTTCCTTCATGAATTCCTCCTGGTTCGGGGACGTGAAGTTCCAGACCCTGGGGTTTGCCCACAAGATGCGCTCCGGCACCCTCGGCATAACCGCAGGCGTGGTCTCGATGACGCCGATAGACAAATACGACAACTCCGGCCTCAAGATGGACGAGACCTTCCAACCGCAGGACTCGCTTCTTGCCGTGTCCTACGCCAAGGAAATCGAGTCAATGCCCGAGAACATACCGATGGGCCTTACCTTCAAGTACATCAGCTCAAGAATAGATGACGCGACGGCGGATTCGGTGGCCGTCGACTTCGGTTTTTTCATCCACCCGCTTTTTTTCCCGTTCATCGAGGGCCTGAAGGCCGGCGTGGCAGTGCAGAACCTCGGAAAATCGATGAAATTCAACAAGAAGCTCTACCCCCTGCCGCTCAACATAAAGGTCGGCGCTTCTTTCCCGATACTGGCGAACACGATAATGGCCGCGGACATAAACAAATGCATAGACACGGACCCGGTGGCGAACATCGGTTTTGAACACTATATGCTGATCGGCGAGGAAGCATTGTTCTCGCCGAGGATCGGCTACAGGACAAACGTTAAAGGCATCGAAGACGCTAACGGCATCAGCTTCGGCATAGGGCTCTCCTACAGGAGGATAGCCTTCGATTACGCCTTCGTCCCGTACGGAGAGCTTGACAACGTCAACAAGCTGTCGATATTGTTCTTCTTTTAAAAATGAAAAAAACATTTTTAGGAATCACCGTAGCGCTCTCATCGGCTCTGCTTTTTTCGGCGCCGGCGCTTTATGCCGGAATCATCACCAAAAAGGCTAACCTGGTTCTCGGCCAGCCCAACTTCACGTCCAACTCCAGCGCCCTTTTGTCCGAGCCTTACGGCATAGCCGTCGACACCACGTCCGACAGGGTATATGTCTCGGACACTCTGCACGACAAAGTCTTCTGGTGGGATAACATAACACAGCTCACCAACGGCCAGCAGCCGTCGGGCTCCATAGGAAAGACCGCCCTGCCCCCCGACGAATACTCGCTCAGCGTCCCAAAGCACATACATTGCGACCAGTACCAGATACTGTGGGTCGCCGACTCCGACAACCACAGGGTTATAATGTACAAGCCGCCTCTCTTAAACGGCGCGAGCGGTTACTACCTGCTTGGACAAACCCTATGGACCACGAGGGTGCGCGGATGCTCAGGTTTTTACATAAACGGGCCTTCCGATTTTGTCGTTGACTACGCGAACTCAATGACATTTATGATGGATACCACCAACAGCAGGGGCATCACGCACAACAGGACCTTAGGGGCTAAAGATTATCCTCCCAAAAACGCCCGCACTTCGCCCATTTTCGGCCAGCCGGACCTTAACACCAATACACCAAACAACGGCAATACAAAAGGCATCGGTTATCCCCAGGGAGCCTGCCTTGACGCCTCAGGGAACCTGTTTATCGCCGACACTGGGGGGAACAGAGTGCTTTATTTCACGAGAGCCTCGTTCAGCATCTGGGACTATGCCGAAGCATGGATAGGGCAGCCGCTCTCATATGTCAGGTCGCCGGACTGCACGCAAAATAAAATGGACGGCCCGACCAAACCCTTTATCGACGCGGACGGCGACCTCTGGGTCGCCGATACCGGCAACAACAGGATACTGAAGTTCGTCCCGCCCTTCGCAAGCGGCATGGACGCCTCCGAGGTTTTCGGCCAGCCGGACTACGACACGCCCAACAGCGGGCTCTCCCAGACCGAATTCAACACCCCCACCGACGTCCTCTTCGACCACCACGGCTACATGTGGGTAGTCGACAGCCTGAACAACAGGGTCTTGAGGTTCGACCCGCTGGCAATAAACTCGTTCACGCCGGACAGCGTCGAACAGGGCGCGGAAAAGTACCTCGTCGTACAGGGGCAGGGCATACCGAGCACCGGAATGACGGTGACCCTTTCAAAAACCGGTGAAACGGACATACAGGGCACCATCACATCCGTTTCCAACGAAAATGAAATGACGGTGAAATTCGACATAGCGTCCGCCGCGACGGGGACCTGGGACGTGACGGTCCTGGGATACGGCACTACCCAGCAGTTCGCCAACGCGCTTGAGGTTTACGCCGCCGGCACCGGCCCTTCGTACAAGTTCTCGATATCTTCCGTCACGCCCGACTCCGGCCAGATAGGAAAAACCGTCAACCTCGCCATATCCGGCTCCGGATTCCTCAACGGAAGCCAGGTGAAGCTAACCAAGACCGGCAAGAGCGACATCCCGAGCTCGAAAAACACGTATTCCGCGGCTCAGATAGTATCGACTTTCGACCTTTCGGACGCCTCAAGGGGCTACTGGAACGTATCGGTCAGCTCAAAAGGGTACACCGCCATCCTGTCAAACGGCTTCCTTGTCACCACCACGAGCTCGACCGCCAAGGAAGTCAACATATACATGGAAAACACGATATCCTTCGTCACGGACATAATAGACGCCAGGCTCCTTCTTCCGGTAGGCACCTTCACCGAGAACGTGACATTGACGGTCTCCGAACCGCCGAGCATCCCCGAGATGAACCAGCGGGAGTTCATCCCGACCAATCTCGTGTTGATGATAACACCTTCAAAAGACATACAGCCGCGAGCCGCTTTCCGTCTGACGATGATATACAACGACGCGGACGTGCCGGGGCTTGATAAATCCAAGCTCGTCATCTGCTATTACGATCCGGCGAAATTGAAATGGCTTCAGGTACCCTCGACCTCGTACCCTTCGGAGAACAAGGTGGTGGGCGAAGTTTCGCACATCAGTATATTCCGGATGGCACAGCGCGTGCCGGAAGCAACCTTAGAGAACGCCTACGTCTATCCCAACCCGTACAAGCCGGGCTCCGGGACGCAGTTCGAAAATTCAAGTTTAGGCGAGGGCGTGGTCTTTGCCGGGCTCTGCTCCGGCGCTAAAATAAGGATATACACCATATCGGGCGACTTCGTTAAGGAACTTGTGGACGAGGACGGCGACGGCTTCTGCCTTTGGGACACCAAAAACAAGAACGGGCAGGACGCCGCCTCGGGCGTCTATGTTTACGTCATAACCAACACTGAAAGAACTTCGGACAAGACAAAGGGCAGGTTCACGATAATTAAGTGAACCTGATTACACAGATTAATAAAGAGATTACACAGATAAACCTTAAACCATTCACGGAACAACGATGACCAGACAGAAGAATGCTTTCATTTTATCGGCCATCATAGCGCTCTGCTGCCATTCGGCGGTTTTTGGAGGCGGCACGACTTCGGCCGATTTCTTGAAACTCGGCGCCGGCGCAAGAAACGGCGCGATGGGCGACACCGGCGCGGCTGATAATTCCGTCAACGCATCCTGGTGGAACCCGGCGGGCCTGACGCAGATACCCAAATTCCAGTGCTCATTCATGTACTCCCCTCTTTTCGGAGGCGAGGCGGCCTTCCAGCACGCGGCGCTCGGCAAAAAATACGCTTTCGGCGCGTTCGCCCTGTCAGCGGGAATCTTGAGCGTGAAGCCGATAGACAAGTACGATAACACCGGCGCCAGGCTCGGCGAGACCTATGCCCCGCAGGACTCGGTTATAATGTTTTCCTTCGCCAAGGACGTCATAGACTACCGCGAAAGGATACCGGTCGGCATATCGGTGAAGTACGTTTCTTCCCAGCTTGACGACGTCTCCGCCGACACTTACGCATTCGACATAGGGATGTTCGTCCACCCGGTACTCTTCCCGAACGTCCGGAACCTGAAAGTGGGCGTCGCGGTGCAGAACATAGGCAACGCGATGAAATTCAAGAACAGGTCGTACCCTCTCTCGCAGATAACAAGGGCCGGAATGACCTACACCATACTCGGCAACTCGCTCATCGCGGCCGACGTTTACCAGTGCACCGGCTCGGACGTTTCGTTCGGCTTCGGGTACGAATACTACACCCTCCTCGGCAGCATGATGCTCTTTTCGCCGAGGATCGGCTACAAACAGCAGGTGACAGAAGCCGCCGACGCGCTCGGCGTCACACTCGGCTTCGGCTTGACGTACAACAGGTTAGTTTTCGATTACGCTTTCATACCGTACGGCGAACTCGAAACCGTTCACAAGATATCGGTGAAGTTCAGCATGTTTTAGTCCGCCAACGGTTCAGTGGCGGACTAACCCATCAAAGCCTCAGTGGCGGGTAATAAGTGACAGCAGGTCGACCCGCCGACGGTTCGGTGGCGGGTGATTAGCAGAATATTGATTCCCTCTCCCTAGATGGGAGAGGGCCAGGGTGAGGGTGATACTTGAAGAGCAATCTAAGAGGACTTGCCAAAAATTTCAGAAAGAGTTCCACCAAAACAGAAAATTGTCTGTGGTTCTTAATAAAAAACAGACAATTGGAGGGAGTCAAATTTCGCAGACAAGAACCGTTAGGCAGATATATAGTTGATTTTGTCAGTTACGATAAAAAGCTGATAATAGAACTGGATGGCGGACAACATACATTTAGCAGTGAACAAGATAAAAAAAGAGATGTATGGTTCAGAAAAAAAGGTTACGAAGTCCTGAGATTCTGGGACAACGAAGTATTAAAGAATAAAAACGGAGTATTGGAGATCATTCGCAAAAAGCTTCTAACCCCTCACCTAACCTCTCCCTCAAGGGGAGAGGAACAGATAGCTGGAAATAAGTCATTGATCTCGGAGCGAAAATGAAAAAATATTTTTTGACTTTATTCTTAATACTTATGGCGGCGGGCATAGCGAACGCCGGAATACAGACCAACAAGGCCAACAGGGCGCTTGGCCAGACCAGCCTCACTTCGAAACTGACGGGCTCCGCCATAACCCAGATGAACAAGCCGGAATACCTCCTTGTGGACAACGAGCGGGACAAGGTCTATGTGTCCGACACTATGAACAACAGGGTGCTATGGTGGAACACGATTGACTCGTTCAACAACGGCACTTCAGCCGACGGGTACCTCGGCAACGTGAGCACCGGAACAGCAGCCGCGGCGTACAAGCTTTTTCAGCCAAGGGGCCTTTCGATAGACAAGGACGGCAACCTCTGGGTGGCGGATTCGGGTTACAACCGCGTCGTGCGTTTCAATGCCCCACTGACCAACGGTGCGAGCGCTCAAATAGTCTTGGGGCAGGATAATTTTATTCAGGCAAATTATGAAGTAAACCAAAACTCAACACGAAAACCTTACGCAGTTGCGGTCGACACCACGACCGAAATCGTCTGGGTGTGCGATACGAACAGTCACAGGATTCTAAAATTCCACGGCACTCTTTCTAACGGAATGAACGCCACGCTGTTCATCGGACAGGCGACCCCCAACGCGGGCAACGCTAATGGAAATGCGACGCTGGGCCAAGTCAAGGCCAACTCGCTTAACCTTCCTTCTGACATAGTCGTTGACGTCAGCTCGAACATATGGGTGGCCGATTCAGGCAACCACCGCATACTGAGATTTGACGCCCCTTCATCGGGCGGCGCGGCGGAATTGGCCGACCTCGTAATCGGGGCGACTAACTTCGTTCTGGGAAACCCCAATTTAGGCCAGGGCACCAACGGCTGTACCGCCGACAGCCTCTACACCCCGCTCGGGCTCTACATAGACACGCAGGAGAATTCTCTCTGGGTGGCCGACAGCATGAACAACAGGGTTCTCGGCTACGACCTGACCAACGCGACAAACTCAATCAGCGCCGCGGCGGTATTCGGTCAGAAGGACTATACCTCCCGTCTCGGCGGCGTCGGAGCTGAGAAATTCGACTACTGCAGCGACCTGGCCTTCGACAAGTCCGCCAACCTCTGGGTAGCCGACAAGAACAACAGCAGGGTAGTACGCTATGACTACATGAAAATAAGGTCCGTGACCCCCGACAGGGCAAGGGTCGGCACCCAGAAGGACGTCACCATCATTGGCGAAGGGATGCCCGAAGACGCGACGATACTTCTCCTCAAGGAAGGCGAAGAATCCATCATATCAAGCAGCACCACCATCACGAATGAAAGCGAGGCCGCATGCACGTTCGATTTCACAAACGCCGCCAAGGGCAAGTGGGATATCGGCATTTCATATAACGATTACGCCGAGGGGCTCGCCGAAGGGTTCGAGGTTTTCGGCCTCACGGTCTCGCAGGCGACGCCTAACAGCGCCTTCAACGGGCAGGTGAAGTACGTGGAGCTCACGGGTGACGGCTTCCTTGACGGAACGCTGGTCGCCTTCTCAAAAAGCGGGCAGAACAACCTCGTCGTCTCGACGCCGACGGTCGTCTCCGAAACAAGCCTCACCTGCACTATCGACCTCGCGGGCGCCGCCACCGGCTGGTGGAACATAACTGTCACGAGCGGCACTGAAACATCGACCCTCACCGACGGCTTTTTTGTCGGGACGTCGACGCACTCGTTCAAGAACATCTCGCTTTTCGGCTACACCGTCCTGAGCATCTTAAACAGCAGCGTTGAAGCCACTATATACATACCCACCGGCACCTTCCGCTCGCAGGTGGGCCTTGCGATGTACCTGCCGGAAGCCATACCGCCGGTGAGCCAGAGCGAGTTCATCGCCACACCGGCCGCGGTGGAGATACTGGCCGATTCCAGCGCGCAGGCGACCGACGAATTCACCCTCACGCTAAAATACGCCGAATCGCTGATAGGATACCTCGACAAGACAAAGCTCGTGATATGCTACTACGACGTCAACCGCGCCCGCTGGATACAGATACCGTCCGTTTCCTACCCCGAACTTAACACCGTTGTCGGCAAGATGAAACACCTGAGCATTTTCTGCGTGATGCAGAGGTCCCCGGAGCGGAACCTCTCGAATATGATAGTCTTCCCCAACCCCTACAAGCCCGACTCGGGCACGGCCTACGACAACCCCGCGCTCGGCTACGGCGTGGTTTTCTCGGGAATGACCTCAAGGGTCCGCATAAAGATATTCACGATTTCGGGAGAACTCGTGAGAGACGTTGAAGACACCGACGGCGACGGGATGTATTTCTGGGACACGAAGAACTCGGACAACTACGAGGTCGCCTCCGGCGTCTACATATACATAGTGACCAACCTCGACAACTCCTCCGACAAGGTCAAGGGTAAGCTCGCGATAGTCAGGTAATCGTTTTGACCCCGTTAGAGGCCCGCTTATTTATTCCAAATATCCGACAGAAATGTCAATCGTGTCAAAAAATAGTTTATACTTGAATTACCGTATATATTTGATGGCCTCTAACGGGGCGAGATTTGACTTTCCGCGCCGCAAGAGCTAAAATTTATGTGTAGATAACCTACCGGGTGGAATTATTTTATAACTTACGCCTGTCCGCCCCAAGGGCGGTAACACATTACTCAAAACTCATTACTGATTTTATATGACACATTCTGAATTCGTACATCTCCACAACCACACCGAGTATTCCCTCCTTGACGGCGCCTGCCGAATCGTTGACGACCGCGGAAAACCGGCCGAGCTCCTGCACGTGATAGCAAAGGAGTTCAGGATGCCCGCCCTCGCGATAACCGACCACGGCAACATGTACGGCGCGATGGAATTTTTCTCGGCCTGCAGGGATTCCGGCGTGAAACCCATCATAGGATGCGAGGTCTACCTCGCGCCGGGCTCGCGTTTCGACAGGAAGGTCGAAAGAAACGGCAACGAGGGCGCGTACTACTACCACCTGACGCTGCTGGCGAGGGATTTCGAGGGCTACCAGAACCTGATGCAGCTCGTCAGCCTCGGGTTCCTCGAGGGTTTTTACTACAAACCACGCGTTGATAAGGAACTGCTGCGCAAGTATTCAAAAGGGCTGATAGCTCTTTCGGGATGCCTGAAAGGCGAGATAGCCGGCCTGCTCCTCAAGGAACGTTTCGCCGACGCCGAAAAGGCGGCCGCGGAATACGCCTCTTTGTTCGACAAGGGCTCGTTCTACCTTGAGATGATGGACAACGGCCTTCAGGAGCAGAAAGCCGTCATACCGCACCTGATGGAGCTCTCGAAAAAACTCTCGATACCGCTCGTAGCCACTAACGACTGCCACTACCTCAAAAAAGAGGACTCTTACGACCACGACGTCCTGCTCTGCATCGGAACGGCAAGGACGCTGGACGACCCAGCGCGCCTGAGGTTTTCGTCGGACCAGTTCTACTACAAGTCCCCCGCCGAGATGGCAAAGCTTTTTTCATACGCGCCGGAAGCCATAAAAAACACGCTGGCCATAGCCGATATGGTCAACCTCGACGTGAATTTCGACCAGCTCCTCCTTCCGCACTACCCCGTGCCTAAAGGCGAGACCGCCGAAAACTATCTGAGGAAACTCTGCGAAGAAGGAATGAAAAAAAGATACTCTTCCGTGACCGACACCCACACAAGAAGGCTCGAACACGAGCTCGGTATAATAAACCGGATGGGTTTCGCGGCGTACTTCCTGATAGTCTGGGACTTCATACATTACGCCAAATCGAACGGCATCCCCGTCGGCCCGGGCAGGGGCTCGGGCGCCGGCTCTATTGTAGCGTACGCTTTAGGGATAACCGATATCTGCCCGCTCCACTACGGCCTTCTTTTTGAGCGTTTTTTGAACCCCGACAGGCGTTCGATGCCTGACCTCGACATAGATTTCGCCGACACGGGCCGCGACAGGGTGATCGAGTACGTGCGCAACAAATACGGCGCCAACAACTGCGCCCAAATCATTACCTTCGGCTCGATGCAGGCGCGCCTGGTGCTGCGCGACGTGGCAAGGACGATGGGGTTCACGCCTTCGGAATCCGACAGGATAGCCAAGCTCGTCCCTTTCGGCTCGAACATCTACTCCGCGATGCAGGCGGTACCGGAACTAAAAACCCTCGCCAAGTCCGACGAGAGAATATCAAAGCTCCTTTCGACGTCCCAGAAGCTCGAAGGCCTAAAAAGACATTCCGGCGTGCACGCCGCGGGGATGGTCATAGCAAAGGAAGAGATTACGAAATACTCGCCCCTTGCCAAGGGTTCAAGGGACATAGTCACCACGCAGTACGACGGCACAATACTGCCGAAGCTGGGTCTTCTGAAGGTGGATTTCCTGGGCTTGAGGACACTCACCGTCATCGAAGACACGATGAACCTGATAAAAAAGGAACCAAAACCCGATTTCACGCTGGAAAACCTTGACCTGAACGACAAAAACACCTTCAAGCTCTTCCACGACGCGAAAACCCTCGGCGTGTTCCAGCTCGAGTCCCGCGGGATGAGGGACCTCCTTCGCAAGCTCAAGCCCACCGACATCGAGGACATAATAGCCCTGATATCCCTTTACCGCCCCGGCCCGATGGGCTCGGGCATGATAGACGATTTCGTCGCCAGAAAACACGGCAGGACAAAGATAAAGTACGAGCATCCGCTTCTTGAGCCGGTACTCAAGGATACGTACGGCACGATCGTCTATCAGGAACAGGTGATGAGGATAGCTACGGAATTCGCCGGGTTCTCCGCCGGGCAGGCCGACGGCCTCAGGCGCGCGATGGGCAAAAAGATCCCCGAAGAAATAGAAAAGCAGAGAGAAAATTTCGTGAACGGAGCCAAGTCCAAGAACATAGACAGGAAGCTCGCCGAAAAGATATTCGACCATATAGTCCATTTTGGCGGCTACGGCTTCAACAAATCCCACGCGGCCGCCTACGGGATGCTCTCCTACCAGACGGCGTACCTCAAGGCGAACTACCCTCTCGAATACTTCACGGCGCTCCTGAATTCGGAGATAGGCCGCTCGGTCGTGGGCAAGGAGGACGAGGAAAGCAAGCTCGTCACCTACATACAGGACGCCGACAAGTTCGGCATCGCGGTGCTCCCGCCCGACATACAGAAATCGGAGACAACATTTAAAATAGAGGACGGGAACATCCGCTTCGGCCTCTTGGCGATCAAGAACGTCGGCGAGGGAGCGGTCGAATCGATAGTCGCCTCAAGAAAGAAGAAACCCTTCAGGAACTGGGAGGACTTCATCAGCCGCATAGACCTGCGCGCGGCAAACAGGAAAGTCCTTGAATCGCTGATAAAAGCCGGCGCGTTCGATTCCTTCGGCTCCAAATACACCCAGCTGCGGGCGGATCTGACGGCAAAACTCGACAAATCCCTCGATTGGGCGGTAAACCACAAGAAGGACACCTCCATCGGGCAGGGACTGCTGTTTGAAGCCGAAGAAATCGCGCATCCGGACATCAATAACGTGAAAACCGAGCCGTGGTCGGAGCACGACGCGCTGTCGCAGGAAAAAGAGGTGCTCGGCTTCTTCCTTTCCGGCCACCCGCTGGCAAAGCGCCAGCACGACCTCGTCGCTTACTCCCAGTTCCGGCTCGACAGGCTGCCTAATCCCGCCACGGACCCCAGGGCTTCGGGCCTGATACGGGTATCTGGTATGATAATAAGCCTCAAAAAACTCGTAACGCGCGAAAAAAAGGAGCAGTACGCCCGCTTCAAGCTCGAGGACCTGCACGGCGAGATCGAGGTCGTGGTGTTCCCGAAAGCCTTCAGAAATTTCGCGAACTACCTCGTCCAGAACAACATCGTCGTAGTCAAGGGCAGGCTGTCCAACAGGGATTCCGAAAACGAGCTCCTGGCCGAAGACATAATGAGCCTTGAAGAGGCGAAAAAGAAGCTGACGCCCTATATCGGCTCAATCCACATAAAGCTCACCACCACCGGGTTAGAGGACGAGTCGCTCGAGTCCATAAAAAAGATAATCGGCGGCTACCCGGGAAAATCACCCATCATTCTTGATATTTCCGTGCCAGGCCAGGGCGAATATTCCATAGAGACCGACCTGAGCGTCAAATTCGGCACGCAGTTCTTCACGGAAGTCGAAAAACTGCTCGGCCCCGAATCCTGGGAAATAAGGTCAATATAGACTTCAGGTAAATGGTAAAAGGTAAACGGTGAGAGTTAATGACCTGCCGACCTTAACCTTCAGCATTTACCATTTACCTTTCAACATTCTTATTTGAAATGCGGGAAATACTTTTTTCTTTTATTTTATTGGCAAGTATCGCCGCAATTACCGGGTCAGAAGAAGCCCGGTATTACACCACCCTGCCGACCGGCGAAGTGGCCTGCCAGCTCTGCCCGAGGGCCTGCGTCCTCCGTGAGGGACAGACGGGCAACTGCAGGGTCAGAAAGAACGTCAAAGGCAAGCTCCAGAGCCTCGTCTACGCCCGGCCCTGCTCGGTCAACATCGACCCCATTGAAAAAAAACCCCTTTTCCACTTCCTGCCGGCATCGGACACCTTTTCCATAGCCACGGTCGGCTGCAACCTGCGCTGCGTGTTCTGCCAGAACTGGACCATATCGCAGGCCGAGCCGGACAGCGTCGACACCAAGGAACTGCCTCCCGAAGACATCGTGTTCCTGGCACGGCAGAAAAAGTGCGCCTCGATATCATACACCTACAGCGAACCCACGGTTTTCTACGAATACATGTATGACTGCGCCTTCCTGGCCAGGGAACACGGCATAAAAAACGTCTGGGTTACCTGCGGGGTCATAAACAAGAAACCGCTGGAGGACCTGTGCGGCGTTCTTGACGCCGCTAACGTCGACCTGAAGGGCTTCACCGACGCGACTTACATGAAAATGGCGGCGGCGAAACTTTCGTACGTGCTCGGGACGCTTAAGACACTCAAAGAGCGCGGAGTGTGGCTTGAGATAGGATATCTAGTCATACCGGAAGTAAACGACTCGGACAGTGAGATAGGCGAAATGGTAAAATGGGTGCGCGAGAACCTCGGCGACGACGTGCCCGTTCATTTCTTGAGGTTTTTCCCGATGCACAAGCTCACCAACCTCCCCCCGACGCCGGTCGCGAGCCTCGAGAAGGCCTACAATATAGCCAAAAACGCCGGCATTAATTACGTCTACGTTGGCAACGTGCCGGGGCACCCGGGCAACAACACCTACTGTCCGAAGTGCAAGAAACTCATCATCGAAAGGAAAGGCTACTTTTTAGCGCAGTTTCACGTAAAAAACGGCAAATGTGAATTCTGCGGCAAGAAGATCGCGGGAGTGTGGAAATGAATCGGTTCATGGTCCGGAATCGGCGTAGAAGTATTTAAACACTAAACTCAAAACAAATACAAACAGCCAAATCTAAAAAGTTTAGGGTTTAGGGTTTCAAGTTGCGATTAAAAATGGGAGCAATTCATGAAAAGGACACTTTTCATTCTTTTCTTGTTTCTGTACGGATGCGGCAACGCGTCGGACATCAGGAAACCTGCCGTAGCGGGACAGTTCTATCCGTGCGACACCTGCGAGCTGACAGGCGTCGTCGACGGCTATATGAACGGCTGCGAGCCGGCCGACGTCAAAGGCGCGCCCGTGGCTATCCTCGTGCCGCACGCGGGTTATGTCTATTCGGCACGGACGGCTGCGCACGCCTTCAAGCTTCTTGAAGGGATGGACATCGAAACCGTCATACTGGTGGGCAACAGCCACAATTTCAGGCTTGACAAGGGCGCGGTCTATGCTTCGGGAAGCTTCAATACCCCTTTAGGGAACGTGGCGATAAACCAAAAACTCGCCAATAAACTCCTTGAAAACACCGCGCTTTTTGAAGACAACCCGCGCGCGCACGGGCCGGAGCACTCGCTTGAAGTAGAACTCCCTTTCTTGCAGAGAGCTTTGAAGGATTTCACCATAGTGCCCGTTCTATTCAGCGAAGCCGGCCTCAAAAGGTGCGAGGAGTACGGCAGGGCCATGGCGCGGGCCGTCAAGGAGCTCGGTATCGCCAGGAAAACCGTGATTGTCATCTCATCCGACATGTCCCACTATCCTTCCTGGGCCAACGCCAACATGGTTGACGGCGCGGCTCTTAAAGCGCTTGAATCCTTCGACCCTGAACTACTTAAAAAAACCATCAAGGGATGCATGTCGTCCTCAGTTCCGAACCTCGCCTGCGTCTTCTGCGGCGAGGAATCATTATACGCGGCGATGTACGCGTCAAAGGAACTTGGAGCCACCAAAGCAAAGGTTCTAAAATACACGAACTCGGCCGAGGCGAGCGGCGACAAGTCGCGCGTGGTGGGCTACGGGGCGGCGGTATTCCTTGACGAGACAAGGACCGCTGAAAGGCCCGCAAGAAAAGGCCCGGGGAAGAGAATACCGGAGGGTGTAAAAATGAGCGATTTCAAGGTCAGTGAAAAAAACCAGAAGGAGCTGTTGAAACTCGCGCGAGAATCCATAAGCCACTACCTAGACAAAGGCAAATTCTTGGACTACAAGACCAAAGACCCGGAACTCCTCGCGCCGGGGGCGGTCTTCGTGACGCTCACGCAGAACGGAGCCTTGCGCGGATGCATAGGAACGACCGAGGCGCGCTCCCCCCTTTACAGAGCGGTGCTCGAGCTCGCGGTGGCCGCCGCCGTCGACGACTACAGGTTCAACAAGCTTACCCCAAGGGAGCTCGAAAGGACACGCATAGAGATATCGGTGCTCTCGCCGATGTCGCGCACCAGGAGCGCGGACGATATTAAACAGAACGTCCACGGCGTCGTGGTCAGGAAAGGCGGACGGGGCGGGCTCTTCCTTCCGCAGGTCTGGGAGCATTTTTCAAGGAAAGAAGATTTCCTGGGCGAACTGTGCTCGCAGAAGGCCGGCCTTTCCCGGGACGCCTGGAAAGACCCTTCGGTAGAGCTTTACATATTCACGGTATTCGCGTTCGAAGAAAAATAACAGCGTGCAGCGGATAGCGTTTAGCATATAGAAAACCATAATTTGTCTTTAAGCTGAACCATCCGATATGCGCTATACGCTATGGCTTTTATCAGTGGTATCCTGCTTGGCCTTTCCAATAACCTGACTTGCGCCGGTGTGTGCGCTCCGGTCCTTCTGCCCTACCTCGTATCCGAACAAAAAGGTTCCGCGAAAGCCACCGGGCTTTTTCTCCTGGGAAGGCTTGCCGCTTACGCTGCCTTCGGGGTCCTGTCAGGAGCGGCGGGAATCTATTTCGAAGCAAGGCTGAACCCCAGGATATTCGGGGTATTCCTGGCCGTCTTCGCGCTGTGGCTGATGCTCTATTCCACGGGAAAAGCGGGCGTGAACCTTTCGCTCTGCCGGGTCTTCGCGTCAACGGCTTCCGCAGGCACGCTGCCTTTCTACGCGGGCTTCATTATGGGGATGAACCTCTGCCCGCCGTTCCTCCTCGCGCTTGCGCTGGCCCTTGACTATGGGAGCGTAATGGGGGCTCTGGCGCTTTTTATGGGGTTCTACGCCGGCTCAAGCGCCTGGATGATACCCCTTTTCTTCGCGGACAGGGTGAAGATGCATCCCGTGATAGTGAAGTCTTTAAGGGTTTTTCTTTTCCTGGTTGGCTCGTACTTCCTCTGGCGGGGAATAACGGTGTTTATCAGCCCTTCGTCTCGCCTGTGAGCCTGGCTACAATCTCCAACATTTTTTCTATCTCGAACGGTTTTGAAAGATAAACCGCGTTTTCCTTCCCCTCGGCGGGGTTCTTGGCAAGGTCGCCGGCTATCATGCCCGAAATGTAGATTATCGGTATTTTTTTAGCGGTTATCCTTGTCTTCAAGTCATATGAAACCGACGCCCCGTCCATCTCGGGCATCATAAGGTCCAGTATCAAAAGGTCAAGGTGTTCGTCCTTGAGCTTTTTTATGGTCTCTTCACCCGTCGTGGCGGTCAGGACCTCGTAGCCTTCCAGCTTGAGGATGTTCTCAAGGGTGTCCTGTATGTTCTTGTCGTCGTCAGCAACGAGTATTCGCTTCACCTGAAAAAACCCCGCAAATCAACCGTGATTAAATGCAAAATGATATGAAGTCATTTATGCGCCGCTAAACCACCAAACCTAAGGTGACCCGCTGAAGCAGTGAAATTGACACGCCGAATAGGTGTGGCTATCAATTTCACGTTCTGCGCAGGCGCGGTCGTTTTCATTCTCGAATTTTAAACCTTTCAATGCTTCATATTATAACACTTCAAAACCAAGTAGGCAATGATATCACGGCTCGGAGCTTTTCGACCATATCCTTGCCAGCACCGACGCCGTCACTATGCACCATACCGCGAAAAGCGCGTTGGGAAGCGCGGTCTGCGAAGAAAAATGCTTGAGCGCGAGGACTGCCCCGAGCCCGGCGTTCTGCATGCCCACCTCGAAGGAAAGGGTCCTTCTCCTTTTCCTGTCAAACCCGTACATAACGCCTGCCCCGTAGCCGGACGCCATACCGAACAGGTTGTGCAGGAAGATGGCGATGAATATCAAGAAGGTAACGTTCAGTATGTAATCGCGGTTGAGCGCCACCACGAGCCCGCATATGAGCGCTATGAAAAAAGCCGAAAAGGCCGGGAAAAACTCTATGTACTGTTCCACGTATTTCCTGAAATAGTGCTTTATGGCAAAACCCGCGATGAGCGGCAGTATAACCATCTTGATTATCGAGAAGAACATGGGCCAGAAGGGTATGTCAAGGTAAGTCCTGCCGTAGAGATAGGTCAACAGAGGCGTCAGTACCGGCGCAAGGAAAGTAGACGTGGAAGTAAGGGCCACCGAATAGGCGACGTCGGCCTTAGCCAGGTACGATATGACGTTGGAAGCCATCGCTCCGGGGGTCGCTCCGACTATTATGAGGCCGAGGGCAAGCTCTGGAGGCAGGCGCAGCGCTTTGGCGATAGCAAACCCCAGGGCGGGCATTATGGCGAACTGCGCCAGGCTTCCGAGAAGCACGAGCTGGGGCTTCATTATCACGGGCTTGAAATCCTCGAAATTCAGGACCGCCCCTATCCCCACCATCGTCAGCGCGAAAAGCCACTCGATATGCGGCTTGAAAACTATCAGTACCTCGGGTAAAAAATACGCAACGAGGCCCGCTACAAGGACCCAAAGCACCATTAGTTTCGTGAAATACCTGAATACCGCGTTAAGAGCGTTAAGCATCATCAGTTGATAAAGAGGCTTTTCGTCGAAAAATCCGAATCGCACGTGAGGTTGACTCCGAGCTTTCTCAAGCCCGCCTCGTCTCCCGGGGTCGGGATATGGGTAAGGTGGACCTCGCAGCCTTTTAGCTCCTTTAGTTTTTCGACCGCCAGCTGTGCCGCGGTGTTGGTGGTGGAACTAATGCTCAACGCTATGAGCGTTTCCTCAAGGTCGAGGCTTATCATCTTCTTGTTCAAAACCTCTTTTTTAAGATGCGCCAGCGAATCGATGACGTTCTGCGGCAAAAGGTGTATCTTCTTCGGCAGGTCCGCAAGGCGCTTCACGGCGTTGAGTATCAGGGCCGAAGACGCGTGCATTAGCGGTGAATTTTCCCCGGTCACTATCGTCCCGTCTTTCAGTTCTATGGCGGCCCCGCAGAAAACCCCTTCGTTCCCTTTTTCTTTTTCCTGCGCCTTTTTAGACGCCTCCCTCGCCGGCAAAACGACGGGGCGGTCCTCGACTTTCGCGCCGACGTTCTTCATCACCAGCTCGGCGAGGTCCAGTGTCTCCTTGTCGGCAAGCCCCATGACGTACTCGCAGGCGCACCTGAAATACCTGCGCACTATCTCCTGGTGAGCCGCGCGCTGAACCGCATCGTCGTCTATCACGCCGAACCCGGCGCGGTTGACGCCCATATCGGTCGGGGACTTGTAGAATGATTCCCCTCCCGTTATCTTTTCGATTATTCGCCTGAGAAGCGGAAAGGCCTCCACGTCGCGGTTGTAATTGACGGTTTTCTCGTTGTAAGCCTCGAGATGGTGATGGTCTATCAGGTTAAAATCCTTGAGGTCGACCGTTGCGGCCTCGTAAGCTACGTTGACCTTGTGCGTGAGGGGCAGGTTCCATATGGGGAAGGTCTCGAATTTCGCGTACCCCGCCTTGACCCCTCTTTTGTATTCGTGGTAGAGCTGTCCGAGACAGGTCGCAAGCTTTCCGCTCCCCGGGCCGGGACCGGTCACGACGACGATTGGTTTTGAGGTTTTTATGTATTCGTTGGCCCCGTAGCCTTCATCGCTCACAATCAGGTCGACGTCGGTGGGATAGCCCTTGGTCTTGTAATGCGTGTAGACCTTGATGCCCCTTCTCTCGAGCTTGTTCTTGAAGATCTTCGCTGACGGCTGGTTCTCGAACCTGGTGACGACCACCGCGGTTATGTCAATCCCCCATTCCTTGAAATCATCGATGGTCTTCAAGGCGTCGGAATCGTACGTTATGCCGAAATCCCCTCTCATTTTTTTTCTTTCTATGTCGCCGGCGAATATGCACAGGACAACTTCAGCATTGTCTTTAATCCTCTGAAGAAGGCGCATCTTGACGTTCGGGTCGAACCCCGGCAGGACCCTCGCCGCGTGATAGTCGTAGAGAATCTTTCCCCCGAACTCAAGGTAAAGTTTGTTGTTGAAGCGCGTGACGCGTTCGCTTATTGAAGCTGTCTGTTCGGCGAGGTATTTCTCGTTGTCAAAACCAATCTTCGCAGGCATCTGGACGCCCCTTCTTCTGGAATTTTGACATATTGTATCAAATTATTCGCCAATAAAAAATACGAGCCGCAGCCCGCAGCGGGCACAAAGGCACGTATTTTGAGCGTCTGAACGAAAAAGGCACTAATGATTCTTCGAAGGTTACTGAAAGCGCGTTGTCCCGTCGGTGATCATCCTTTTAGAGTGACGAAACACTGGTGTATGCTTTCGCGTATCGCTTTTTGGTAGAGTTTTTCAAGATACTCATGCGAAACGCTCATTGATTTTATCTCAAGAAGGGCTTCTCCGGACGCGTATTCCGTCCTGTCTTTGAGCTTGAACTCCATTTTGACGGCGAACTTCACTTCTTCGAACTTGCCCGTCAGCCTGCTTTTGTACCCTTTTTCCCCTTTTTTAACGAATACAGTCAGGTCCACGGGCGAGCCTTCCGTGCTTAGGTGCCTTTCGGTTTCTCTTTTTATCAACTCCCTGTGCTCGGGCGTCAGCGCCGGGAAAAGGCTTGCCTCTTTCTTCTTCAACGGGAACGAAACAATGTCGGATACCCCGACTCTCTCGTCCACGATATTGAACGAATTGAGCGCCAGGCCTTCGAAATACGCCTGACTGTAGTCGAATGTGTCTATTAGGTAGTTTTTCTTCGCCGCGCAGCCGAGCAGTAAAACCGACAAGAGACCGATATAAACGGTTTTCCTCATAAGAACCTCTCTGTAGTCACTATTGTTTTATTTTTCCCCAAACCGGCCACGCCTTATGAAATATCAGGGGAAATGGTTTAAAGACGCGTCAGTCGATGAGGTTTCTTACCGACTCCCTGGTAAACTTGCCTTTTTCCTTCAGGTTCTCGAACATGTGGTACTTGACCTGTATCTTGCTCTTTTTGCCGCCAGCTCCCAGCAGTTTCGCCCAGGAATCCAGCACGTCGGTGTTGTACCTCTTCTGCGGTACGCAGAACTTGACGCTGACTTCTTTCAGGGAGTCGTCCGACACCCCGGAGATGAGCTGCCCGCTTTCAGGCCTGAATACCTTTTCTATACCGGAGAGCAGGTCGCGGTCGTACCCCACGCCGTCCTCGTATTTACCCTTCGGGTCATTCTTGCCGTCGCCGACAATGATGAAACTCACCTTCATGCCGATGTCCTGGTCGAAGTCTTCCCAGCTGTTAACGAGATTGCTTATCTCGCTGAAGCTTCTTTGGATAAATACCTCGTAGTTGGACGAGCCGTTGAACACCTTCACCCCTTTTTCATAACTGGCGTTGATGAGCTTGTCTATGGCAGAATCGATTTCCTTGCCCCTGGGCTTGCAGACGGTGGACCCGGCATTCCCGATGATGAAATATACTGCCGGGTTCAGTTCTTTCAATTTTCCGTAGATACCGCTCTCTACCCATCTTTCATCGATCGGCACGGCGTTTTTCCGGCCCAGCGAATCGTCGATAATATTCAAGAGCGCGTATATATCGTCTTTGAGCTGACTGAGAAGCGCCGGCTGGTTCGGAACGCTGACCGTGTACGTGAACTTGTCCAGTTCAGCGTTTACCCTGCTTATTTGCTTGTTCACGCGCACCATCGAAGCGGGATTTATGCCCTCGTTGTATTCCGGGGCGTTCGAACTTTCGGGAATCCTGATGTAATTTCGTTTTTTGAGGGCGAGTTTCAGCTCGCTCATGCTGTATTTAATCCTGTCGGAAAGGTATCCCTTGTCGTAGGAGCTTCCCGCGCTGTCCGAAAGCATTGTTATCATTTCTATGGAATTCTCTATTTGCGTTCGTATGAGCTCTCTGTCCACGGTTTTAACGAACGTGCCGGCCTCAAGGCGCGTTCTCACTATGAAATCCGGGCTCTCCGTTATGACGTTGAGCTCATTGAGGTATTCCCTTATCCTGTAAGAAATTTCCCGTATTCTTGTCCTCGAAAGATCGGTGAAACGCTTCTCGCTGACCAGGCTCGTGCTCCAGAAAGAGCGCGAGCAATCCACTCCTATGACGTATATGTGCGGTGCTTCGGGGGCACTTCCGCACCCCAACAACAGAACGACTGCCGCAAGTATAAATATTTTTTTACGCATTCCTTTTCCTTCCTATCGACAGGATCTCGTCTTGAACCTTTTTCCATGTAAGTACCGTCTTGTCAAGAAAATAAGACTGAAAGCCGTTCGAGCTGAAAACTATCAGCGGCACGAAGACTATCAGCACTAGTATGCCCATTAGTATGCCGCCTATCGGCACGCCCGAAGCTTTCGACATATTGAGATAGGCGTAGGCCATACCGCTCACGCAGACTATGCTCTCAAGGTACATCCCGAGCACCAGTATCTCATTTATCCTTCTTTCGTCCCTCACGGCCCGCGCTTCTTCGGCCAGTTTCGGGAATATCTTGGAAAGAAGCGGCGCGTAGAGATACGATATCCCGGTTCTGTAAAAAAGCACGACGTAGTCAATATTATGGCCCTCTTTCCGGGCGTCATGCCTTGAAAGTATGTAGCTGCCTATCGTCGTTATGAGCGGAACTACGACGACAATCGGCACGAGGACCAGGTCCAGGAATATCTTGAACTTGATGGGCATCCAGAAAATGAACTGTCTTAAGCCCTCACCGCCGTCAACGAAAGGTATAAGCCCTTTGTGAAACAGAGGCAGGAAGCCGACGTATATCAGCGTTATCTCGGCGGTATACAGCAGGGCGAACAGGCAGAAAAAACCCGCAAGCGGAAGCATTTTTTTCAGGAACCAGGCTGTTCCCCTGTAGGTCATGCCGAGAGGGTACAAAACGATGGTGTAAACCGAAGCAAGCGTCGAATGAATAGACGCGAAAGGAACGAAGAACAATATTATGAAAACACGGAACAGCACGGACGCTGAAGGCATCCAGCCGGATACGGCGAGCTCCGGAAACTGGGAAGAAACCACCTCAAGCAGCCTGTTGAAGACAGGGCCGGCAATCTTCGCGCATATCGGAGCAAAAAGCACGAAAAACGTCAGACTGAAAAACGGGAACCTCAGGAAAAAATCGACGAGCCTTTCGTTGAAGGGACCGTGGCCCGGAAAATGCTCGTCCCTTGAGGTACTGAAGGCTTTTTTGACCTTTCCCTTGTCGTCTTTGATGAATCCCGGATAGAACCGCCTGTAGTCGTATTTTACCGCGAATTTCGGGAAGAAGAGGTAAACAATGCTGTCTATGGCGCTGAAGATCGCGTATTTTCCAACACCGACGAAAAGCAGGAATAGATTAATAAGCGCAAAAACCAACAGGATCAGGTCGAGGTCCGTCACGTAAAGGGTGAAATTCGGTATTTTGAACAAGCTGTCCTCCTTGTTCCGGCAGCAGATTCTTCTGACGTCAAAGGCCAAGCGGCATCACAAATAACATACATAATTCCGGCTGATTTTTCAAGTATTACTCCGAAATGGACGCCCGTTTACGGCAAAACCCGCTTAACCGGCCGAAGAAACGTCTTTGCGCGACCTGAGCATATCGGCGAGCGCTTCACCGGTCATGCAGTACGGCACGAGCACCTCATCGGCCCCTTCTTCTTTCATCCTGTCGGCGTGGTCCTGAAAATCAGCGGTGGCTATAATGAAAGCGTCTGGGGCAAGCAGCCGGCAGGTCTTGACCAGCTCCGCGTTCGTCGTGCCTTTCAGCAATATGTCGGGTATCGTAGACAGGATGACCTCGGCTTCCCTGATGTGGGCGTGTTCGAGCGTGTCCACGCTTGAAATGTCCCCGAACACGCCTTCGATACCGAGTTTTTTTAGCTCCCTCAGGCTCTCGAGGTTGAAATCTATCACGAGTATCTGGTTCAACAGCCCGGGAAACTTCTCCGCAATAACCTTTATGAGCGACTGCGCTCCCCTGTGGTACCCGAGAATCATTATCGGGTAAGTCGGCACCACGTCGCAGGTCTCCTTGTCGCCCGTCAGACTGTCGCAGGGCTTGAAGACCGCTATCAGGCGCTCCAGTTGAAGGTATATCTCATGGTTATACTTGATCAGGTACGATGAAATCACGGAAGTAAACGCCATAGCGTAGGTCAGAAGCGACATCATATCGGCCCGTATGTGCCCGTAAACCACGCCGAGCGACGCCACGACGAGGGAAAACTCGCTTATCTGCGAAAGGTTGAGGCTCGTGATGAAAGCCGTCCTCCTGCCGGCGCCGGTTATCGAAAGGAGCGGATATATGGTCGCGAACCTCGAAAGTATAACGAACACGACTATGACGGACGCCATTAAAAGAACCTCCGGCGTGGGCGCGCTTATCTTCATTCCGAGCGAAATGAAGAACAGCGTGAGGAAAAAATCCCGCAGCGGCAGGGTTTTCGCCGTTATGTGCACGCTGTACGGGAAAGTGGATATGGAAACGCCGGCGATCAGCGCGCCCATCTCCTTCGAAAGACCTATCATGTCGGCCGTGCCGGCCACGAGCGCGCACCATCCTATCGAGACCGCCACTATCATCTCGGGGCTTTTCGAGAGCATCCGGCAGACGTACTGCAGAACGAGCTTGCTTACCAGGAAACCGCCGGCTAAAAGAAACGCGCTTTTGACGAGAGCCATCAGGAACAGCGCGACCTTGGGGTTCATGAAGTTCGGCTGAAAGGCAAGTATCGCTATCGCCCAGAGGTCCTGTATGATGAGTATCCCGAGGGTTATCTTCCCGTGCAGGCAGTCAAGCTCGAGCTTGTCGTAAAGAAGCTTTATCACTATCGCGGTGCTGCTCAACGCGCAGGCGAGCGCGAGGTACAGGGCGCTCAAGTCAGCGGGATTCAGCTGGTATTTTATCAGCATGAAAAACCCGAGCCCGAGCCCCGAACAGAACAGGAACTGGCCGATACCCGTCACGAGCAGCTGCCTTCCGGACGAGACTATCGTGTGGATGTCCATTTCAAGGCCGATGATGAAAAGGAGCAGTATCAGGCCGATTTCCGAGATTATCTCTATGCTATAGGGGTCGGTTATCAGTTTCAAACCGATATTGGGCCCTATGAGAGCTCCGGCAAAAAGGTAGGCAAGTATTATCGGCTGTTTGAGCCGGAAGGCGACTATCCCGAGAACGGTGGCAGCTACTATCGCTATCCCTATGTCAGTGATGAACCCGTGCATTTATCGTCCTTAGTCCTTAATGAATGAATTCTGCCGGCATCGCCGTCGCCGCATTGACAATTGATTTTACTACTTCCGTCGAATTTTTTCAAGAAAAAAACCCCGCACTTTCGTGCAAGGTTGACGGCACTGTCCGTTAAGCGGCTTCATTTCTTGATTACGGGATGTCCTGGTATTTAACGCGTTACTTTTTAATATCTTCTTCTTTGAGCGAATGATTTATGATCTTGTTAGTGCACAAATCCACGTTGGGAATGATGATTACCGCGTTGTCATCGCGCATGAACATTGTCCTGCGTATGCCAATATTGAGCACTCTCGCCTTTTCACCCGAGGGAACGGTAACGATATCGCCCCTGCGGAACGGAACGTCCAGAAGGATCATAAAACCGGCTATTATATTGGCGATAAAATCCTTTGCCGCAAGCCCGATCGCCAGGGAACTTACCCCTATCGCCGCCACAAGTGCGCTTATGTTCACCCCGTAAACCGGCAAGATGATCAACAGCACCATTATCCAGATCGTAACGCGCATGACACGCTGAATAAAAGGAAGGAGGTCGTCATCAAGCGTTGTGGCGGTATTGACCGCAACGTTGTTCTGATACCATATGATGATCCCGTCACCGATGCGTTGAATAATCAATCCCAGCACGATGAGAAATAACGTGTAAAAGAACTTTTGCACGCTGAACCCCATGACACTAAGAGTGATGTAACCCTGACGATGCAGGCTGTAGATTCCCAGAAGCGCGCAAAATACCAGAACTGGAATTAACGACGTTTTTACGGCCTGCCATACCGCGTTACTGTAACGGATTTTCATGATTCCTTCCTTGCCAGAAGATTAAATACATATGCCATATTTGTCATACAATAGGGATTGGGCCCCCACTGCGCGCCGTTAGAACCCCTTTGAATAAAGAACGTGCTTAAATTACCGTGTATATAGTATTAAATAATCGGCGTTTTTTCAAATTCAGCAGTTCAATACAGCATTCTGCATATTTTTATTCCGGAACAGTTTTTTTCATTCATTTGAACCTTCCTGCAATACGCTTCCATTCAATTTTCCAAGGCCCGAGGAACGATCATCCCGATTTTATGAACATATCAGGATTAAATGCCGTCTTTCGTTTTACTTTGTTCCGCTGCAGCTTATCTTCATACATTTTATCCTCAGCTTCTTTAACGGTAAACTCTATCCTTTTATCTGACCTATTTTTTGTCGCGCTGCCCAATGCTATATTGGGCTGAATGGCGATCCCCTTTGAATGCGCGCATCTCATCTTAATCTGCTTCATGATCCTTCCCGCGGTGATGTTGTTTGTTCCCGGCAGGATAATGATGAATTCATCGCCACCCCAGCGCGCGACAACGTCGCTGCTCCTGCAGCAGCTTTGTATTATCTCAGCCATTTTCTTCAACAATTTGTCGCCTTCGGAGTGCCCGTAGGTGTCGTTTGCATTTTTCAGGTTGTTAATGTCCCCGACTATTATGCTTATAGGCAGTTTCCTGCCGGTATCCGTCCTTCTCAATTCCTCTTCGAAATAGGCCCTGTTGTACAGGCCCGTCAGGCTGTCATGAAAGCTCATGTAGCGCATATGCTCTTCAGCGCCTTTACGTTCCGTTATATCCTCCATGGCAAGAAGGATCAATTTCCTCCGGCCGCCCCCCTGGTTGATCCTCCTGCCGCTAAGCAGCATTATTCTTGTTCCGATACGGGGGAATGTATGCTTCACCTCGAAATTATCGAACTTTCCGTTCCGCGGGATGATCTTTTCAAGCAATCTGCGCAGGGCACCGATATCCCACTGCCCGTCCCCGAGGTCGTAAATCACTTTACCCTTGATTTCCTTGTGCGTTACGTGAAATGTCCTTAGAAACGCCCTGTTCACGGCTATCACGCACAGTTTCTTATCAAGGATCAGCAGTGATTCGTTTATTGTCTCGATTATGCTTTCCGCCAAAACGCGGGCATCATTGACCGCTTGACTCATTTTTTTAGCCACAGGCGCTCCTCAGGCAACATCGGTTTTGCGCTTCGACGATCTGAAATCCGGCATTGCGTGGCCCGTTACCGTCCTTGAACGCTCCCTTCTGTCTTTGTCGTGGAAGTACCCCCGGACTTTTGCCGCGATCTGATTATCGGTCATTTTGCCGGATGTTTGGGTGACGGCTATCCGCCCTGACAGGCCGCTGTTGTTTATCTTTTTCACGAGCCCCCCCTTTGACTCACCAGGGCCGAAAATCAGTATGGATTCCGCACCGCGAAGCCGCAAAATTATCTTCTTAAAAAATATTCCGGAATGCTCGGTAAAAACCCTTTCCTGGATATCGTCAGGAGTAACATTTCGCCTGCCGTTAGGATTTCCGTCTTTTTTACCCGAGGGAGACCGGAAATGCCTGTTCACATTTGATTCCAGGGTCACTATTTGTTCTTTTTTGCCCGTGATGCCTACAATTACCGCCTTGGCATGGTCGACCCATAGGCCTACTTTCATGTATTTCTCCTGTTTCTATGTATTTTTTTAAATACTCAGCCTTTTACAATCACCGGTTAGCCAAGGACCGGCACCTTCCCGGCTCTTTCGATTCTCTCTGGAATTATGCTCGGGCAAGACTCAAATATCTTATCCCGCAGGCCTGGCAAACGGCGCGTATCAACTTTGACGTTTTCCCTTATGCCGAGGTTCATGGCCAGATATATGAGCGGATGGGACAGGTTGCCTGGAAATCTCCTCAATATCGAAGACAGCCTGCTGAATTCCTTCTTTACCCATATCTCCCCGGACTGGAGCTCGTACGGCGTCATATTCCTGGGCTTGAAAACAACCGTGGAGTGGTCGTAATATTTCCAGTTGGCGGTCAGAAGACGGCCTTCCGCGGCAAACTGTTCATAAACCCGCGTGCCGGGGTACGGCGTTAAAATATTCAGCGAAGCCGTGCCGATCTTATTACGGTTCAAAAAATCCAGGGTTTCGGGGAATATGGATCTGGTATCCGAGTCAAAACCAAACACCACGGAAGCGTGGAAGTAGATACCCATATCCTTGACCTTCCGGATCGCTTCTTCCATCTGCCCCACCTGTTTTATGGATTTCTTCATTCTCCTGAGCTGTGTTTCGGATACGCTCTCTATCCCGAAGAAAAGGGCGGCGCACCCGCTTTCGGCGGCAAGCCTTATTATTTCGGCATCGTGGACAAAAGAAACGGATGACTGCCCCACCCATTTTATCTTGAGAGGTTTAATAGCTTTAAAAAGCTCTTTTGCGTAGACCGGATCCCCAACTATGTTATCATCAAGAAAAATATAGGTTTTATTATCGGATTCCTCCAGTTCGCGGACAATGTTCCTTACAGGCACATGGCGTATCTTTTTTCCGTACATACCTGAAACGCAGCAAAATTCGCAGCTGTAAGGGCAGCCGCGCGTCGTCATTACAGGGATAATGTTAAACAGCCTTTTTTTCGTAGACTGTTTAAATTTCATGGAAATGTACCTGTCCAGGGACGGAACCGCTTCGCGGTATATTCTTTGAAGGCCCCCTTTCTGGAAATCCTCAAGCACCCGCTCCCATGCGGCTTCCGCCTCTCCCACGACCACCGCGTCGCAGTGTTCCATCGCCTCTTCGCTCAAGATAGTGGGATGAACACCTCCCAGGACGACTTTTTTCCCCCTTTTCCTGAACTCATCGGAAAGATAATACGCTCTGGGCGCGTTGGAAGTCATACAGCTTATACCCACTAGATCGCATTCTGTTTCAAGATCGATGCTTTCGATCTCTTCTTCTACGATCCTTACTTCATGCCGCAAAGGGGTCAGTCCCTCCAGGATGTGGAGCGCCAGCTGGGGTATCATAAGACCTTTTGGGGTTTTTGTCCCGGGATCAGTGCTGGGCGAGATTAGCAAAATTTTCATATTCCCTCATCCGATTGCGCGTCCTATATATAAATAAGCATGCCACTGTCTCGGTGACGTGATGCGTTTCACCTGATCTTGGATATTTCACTTATCGGAATAGTTGCGGATAGCGGTCGACAACGGTCCTAATGTTGTCCGGAAGCGGGATGATTGGTGACACGGTACGGTGGATTTGCTTCATCGTTCTGTAGTTATGGTACCACTTATTCCTCATTTGCGCAAGCGGCAGGACAATCATTGGAATCCGGCTGGTCCGTATACCGTGCGCTGGCATGGAAAAACTGCCCCTTGGCGGAGCGGTCTCTGATTGTCTCGCCATATGAACGATATAATGCTGATAGTTCCACCTTGCACTTTCGTGCAAGGTTTCAAGGCCGGCTTGACGGCCCACCCTGCATGGCGCTTGTTTCGTCTTAAATACAGTATTTTAAAAAGAACTTGGGGTGGCTAACGGGATTTCCTTCGCCAAGCTCAGGATAAAGTGAATTTACCCTGAAGGGTTTGGCGAAGGGCTTTCAAATTTGCCATTGCCAGTTTCTTATCCCGTTTCCAGCTTTTTATCTGCTTTTCCCGTTTGGCTGCCTGCTTTGCTTCTATGTGTTTTTCCTGATAGATCAGTTCTGAAGTCTTGTGTTGCCTTAAGCGATTATGAAGATCAGTAGTGATACCCGTGTAAAGCTTGTTCCCCTTTTTGCATATATAAACATACCACATGGCAAATTTGAAATGTCCAAACCTGGAATTACCGACCCCAAATTTTCCATCGGTGCCCATGAAGGGCACCTTGAAAAATTTGGGGTCCCCGGCTGAACGCCGCTAGAACCTGTTTGACGTAGCAATTATAGCACTAATATCCCGGCAATATCAATCATTTCTGAGAGTTAGACAAGACCGTTGAGGAAAGCGATTGCCGGGGCTACGCGTATTCCTTCAGGAGTCTTATAATCCTTGTTGCCTGCAGCGTGTATCTGCCAAGACGCTACTTCCGGATACCTTACTTTCAGATATCTCAATCCTTTGCTTACTTCATCATCCCCCCACTTCACCTCAATGAAAGTAATGGGCTTTTCGTTTTCTATGACAACAAAGTCGACTTCCCTGCCGTCTATGTCGCGGAAGTACCGCAACTCCAGATCCCTGCCTTTTGTATCTTCTTCAAAATGGACCCATTTCAAAAGATGCGAAGCCACCAGGTTTTCAAATCTCTTCGGCATGTCGCTGACAAGAGACCAGTCAAAATGATAATGTTTCTGCTCCTTTTTTACAGCCCTTATTTTAGGAGCGCCGAAAGGAGATATCCTGAAAATGGAATACATTCTTTCGAGAATATCCACCCATTTAGAAAGCGTCTTGTGGCTTAACTGCAGGTCTTCCCTTAATGCATTAATCGAAAGAGGGCTTCCAACCAGTTCCGGAAGCCTCAATACAAGTAGTTCGAGGTTGCCCAGATCTTTGACATGCTCCAATGATACTACATCTTCCCTCAGGAACCTGTTCCTGTATTCCCTTGACCATCTTTTTGCTTCAACTTTTGATTCTCCCAGAAATGGTTCGGGAAAACCGCCTAATTCCAGAAGGTCCATCAGCCCCGAGTTGTTATGCGCTCCGATTTCTTTTACCGACAGTGGATGCAGACGCAAATAGTGATAACGCCCCTGCAGCGAATCCCCGCCAAACCTGTACAAGTCAAGCCTTGCGCTTCCCGTGACAAGGATATGCGTTTCCTTGCCGGACTTGTCGAAAAGCCCTTTGAGGAAGTTCCTCCAGGAACGGTATTTGTGTATTTCATCGAAAATCAATGACTTGGATGCCGGCAGCTGGCCCTTCAAAATCCTTTCCCTGTGTTCCGGTACATCCCAGTTCAGATAACTTTTCCCGTCAGTAATAACCTGCTTCGCAAGCGTAGTTTTACCCACCTGCCTGGGCCCGCCCAGAAAAACCATTTTTCTAGACAAATCCCTGCCGATCTGTTCCATCAAATATCTTTTCATGGTTTAAGTATACTACTATTTATACCCTATGTCAAATATACTCGCGAGTATTTTTGCCTCTCCCGCAAACAAAAAAACAACAGGTTCGTCTGCCCGCTGATGAGGTTCGAACCTGTTGTTTCCGTCTAAGAACGCCGTTTACGCCCCCCTAGGGGTGTATTGCTTTTCTGTTCAATATCTTACTGATATTTCAATCTGTTTCTAAAAGTTGGGGTGGCTGACGGGATTTGAACCCGCAACCTCCGGAGCCACAGTCCAGCGCTCTAACCAATTGAGCTACAACCACCAATTTCGCGCCCTTTCGGGCTTATCCCGCCTGCGGCGGGATTGTTCCGGCTTGTCGGCGCCGGAACGCTCTACAAGGGGAAACCTAAGGTTTCCCCGTTTCATCGTCGCTCGGCTTCGGTTCTTATGAATCTACCAGTCCTCAGCCTCGCTGAACCCCTTCCTGAGTTGAAAGAACCTTTAAGTAGTTTGTCAGGCCAACCCGTTCATACCTTTAGCATTCCAAGGTGCTTTGTCAGGGGCACTCGGTTTCCAGCGAAAGAGCGAAATTTGAGGCGAAACGAAGGAATTTTCGACGAAGCTTAGCAACGCTAAGTTAGGAGAAAATTCTTAAGTCGCAGCCCAAATTTCGCTCTTGCAGCGGAAATAAGGGTGCCCCTGCCAAAGTACACGTCTCCGGCGTGACTCGAACACGCAACCCTCTGCTTAGCTTACTACTCTGAATTGCTTCAGCCCCCGCCGAGGCGGGGTTGTAGTCTGGACTATGTCTTCACCGTTTCAGGTGTGCAGCGTATAGTCTCTGAGGGCTCTCTATTTAAGCAACAAATAGTCTTTTGCCCATTTAACATGCCTTAACTGGTTATTGCCAGTTTTTTCAAAACGAATTGCTTTTGGACAACCCTTTTTGTTAGGCAAATACACAACAACGTCTTTCTCGGGACAATAGATCGCATAGCAATCGAAATCACTCGGCTGATATGTTCTGGTATGAACACCCTTGCTGTCGCTCCAGCTTGTTCTGAATTTGACATCAATGGTGCCGTTACTTCTAAGAGCAGCATACTTTACCTGCAGCTTTATTGCCTTTCCTTTTCTGCTTACGGCAATTAAATCAAAAGGTTGATGTTCCGACAAAGGCACACATGGAACAAATCCTTTCAAAGTAAGGTCAGCAATAACGTTTGCCACTCCACTATCAGCCTTGATCTTCGTGTGATGCAATCCTTGCCCTCCCCTTAAAGACTTGGACAAGACTACCGTTCTCAATAGGTTGCCTGCAAATTGCCCCGATTTGTGAAGGGGTGTTCTTGCAAATAGCTGCATGCATTCCACATATTTTTTTCTATGTGGAAGCTCCTTAATGAAGGCAGATGCTCTATCCAGTTGAGCTACGGAGACACTAATTTACAACATTTAAAAGAGCAACTTTGGGTTCGCTAAAGCATTATAACAAAGAACCAACATCATAGTCAATTTACCGTCAATGTACAGTTCGAAATATAGCTGTATTTTTAGCTATTTTCCGCAGAACCTGGCAGCGGCAAGCAGGGCTTCGGCCATCGAACCGGGGTCGGCAACGCCTTTTCCCGCTATGTCGAACGCAGTCCCGTGGCCGGGAGAGGTACGCACGTACGGAAGGCCAACTGTAATGTTCACAACTTTTTCCGGAGCGAAAAATTTTAGAGGTATCATCACCTGTTCGTGGTACATCGCGACGAGAAGGTCGTATTTACCCTGTTTCATCTTGACCCAGGCCGCGTCGGGCGGCATCGGGCCCGAAACGTCAATACCTTTGCGAGTCAGCACCCTTACGGCAGGGGCGACTATTTTCTCATCTTCATTCCCTATGAGCCCGCCATCGCCGGCGTGGGGGTTCAAAGAGCACACTACCACTCTTGGCCTGCGTATCCCGGCGTATTTCCTAATAAAACTCTCGGCCAGGACCGCCGTCTCCGCTATCTTTCCTGGAGTCAGCTTGGCGCTGACCTTCGCTACCGGCACGTGCCTCGTGACCATCACCGTGTTGTACGGCCCGGCCGACATCATCATTCCGAACTTCCTGACTTTCGCGATACCTGCTATCAGCTCGGTATGGCCGATGAAGTCCAGCCCCGCCGATTTTATGACTTCCTTTGAGACGGGGGCCGTCACTATGCCGGGCACTTCCCTTTTCATCGCCATCCCGGCGGCCCTTACCACGCATTCGTAAGCCAGCCGGCCGGTAACCGCCGAGGGCTTCCCGAACCTTATCTTCCCGCCCCCTGGCACCTTCACGTCGGCAAGTTCGAAGTCAAAACCGGCCCTGAACAGCCCGGCTTTTTTCAATACCTCGGCGTTGCCCACTATGACGGGCCTGAGCGCCCTTTTCACGGACGGGTACATAAGCGCCCTGACCAGTATCTCAGGGCCTATGCCCGCCGGGTCTCCCATGGTAATGGCGATTTTCGGAGCAACCATCCTGTTTCAGGAAAGAAGTTTACGGTATGGCGTTCTGCCGGAACGCTTATTCAATGGAGTTTATCTTGATATTTGATTTCGCGCGAAGGTCCTTGAGCCACGCCTCGTACTTTTTCGCGATATTTTTCTGGGCGATATAGTTCATCAGGTCGTTCTTGAGGTCCTCGTAGTTTATCTTTTTGGCCGCGCGTTTTTCCTCAACCTTTATTATATGATAGCCGAAATCGGTCAGAACCGGCTGAGAAACTTCGCCCACGGCAAGCGCAAAAGCCGCCTTCTCGAATTCCGGCGTCATATCGCCTTTCACGAAATAACCGAGGTCCCCGCCCCTGTCGCGCGAGCCGGGGTCATCAGAATACTTCGCTGCAAGCGCGTCGAAATCTCCGGATTTTTTTAGTTCCGCTTGTATCTTTTTTATCTTCTTCAGGGCCTGGGATTTCACGCTCATGCCGGAGTTCGGCGGAACGGCCACAAGTATGTGCTTTGCCCTGACCTGTTCCGAAGTTATCCTGTTGAGGTACTTGGAAAGCCCCTGAAGCTCCTCTTCTTCCTTCTTGTCGAGCCCGAGGTCCTTGCCGTCCATTTTCTTCTGAATCTTGTCGTAGAAAGCCCTGACTTCCTCTTCCGCGGGCTGTTCGGCTTTCCCCTTTATTTCCTGTTCGATGAGCTTCATCACCATCAGCTGGCCTTCTATTCTTTTCTCGAACTGGGCCATGCTGATGTCTTCTTTCTCTAGTTCGGCCTGAAATTCCGACTCCGTTTCAAAACGCTTCTTGACCTGGCGGATCCCATCATCAACGTCACGCTTTGAAACCCGCACCTTCTTCTTCTTGGCCTCCTGCTTTAGTATTTTATCGTCTATCATCTGGTCGAGGAGCTTCTGTTTGAGCTCAAGCTGTTTGTCCTTGGTTTGTTCGGCCATCGGAGTGACCTGGCGGTACTGCTCCACCACGGGCTCTATGGTCCTTTCGAACTCGGAAGACATAATGGCCTCGCCGTTTACTATGGCTATGGTCCTGTCCACGACCTTGGCCGCAGAAACCGCCGCAAACACCGCCGCACAGGAAACAACAAAAAACGCTTTTCTAAAGAACATCACAGTTACCCCTTTCGTTAATTATCGGCCTTTCATTCAACCGCCGCCGGCTGGCTGCCGGGTTCCGCGCCCTGGGCTCCGGCGGGCTTTTGCGCCTGAAGAGCGGAAAGCGCGTCATAGTCGACTTTCACGTTCAAATTCTTCCTGGCCCTTTCAAGCCAGGCGTCGAACCTTGATTTCTCAAGCACCTTTCTTATCTCGAATTTGGCTTCGTCCATTGACATGGCCGGAAGAGTTTTCTCGGAAATTTTCTTTATTATGTGATACCCGAACTGGGTCTTGACTATGCCAGAAACCTGGCCTCTATTCAAGGGGAACACGGCTTTTTCGAACTCCGGGACCAGGTCGCCTCTCTTGAAAGGACCAATTTCGCCGCCCCTCATGGCGGAAATCGGATCGCCCGAAAGCTCCTTGGCGAGCTTCGCGAAATCTTCCCCTTTTTTGACCCGCGCCAGCCCCGCCTTGGCGTCTTGTTCCGACATAAACAGTATATGCCTTGCGACTATTTCAACCGGCTTTTGATACTCTTTCTTGTGTTCTTCGTAGTAGGCCATCACGTCTTCGTCTTTCACCGCGAGCTCCTTGTCGTGGAGCTCTCTCACGTAGAGCTCCATAAGGAGGTTCTCCTGATAATCCTTGAGTTTCCTCTGCTGGTCTTTCTTGAACTCCGAGAGCGCCTGCTTGTACTCCTTGGTACTCTTTACGCCGGATTTGACGGCAGATTCTATTACTATGCGCTCCCTGAGCATTATGTCGAAAAACTGCTTGCGCCCGGCCTGAGTGTTCAAATAGTTCTGGTATATCGGCGGGGCGTCCTGAATGCGTTCCTTGATCATGCCTATGTTAATTTTCTGAGACCCTACATTGGCCACAACGGGCCCTTTTTTTGAACAACCGGCGGCCAGCAGAACAACGAAAAGGAACGGCAGTATTTTCTTCATTTTTTCTCCCTTATGCTTTATACGCGCGAATTTTTATCCCCGTTCTAATATCCTCGTCTGTACGCGGCAAAAACGGATTTTTTAATATTACCAGATTATATCTGCAAAGTCAATCAAATTCTGTTTTTTCGTTCAACTTCATTCCTCAGGGGTTATTGCCCGCAGCAATCCGTGTTTCTTGGCAATATCCAGGAGTTCGCCCCTCTGTTTGATGAGAGTCTTGCTGTACACCGAGCTTATCTCCATCCCCTTTTCCAGGTATTCGAAAGCATTTTTGAGGTAAGCGAGGGCGTTCTTCTTGTCCTTCTCGTTGAGGTAATTCTTCGCCTTGAGATAATAGCTTTTGCTTATCTTGCCGTAAAGCGTGAGAACCGTGTACAAATCGGCCATATTAACGTGCTCGAGGGCCTTGCGGTAGTTCGCGACGGACTTTTCAAGCGTGTCCGTCTTAGTATCCAGTTTTCCCCGCTTTTCACGTATGACGGCCTCGTTCAGATACGCGTTCCCGAGCCCGAACGAAACGTCGAACATATCCTTGTCCCCGTAAAGCAGAAGCGCTTCCTC
Organism: Endomicrobiales bacterium; assembly: GCA_016930715.1. GTDB lineage: Bacteria > Elusimicrobiota > Endomicrobiia > Endomicrobiales > JAFGGC01 > JAFGGC01. Next base: position 160,921 of record JAFGGC010000001.1, read on the forward strand.
GGCCTTATTCAAGAACTCCGTCGCCTTGCCGAACTCTCCCTTTTCTATGCAGTAATTTACGAATCCGTCCGTGAACAGGTCTATGTACCTGGAAGAGATCGGGAATGAATCGGCGCCCGCCCGGGCAAACCTTGCGGCAAGTTCCAATCCTTCAAGAGAAACCGCCTCGTATTTTTTAAACGACTTCTCGGACCTGTAGAATTCTTTCAGCAGGTTAAGCGCGTTCATCTTGAAAAGCATTTTCAATGGGCCCCATTTTTCCGAAGCTGGACCGTCAAAATCAAAAATCTTCTCCGCCCTTTCGGGGTCGGTTCTGTACCCGGACATAAAATCCCTGCTCCTCTTTGCAAGTTCTTCCAAGAATGGTTTATCTTCCTTGTCGGAGACCACCACGAGGTTGGCTATGATGAGGTCCGGAGTCACGAAATGCGTGGCGAGTTTGAAAACGAGCTCCTGCGTCTTCGGAACATCTTTAAGCTTATTGTAGTTGCTTAAAAGCATATTATGAGCGTTAATGGAATATTCGTGTTCCAAGACATAATTCTCGATGGCGCTGGCAGATTCCCTGTTTTTCCCCAGCGCGTTGTACGCGAAATCAAGTATCACCAAATTCGTTTCACTGGGATCCTTCAGGTAAGCGTTTCGGTAATGCTCGATTTTTTCCTTGGAGTTCATTTTGCCATCCAGCCTGATGTTTACCCATTCGTTCACTATTAGAAAGTTTTTAAATCCCCATTCCACGCCGAAACGCTTGGCAAGAATCGAGTTTTTGGTGTCGTGCAATACAAGAATGCCGCCTGGGCGCAGGAGTTTCTTCCAGTAATCCTTTCTTTTCTGTATGGCGCCGTCTTCGAGATAAAAAAGCACGTTCAAGATAGAAATAAGGTCATACGGAGGCGCGAACCTCTCCTCGATGTCGCCCGGAAGGGCGTTTAAAAGGTCGTGATTGATGAATTTTATCCTCTTTTTGAAGAACTCCGGGTCCTTCGGTTCCCAAAGATTCCCTTCTTTTTCATATACGAAGTGTTTTTTCAGCCTGCCCTGTATTTCGAACGGAAGGTTAGAAAAGGAAGCGTTCGGATACTTCATTTTAGCCGCGAAGACAAGGCTCGGGTCGTTTATGTCGGAAGCAAGAATGGTAAAATCGTTTATGCCGGACTCCAGCAGTTCGACCGCGTAAGTGAAAACCTCCTCGCCCGTCGAACAGGCAAAGACCTTGGCCTTGAAAATCCGCTTTTCTTCGGCCATATCCCTCTTTATGGGTTCAAGGTACGGCTTGAACTCCTTTATCTTGGCCCATTCCCTGTAGAAGGACGTGGTATTTAGCATGTAGAACTTGTTGACTATCATATCCGCCATTTTGGGGTTGTCGTAGAGCTGTTCAAGCTTCTCTATGCCGTTCGACTTGAGGTAATTGTAAAGCGCCTCGCTTATTTTTTTGAGCGACTTCTTGCTCATTATCTGCTCTATCGTAACGTTGGTCATTTTCTCTATTATTCCGGCGGTTCTTGAGTGGAGCCCTTCCGCGGAATACGACGGTTCCGTTTCCCTGAACGCATCAAGGGAAACGAATATCCTTTTTGACATTTTATCCAGCTCGCCTTTGTGCTTTTGGAAAAAACCGGACACGAATTTCAGGTCGTCTTCGCTTGAAACATAGTAGAAGAAATCCACCGGCTCGCCGTAGAGCCTGGTAAAATGCAGCACTGGTTTGCCGTCTATGGTAAGCATGTAGTCGTCGTAAAAAGTCGGGTCGTAGAACTCGGCTTCACCGGTCAGCGTGGCAATGTAGTAGTTTTGCGTGGTCGGCTTTATTTCAAGGGTTTTTTCGGTGCCGGTGAAAATCGGCGCGGCGCCCGAACCGCGGACAACCGCGAAAATTAAAAAAAGCGTGAAAATAAGGCGTATTTTAACAACAGTTTTCATGATTTTCCTTGAATTGACAAGATGTGCTTCATTTTTGCTATAATATCGCATATTATCGCAAAAAAATATTACTTTTTCAATTACAATATGAAAAAAATCCTGTTTCTGCCTTTCATCATCCTGTTTTCGGCCTGCTCGACCGCACCCGTCAACGAACCCGAACCCAAACCCGTCCTTGCCGGCGAAGAACTCATATCAACGCAGACAAGCGACAAAGTAACCCTCGAGGGCTCCATTTTTTATCCCAAAGGATTCATCAAGGAACAATCTGCCGGAAACGGCACGAAGAAGTATCCGGCCGTCGTTCTTTACCATATGTGGAACAGGAACCGGTACGAGTGGCTGCCCCTCATACCGCGGCTCCAGGACTCCGGATACGTCGTTATAGCGTTTAATCTCAGGGTAAATTCCAGCAGGAAGCGCAAGGTGTTCGAATACACGAAATACCTCAGGTTGATGTCAAAGGACGCCCTTGCCTGCTATGACTACCTGAAAGCCAGGGAGTTCGTGGACCTTGATAATATCCATATCGTCGGCGCAAGCATCGGAACCACTCTCGGAATAAAGCTCACCGCAAGGCTCATCTCAGACGATGAGGACCCGCAGGGCGTGCGCTCCCTCACGCTCATATCCCCGGCGGTCAACTACTTCGCCGCTTACGTGGATGAAGACATAGAAATATGCAGGGAAATACCGATGTATTTCGTGCTTGAAAAATTCGACCCCAAAGAAAAGCGGAACTCCAACTACAAATCGGGCATGCAGCTATACGAGATGTTCGAAGGCAAGAAGAAACTCACCGTATACGAGGGCGTGGGGCACGGGACCAAGATGCTCGCCAGGGAAGAACTGCTGGATATGATAACTGCCTGGATAAAAGACCACTCCAAGCCGTGAATGAAACCTAATGTCTCTTGTCTTTGTCGAAATTCAACACGTAGTATAGCGGTATTCCGACGGTCAATATGCAGATTCCGGCCAGCGTTTCATAGGGCTTGAACTCTATCGCACCCCAGATAAGCCCGACAATAATCAATAAGAACATTATCGGAAAGAACGGGAAAAGCGGCACCTTGAAAGGAATCCGTTCCGGCGGAAGCTGCCGCCGTAAAAGGATCAGACTTATTATCACGAGCCCGATGAAATACCAGAAAACACCGGAAGTGTAGTAGGTCAGGTTCTCTATGTATTCTATCCTTCCGCGGCTCAACACGAGAAGGACGGCCGTTATAACAAGATTGGCGAAAAGAGCGTTCCTCGGGGTCCTGTATTCCGAATGAAGGGTCGCTATGTTGCTGAGTCCCGAAAAATCCTTCGATATGGCGTAGCTCATCCTGCCGCCCGTGAATATGAGGGCGTTTATGGCCCCAATAGCCGATATTGAGATTATCAACGACATTATCAGGCTGCCGTTTATGCCGAACCACTTGAGCATCAGGTCGGACGCGGGGTTCGATGTTTCGGATAACCCCTGCGGCGTCAGGTGGCCGATGTATACGATGTTTATCATCACGTAGAGTATGGTCACGAGAAAAATCCCGGAGAACAGGGCCTTGGGTATGTCCTTTGAAGGATTTTTAGTTTCCTCGGCAACATAAGCCGCTTCGTTCCACCCGCCGTAAACCCACATTGTCAGGACAAGGGCGCTCCAGAAACCCGCCATCAGCTTGAAAAGATCCTCGCCGTTAGTGCCGAAGAAAGGCGAGAAGTTGGCGAAACACGCGTTCGAGCAGTTCATTAAACCGAAACCGATTATGAAGATGATCCCGGCTACCTTGAGGGCCGTGATGAGGTTCTGGAACTTTTTACCTACCTTTATGTCAAGAATGTTCGTGAGCGTGAGGATGGTGACCACGAAGACAGCGATAGTGAAATTGCTGCCCAGGGGCGAATGCCGGCAGTATTCAAGGAGCTTGTTGGTTTCATTCCCGACTATTAGGGCAAGAGCGGCTATGGAGCTCGGGCGTATGACAAACACCTGGCTCCACGCGAACAAAAACGAGACGAGGCTCTCTCCCCTGAAAGAATAGACCTTCCTCAGGTATGTGTAATCCCCGCCCGCGGTCGGAAATATCGAGGCAAGCTCTGCGTAGCACATCGAGCCGAACCACGCGAACACCCCTCCGAAGACCCAGACTAGTATTATCATGCCGACCGATAGATGGTGGCCGGCTATGAGCATCGGAAAAACGCTGAAGATACCGCTTCCGATTATTATAGAAAGTATGATGCTCGAGCAGTCAAAAAGCCCGAGCTCTTTTTTGAGGCATAGTTCCTGGTTCTCAAGCTGTTTTTCCGGACACATACAATATTTAGTATATAGTCAATATTGATTGATTTGTCAACAGGAATTTATGTTTCACGTTTGTTTTCCCGGCACGTACTCGGCCAGCTTTTTTATGAACTCCCCGACAAAAAGCGGCGGAGAACAGTCCATACCGCTTTTTTTTAGCTTGATGCCGTAAGCTTCGCCTCTTATGAACTCTATCAGCCCCGAAAAATCCCGCGCCAGCGCCAGTATGCTGTCTTGAGTGAAACAAATATCCTTCGGGAAAAAAAGCGTTACGAACGATCCCTCCTCTATTATGCTTTTTATCCCCAGTTTTTCGGCCAGAAGGCGAAGTTCCGTGAGCTTGAAGAGGTTCCCGGCGGGCTCCGGCAGAGAGCCGAACCTGTCGGCAAGTTCGCTCTTCACGCTCTCTATATTTTCAGCGGTCTCCGCCGAGGCGATCCTGCGGTAGAACATTATCCTCAGGTCCTCCTGCTCAACATAATCCGGCGGGAGGTGCGCGGCAAGTTTGAAGTCGATGACGGTCTTCGCCTTCTTCTCCTCCTGCTTGCCGGGCCTTGCGCCTTTGAGGTTCTTTGAAACCTCGTCTATCAGCCGAGAATAAAGCTCAAAACCTATGTCCCTGACAAAACCGTGCTGGCGCCCGGAAAGTATGTTGCCCGCTCCCCTTATTTCCAGATCCCTCAAGGCCAGCCTGAACCCCGACCCAAGTTCCGAAAACTCCTGAAGGGCCTTGAGGCGCTTTGTTGACTCGTCGTTCAGGAATTCCGGAGTGTAAAAAAGGTAACAGTACGCCTTCTGTTTCTCCCTGCCTATCCTGCCTCTCAGCTGATAGAGCTGGGCAAGGCCGAAATTCTCGGCTTCTTCGACGACCATGGTGTTGGCGCTCGGTATGTCAAGGCCGGATTCGATTATGGTCGTCGCGACCAGGACATCCGTCTTACCGTGCATGAAGTCCCACATGTTCTTTTCTATTTCGCCGGCCGGCATCTGACCGTGGACCACGGCGACTTTCGCGTCGGGCACGAGTTTCGAAATGTAGGCCGCGCGCGAAAAAATGGTTTCGACCCTGTTGTGCACGTAAAATACCTGACCGCCCCGGGCAAGCTCCGCCTCCAATATCCGTTTCACAGTTTTTTCGTCGTAAGGCCCGAGGTGCGTTTCGATGGGCAGGCGGCCGTACGGCGGGGTCTCTATCACGGAGAGGTCCCTTAAATTCGAAAGAGCCATTGAGAGCGTCCGCGGTATCGGGGTGGCGGATAAAAGAAGCACGTCAACGTTCTTTTTAAGCTGCTTGATTTTTTCTTTCTGTTTGACACCGAACCGGTGTTCCTCGTCTATTATCAAAAGCCCGAGGTCCTTGAAGGCAACGTCCTTCTGCAGAAGCCTGTGCGTGCCTATTACCACGTCAACGGTGCCGGCGGAAAGCCCCTCGATAACCTGCTTCTGTTCCTTTTTCGACTGGAACCTCGACAGCATCGCGACCCTGACGGGAAAAGGCGACAGGCGGTTCGAAAAAGTGTTCCAGTGCTGCTCCGCAAGGACCGTCGTGGGCACGAGAACCGCCGCTTGTTTCGAGTCCTGCACGGCCTTGAAAGCCGCCCGGACTGCCACCTCGGTTTTCCCGAAACCCACGTCGCCGCAGACAAGCCGCTCCATGGGGCTGGAAGACATCAGCCCTTCCTTGACCTCGGCTATGGCGCGTGACTGGTCATCCGTTTCCTCGTAGGGGAAGGAATCTGAAAGTTCTTTCTCCCAGTTGTTATCCTGGCCGAACGCGTGCCCTTGAGCGCTATTTCTCGCGGCGTATAGCCTGAGGAGCTCTGCGGCCATGTCCTGGGCGCCCTTTTTAGCACGCTGTTTGGCCCTTTCCCACGCGGCGGTGTCGAGGGAATAGAGTTTCGGCTTGTGGCCTTCTATTCCCACGTATTTCTGGACTATCCTGAAATCGTCCACGGGAACGTAGAGCTTGTCGCCGCCCTTGTACATTAGATGCAGGTACTCGTTTTCCTGTTCCCCTCTGGCTATCTTTTTAAGGCCGAGATATTTGCCTATCCCGTACTTTTCGTGAACGACGTAGTCGCCGGAGTTTATCTCCCACAACCCTTCAAGCCGCCTCCCGGCCTTGAACTTCGGGAAACTAACCGGCCTCTTTTTATAAAGCACCTGCGCCGAAGAGAATACGGCAAGCTTCCTCTTTGAAGACGCGAAACCTTCAGATAACGGGCCTATCATTATCTCGGGCGCTTGCCCCTTGAAAGAGTTCTCCTCGAGTATTTCCTCGATGCGCTCTTTTTCCCCGTTGTTCTGGGCGAAAACAACAGTCTTATAGCCGTCCTTGCCGTACTTTTCAAGCTCGGAAGCAAAAAGCCTGAAATTGCCCCCGATCAAGCCGAATGACACGAAATTTCCGTCTTCCGACGCCGAGGGCCCACGGAACTTTTCGAAATCCGGCTCCAAGCCCCGGGAGGAAAAATTCAGGACCACGGTCTCTTTGCCGAGAAAGTCAAGAAGCGCGCCTTCTTCGCCTTCCTTCGCGGGTATGAGAACGAAAGAACTCACAAGCTCCCCGGAACGCTGCGTGCCTATTTCAAAATTCTTTATGGATTCGACGTTGTTGAGAGCGAAAACCAGGCGCAGAGGCCCGACCCTGTCCGGCGGCCAGATATCTATTACTTCGCCCCTCCTTGAAAACTGCCCCCTGTCCTCCACGAAATCGACCCTCGTATATCCGAACTCCGCGAGCTTGCCTATCAGCTCCTCAAACCTGAGCTCGCTTCCTAGCGATATCGCGACCCTTTTTGACGCGAATGTCCCCCGCAGGTACGTCCTTTTTAAAACCGCTTCATTGGAGGCGGCAACCACGCCGGCTGTATTTCCTAGGAGCGAATTAATGCTTGAGATTCTCGCGAACTGGTCCGATAACGGGTATTCATAGACCGGAGGAGAACCGAAAAACACGCCCAGCGCGGCCAGGTTGTCGCGCCAGAGCCGGATGTCGTCATCTTCAACGACGCAGAGAACTAACCCGTTTTCCGGTCTTGCCTCAAGCGCGAAGAAAGCACCCGCCCCGCAAGAAAGAGACTGATAGCCGCTTTTTGTCGTCATTTATTTTTTCGCTGTTTTTTTGGATACGAAACGCGCCATTCCCTCGGCGCGAATGCGTTCTAGGTTGCCTATGCGGTTTGATTTGGTGAAAAATCCGATTATTTTGCTGATGATGTTGTTAAGATTCCCGCAGTCATTCAGGTCTTTAAAATCACCGCAGTCGGCGCAGGTGGCAAGTTTCTTCTTTTCTGAACAGCGTTTTATCGGGCAGTTCCTGAACATCTGCGTTCCGCTCAGGCACCCCCCGCATTTTCCCCCGGTGAACGCGCCGCAGGACGTGCACACGAGCCCGCATCTTGCCACAATGACGCCGTCCGACATATATCCCTCCTGTAACTGAATGCTGGGGAACCGGTTCCCGCTACTTTTTATGCGCTTGAGAGTGGCCGTTGAGTTCGCGCCACAATTCCAGCGCCCCGATCGTCCGGGAATCGGCGTGCCTTCTGAGGGCTTTTTCCAGCGCGTGCTTGTACGGAGACGGAAGATACATTGCAAGCTCCCTGGGCCTGCCTTCAATAATCTCTTCCCTGGAAAAATGCAGTTCCTTGGACAACCCGACCTGAAGTAACAGAAGCGCCGACTGGTAAATGTCCATCCTGTGGTCGATCGGCCCGAACTCCGAAGGCATCAGTACCTCGGGCGGGACCATCCACTGGTTCAGGGTGTTCTTGGCGTCAACCTGAGAAAAAACCTTAGCCACGCCGAAATCACCGAGCTTGCATTGAACGGCTTTCTTCTCGGCGAGATTTATCTCGTTGTTCGGGAACATAACGAACACGTTGCCGGGGTGTATGTCCTGGTGGACGTAGCGGTGAAGGTGCATGAAATACACCGCCTGCAGAAGGCACCTTGCGATGGGCATTATCCACATCGGGCCTTCAAAATCGCGTTCCGAGAACAGGTTCCTCACCGGGCAGTAACAGCGTTCGGTGATTATGTAGAACGTATCCCTGTACTCGAAAGCGTCGTATATATGCGTGATGTACGGGTTGCGCAACTGCAATAATTTCGCGAATTCATAGTCGGCGGCCTCTTTGACGTTCTCGTAGGTATCTATGGGCTTGAGCACCTTCACGGCAAGGTCGTTGTCCCAGGTGTCCTTGCAGGCGTAAACGATGCCGAAGCTTCCTTCGCCTATGAAATCGCCCATCACGTAGCTGTTGCCCGTTGCCTTGCTGGTTATCGTTTCCCCGGGCTGGGGCGTGACGAATTTCCGGTGCAGTTCTGTTTCGGAGGGTTTTTTCCCGCCTGGAGTTTTCGGCATATGTCACTCGTTTTTTATGCGCTCTGCCCGTGCGTGCGCGCAGGCAATACCTCTTCAATAATCAACAATATTTTACTTCTTTTTTTGACACCGGTCAAGGAAAACGGTCCCAAATGAGGCCCGTGCCGTGACTAATACAGCGCGTGGACGCAGGGGATCCGGATTTATCAATAGTGGGAAAGCTGCTGGGCGAGTTTAAACAGAAAAGGCGCCTGGCCGGGCATGAATTTCACGCCGTAGGACGTGGCGTCCGCATTTTTACGGGAGTATACTACTCTAGTCATAAGGTCAAATTCCCAGCCGTTGGGAGTGTTGAAATTCAAGAGAATCCTTTTTCCTATCTCGATGTCGTGAGACGCGATGACGCACAGCCCGCCTTCGCTCCAGTTGGCGATATAACCCTTGCCGACCATCGTCCTTTCCTCGCCGGAAAAGATCCTGACCGTGCTTACGAACGGTTTCCTCTGAAGCCTGCGTTTTTCCTGATAAATCAGCATTTGAGTTTTTAGAATCCCCTGGTGGACCAGGAGTTTCGCCTCTGAAAAAATGCTACCTCTTTGACACCCGAATGTCAAGCGCCGCCGCAGGCAAAAAAAGAGCTCCCGGAACGCCTGTCCCGGGAGCTCCTTCGGTCTTATATCAGGCGCTTTTTCGCCTATTTTTTCTTCGATTTACCTTTTAGCGCCGCCTGCGCCGCGGCAAGGCGCGCGATGGGCACCCTGAAAGGCGAACAGGAAACGTAGTTCATCCCTATGTTGTGGCAGAACTCGACAGAATCCGGGTCGCCGCCGTGCTCTCCGCATATGCCCACTTTGAGGTCTTTTCTCGTCTTTCTGCCGCGCTCTATGCCTACCTTCATCAGCTGACCCAAGCCTTCCTGGTCTATCGTCTGGAAGGGGTCTGCGGGCAGTATTTTCTTGCCGATGTAGTCCGGCAGGAAACCGCCTATGTCGTCGCGCGAGAACCCGAAGCTCATCTGCGTAAGGTCGTTGGTGCCAAAGCTGAAGAACTCTGCGGTCTCGGCCATTTTGTGGGCCATGAGCGCCGCTCTCGGTATCTCTATCATGGTGCCGTATGAGAAGGGTATCTTGACCCCCAGCGCCTTCTGGACCTCAGCGTGGACCTTGTCCACTATCGCCTTCTGGTGGTTGAGTTCGTTGACCGCGCAGGTGACAGGTATCATTATCTCAGGCACGGCTTTCTTTCCGGCCTTTATCAGCTCGCCGGCGGCTTCAAGGATAGCGCGGACCTGCATTTCTGTGACCTCGGGGTAAGTTATGCCAAGGCGCACGCCGCGGTGTCCGAGCATCGGGTTGCTTTCTTTCAGGCCGTCGCCGCGCCTTTTCGCCTCTTCGACGCTTATGCCGAGCTCGCGCGCCATGTCGGCTATCTTGTCGTCTGAATGCGGGACGAACTCGTGGAGCGGCGGGTCAAGCAGCCTTATCGTGAGAGGATAACCTTTCAGAACTTCCATCGTGGACTTTATGTCGCTTTTTACGAAAACCGCGAGCTCTTTGAGCGCGGCCTTGCGTTCCTCAAGCGTCTTTGACATTATCATCTTCCTTAAAAGGAAGAGGGGCTTATCGGAATTCTCGCCGTAGAACATATGCTCGGTGCGGAAAAGGCCTATGCCCTCGGCCCCGAAATCTATGGCCTTCTGGGTGTCCTTCGGCGTGTCGGCGTTGGTGCGGACCTTCATGGTGCGCGCCTTATCAACAAGCTTCATGAGCTCACCGTACGACTGATTTGATCCCATGACAGGGTCTATCAGCTGGAGTTTTCCGGTATACACCAGGCCTTTGGTGCCGTTCAGGGTTATCCAGTCGCCTTCCTTTACAGTGACCCCGCTCTTGGTGGTAAAGCTTTTCTCGTCGTCGGCTATCTCGAGGCCCTCGCAACCTACTATGCAGCATTTGCCCCAGCCGCGCGCGACAAGCGCCGCGTGAGAGGTCATGCCGCCTTTTGAGGTCAGGATTGCCTGCGACTTGTGCATGCCGTCGACGTCCTCGGGCGAGGTCTCCTCGCGGACAAGTATGACTTTCTCGCCTCTTTCGGCCCATTTCACGGCTTCTTGCGAGGTAAATACAACCCGGCCCAGCGCTCCGCCGGGGCCCGCCGGCAGACCCTTCGCTATCGGCTTGTTCCCGCCTTCAAGCTTTGGGTCTATCATAGGGAGCAGAAGCTCCACGAGCTGATGGGGCGGAACTCGAAGGACGGCGGTCCTGGCGTCGATGAGCTTTTCCTTGTACATGTCAACAGCCATCTTCACCGCGGCCGTGCCGTTGCGTTTGCCCACGCGGCACTGGAGCATGAAAAGCTTGCCTTTTTCTATGGTGAACTCTATGTCCTGCATATCCTTGTAGTGCTTCTCGAGGCGGCCCTGTATGCTGAAAAGCTGCTTATATATCTCGGGCATAGTCTTTTCAAGCGTCGGGAGGTTTCTTGACTGGTCGTTTGCCGAGTTGTCATTAATGGGGGCGGGTGTCCTGATGCCGGCGACCACGTCTTCGCCCTGGGCGTTGACGAGGTACTCGCCGTAGAAATGCGCGTCCCCGTTGCCGGGATTTCGGGTGAATGCCACGCCGGTGGCGCAGTCGTCGCCCATGTTGCCGAAAACCATCGTCTGGACGTTAACGGCGGTTCCCCATTCGTCCGGTATGCGCTCTATGCGGCGATACTCAATGGCGCGCTTGCCGTTCCAGGACATGAAAACCGCGCCTATGCCTCCCCAAAGCTGTTCCTGAGGGGTCTCCGGAAAGGGCTTGCCGAGCTCGGATTGGACCATGTCCTTGAAAACTTTAACAAGGCCCTTAAGGTCGTCGGCTGTGAGCTCGGTGTCGTTCTTGACGCCCTTCCCGTGCTTGAGCTCCTCCATCTTTTCATCCATCAGCTTTCTGATACCCTTGCCTCTGGCAGGTTCCCTGCCTTCGGCCTTTTCCATCACGACGTCGGCGTACATCATTACAAGCCTGCGGTACGCGTCGTAGGCAAAACGCGGATTGTTGGTCTTTTCAATGAGCCCGTGAACCGTCTGTTCCGTGAGGCCGACGTTGAGCACGGTGTCCATCATCCCCGGCATCGACCTGCGGGCGCCGGAGCGGACCGACACTAGAAGCGGGTCCTTCGGGTCGCCGAACTTCTTGCCCATTATGGCCTCTATCTTTTTCATGGCCGCCGCAACCTCGGCTTTGAGTGTCGTGGGGTATTTCTTTTTGTTGGCGTAGTAGTGGGTACAAACCTCCGTGGTTATCGTGAAACCGGGCGGCACCGGAAGCCTCAGGTTCTTGTGTCCGGCCATCTCGGCGAGATTGGCGCCTTTTCCGCCCAGCAGGTTCTTCATGCTTTCGTTTCCGTCGGCTTTTCCGCCGCCGAAAAAGTAAACGTTCTTTTTTGGCATTTTACTGCTCCTTTCGATATTTACTTCGATTACACCGATTATAACTCGGATTGCACAGATACACCAACGTCTTTAATCAGTGTAATCTCTTTTTTTTATCTGTGTAATCAAAGGGTTTTTGTCTTCCAAAACCCTTATTTCTTGCAGTTGTTGTAGATTTCAGATTTTGCGAGGTTATCTATGGAAGGTTTGTAGACCTTTTCCTTGTATTCCATCAGAATCCTGTATACCTCGTCCAGGGATTCCTTGACCACCATCCTGTTGTTTGTGTAAAGGTTTATAACCGTATCAGGCACGGACTCTATGCTTTCAATGAGCTCTGCATTGACTATTATTTCCTGACCGTTGAGACGGTGAAGCCTTATCATACAAGATTTGATTTTACTATTTCGCCTGCTAAAAGTCAAGGGCGCGGGTCGCCATCGCCGTCTTTTCCAGGCATGCCGCCGCCGGGGAACATGGCAGATATTCGCTCTATCTGCTCCTGCAGCAGCTTTTTATCGCCAGTAGTCCTCGCGAGGTTTATGAGATTTATCAGAGCGCCGACGTACTGCGGCTCAAATTCAAGCGACTTGTTAAAATATTCGCGGGCTTTTCCGTACTTTCTTTTCCTCGCGTAATACACGCCGAGGTCATTATAGGCGTATCTATCCGGCAGGATTTCAATGCTGGTTTTAAGAAGGTTGTAGGCCGTTTCGTCGTTGCCTTCGTCAAGAAGCAGTCCGGCGAGGTTGTTGAGCGTTTTTTTTCGAGGGAAAGCGAAAAGCTGCCTCACGTAATATCTCCTCGCGTTTTCGTGTTCTCCCAGGCGTTCATAACAGATGCCCATCAGATGCCACATGTCGTCCTTTTTATAAAGGGGGCATTTTTTGTCGACGAAAGAAAAATTATCTATGGCCTCCTTGAAATCTCCCCTGACCATATTTGCGATGGCATAATTATAGCGCACCCTGATATTGTCAGGCACGCGCTTCATGGCATCGGAATAAAGCGAATAACCGTTGTAAAATAAAGGGTTTCTTTGAACGGTAATCCAGCCGTAAACAAGTATGATCAGAACGCTCAATGATATTTTGACGAGTTTTTCACGTGTTTTGTCCATTAGACTGATGTCCGATATCAGCGCCGGCACAAGCACCGAAAAACCTGCCATGGGCAGATACATGTAGCGGTCGTTTATCGTATTAATGAGCGGGATTATATTGCTGACGGGTATGTAGCTGATAAAGGCAAAACCGAGACCGAATTTCACGAGCTGGTTCTTTGTTTTTACGAACAACAGGGCCAGAAGCGCTAATACAGCTACGGCCAGCACGTTCCCGAACCCGAAAACAGGGCCTGAAACGTTTAGCTCGTAATCAATCGCAAGCCAGAAAGGGAAAAGCAGTGTTTTTACGTAGTGAAGGAACGACAAGAGCAGCGTATTCACGTATTTGTCCAGACCGCTCAATGGCGACATATTGCCGGCTATATTCGGGTATATCGTGGAATAGAGCTGGTAACTGATCCGCCCGCTCCAGAAAAACACGAGAAACCCGATCGAAAGAACGGCAAGACCCGAAATTGTCAGCAAGTGGGTGAGGGTGAGCTTTTTCCTGCGGAAAAGGAACACATACATGAACAGGACAACCGGCAGAGTAACCGCGATCTCCTTCGAAAAAAGCCCGAGTATAAAGGCCAGCAGCGCCAGGGCGTAAAAAACAAGGGAACCGGTAGTTTTACCCGCGATGGCCGTTACGAAAAAAACCAGCGAAAACAGATAGAGGAAGGTCGTGAGAAGGTCAGCCCTGAAAGACGCGATGTTGATCACCTCGGCCTGGACCGGGTGCACTGCAAAAACGCACGCGGCCATGAACGATATGGCAAGCGCGTTCGATTTTTGCCTGTCCTGCGGGAAGTATTCCCCGTTCTTTTTGAAAAGGAACAGCGCCAGCATGAATATCAAAACGGAATTAAAGGAATGAAGGAGCAGGTTCGTCAGATGGTAACCGAAAGGGTTTTTTCCCCATATTTTGTGGTCAATCATCAACGAAAGCACCGTGAGGGGCCTTGCGCCGCACTTGAAGGGGTAAGGCACGAGGAAATGCCGCGGACTGAGTATTATTCGGGCGTTGTTGATGTCGGAAATGAAATCATTGGTGAGTATAAGCCTGAAATCGTCAAGAACATAGTAGTTCCTCAACACTCTTAGATGACTGACACCTGACAGCAGGAACACGACAACGGCGGCTATCAGGTATTTCCTTGTTTTTTTATTTGTCATGGCAAATGCCGCTCGATACGGGTTCCCGTCAAAAGCAGAACCAGGAAAGAAAAACTGCAGAATACGATTTGAAGTGAAAAGGCACCGTCAAGGAATGACAGGCATGCTCATTTCGTAATTTACGAGTTCCATCAGAGCCGAAGCCTCGGCGTTGGTCCTGTCGGCTTCCAGCGCGAGCATTAGCTGTTCCTGAGCTTTTCTGTATCTTTCCATTTTTATATTGCCTACCGCGACGTTCAAGAGCTTCATGGACCTCTTCCGGTCGGACTTATCGACTTCATGGTAAGTAGCTATCGCAAGAAAATTGTCCAGCCAGGCGTAGTACGGCTGAAGTTCTCTGAACGTCTTTGCGGCGGCGCTGAAGTTCTCGTTTGAAAAGTCCTCAATCGCGGCGTTAACCCTGTTCCTGTCGGCGCCTTTCAGGGAGTTAAGCAGAGTGCTTCTTTCCACCATGACTGAATTCAGCAGCGTTTTCGCCTTCTCGGACTGAGGATCGAGCTTGAGTGATCTTTTCACGTACAAAAGCGCGTCGAGCATGTTGTCCTGACGGTAGAAGGATTCTGCCCTGTAGTACAGACGTTCCGCCACGTCACGCCTGGCGACACCCATACGTGAATCGACGTAGGTTATCTTATTTTTCAGACTCATCGCCTTCGCGTTCTGAGGGTCCGCTTTCAACAGCTCATCGACCGCCGCCGCGGCCTCCTGCATCCTGCCACGGACATAAGCTTCGTTGGCTTCTATGTAAAGCTTATCGGGCTTCGTACCACCGCCCATAACTCTCGAGAAAAGCCCGCTTCTGCCCCTTTTTACTTTTGCGGGGGCTTCCGTTTTCATGGGTTTTACTCTTCTCCTGCGGGTGGTCTTTGAACTTCCCGTGCTCTCTATTTTTGTTTTTTTCTTGGAATCAACAGTTGACCTGGTCCTGCCTCTTGAATATGGGTAAGACGGGGTTAATTTCCTTTGAGATACAGCCGGCGAGGCATTGGACTTTGGGTTAATTTTCGGCTCGTTTTCGGATTTTTCGAACGGAGATTTATACGTGGTATCCGATTTCTCCGCGTCTTGAGGCTTCAGCGCGTCGGGTATATTCTCGTCCTCGGCGAACGAGAGCCCTACGCCGGAGATGACCACCGCCGCAATAACGAACATCATTGTCAGAATTTTCTTGCTCATCTTTTCACCTCTTGAGTTTTTATTTGACGTCCCATAAAAACCGCTTCAGCGACTTGACTATCGTCAACGGCAATAGAAGTATCGAAGTAAAAATATTGCCTTTCGCCGAAGGCCCGCCTTCGCTGTTTTCAACTATAACGTCGATGGCGTTTTCGTCGGAATACTCCAGGCCGCTTATCGCTTTTTGGAAAACTTCCTTGCCGCGCCTTGCCTCCTCTTTTTCAAACAAGATATTTTCTATGGTCCTCTTGAACTCGCTGATGTCCACGGGCTTGACGAGATAATCGTGCGCTCCCATTCGCATGGCCTCCACGGCTATTTCAAGCGAACTCAGCGCCGTAACCACCACGGGAACGGCGTCTTTGGATACTTCGAGCGCCTGCCGGATGAATTCCGTCCCCGTCATGTCCGGAAGCTTGTAATCCACGAGAAAAATGTCGAAATGCTGCTTTTTTACAAGCTCCAGGGCTTTCGCGCCCGTGTCGGTTTCAAGGATTTCGTAGCCTTCCGCCGACAGCAGTTCCTTGTAGCTCACTCTCGTGGGCTCTTCGTCTTCCAGCAGGAGTATCAATATGTTAGCTTTTCGTTCCATGTGTTCGTTTACTTAATTATTTTTGCCGTTATGAAAATCGTGAGTTCCGTCCTGATCTTTTCCTTGGCGTACTTCTTGAACAGGAACCCCACGACAGGTATGTCGCCGAGAAGCGGCACTTTATACTCGCTCTTCGATTCCGTTTCCTTGATAAGCCCGCCTATGATTACCGTTTCTCCGTTCTGAAGCATGAAAGTCGTGTTGGTCATGCTTTTCGATATGACCGGAGTATTGGCCTGCGTTTCGCCGGTCCTGAAACTCTGTTCCGGGTTCACGTTGAGTATTATCGAACCGTCCCGATTGATGTGCGGCTTGACCTTTAGCTTGATTCCGACCTCCTTGAAAGCCACGGTCGTCTTCGAGGTTCCGGCGCTTATTGAAGTTTCATCAGTCTCTATATACGGTATCTCTTCGACGATATCAATCACCGCTTCGTTATTATTGAGAACTACTATCCGAGGGCTCGTTATGAGCTTGGCATTGTTGTCTATTTTAACGGCTTCAAGTATCGCGTTGAGCCTGTAATCGTCCTGGACAACGGCCATGCTCAGCCAGGAACTTGCCGCTTCCCCCGGAGCGTAGTTCTGCTGGTAATTGGCTTCTTTGTCTCCCGAGGAGCTCACACGCGAATCCCTGTATAGCTCGTTGACCTGAAGCCCGAATTTCGACTGCGTGCCGAGCCTAACGTCGACCACTTTTGCCTCAAGAAGTATCTGAAGCGGCGGGATGTCGAGAGCCCTCAGAAGCTCTTCCATTTTGTCAACGTTGTCGGCAACGTCGGTCACTATCAGGCTGTTGTTTTTTTCGTCGGCCGTCACGTTGCCGTGCTGGGAAACCTTTGTCTGTATCGCCGCAAGAAGGTCCTTTGCCGAATGATAATTAATGAAAAATACCTTGGACACCGTCGTGACAATGGCGTCCTTCTTGCTTTTGATAACATAGATATCCGTTTCGCCCTGCTTGACGTAATAGAGGTCATAGGTGTCAAGCAGCGCGTTAAGGGCCTCGTCGGCAGTGACATTCTTGAGACTCAGGACTATCCGCTTCTGGGAAAGATTAGCGTCGGCAATGAATTTTTTCCCGGTTTTCAGGCTCAACACGCCCATTACGGTGCTCAAGGGAGTGTTTGGAAAATCCAAGGAAATCTTTTTTACCGGTTCCTGCTCCTGGGCGGCATCAACATCCTCGTACTCCAAGGATTGCGGAGCGATAGTCTCTAGACCATAAACACCTACAGCAAAAAACATCAAAAACACCGAGAAAAGCAGCTTTTTCACCTTGTACCTCCTTTTGGTCGCCGCCACGGTAAAGCTTGGGGCGGGCAGTTGCCCGGCAGGCCGGGAGACTTTACTTCTTTAGAGTATACGTCTTTGAGCGCCATTTGACTTTTATGTCATCTTCGTTTATCTTTATGATTTCCACCCCGTTTATTTCCTCCCCTTCCTTCCAAGCCCTCCCGTCGATAACGACAACCGGAGTCGAAGGGTCCCAGAAAATGCTGTCTACTTTCACCGGCGGGCGCGGCGCCTGTTTCTGAACGCGGATTTTAGGTTTCTTTTCCTGTGGAAAAATAGTCTCGGCAAAACTCATCGGGTCCCTTGGCGGAACATCCGAAACGTCAAGGTCCACGTCTTTCTCTTCTATGGCGGACACATCCGACGCCACGTCGTTCAGAGTAACGAAAAAATCCACGCCCTCCGGCTTGGGGAAACCGAAATTCGGGGCTATTGCCTCAATAGTCATTTCAACGGCATTCACCGGTTCGTTTTCGCCGCTTTTAACAGTAAGGTTCTGCAGTTTAAAATTTTTCTCTATCCTGGCTATGAACCGGACTAAATTCGTGTATTTGGCGGTAAATGCCACACCCCAGGTCTTTTCTGACGGGGATATCTTGTCTATTTTCACGCCGGTTTCCGACGCTATGGCCGATATCTCATCAAGGTAGTTCCTGTTCTGGGCTTCGGACGATGCAAGGTTTACCCTGAACTTTTCCATCATCTCGGATATTTTCAGGCGCAATTCCCCTATTACCGGTTTTTTCTCTTCGAAACTCCGGTAATTCTGGAACCTTGCTTCTACCGAAGCCATTTCTTCCTTCAGCTCCGCCAGATTCTTCTCGTACGGTTTTATGAAAAACAGAAAAAGCGAGGCCGTCGAAACCACGAGGGCAGCCAGCACGATGCCCTGCCTGATGTATTCCGCTCCCGAAAACCAACCGATGATTTCCTTTATGCTGTGTTTCATGAAATCGGCACCAGCAACCTATAAAGTTCGAGTTCCCTGCCGTTCATCTCACGCCGTTCCTGTGATTCGATTTTAATTTCCTGTGAAATGGAACCCGCCGACTGGACGGCCCTTATCAGCCCGTCTAAAAGGTCGAAACCCTTCTTTTCCTGCGCCAGGGCCAGGACCTGCAGCCTGACCACGTTCTTGTTGTTCTGGACCTGCAGGGTTATGTCGGTAAGGCACGCCCCCTGCGGGAGACCGAGCGAAAGACTTTTTAGAAGAGGGCTGATATTCGTCCTCCTGCTGACTATGTCGCGAATGGTCTTCATATTGGGATAATACGCGTCCCATTCCACCTCGAGTTCGGCGATGCCGTGACCTTCCTTTATCTCGTTTATCTGCTGCCTGAAGTATTGTATCTTGTTCGTGTACTGCGCTATTTCGCCGGTCAGCATAAAAAGTTTCACGATCAGGAACACCGCGAAGCCGCCTACGGCCAGATAAAGCAGCCTTATTGCTGCGGTAAGCTTCTTCTGCGTCCGTATGACGCTCACCCTGCTGCGTATAAGATTCAGCTCATACATTTTTAATATCCCTCATCGCCAAGCCCAGTGCCACAGCCAGAAAAGGACCGTACTTTTTTCTGGCATTCCCCTTTATTTCAACATGGTTCAGTGGATTCCAGCACTCCGTCTGTATCCCAAGGGTTTCGAATATGAACGAATCCAATCCGAAAAGACAGGACGTGCCGCCGGTAACAAGGATTTTGTCTATGTTCACTATTTTTTTTCTGGACATGCAGTATTCGACCGAACGGTAAATGGCTTCAAGGACTTCCGGCGAGGTCTTTCGCAGAATGTTCTTGATGTTGAGCCCGATATCTTTCCAAACGCGCGGCTGTTTCTTTATTTCTTCGGCCATTTCAGGCTTGATGTTGAAGTGCGCGGCTATCTCGGCGGTTACGCTCTTGCCGCCGAAAGCGACGTTCCTCGCGAAACGAAGCGCTCCGCTGTCAACCACGGATATCGTCGAAACACTGTGGCCGATATCCACCAGCACAACGGATTGCTTTTCGGCGCCTTCATAAAACGCGAGAAAAGAATTCGCCAGCGCAAGGTTATTGATATCCACGCACAGCGGCTCAAGACCCGCGTTTCTCAGCGGCTGAAGCTGGTTGTCCACGTTAGCCTGGGGCACGGCCACAAAAAGGACGTCAAGCTTGCCGCTTTCGTTCCTTGAAAGAACCTGGTAATCGGAATACATCTGGCCGAGGTCAAGCGACACGTTTTGCTGCGCTTCGATACTGACCGCGCCGTCGAGTTCTTCGCCGGAAAGATCGGGAAGCGTGAAATTGCGCGTCACCACCTGCCCGCCGCCCACGGACACCCCCACGGAGGAGTCAAACACCTCTCCGACTTTTGCGATGTTTTTGATTTTTTCGGCCAAAAGCGCGTGATTTTTCGGGTTGTTCTCCACCACAGCGGGGTTCCTGCCCATCACCGCGGAAACGACGTGGAACTTGGCGTCCTTCTTGTGCACTTTGCAGATCTTGATGTTCTTTGAGCCGATATCGACAGCAATCAATGAATTACCCTCTCGATCGGAAATTCCTTCCACGAACCGATGACCTGCCTGACCCTCCACGGGCCCGTGGTTATCTCAATAACGTTCTCCGTCCTCTGGCGAAAATCTTCGGAACCGGTAACGTTTGTAGTGTACAAGCCCTGAGTTTCCACCAGATAGTACCCGGCCGTCTGCGCGCTTGTCGAAACGTTCGCGTCAAACGGATCGATGCTTACGGTCATCTGTACCTGGTAATTGGCGCCGCTTTCTATTATCCTCGCGTTATGAACATAGAAGGGATTCGTGTCGTCGCTGTGGCCCGGCCTGTTTTCCGGGAATACCTGAAGGTAATACAGCCACGATCTGGCCAGTTCCGCCCCGCTTTCAGCGGCGTACAGCGCCTTGGTTGTTGTACTTGCCTGTATCGCCTGCATCCTCTGTTCGCCGTATATATATATCAAGGCCATGCCAATTATGCTCAGGACAAAACTGAATATAAGCACCGTGAATAATATCGCACCCTTTTTCATTTTCTATCTGAGATTCCTGGTCTTTATTTTGAACTTGGTCTTGACGTTTATCTGTTTGCCGCTCGGAAGGTTGCGTGTCTGTTCAAGATCAACCGATACATCCGTAGAATCCACGGTATAGTTCAGGTTGCTGATATCCCCTAAAAGCATCATCACCCCGTCGGTCGTCGCAGGATACGATATTAATCCGCCTCCGCCGGTCTCCGCGTAAGTGTAATTGTACTCGAGGAACTCGCCGCTTCTTATGAACCTGTCACGCTTATACCTCGCAGATCCCGTTGTCCGGTCGACAACGTCGAATATGAGCGTGTTTCCGCTCTGCCTGAAGTTGTAGGACGAGCCGCCAGTGGGGTCAGTCACGGCGCTTCTTACCTGGAACTCGAATATGCTTCTGAAACCCCTGCTCTCGTTTATCATACGGGTCATCTCTTCCGCTTTTTTCCAGGACTCGATAGTATATATGATTATCAAGCCGGCAAATATGAAAATCACCGCGCTGATGACCATCGAAACCAACATCTCGATTAGCGTCATTCCCGTTTCATACCTGTCCATCAAGCTCACCGCAGCCGCGCTCATAAAACCTCACTGAAAACTGTTCGAATCAACCAGATACCTTGTAAACACCATATTACTAGTTTCCCCCCCGGACTGCCAGTCCACCGCCGCCTGCAGGCGTTTGTAGGGGTAAGGCTGTCCCGCCTCGACTGCCGGGAACCATCCGGACGATACGTCGAAATTAAGGTTAAAAACAGTGCCGATATCCGCAAGGCGGTCGATGGCGCTCGTATAGGTTACCACAAGGCTGAAATCTTCGGCGCAAGCCGTTTCTATCGCGGCCCTCGATACCTCCTGTGCCACGTTCTCCGCTCTCGCCACGACAACGTGTTTTTCTCCCAGCGTGAAAAAAGCTACCCCGGCGAGCATCACGATGGAAAACACCGCGATGCCGACAAGAACTTCAATCAGCGTAAAACCGTTTTTTATCGTCATTTTATCGGCTAAATGCAGATACTACAGGTTGTCCGCTATCGTCGGTCCGGCAGCGGTCGGCTGGCTGTACGTTACCATCATCCACGACGCTTCGCCCGAGCCGGTGGTATAGACATCGAACGCCGACCCGGTGACAGTGACCCTGTAGCTCGTGAAGTATTTATTCTGTGTCGCATCCACCTTCAGTTGAGCATCCATCTCTGTCGCGACGGCAACCGCACGAAATGAGCTGTTCTGCGCCATAAAGGCCTTCTCGGCATTCGCGACGGAAGACACGAGAGCCCTTCCTTCTGCGGCTATGGCACCGCGTGTGTAGCCCCTGTAGATAGGCACGGAAACCGCAGCGAGTATGCCTATAATCACAAGAACCACCATCAGATCAATAAGCGCGAAGCCAGCGCAGTTCTTTTTGACGCAACTACTTATAGCAAAAGAACTCTCGTCCCTTTTATGAGAACCTGTTATACGAAACTTCTATCAGCGGATAATCGCGAGATTACAGATTGTCCGTGATCGTGGGACCCGCAGTAGCAGGCTGAATGTACGTAACGTTAATGCCTGACGCTTCGCTGGCACCGGCACCAGTCGTTATAACTGTGAAAGCCGCTCCCGCGACGGTAACCGTGTAGTCCCTGAAGTATCTGTTCTGGGTGGCATCCACCTTAAGCTGAGCGTCCATCGCCGTTACAGTGCCGACAGGGCGGTAGGATGAGTTCTGCGCCATGAATATCTTCTCGGCATTCGCGACCGCGGAAGCCAGAGCCCTCCCTTCTGCAGCCATGGCGCCCTGCGTGTAATTCCTGTAGATGGGCACTGAAACTGCCGCAAGGATGCCTACGATAACGATAACCACCATCAACTCGACAAGCGTGAAACCTTTTGCCTTCTTGGACATTTTGTCCTCCCTTTATTTAATTTCCTTCTCTCTTGCTGCTCGAAACTGGCGTCATCACCTCCGGTTCTATTGTTTCATCATGGCCGAACCAAGCTTGAATATCGGAAGATACATGACAATGACCACAACCCCTATCAGCCCCCCCAGCGAAACTATCAGTATAGGCTCTATTATAGAGCTCATCGCCACGACGGCCGCGTCGACCTCATCCGTGTAATAATCCGATATCTTCTCGAACATCTCGTCGAGCTTGCCCGATTTTTCCCCTACCGAGGTCATCCTTGCGACCATTTTGGGAAATACCGCCATTTTCATCATTTCATCCGATACGGTCGAACCCTCTATGACCTTCGTCCTTATCTCAAGAATTTTTGATTCCACGTAGGCGTTGTCGGCGACGCGGGCCGCCACTTCGAGCGAAACGACTATATCGTTGCCGCTTTTTAGAAGCGTCGCGAAAGTCTGAAAAAATCTGGCAAATACGATCTTCCTGTTTATCTCGCCGAATATGGGCAAGTTCAAAAGGGCCGTGTCCATTATCATCCTGCCTGATGAGGTTTTATACCAGAAGGCGAACGTCAGCACTACTCCCGCAAAAACTATCATCAAATAGGGTATGTTCTGGATCATAAACTCCGAAATGGCTATTGTAATGAGTGTCGGCGTCGGAAGCTGCGCCCCGAAAGAGGCGAACATAGCCTTGAATTTCGGTATCAGGAAAAACACCAGCCCGCCGAGCGCCAGGAGGAAGAAACCAGCCACGAACGCCGGATACATACTCGCCGCCTGGACCTTTCTTTTGAGTTTCACCGTATTCTCCAGGTACAGGGCGAGGTCCAGAAGGATTTTCGCGAGCTTCCCGCTCCTCTCGCCCGCGGCTACAAGGGAAACGAAAACCCTGCCGAAGACCGACTGGTATTTCTTCATCGAATCGGACATCGTGCTTCCGCCCCTGATGTCGTTAGCTATCTCTTTGAGCATCTTCTTGAACGAAAGCCTGACGGACATTTCGGAAACATCGTCTATGGATTCCAGTATCGGCACGCCCGCGTTTATCAGCGTCGCCAGCTGGCGGCAGAATACCGCTATCTCCTGAAGGGTGACGCTCACGCGCACGGAACCCTTCGCTGTTTTTTCCGCGGCGGGCGCGGCGCCGCCTTTCGAGGTTTTCGAGCCCTTGGCGCCGGTCACCGAGAACACTACAAGCCCCTCGGCGTTCAACATCGCCACGAGCTCTCTTTCGGACGCGGCCATCCTTGAGCCCTCAACGAGCTCGTTGTTCGCGTTCCTTGCCCTGAATAAAAATTTAGGCATAATTCTCCTGCCCGAGAAGCCTGCCCAGTTCCTTGTCCCTCTTTGTTTTCGTCATTGCGAATTCCGGGCTTATCTTTCCGCCCTTGACCAGATCAGAAAGCGACTGGCTCATAGTCTGCATTCCTAGACCAGTCCCCATCTGAATGTGGGAATGTATCTGTTCTACCTTATTTTCTCTTATGATGTTCTGTATGGCGGGCGTGACGATCATTATCTCGCTGGCCATGACGCGCCCCTGTCCGTCCTTCTTCGGCAGAAGCATCTGGTTTATGACGCCGCGCAGGACGTAGGATATCTGCGTCGAGATCTGCGTCTGGTGAGTTGCCGGGAACGAATCGACCATCCTTCTTATAGACTCGCTGGCATCGCCGGTATGGAGCGTGGCGAACACCAGATGCCCCGTCTCCGCGATGGTGAGAGCCGATGTCATCGTCTCGGTATCCCTCATCTCGCCTATCACTACTATGTCCGGGTCCTCCCTCAGTATGAACTTCAACGCGTCTATGAAATTCGGCGTGTCCTGTTTCACTTCCCTCTGATGTATCAGCGCCTTGTTGTTCTTGTGTATGTATTCTATCGGATCCTCGATGGATATCACGTGGCAGTTCCTTGTCTTGTTTATGTAATCTATCATTGAAGCCAGCGTCGTCGTTTTTCCGCTGCCCACCGGCCCGCAAACGAGCACAAGGCCGTGCGGAAGCGAACAGAACTTCTTCAGCGGTTCGGCGGGTATCCCGAGGTAGTCTATCCCGATTATTTCTAGAGGGAGAAGCCGTATCGCGGCCGAGATCGTGCCCCTTTGCTGGTATATGTTGACCCTGAACCTCCCGAGTTCGTGCTCTCCGAAAGAAAAATCGAGCGTTTTGGTTTCCAGATACGCCTTTTTTTCGTCTTCGTTCAAAAGGCTGTAGAGAAGGTTCTCGAGCTCTTCCTTCGACACGGGAGGGAGTTCGGACTGGACGATCTTGCCGTTGACCCTAATGTGAGGAACGCTGCCGACCGTCAGATGAAGGTCGGACGCCCCCTTGCCGCTCATATATTGCAGCATGGATATCATTTTTTCGTGCCAGTTGACCATATAGATCCTTGATTACACAGATTTCAACAATATTCCACAGATTAAAGACGTTATCCCGCCGCCGTGACCGACAATACCTCATCGACCGTGGTTTTCCCGGCTAAAAGATTCTCTATCGCGCTGTCCCTCAAGGTTTTCATGCCTTCCTTGATCGCCTGTTCCTTGATGACAACATCCCCTTCGCCCGCAAGTATCATTTTCTTAATAGGAGTAGAAAGCTTGAGCACCTCGCTTATGACGCTGCGGCCCTTGTAACCAGTCCCGAAGCATTTCTCGCATCCCACTCCGTGGTATACTTTCGCGTGCTTGTCCTTAAGGTCTAGCTTTTCAAGCATCTTGGCGGGCAGTTCGTGCAATTCCTTGCAATTCGGGCATATCTTTCGTATCAGCCTCTGGGCTATGACAAGGTCCACCGCATCGGCTATGAGTATCGGCTCTATCCCCATGTAGCCAAGCCGCGAAAGTGAGCTCACGGCGTCGTTCGTGTGAAGTGTCGAAAGGACCAGGTGCCCCGTGAGCGCGGCCTGCACGGCTATCTCGGCGGTCTCCTTGTCCCTGATTTCTCCGACCATTATGACGTCCGGGTCCTGCCTCAGGACAGAACGAAGCACGTGCGCGAAACTCAGCCCTATCTGCGGCTTCACCTGCACCTGGTTGATTTTTTTCAGCTCGTATTCCACCGGGTCCTCAACGGTCACTATGTTCTTTTCAGGCGTGTTGATGAAGCTAAGCCCCGTGTAAAGCGTCGTCGTCTTTCCGCTGCCCGTGGGTCCGGTCACGAGTATCATACCGTGGGGCCTCTGCAGGGCCTCGCGGAATTTCTCGGCGTCTTCCTTAGAAAAACCGAGATCATCAAGCTGGAGGCTGACCGTTGTGCGGTCAAGGACTCTCAACACGACCTTCTCCCCGTATATGGTTGGCAGGGTCGAGACACGGACGTCCACCTTCTTGTCGCCGATCTTCATCTTGCACTTGCCGTCCTGCGGCAGGCGGCGCTCTGCGATATCGAGGTTCGCGATTATTTTTATCCTCGAAACGATAGCGTTGAAGAACTTTTTCGGCGGAGGCGGGGACTCCCTGAGCTCCCCGTCAAGCCTCATTCTTAAAGCAACCCCGTTTTCCTCCGGTTCAAGGTGAATGTCGCTGGCCGATTTTGTCACCGCCTCGTAGAGAAGGGCATTGACGTACTTTATTATGGGCGCCGCGTCAGCCGCCTCGTAATCGTCCTTCGAAAGTTCCTCAAGCTCGTCTGTTTTTATCTCGCCGACGGCCTGGTCGGGAAGGTCCTTGACGTCCATAAGCCCGCCCGCGTAGTGCCTTTCGATCGCCTCTTTCAGTTCTTTTTCGCTCGAGAGAGAAACGGAAACTTTCAGTTTCGTTTCGGCCTCTATCTCGTCTATCGCGTTGACGTTTGACGGGTCCGCCATCGCTATCTGCACGGCCCCTTCCCTCTTCGCTACCGGGAGCGCCATAAAACGCCGCGCCATTTTTTCCGGTACGAGCTTTAGCACCGCATCGTCGACCTTCAAATCAACAAGCCTGACGTAAGGAATGCGGAAAGATATTGCCAGGCACTTCATCAGGTCTTCTTCCTTGATGTAGCCGCGTTTTATGAGTATGGTCCCGATTTTTTCCTTGGTTTTCTGCTGTTCGGAGAGGGCTTCCTTTAGCTGTTCTTTGGTTATGAAGTTATTTTCCAGAAGGATTTCGCCTATGTATTTCTTTCTCAGGGGCGCAATTGCCATAGGAGTGCTCCTTAAAACTTATGCTTTCAGAATAACGGATTGCGCTGCGAATGTCTTTAATTTAAGACGGTTTTTCGATATAAACCCTTTAAAGACGCAAACATATTGATTTAGCAAATACTTTTGTCATTTAATTATATATAACACATTCTAAAAAGTCAACGGTTTTTTAGAGCTTTTTTTTACTTGCGCTGTCTCCGGCTTTTAAAAACTCTTGACAATCGGGGATTAATTTTAGATAATTCAATAAAAATCAGCGAAAACCTAATCAAGGGTTGTAAGCCAAAACCCTTAAAAACGCGGAGATAAAAATGGATATTGCAACGATTATCGGTATTCTGATAGGGTTGGGGCTGGTTATAATATCGGTCCTTATCGCCGAAGGGGCAAAGGGCTTCATCCCTTTCCTGAATTACGAGGCGTTCCTGGTGGTAATGGGAGGCACTTTCTGCGCTCTCCTCGTGAACTATCCTTTAAGCGAAGTCGTCAAGCTCACCAAAGTGACCAAGAAAGTCCTTACTTCCACGGAAGAGGAAGACACCGCCGCGATAATCACGACTTTCGTGGATCTTGCCAAAAAAGCGCGTTCCGACGGTTTCCTGGCCCTTGAAAACGACGTCAAGAACATGCGCAACGACTTCCTGAAGCGCGGCGTCCAGATGGTGATAGACGGGCTCGACAAGGAATTCATAGCGAACATGATGGAAACGGAACTGGGGCTCATACGCGAACGGCACAAAGTGGGACAGGAGATATTCACCGCTCTAGGCACGTACGCCCCGGCCTTCGGTATCATAGGAACGGTGCTCGGAATGATACTGATGCTGAACTCCATAACGGACGTCGAGCAGGTGCCGAGACGTATGGCCCTGGCGCTTGCCGCGGCCTTCTTCGGCCTCGGCTCGGGGTATTTGATATTCCTGCCGATGGCGGGCAAGCTGCGCAGGAAATCGGAAGACGAGCTCCTTGTCAAAGAGATAATAATCCGCGGGGTACTGCTCCTTCAGTCCGGAGCGGTGCCGATGAGAATAGAAGAGAACCTGAAAGCGTATCTTGAACCTTCAAAACGGGCGCTTGTCAAGAGCACCGCTGCCAGAACATAAGACAATTTCGAAAACCCAATTTCGAATTTCGAAAAAGCAGAAGATATGAAGAACTGGACACGGTTTTAGAATATTCGAAATTAGAAATTGCCGTTTGCCTCTAAATTTATGCCTTTAAAACCCAGAGAAGTCATCGACGCGAACGACCCCAGGGTGTCGAAATTCGGACATCCCGCGCCGCCGTGGCTCGTCAACTACGCCGACCTGATGACCGAACTGGTCTGCTTCTTCATAATACTCTACGCCCTGAGCGCCGCGCTGAACAAGAACATGCAGAACGCCAAGGAAGAACTCGAGAAAATGATGGAAGAAGAACAGCTTCAGGGCGAAGTCAAGATGACCAAGGAAGGCCTTCACCTGACGCTTGAAGAACAGGAAGGCGCCGCGTATTTCGAGAGCGGCAAATCGGAAATAACACCGCAGGGTCAGGACATACTGGGCAAAGTCGCGCCGGTCCTTTCAACGCTTCCGAACGAAGTCGTCATCGAAGGCCACACAGACAACGTCCCGATACATACATCGGTATTCGACTCCAACTGGGAGCTCTCCACGGCCAGGGCTACCAACGTCGTGAAATACCTCGTTAACAACGAGAGCCTCCCTCCCGAAAGACTGGCCGCCATCGGCTACGGCGAATACAAGCCCATAGCCGAAAACGACACTCCCGAAAACCGCGCCAAGAACCGCAGGGTCGTCTTCTTCATCAAGAATAAGTAAAAATCAGCGTATAGCGGATAGCGTTTAGCGTATAGAGTAAAATCTTTCTTCAAAAGATTCCGCAGCCATACCTTCCCGCCATTCACTATTTTGCATATCAACTATTTCCCAATAAATAAAAATAGCGCATAGTTTTTTAGTTCCTATACGCTATTTGCTAAACGCTATACGCTGATATTTAGTGTATCACGCCTATCTTTCTTATCGCAGTGACAAGGCCCCTGTCGGACTTCACCTTGATGTGGGCTATGTATCCGCCTTTTGCGACCTTGTCGCCCAATTCGTTGGTGCCGTCCCATATGACGCGGTTGGCGCCCTTCTTTCCGCCGTCCGAACCGGGGCTGAAGCTCCAGTTGTAGACCTCATAACCCAGCAGGTCGTAGAGTGTTATCGTGACCTCCGCGTCCTGGTTGAGTATGTAGACTATATTGGTTTGCGCTTCCACTCCCCCCTTTCGGGTATCGACCGGGTTCGGATAATTAGACACCTTTGATATGACCTCACCCGGCAAACCGGTAATCGCAGGGGCGGATTCGCTTGACCAGTCACCCCAGCTGCCGGCATTGTTCCTGGCTCTGACACGATAGTAGAAGAAATGTCCCCTTTCTCTCGGATCATCCGCGATGTCGTTTCCTTCAAGATCTTTCGCGTTGCCGTCGCCGACATAGAACGAATACGGCGGTTCGGTGTCCGTCGAACCTTCCGGAGGACTTATAATATCCACTGTCCTCCAGACGGGATTGGTGTCCGTTCTTTCCTGCACCTCATATACTTCAACGTCCGATTCGAAATCCCTGGAAGGAGACCATTTAACCTCATAAACTCCCACGTCGGTTTCGGATTCAGCGACCGAAGCCGCAACACCCAATGGAGCCGAAGGCGGACTAAGGTCTATCCTTACAACACCCCATTTTTGAGGAGTTTCGCCAGCAAGGTCCGTTTCGGCCATGATTTTCACAAAGTACGCCCTGTTGGTCACTTTTGCGCCCTTCACGTGCTTTTCAACGGGCGTATTGTAAACACCGCGCGTTATCCCGCTGAAAGTATTCCCGGTCTTTTCCGTGTAGGAGATTATCTCCTTGCCGATGACCATGTGTCCGGGTTTGTCAAAACCGTCCGTAGGATTGCTGACCCCCTTCTTTGGATGACCGTCTATGTATTCGACTGAAATGCTTCCGGGCGTTGCATTAGCCTCTATCGTCTCCGCAAGATTCACGGCCGTGGGCTCCTTAAGGGCAAGCCCTCTTATTTCAATGTAAGCTTTGTCGGTAGGTGTCCATGTGCCTGCAGTCGCGTCCTGGTTGTCAGGCGTACTGCCTATAGCGGCCCGGTAGTTCCTTATGTTGGCAGCCTCAACTTTAATTATGCTCCATTCGGCATCGACCGTGGTATTGGAATTGCGCCACGCCACTTCCTGCACGCCGGGCTTGTCCGGCCTGATGTCCACTTCAAGTATCGAGACGTCGGCTATTATCACGTTTTCCGAAGCGTACGGGAAAGCGTTGGCGGAAGCCGAAACCGCGCTGTCGGGTATTATCCTCAGTCTTCCGTAATTTTCAATCTTCAGACCCGCCGTATGCCTGAACGTTAGCTTCCCGCCCAGGTCGGACGTGCCTATGTCGGCCGTCACGAAGAATAACGTGCCGGAGGTGTTCACGGATGTCCCGCAGGGGATGCTTGCGGCCCCTCCCGAGAAATTCGTCACCGTGTTCGGGTCAAGGCCCGCCGCCACCACCCAGCTGCGGTGAGGCACGTTGCCGACTATGTAATCATTACTGGGGTTAAACGTCCCGTCGCCGTCGTCCCTCCAGAGCTTTATCCTTTCAAAATCACCGTCGCCTATACCGAAATAATATTCCGGCTTAATGTACGATGTCTCTATGGTGCCGGTCTGGACAAACGTGATGGACGAAACCAGGACCCCGTGCGCGCTGGAAAGAATCTTTAATTTAAGCAGAGGAACGTCCTTGTCCTGAGGCAGTTTGACCGTTGGCGCGATGCTTTCGCTGAGCATGGTAATGCTTAAAGGAAGTATCTGCGCGACCGATGAATCGAAGTAGTTCAACGCGTTGAACGGAAGCGTGTTCGGGAACGCTTCCACGCTGTTAGGCAGCGAAACCGTTATCCAGGACTTGTCCTTTATCCTTATGCCGATGCTGTTGTTCGCGTAGGCCGTCGGCGATATGTCATAGACGACGAAGTAATACTGCCACGAAGGCCTCAATGTCTGAGGTATCGTCAGGCCGATGTCCGTCGTCGGGCCGGATATATCGGCGGGGAAGTGGTCGGTGCCGGATGTTATCAGCGTGTCGCCCGCGTCCAGCGCGCCCGTGTTGTTGGAATCTGCGTATATCTTGACGTACTGGATGTCCGTGTTGGTGCCGCCCGTCGGCTGGCCCGGCGCGCCGGTCCCTATGCGCTCCACCCTCATCGCCGACCATATGGCTTCCGAAATATCGGTCTTTAGCCTGAACTTGAGCACGGGCACGTTCTGGTCGCCCTGGTATATCATCTTGCCGGCGAGAACGTCGGTGTTGTTCTCCGGGTCATACCACGGCCACGGCTCGAACGTCACCACATCGCTGAATTCGTCTATGGGCACGTTGGGCGTGGCGTAAGGGGCGGCCTTCATGAACGTTATCTTGTCGGGCGAATCGACCGTGAAATATCCCGTCGCGTCGATTGAAAGTCCGACCGTGCCTCCGACAGGAGCAAGAGAATTTATGGTGTATGTCACGAAATAGCTTACGGTACCGGTAGAAGGAATGACCTGCGGGGTCTTCAGCGTCAGGTTGCAGGTCTTGTTGGCGAAGTTTTCCGTCCCGTACGACAGAAGCCCTATGTAGTCGTTGCCCACCTGGGCCTTGTCGGCCGAGGTGAAACTGCCGTCGCCGTCGAGGTCCTTCCAGACCTTGACAAGCGTAACGTCGTTGTCCACGCAGTTGCCGGTGAGGTTCATTCTCAGGCCCTGCCATATGACGGTATTGGCGTCGGCCTTCATCATCAGGCGCATCACGCCCACGTCCTGGGCGTTCTGTTCTATGGTGGCCGGCAGTATGGGCTCGTAATTTATGCTGACCGTGTCCACCGTCGCGTATATGAACGAGTAGCCCGAACGGAACGGGAACGGGTCGCCGGGATAATCGACCGAGGCCCCGTCGACGACAAGATGCACGTAGTCGTTGGGGTATGTCGCTCCGACTTCCACATTGTCGGTCACGGGGCACCCGATGCCTATCACCGAACCCTTGGTCGCCGTCTGATCTATGTCCATCGTTATCCAATAAACGGTCGGCGTTGCCGATATGAGTATGTACGTGTTGCCTCCGGTGTCCTTGCCGTCTCCGATAAGAGGCGCTTTCGCTTTCGCCGAATAGAGGTTGCCGAAAACCGGCGTCCCGCTGGAGACAAGGGTCTCGGCGCCTATCAGACCGGTGACCGGGTCGCGGTTGAGCACTCCGTCACCGTTGTCCTCCCAGACCTTTATGACCTTGACGTCCGAGTCGTTGCCCGTGAGGCCCGACGGTTGCAGCCTGTCAAGCACCAGGTTGTACCAGCGCACCTGGAAACCGTCGCAGGACATCGTCAGTTTCATATAAGGCGCGTTTATCGTGCCCTGCAGGTACGAGCACGACACTATATCGCCGGCCGAATGCGCCATCGCCAGGGTATTCCACGCGCCGCGCGTGAGATTCGTGAAACAGTTGTCGCCGGTGTTCCTGATATCGTAATATACCACCTCGGTGCCTATGACAAGCGCGCCGCTGTCCGGGAAGTTGGCGACCGAGTCCACGTATATCGTGGCGGCGCTCGCCAGTATCCCGGAGGCGAGGGTCGCGGTGTTTAGCGCTTCGGGCGCCACCGTTATGTATCTCCTCGAAGGCACTATGGTGCGCAGCGTCGAGTCGAAAGGCAGGTTCGTCGTCGCGATCGTGTTGGGGTCGGATACCTTGAGGTTGGAGGCCGAATTGATCCTGGCGCCGAGCGTTCTTTCGGGAAGAGCCATGTCGTTTATGTCGTAGGTCACGAAGTATCTCATCGTGCCGTTCGACGGCGTCGTCAGCTTTCTCCACACTATCGGGGCAACGTCGTTGCCGGCACCGAGATTTATCACGTTGGTCGAGATGTCTATGACCGCGTCGCCGGCGGTCCCCTTGTTGTTGAAGTAGCCCTCGCCTATGACCCAGTCCTTCGTTGTGCCGCGGTTCAATATGGTATCCTTGTTGCCGTCGTACCATATCCTGACGTAATTCACGTCGGTGTCGACGGAAGTCCCCGTGCGTGTCACGGTTATCCTGTCAAAAAGCGCCTCTGACTTGTCGGTCTCGGCGGTAAACGTCAATACCGCCTGGTTCGTCGAGGCCTGCATCAGGGTCGAGCCCAGGGTCGTCTGTTCAGGCTTGAACGTGACAAGGTCGGAGTATTCCTGCACCCTGTTTATTTCCGAATACAGCGGTATGTTGTAGTTCGAGACCTGTTTCGGGCTCACGACACCCATGTAAGAAGGCGCCGCAAGATCGAGACCGAGCAGGGTTTCGCCGAGCGTAGCGAAGTAGTTGATATCGTAAGTCACGAAATAGGTCTTGCACTCTGCCGAACCGGACTGCGTGGCCAGTATCTCCTGGCCGCCCTTCGGCCCTGTTATCGGTATGACCACGGTGGAGGAAATGAATACCCAGGTCTGGGCGACGTCCGAAACCAGCTGGTCCGTGCTCGTGTTCAGAGCCCCGTTGCCGGTCGCAAGAACGCTTTCTCCCGATGTGTGCTCGATGGCAGCGGTGTTCAAGACTCCTCTTCCGGTAGATTCCGGCACGAAAACCGAAGTCGTGGAAAGCACGGAGGAATAGCGTATTATCTCGTTGCCTACGTACAATAACCCCGCGCTCCCGAAATTCTGTGTCGTTGTGAGCTTGACGGTTCCCGTCGTATCGATGGCGAGATCCTGGTCAAGCGAGGCCACGCCGGCGTCGAGGTACACCTTAATGCCGGAAACGTCCGCGTCCTTGTTCAGGTCGCCGGTGTGGCGCCTGTCTATCCTCAGGGAATTCCAGATCGCGCTTCTGGCGTCGGTGCGCAGCCTCATCCTCAGGAACGGCACGTTGGTATCGCCCTGCGTGACCGCGCCGATGCCGAGACCGGAAGCGCTGTCGTAGCGGTCCACGAAGAGAGTGTCGGCGGTCGCGACTATGGTGCATATGGTTGACGTCGCCGGGAACAGCTCGTACTGCTGGGTGTTGGCGCTCTGGAGCGCCGCCATCTCGCCTTCCGAGAAATGGAAACCGTCGGCAGTTATCTTCACGCCAAGCGTCTCTCCCACTTCGGCGGCGTCGGCCATCTTGTAAACCACAAAGTAATACTGGGTCGCCTGGCCTATCGTCTGAGTGTTCAGGTTGATGTTGGCGATGCTCGTCTCGAAAACCGCATCCGGCGAAACGAGCAAATCAGTCCCGTATTGGAAGGTCTTTGAACCGTCGGCGTCCTTGTAGAGCCTGCAGGACACGACATCCGTGTCCTCGCCGGTACCGGTCCTTGTTATAGTCAGGCTGTTCCATATCGCATTGTATTCCTGCGTCCAGAGGCCTATCCTCATCATTCCCACGGCGGGGTTACCCTGAGGTATGTCCGGGTACTGCCAGAGGTCGAAAGTGGGATTGCCGGGCCCGTCCGGGTCATACCAGGCGGCGACGTCGAGTATGTCCGCGAAAACTTTCGGAGGTTCGGTCTGCACGTTGGAAACGTACGAAGCCGTGGGAAGATTATTCGCGGCGAGCTTGGCCGTGCCGACCATCGTCAGCCCGTTGGACGGCACCGTCAGGCCGAGGGTCGTGTTTTTCGGCGCGTCTATGGGCAGTCTCACGCATATGAAGTAGGTCTTCGGCGATTTCTCTATGGTCTGGACGTTTCCTAAGGTAGGAAGGTACAGTATCAGATCATCCAGAGCGCCCGAGAACGTGCCGCTTGTTATGAACAGGTCAAGCCCGCTGTTGTAGTCGCCGAGTATCGTATCGCCGTTGAACCTGCCGTCGCCGTTCATATCCCTGTACAAGTCAACTTCCGCTATCTTGTCGAAATTGAGGGAACCCTGGCGGCTGATTGTCACGTGGGTCCACGTGGCAGACGAGATCACGAGCGGCTCGTCGCTTGGTTCGACGTTTATCCTCAATCTCAGCATAGCGACCGGCGCCGGCCTTGAAATGGTCGTGCCGTCGCCCTGATAGAGCGATTCGGCTATGCCGAGCGCCTGTTTTTCCTCTATCTGCTCAGGCGCGAAATCAGTGGGTTCGACGACAACGCCGACCGTCACGACATCGACGTTAGAGACGTCCCTCGGGTCGGTGGTGAACCCGTATATCGAAGCGTTGGCATAATCCGTGGCGCCTATGCAGATGGATTCCTGCTCGATGTCCATCACCTGAAGGTTGATGAACCTTCCCGGCTCGGGCTGTTCCGCCGAAGTGTTGATGGAGAAATTGAAACCCGGCGTGCTGAGCGTCACGGTGTAGGTCGAGTCCGCCACGTACCAGAACCTTGCGTTGCCTTCGTAATACCTGCCGTTTGTGGCGTCGCCTTTTGCCCTGTTGCCGTACTGGTCCCGCGCCTGCACGGTTATGACTCCCCATTCCTGCACGGAAACGGGGTTAGAGACGGAGTACGGGTGCTCTAACGTGAAATGGTGGCAGACATTGGGCGTTACGGAGGATATCTGCACCGCGTCCACGAGGCCCGTTGCCCACACCCTCACCGGTACCTCGCCTGCGGCCTGCGCCCTGAAGTAGAAAGGCGCCTCGTGCAGGCCCGGCGTCAGCGTTATTGAGAGCGGGCTGTTGGTCGGGTTGACCGGCACGTAGGATATGTTGTCTATTGATGCAAAGGCGCCGGGTGAGGCCGGCGGAGGATCGGCCCTGACGTTCACGTTGGTCACCACGGTGACCGGCGAAACGTTTCCGTAAACGTCTTTCACGTGGACAAAGAACCTCGTGTCAGTAGTCGTGCCCACGGTATAATCCGGATAGTACTGTATGGTCGTCCCCGCTATCAGGCGCCTCGTCGGATTGACAAATTCGAGCTTGTAAGGCACGTTCGCGTCAACGGTATATGCCTGTGACGCCTTCGCCCAGCCCTTCGATCCCGTGCCGTAGTAATCCTCGTCGGCCTCGATAGTGTAGTTGCCCTTGATGGTATCTATCATCCAGAAGTAGGTGGTGTGGCTGCCCATGGCTATCAGGACGGTTCCAGTCGAGGTGCTCCATCCGAAGGTTTCAGAATAATACTGCTTGTCGCCCTGCGAATTTGACACGACGCCCCATCTGTAGCCGTTGTACGGAGGTTCTGTGCCCTTTACGGGCGACGGATTGGAATACATATCCTGTGTCTGGATAGTGAAGACCTGCGACGTCACGCCGGCTGTCAGCGTCCGTTCCGGTGAGATGAAGACGGTCTTGTATATGGCGTCGGCCAGTATGCACACGGTCTGGTCGCCCTGCCACATAAGGTCGGTGGTCTCGGCGTGAACCGTGGGGCCCGAATACGCAGGCGCGTAGGTCTCGCTTGCCCGCGTGTCCCTGTAATAGACCCTGACGAAATACGAATTGGTGGATATTTCCACCTGTGTCGTTTGGGTCCACGGCGGAGGCCCTGTTACGCCGCTCGAGAGCGAGAAACCGAAGTAGTCAGACGTGTCTGACGTCAGTCGGTTCGAAGACAAATTAACGAATATAGAGGTCATCGTTGATATGGTCGGGTTTGAATACGTGTCCTGCGTTTCTATTTCGAGGTAACGGAATATTCCCAAATCATCATAGAGCCGGTTAGCGACCTGGGTGCTCTTCACGTTGTCGAAAGCAAGTTTCGTGGTCGCGGCAGGATCGACTATTATGGTGTCTTCGGCCGTGACAAGCCCACCCTGTGCTCTCAATGTCCACTGGCCCGTGCGGGAATCCTCGTCGACAGGATAGGAAGACATCTCATCGTAGTAATAGAACTGCGCGCTCGAATAGCCCGGCTGTATGATTATCTGTTGATCATAGAGCCAGTTGTCTATAGGCCAGTAGAATGCCTTGTTCGGGCTGAGCGAGCTCGACCAGAGTATGACCGGGTTCTGCCCCTGTTTCGTCGGGTTGTCAAAAGCGTCGTACCTGTTGACGGTTATCACGGTGGTCTTTGATCCCGCGGTGAGGCGCTCAGGCATCCCGGTGAAACCGAACTTGTACGGATCGCCGCCCGTCGTCTTGAACTGGCCGGATATGTTCTTTTTCTCGGCAAGGTACGGCGATATGTCGGTCGGCGCCGTGAACGTTCCTATCCAGACCCTCGCGTAATCGTCCGCGGTGGTAGAGATGTAATAATAGATGGGCGAGTCGCCGCCGATCGTTCCGTTCTGGTTGGTCACGGTCGAAGTCCATACCGTGTCGAAGGTATCCTTGACCGTTCCGGTCGAGCCGGCGACGTCCCGTATGTTGATGTACGCCTGCACTCCGGCCGAAGAAACCGAGTTGTTGTAGGAATCGACCATTTGTCCTATCACCTGCTTCTTGCCGAGGTTGGACGGCGAACCGGCAGGGACTTCTATGCCGCCGCAGGGCAGCCAGGCGTTGGCCGGATCGGTCGAAACCGCTATCTTGTAGAACGCGGCCGCCGTGACGGGGATGTAAGTCAGATATCCGAAGCCCGGCCTGTCGCTCGCGATGTCCACGTACAGTCCGCTGTAGGAGGCGTCATAACACCTGAACCACCTGCCGCCGGCTCTTCTCATCGTTATGCCGCTGGCAAAGAGCTTGCTGCCCCAGTCGTCCATCATGAAATCGTAATCGAGCGGCACTGTCGCGTCCTGCGGGGGCGCGAACGTTTCGGCCTCAAACCTTATATACCTGGAATCGGTGGCGAAGCTGTCCCAGTTGGGGCCGGTCGACACGTAGTTGGTGTACGTGTCGCGGGCAAGGACGGTGACGTCAAAACCCGTGCCCGCCACCACCGACTGGCTTGAATAGTTGATGCTGAAATAGTGCACCGCCCCCGGCCATATCCTCACGTTGGCGCAGGTCCCTGACGAATATACGAACCCCGTGTCGAACACGGTCACGGTCCACGTCGAGGACGCTGTCCTGGGCGAGACGGTCTGTATCGTCATTCCCTCCGAGTCAAGCCCGCACGGCGAAGTCCATTCGCTGTCCATCGGATCCCAGGTGTTCATATCGACCTGGGGCATCGTGATGCCTTTGACCCTGTTATAATACGTGTCCGTGAGGTTGATGGTTATCTGCAGGTTCTGCCCCGCGACCGCCTTGTTGGGTGTTCCGTTCTTGCCGGCGGTCCCGTTATAAGGCGGCTTGCCCTGTGCCACCGTCTCACCCGGCATCAGCACCTGCAGCTGAACGGGCGAGGAAGGATTGACCGTGTACTGGGGCGACTGATCCCCCTGATACATCGTTCCGAGATCGCTCGCCGTGACTATCTGCGAAGTAACAGCGGTCCTCAAGTCAACGTCGAACGTGTTCGAACCGTTGACGAGGTTCGCGTGAGCGGGCACGGGAGCGTAATCATCCGACGTTTCCACCTGGACGTCGGGCTGGGTGTCCGTACCGTTCTTGTTGAAGTAGGTGTCCACGAGATTGACCGTCACCTTGAATGGTACTCCGGCGGTCTGCGCGCTTGGAGTCCCTATCTCTCCCGTCGGTGATCCGGGAGCGGCCGTCGTGCCGGGCAGGAGCAGCTGCAGTTTGAGATTGGCTATGCCCGTCTGAGGCGTCACGGTGAAAGTCGAGGAATTGTTCGCCCAATACAAAGGAGGCGTGTCGTCGACGTCTTCAACCCTCACGTACTGCTGCGAGGCCCGGCGGATGCCGTCGGCAAACGTGAAAACTTGAGTCCCGTTGCCCGTGTTTATCGCGGCCGAGGACGGCCAGGTTCCGTACGGGTCGTCAGGCGCTGTCACCCTGACCCAGGCAGCGTTTCCGGGGGCCACGTTCCAGTAGGCGTCGCAGATGGCCGCCGTGGCGTTGAACGACGCGCCGGCGGTATGGGAAACAGGCGAACCGCTCTTTCCGGTCTCCGAGCCGCCCGCGAAACTTTCGCCTTCCATTATGACGAGAAGCTTCTGCGGGTTGCCGGGCAGGACAGTAATGCCCTGCGACGCGTGCGAGGAAAGTATGCCGCTCGTGTCTTCAACGTAAACCGGGAAGGTCACCGTGCCGGTGGATTTCGTCACCATCGCTACGTTCACGGTCGTGGACGTGAACATCTGTCCTGTCCAGGCCGGATCCGGCAGGTCATAGGGGTCCGCCGTCCAGACGGTTACTATCGGCTGGGTGGAAGCCAGGTTCCAGTAATCGTCGCAGGCGTTGACGGTAACCGTGAACTGCACGCCGGCGTAAACGTCATCCGGTGTGCCGCCGGGGGTTGACCTGCCCGAAGGCGTGCCCGGCGCCGCGTACTCTCCCGGCACCAGCACCTGCAGTTTCTTGGGAACGCCGGGCAGTACCTGCATCGAAGAGGACTGGTGCGGCCCGCCGAGCGTCGAATGGGTCCCGGAAACTGTCGTGGGAGCGGCGGTCTTGAGCGTGCACGTCGTTACAATTATGCCGTTTGACATGGATATCACGCCGGGGTTAAGATCGTTGAGATCGGACGTCTGTATATCCACCGTGCCGCCCTGGCCGGGTATCCTGTTGTAAACGCGGTCGGTGGCGTAAACGGTGACATTGAAATCTTCACCCACAGTCCGTGGAGTAGGAGAACCGCTCTTTCCGTACGGCGCGTATATCTTGCCGTTGACCTGTGTTTCACCCGGCACTATCACGACAAGCTGGTTGGCCGAGTTGGGATTGACGCACACGGGAGATGAAATTCCCATCGCGTATCCGAAACTGGTAACTTCAGTGACGGTCATCGTGTGAGTCGTGGCCGTTATGAGTTTCGGCGCGTATATCCCCTGAAAAACCACGGCCCCGGCCGAAAGCGTGCGGGCGGTAGGAGTCGACCAGAACAGGTCGGTGGAACCAAGCTCCACTGAAGGCATCGAACCCGTCACCACCTTGTTCCAGTTGTTGTCGCAGAGGTTAACGGTCAAGTTGAACGACTCATCAGCCGTCTGCATGTCAACCGGGCCAGTTTTACCGTTAACGTAACCGGGTACGGCGGTTTCGCCCGGCAGTATCATCTGAAGCCTCGTGGGACTGCCGTGGTTGACGTATATCGGCGAAGAAACGTTCGTCTCAAGAAAGAACCCCGCGATGTCGTCCGTGTCGACCGCAGAAAGGGTCCACGTCGAGTTCGTGACCATCTTGACCGTGAACGTCTTCGCGCCGTTGACAAGCCCGGCCGTCGCGGGATGGACGTCATAAGGATCTTCGGTGTCTATGCGAACCTGCGAAATATCGCTTTCGACCACGTTCCAGTACGGGTCGACCGCACGGACAGTGACGGTAAACGTGGAACCCGCTACCTGCATTGAAGGCGTGCCGGTCTTCCCGCCGCCCGATGCCGTGTAAGGCGGCCTTCCGCGCTCATAAGTCTCGCCGGGAACGACGACAAGCATCTTGACCGCGTCGCTCGACACTACCGTGAACTGGGAACTGACGTTAGACGTCATCGGCTGGCCGAGCCCGGGATTCGTCACGGGTATTTCCATGCCGGTCGCGGTCAGAGTATGCGTGGTTGCCGTTAAAAGCGTGCTGTTGAAC
>JAFGGC010000017.1 GCA_016930715.1 Endomicrobiales bacterium
ATCGCCGGCACCGCCCCGCTCTACCTTTTCGGCGTGATGCTTTTCGGGGCGCTCGCGGCGGGGATCCCGCTTATGGCGACGTTTTTCAAGCTTCAGCCGAAGCTCATTGCCGCCAACATGCTGGTAAAATACTTTGTCATCGCGTCAAAGGGAGGCATACCGGCGCTTGCCGTGCTGTGCGCCGTCGTGGTGGCGGTGTTCGTTTTATGGTGGTTCATAAGGAAGCTGAGGGTCAACGTCCCGTTAATAATTCCGGCGGTTCTTTCGCTCATCATAGTTTTCGGGAGCGTTTCGTCTTTCGTGGTCCAGAAGTCGCTTAAGGAGTATCAGAGAAAGCGCCTGATAGTCTTCCTCAACCCGGAGATAGACCCGCTGGGCTCAGGATACAACATAATACAGTCGAAGATCGCCATCGGTTCCGGCCTTTTTCTCGGCAAGGGCCTTTTCCAGGGGACGCAGACGCAGCTCGGTTTTCTGCCCGAACAGCACACGGATTTCGTTTTTGCCGTCATAGGCGAGGAGACCGGCTATGTTTTCTCCCAGCTGATACTGCTGTTCTATTTCATAATAGTCTGGAGGTCGATGGTGGTGGCAAGGGAATCGCGCGACCGCTACGGCTCGCTCGTGGCCACGGGCATCGCCACGATGTTCGCGTTTTACGCGGTGATAAACATAGGGATGGTGATGGGGCTGATGCCGGCCACGGGCCTTCCCCTGCCCTTTTTGTCCTATGGCGGCTCGTCTATGGTGTCGTCATTTTGGGCGCTGGGGATACTGTTTTCGATTCATATGCGGCGCTTTACGCACTAGGTTTGCCAAACCCCGCCCGCTTTCTACTGCGGGCATGATCTTTTGGCTGCAACTTCGGAATCTTCGGTTTACGTCCAGGCGGACGCCGCGCCTCAGATTCCTGCGTTTCGCTCAAAATCTCATCCCCTCGCTACGAAAACGGGCAGGGCTTGGCAAACTACGGGGGAAAGACAGGAGCAAAGATTCAAGGAATAAAAATAGTGGGGGGGAAGATGAAATTCGAGAGGTTTGAGGACGTGCCGGTGTGGAAGGACAGCGTAGGGCTTTCGGTGGCGGTGTTCAGGCAAACCGGGGACAAGAGGTTCCGTTTCAAGGGGGACATCGCGAACCAGCTGCAGAGGGCGGCGCTGTCGGTGTCGAACAACATAGCGGAAGGGTTCGAGCGCGGGACCACGCAGGAGCTTATCACTTTTCTGTATTACGCGCGGGGCTCGGCGGGCGAGGTGAGGTCCATTCTGGCGGTCTTGGAGCAGATGGGCGACTTTAATGATCTCAAATCTGAAATCTCAGATTTGAAATTAAAGGCGGAGTCCATCTCCCGGCAGATACGCGGCTGGCTGAACTCATTGCAGAACACTAAAATAACGGGGCAAAGATACCTCAACGACAGGACGAAAAAGCAGTATCGCGGGGAAAAAGACAGGGAAGATTTCTTGAAATTGCTGCAGCAAATCACGGGCCGCGTACCGGACAGCGAAGCAAAGTAGTCAAGCAAGGAAATAAGAAAAAAATGAACTTAGATAAGATTCTACCATTGGTGCAGAGGCCGGCGCGGTACATCAACCACGAGTGGAACTCGCACCCTTCCAAAACGGACGGGGTGTCGGTGTGCTTCTGCTTTCCTGACCTCTACGAGGTCGGGGCGTCGAACCTGGGGATAGAGATACTCTATCACCTCGTGAATTCGACTTCTGGTGCCTGGGCCGAGAGATGCTACGCGCCCGCTACTGACCTTGAGGACAGGATGAAAAAGGAGGGAATACCTCTTTTTTCGCTTGAGTCCCACAAGCCGCTCAAGGATTTTGACATCATAGGTTTTTCGCTCCACTACGAGCTTTGCGCCACCAACATACTCAATATGATGTCATTGGCCGGCATACCGCAATTTGCCAAAGACCGTGCAAGCGGCGGGTACCCGCTCATAATCGGCGGCGGGCCGGTGATGGCCAATCCCGAGCCGTACGCCGATTTCTTCGATGCCCTGGTCATAGGAGAAGGGGAAGATGTAATACTGGAAATAATAGAAAGGGTCAAGGGGCAAGGGGCAGGTAGCAAGGAAACCCTACTGCGGGAGCTGGCGAAGATTGAAGGCGTGTACGTGCCTTCGCTATATGATGTTTCGTACAACGGCGACGGCACGGTGAAGCAGGTCGAGGCGAAAAACGGAGCGCCTGCTGTCGTCAAAAAGCGTTCGGTGGACATAGCTAAGAGCTTTTTTCCCGCAAAACAAATAGTGCCTTTCGTCCAGACGGTCCACAACCGGCTCAACGTCGAGATAGCGCGGGGATGTCCGAGGCGCTGCCGCTTCTGCCAGGCGGCAAGGTACTACAACCCTTTCAGGATGAGGCCCGCCGAACAGGTTCTCTCTCTTGCCGCGGAAGGCATCAGCTCGACCGGCTACGAAGAAGTGGCGTATTCCTCGCTTTCCTGCACGGATTATCCCGAGCTTGAAAAGCTACTCGCCGAATCCAACAGGAAGTTCGGCCTCAAGAAAGTGCAGGTGTCGCTGCCTTCCTTGAGGTGTGATAAGTTCTCGCTCAAAGTCGCCGAGGGCCTCAGCCACAACAAGCGCGCGAGCCTGACCTTCGCTCCGGAAGCCGGTACCGAGCGCCTCAGGGCCGTGATAGGAAAAGACCTTCCCGACGCGCAGGTGCAGGAGACGCTCCTTCTTGCCTGGAAGATGGGCTGGAAGCTGGTAAAGCTTTATTTTATGATAGGCCTTCCGACGGAGACCGAAGCGGACATCAAGGGGATAGCGGAAACGGTCAAAAGCATAAAGAGGGCGGCGAAGAACCTGAATTTCAACGTCACGGCCTCGCCTTTCGTGCCGAAAGCCCAGACGGCGTTCCAGTGGACGGCTATGGAAGAGAAAGAGAAACTGATATCGAAACTGAACAGGCTGAGAAAAAGCCTGCCGGCGTCTGTGAAGGGCCACTACGTAGAGGCAAGCGTGCTTGAAGGTATTTTCGCTAGGGGCGACAGGAGGCTCGCCGGTGTAATTTACAGCGCGTGGCAGAAGGGCTGCAGGTTCGACCAGTGGAGGGAGCACCTGAACGTGGGTTTGTGGGAAGAGGCGTTCAAAGACGCGGGGATATCAGAAGATTTTTACGTCAAACGGGAAAGGAGAGAAGACGAGGTGTTTCCCTGGGAGCACGTCTCGTTTTCGCACGACAAGGCCGCGCTGCGCAGGGATTACGAGGCGGCTTTCAATGAAGCGCCGGAACCGCGGTCGCCCGCTAGGGCGGAAAAGGAGATATCCATACCGGCCTTTTTCGCCAATCCCCAGGGGCAGACCGCCTTCCAGAAGTTCAGGTTAAAATTCGCGAGGAAGGGGCCGGCAAGATTTCTGTCCCATCTTGAGCAGATAGACGTCATAAGGCGCGCCATAAGGCGCACGGGCCTTCCGGTCTGCTACACGTCGGGGTTCAGCCCGCAGATAAAGGCGGCGTTCGGCCCCGCGATATCGGTGGGGTATGAAAGCCTGTGCGAGTACGCCGAGCTCGAGATGACAAGGCGCGTCGAGGCGGAAGAAGTCAAGGCGCTGATCGGGTCTGCGCTCCCGGAAGGGTTTTCGGTGCTTGAAGCGAAAAGGATGCCGGTTTTTTTCCCGTCGCTCGACTCGCTGGTCAACGTCGCCGATTACGAGGTCGCGGCCGGCGTCCCACGGGCCAAGATAGACGAGTTATCTTCGGCGGGCGAGATAATCATCGAGAGGAAAAAAGGCGGGGAAACAAAAAAAGTGGACGCCAAGCCCCTCATAATGAAGTTCGAGAGCGAAAACGGCAGGACTTCGCTTCGCCTGCGTTTCGGCCCCGGCAGGAACGTCAAGCCGGAAAAGCTCGTCCAGCTTGCCGCGGGGCTTTCGGATGACGGGGCAAAATGCCTTGCCGTCACGAGGACGGGGCTGTTCATAGAAAAGAAGGACGGTTCGATAAGCGAACCGTGAAGTCTTGGGGTAGGCGACCCGCCTACGCGAGACGTCCCGCAAAAGGGCGCGGCTATTCGCTGCGAATGCGGGGCTGCTTCGGCGGGTCATCCCGTTAGACCTTTTAGTCAGCGGGAGAAAAATCAAAGGAGAATTTGTGAAAATGAAAAGTTTTATAAAATTTGTAATTTTTGGCAGGGAGGTCTAACGGGATGAAGAAAGAAATCATAGTAAACAGCTCGTCCGAGGAAACAAGGGTGGCTGTAATCGAAAACGGAAAGCTCACGGATCTTTTCTACGAGCGTTTCGAGTCGGAAAAAATCATAGGGAACATCTACAAGGGCAGGGTAAAAGACGTCCTTCCCGGGATATCCAGCGCCTTCGTGGACATAGGCCTCGACAAGAGCGGGTATCTCTACGTCGACGACGTGATATCGGACGTCAGGGAAAAACGCATAGAAAAGATGATACAGAAAGGCAAGGAAGTGCTCGTTCAGGTAGACAAGGAGCCGATAAACACGAAAGGCGCGAGAATAACGATGGACATATCGCTTCCCGGCAGGCTTTTAGTCTATATGCCGATGAGCGACCACATAGGGATATCGAAAAACATCGACAACCACAAGGAACGCGACCGCCTGCGCGACATCATAAACGCGAAC
Source organism: Endomicrobiales bacterium (assembly GCA_016930715.1). Lineage (GTDB taxonomy): Bacteria > Elusimicrobiota > Endomicrobiia > Endomicrobiales > JAFGGC01 > JAFGGC01. Next base: position 4,618 of record JAFGGC010000017.1, read on the forward strand.
AAGCCCGAGCAGGGCGGTTTCATTTTAAGGACGGAGGCCGAGGAGGCCACCGAAAAGGAGCTCAAGCGCGAGATGAGGTATCTCGTGCGCCTCTGGAACTCCATAAAGGACAGGAACGCGAAGGCGAAGACGCCGGCGCTCGTGCACAAGGACCTCGGGATGTGTTTTCAGACGGTGAGGGACTATTTCAACGAGGAAGCCGACATAATGATGATAGACTCGCCCAAGGAGTACCGGGACGTCATAGAGTTCGTCAAGATTATTTCGCCGGAACTCCTGGACAAGGTGAAACAGCACCAGTCAAAAACGCCAATATTCAAGGCCTTCAACATAGAGGAAGAGATAAAGAAGCTTAGGTCTAACCGCGTCAAACTGCCTTCGGGCGGCTCCATAATAATACAGGAAGCCGAGTCGCTCTGCGCTATAGACGTCAACACCGGAAAATACACCGGGTCGAGGCAGCAAACCCAGGAAGAGACCATCACGAAGACCAACATTGAAGCCGCTCACGAGGTGGCGCGCCAGCTCCGCCTGAGGAACATCGGCGGTATAATCGTGATAGACTTCATAGACATGAGAAAGGCCAAGAACCGCCAGCGGGTGCTTGACTCCCTGAGAGGTTCCTGCCGCGGCGACAAGGCCAAGATAAAGATATGGCCCATAACCCAGCTGGGGCTTATCGAGATGACGAGGGAGAGGAAACGCGAGTCGCTTTTCGCGCTTCTGGGCGAAACCTGCCCCACCTGCCACGGGCTCGGGCTCGTGCTTTCGAAAGAGTCGCTTTTCATAGCGCTCAAGAACGAGCTCATCAACATGAACGTCGGCAAGCACGCCGGCAGGGTGAGGGTACGGCTGGCGCCGGAAGTGGCGGCGTATGTAAAGGAGCGGATCGGTCGGCTCAAACACGCCACGAACTGCAATATCGATGTGCAGGCGGGCAAAGACGTAGAATGGGAGGACTACCAGATCATCGTGGATTAGCGGATAGAAAAAGCGGGGTAAAAAAGATATAATATAAACGCAAAACGCTATAAGGAGACCCGTAAAATGCCGGACATCATCAGACTCAATTACGCCAACTGCATGAAGGACCTGGTGGGGGAGAACGGGATAGCCGCCGAGGAATTGAAGGTGCTCGAATCCAAGGTTGCCGAGGCGCGCAAATCGATAATGGAGCAGAAAGTCGCGGGAAAACTCGGCTTTATGGAGCTGCCGTACAACAGAGGGTTGGCAAAAAAGATAGCCGATACCGCGAGAACGATGTCGAAAAAATTCGAAAACTTTGTCGTCATAGGCATCGGGGGGTCCGCCCTGGGCAACATAGCGCTTCAGCAGGCGCTCAGGCACCCGCAGTGGAACCTTCTGCCCAGGAAGGGGAGGAAGGGCGGGCTTCGGCTGTTCGTGCCGGACAACGTCGACCCGGACGTTCTTGCGGGGCTGATGGATGTTATCGACGCAAGAAAAACCGTTTTCAACGTCATATCCAAATCCGGCACGACGGCGGAATGCATAGCGAACTATTTCGTCCTGAGGAATCTGCTCGAGAAGAAAGTCGGGAAGAAGGCCAAGGACCACATAATAATCACGACGGACGCCAGCAAGGGGTACCTGAGGGAACTGGCCGCAAAAGAAGGTATCGTGAATTTCGAGGTGCCTGGCAATGTCGGCGGGCGTTTTTCCGTGATGTCGCCCGTCGGCCTGGTTTCCGCGGCTTTTACCGGCATAGACATAAAAGAGCTGCTCGCGGGCGCTGCCGACATGAACGAACGCTGCGCGACTGACAGGCTTTCGGAGAACCCGGCGGCCCTCTACGCCGTCCTGCAGTTCCTTTTCTACTGGCAGAAGAGGCCGATATCGGTGATGATGCCCTACTCGAATGCCCTTTACGGCGTCGCGGACTGGTACCGGCAGCTCTGGGCGGAAAGCCTCGGGAAGAAGGCGGATCGCGGCGGAAATTCGGTTTTTTTGGGGCCAACGCCGGTCAAGGCGCTCGGGGCCACCGACCAGCATTCGCAGGTCCAGCTCTACATCGAAGGGCCGCAGGACAAGGTGATAACTTTCCTGTCCGTTGAAAAGTTCAACAACGCCGTGAAAATACCGAAATTCGGCGACCATTACCTCGGCGGCAGGAGCCTGAACGAGCTGCTGAAGGCCGAAGAGGAGGCCACGCGCCTTGCCCTCACCAGTGAAGGCAGGCCGAACCTGACGGTAACCCTTCCGAAGATCTCGCCGTACACCGTAGGACAGCTCTTGTATATGCTCGAGCTTGCCACCGCCTACGCGGGCGAGTTTTTCAACCTTAACGCTTTCGACCAGCCGGGCGTGGAGCTCGGCAAGCAGCTGACCTACGCCCTGATGGGCCGCGCGGGTTTCGAGGACAGGAAAAAGGAAGTCGAAGCGCAGTTGGCTAAAACCAAGGTTCAGAGTTATTTAGTTTAGGAGTTGAGAGTTGTTTTAAGGCAGCAATGTGTTAGCTTTTGAGCTGGGAACCAGGAACTTTTGAACTGGCGTAATAAAATGAGAATAGTAATAAAAATAGGAACCAACACTTTAAGCGCCGCTGACGGCACGCTTGATACCAAGCGCATAAAGTCGCTTGCCGGCGAGATAGCCGCCTTGAAGAAGAGCTCGCATCAGGTGGTCATAGTTTCTTCCGGGGCCATAGGCGCGGGAATGGGGAAGATGAAGCTTTCCTCCCGTCCCTCGGCGCTCAAGGACAAGCAGGCGCTCGCGGCGGTGGGACAGCCCATTCTGATGGACGCCTACCAGGAAGCTTTCGGCGCGCTCGGCATAACGGTGGCGCAGGTGCTCGTGACCCGGCACGATTTCGACGACCGCCGGCGCTACGTGAACGCCAAGAACACGATGCTTTCGCTACTTGAGCTCGGCGCGGTGCCCGTAGTCAACGAGAACGACACCGTGGCGGTCGAGGAGATAAACTTCGGCGACAACGACACGCTTGCCGCGATAGTCGCCGCCAAGATAAGCGCAGACTGGCTTTTCATTTTTACCGACGTGGACGGCCTCTACAAGGGCATTCCGGGGAAGAGCGAGCTTGTCGGGCTTGTCGAGAAAATAACCCCGGAGATAGAAAAATTCG
>JAFGGC010000018.1 GCA_016930715.1 Endomicrobiales bacterium
GGGCCCCGGGCCTGAAAAAGGAAGCAGACCCAAATGAAAAACCTCACGGCGAAGGCATTGAAAGCGTCCGGACTAATGTTCATTTTCGCTATTTTCGCGGCGGACGCGCCTGCGATGACGCTAAACGAAGCTCTGAACGAGGGAAAGGCGAATAACCCGTCGCTCAAAGCGGCCCTCGCCGCCTACCGCAAGGCAAAAAACGACTACAGCAGCGCGCTCGTAGATTTCCTGCCGAAGATCTCCGCTTCGGCGGACGCGAGCCGGTCCCAGTCCGGCTCGAACGATGTATCAAAAACCTATTCTTACGGGCTCTCCGGATCCCTTTCTCTTTTTTCTGGGTTCAGCGGCGTCAACAACGCCAAGATCAGCCGCATAGACCTTGACAGCGCCGATGTGGCGCTCAAGCAGGCGCTGGCCGACACCGTTTACTACGTCAGGAAAACCTTTATCGAACTCCTGACCTCGCAGAAGTCCGTTGCGCTCTCGGAAGAGATACTTAAACGCCGCGTCGCCAATTACGAGCTCGTGAAGCTAAAGTACGAGGCGGGAAGGGAAGACAGGGGATCCCTTCTGCGCAGCGAGGCGGAAAAAATGCAGGCCGAGAACGACCTTTCGCGCGCCCGCCGCGACCTGAAGAATTCGCGAATCAATTTTTTAAGCAAACTCGGCCGGGAAGACCTTTCGGAAGACATAACGGCACAAGACGAACTGCAAATCCCCGAGATGCCCGGAGAGCCGGACTACCAGGCCTCCGTGTCCGGATTGCTCAGCTATAAAACCGCAGAAAACGATTACAGGAAGGCGCGCAAAAACCTGTCGCTTTCAAGGAGCGATTTGTACCCGTCGGTCTCGGCTTCGGGCCGCGTGTCCAATTCCGGCGAGCAGTGGGAAGGCACGGACAGGTCCTGGTCGGCAGGGGTTTCGCTTTCATACAGGTTTTTCTCCGGCGGGACGGACATATTCGACGAACTGTCCGCGAAAAACCGTTTCAGGGAGCAGGAAGAAGTCTTTTTAGCCAGAAAAAAAGAGCTGGTGTCCGAATTTGCCGGCCAGTACGCGGCTTTTGCCACCGCCGTCGAGAGCGCCCTGGTCTCGAAAAAATTCCTCGAGGCCGCGGATGAGCAGTCGCAGATAACCACGGCGAAATACCTGAACGGCCTGGTATCGTACTACGAATGGCATTCCTACGAAAATGACTACATATCGCGTCAGAGGAGTTACCTGAACTCTCTCGCGCAGGCGCTCATTGCCGAAGCGCAGTGGAATAGAGTGCTCGGGATCGGAGAATAGAATGAACAAGAATCTGAAGAGGGTTTTGTTGTTGTTTGCCGCGGCAGGCCTGGTTCTGAACGCCTGCGGGAAGAAAAAAGCAAAACTTGCCGAGATATCGCCCAAAAGGGGCGACATCGCCATCGAGCTAAAGCTGAACGGCTCCGTCGAACCCAGGAACAGGGTCGAGGTAAAGCCCCAGATATCCGGCAGGCTCGAAGAGGTTCTGGTGACGGAAGGAATGAAGGTAAAGAAAGGCGACGTCATAGCCGTGATGAGCTCGACCGACAGGGCGGCCCTTCTTGACGCGGCGCGCTCCAAGGGGCCGGAAGAGCTCGCGAAATGGGAAAAGGCCTACAACCCGGCGCCGGTTGTTTCGCCCCTGACGGGTTTCGTGATACTCCGCAACAAGGAACCGGGGCAGAGCGTGACGACCCAGGATATAATCGCCGTGATATCGGACGAACTGATCGTCAAGGCCAACGTGGACGAGACGGACCTGCGCTACATAGCCGTCGGGAGACAAGCCGACATAGAGCTTGATTCGTACCCGGGCAAGAGATTCCCGGGCGTCATAGAACACGTGGCGTATGATTCGACCGTCATAAACAACGTCACCGTTTACGAGGTGAAGATAAGGCCGCTCAAACCGCCCGAAAATTTCCGCTCCGGAATGACGGCCACCATAGATTTCACGGCGGAAAAAAACGAGAACGTCCTTCTTCTTCCCGTTGACGCGGTAAAGACCCGGGGAGGCAGAAGCGTCGTGATGCTGAAGACCGGCGGCAAGAAGCCGGAACTAAGGCGGGTTGAAACGGGAATCACCGATGGAAGAAACATCGAGATAAAATCGGGCGTTGAGGAAACGGACACGGTCCTTGCGAGCGGAAACTACGCCGAAAAGACGGGCGGCGGCCAGCCAGAAAGGGTAATGCGCGGCCCGGGCAGCTTGTTCGGGGTAGGCACAAAGAAAAGGAATTAATGCGATGACGGCGATAATAGAGCTGAAAGACATAAAAAAAGTGTACTGCACCGGCGCGGTGGAGGTCCCGGCGCTGAAAGGCGTTTCCCTGAAAATCGAGGCCGGCGATTTCGTCGCGATAATGGGCGCTTCGGGAAGCGGCAAGTCGACGCTGCTCCATATACTGGGTCTTCTCGACAAGCCCAGCGAAGGAAAGTATCACATCGCGGGAAAGGACACCTCGAACCTCAACGACAACCAGCTCGCGGCCCTGAGGAACGAATACCTCGGGTTCGTTTTTCAGAGCTTCAATCTCCTTGCGCGTTTCAACGCGCACGAGAACGTGCTCCTTCCCGTGATATACGCGACCGGCGAAAAAAAGAACATATCGGAAAAAGCGGAGCAGTTGCTCGGCAAGGTCGGTCTTTCGGCCCGGATGAAGCACAAGCCGAACGAGCTTTCCGGGGGCCAGCAGCAGAGGGTAGCGGTGGCCCGCTCGCTCATAAACGACCCGCTCGTGATATTCGCCGACGAGCCGACGGGGAACCTCGACAGCAAGTCCGCAATGGAGATAATAGACCTTTTAAAGGAGCTCAACGCCTCCGGCATTACCATAGTTATGGTGACCCACGAGCCGGACCTGGCCGAGGCGGCGAGAAGGACGATACGCCTTCAGGACGGCCTGGTAGTGAGCGACGAATCGAAACATTCGCTTAAAAAACATCCGAAAGAGGACGCGTCCGGAATGAAGGCGTCGCACCACGCGCCGTTGAATTTTTACAGGGCCAAGAACTACGTGACGGAAGCGATGAGGTCGCTGTATTCCAACAAAACAAGGACCTTCCTTTCGGTGCTGGGGGTACTGATAGGCGTGGCGGGGCTCATAGCGATGCTTGCTTTGGGCACCGGCGCGCGGGAGGAGACGAAGAAACAGATGTCGCGCCTCGGCTCGAACCTGCTCATGGTGCGCGCTTCACACGGCTCGAGGGGGGGAGTGTCCCTTGAAGCCGGAGCGACCGTAAAGCTGACTCTCGACGATGTCCAGGCTATCAGGGAGAATGTTAGCTCCGTCCAGAGGATAGTTCCGTACGCGAGCGGAAGGGGTCAGGCGGTTTACGGTTCAAACAACGCGAACACCCGGGTCGACGGCACCAGCCCGGATTATGAGTTCACCAGGAATTCAACTCCCGAAAGCGGCAGGTTTTTCACGCAAGAGGAGATGCGCTCCCGCGCGAAAGTGGCTCTTATCGGGAAGACGGTCGAAAGGGCGCTTTTCGAGAACCAGAACCCTCTCGGCGAGTTCATAAAGATAAACAGGACGGATTTCCTCGTCATAGGAGTGCTCCCGGCAAAAGGGTCGTCCGGCTGGAGGGACGAGGACGACAAGATCATAATACCTGTCAATACCGCGATGTACCGCCTGCTCGGGCAAGACAGTATCAACAACATGGACGTGCAGATAAAGGAAGGCGCGGACATGGACGAGGCCTCCGACCAGATAAAAAAGCTGCTTTTGGGGATGAGGAGGATGGGGCCCGACAAGAACGACCTCATTGACATAAGGAACATAGCCGACATACAGGAAACGATATCCGCGACGATGAACATTTTCTCGATGCTCCTGGGCTCCATAGCGTTCATCAGCCTTCTTGTCGGCGGAATAGGCATAATGAACATAATGCTCGTGTCCGTCACGGAGCGGACCAAGGAGATAGGCCTGAGGAAGTCGCTCGGCGCCAATTCGGGCGACATAATGTTCCAGTTCATGCTCGAGTCCATAGTCGTATGCCTTTTGGGCGGCACGATGGGCATAATATTAGGCGCTACCACGGCGGTGATGCTCGCGGTGTTCGCCGGATGGAAGACCATCGTTTCGGCGTCGTCCGTGATACTTTCATTCGCTTTTTCGGCGATAATAGGATTCATCTTCGGCACCTGGCCCGCCAAGAAGGCCGCGGATTTGAGCCCGATCGAAGCGTTAAGATACGAATAAACCCAGCCCTTCCTGAAAGACCTCAGGAAGAGCCGGATAAAAAGGGAAGGAGGCAAAGTCGGTGTTCAGAGGGGAGGAAATAATTAAAGACAGGGAGGTTTTTATGAGGAAGAGTTTATGGACGGTTGTGTTGGGCATGTTCCTGACGACGGGGCTTGTGCTCGGCTCGCAGGCGATGTGCGGCGATTGCGGCGGCGGCACGATGGGCGAAGGCAAAATGATGCACGGCAAGCGCGGCGGCATGATGGGTGAAGGAATGCCCGAGCGGATGAAAAAGGGCCTTAAGCTAACCCCGGAACAGGAAGATTCCTTGAACGCGGAAGTGAAGAGGTTCACGGAAGAAACGAAGCCCCTTCGCGAGAGCTTGATGGAGAAAAGAAAAGCGCTTAGGGAAGCCGAAAATACGTCGGAAGAATTTACCCCGGAGCTTGAAAAGCAGATAGACGAGGTTTCGGCGCTTCAGGCAAAGGTCGAAAAGGCGCGGGTTCAGCACAAGATAAAGGTCAACACGATACTGACGCCCGAACAACGCGCCAAGAAAGCCGAAATGAATGAAAAAAAATTCAAGGAACGCGAAAAGAAGGCGAAGAAAGACAAGAAGACCAAAAGAAGCAAGGAAGAAAGGAAAAACTAGGCGCCAAAAACAGCGGAAACCGGTCAAGAAGGGACCCGCGTTTTCGCGCCTGAGGCAATAGGGGTTGATTTTTAAGGCATAAGTTAAGAAGCCCGCGGATTCTTTTCGCGGGCTTCTTTTTTCGCGGATGCCCTTGACAAATTAAAAACAAAAATATATATTTTAATTGAAAATACAGGTATAACGTACTTTTATTAGTAATTTACTAACTAAAAGGAGGTGGGAATCTTTTAGTTGAAGAGCCAGAAAGAAAGCAAGAGGCTTTCAAGTCAAAAAAGGAGTAAAAAATGAAAAAGATTTTTTCAATGTTCGCAGCTGCGATGTTCGTGCTGGGCCTGGCAGTGCCCGCCCTGTACGCGATTGGAGACGAAATGCCGATGGAGCAATTATTGTTTATGGAAATCCCGTCGGTATTCACGGCCTCGAAAAAAGCCGAAAGCATCAACAAGGCGCCTTCGGTGGTTTACGTCGTGACGGCCGAAGAGATCAAGCGCTCCGGCGCTCGTTCTCTGGCTGATGTTTTAAGGCGCGTTCCCGGTTTCAAGATTTCCGCAAGGGAAACGTCGCTTCTCGGCACGAGAGGGTTCACCTCAGACCAGAACGACAAGTACGTCTTTCTTATCGACGGCGCGCCGATGACCAACATAATGCAGGACGGTTCGTGGGGCTATATCGACATGCCCAACATGAACATGGTTGAGAAGATCGAGATAGTCAAGGGCCCGGGCTCCACTCTCTGGGGTTCCGACGCGAGCCTTGGCATCATCAACATCTTCACCAAGAAGGGCGAAGACGTGGACGGCACGAAAGTTACCGTGGATTACTCCTCGAACGACAACCAGCAGGTAGGAAACCTGCTCTACGGCAAGAAAACCGACACCGGCGACATACTGTTTTCCTTCACTTACACCAATTCGGACGGTTTCTCCACCGATCCCGACTGGAACACCGTATGGCTCTGGGGCGGCGAAGCGGTTAGCTCCAACGTCAATCCGTGGTACGGCGCCGGCTCCAATTCAAGAGGCGCGAAGCTTCGCGACTTCCAGCCCAGCTGGGAAGCATACGCGAAGGTCGCCGTGGACGACGAATGGACGGTCAAGTCAAGGGCGTCCTACGAGAGGATGAACTATATGTGGGGCGGCAACTATGACGCCGTCTATCAGGACATAGACTTCAAGCATTTCTACACCGAGATCGAGAAGGTAAAAAAGCTCAGCGACGATTCGGAACTCACCGAAAAAGTCAACGTCCACACGATGTCATATGACCGCGGGATCAGGATGGACTGCAAAGATCCCCTGGCAAAGATAGACCTTGAGCAAAAGACGGAAATGGGAATCGCACTGGAAAGCATCCTGACGAAGACCTTGTGGGACAAGCACGACATAGTCGCAGGGTTAAAGTCTCAGAGCGTCCAGTACGGCCCTTCGACCCGCCAAAACTACTTCGCGGGTTCGGCCTCAACCACGCTCAACGGCGCTTATTACGGCGGTTACCAGTACGTGTACGTGACCGACGCGGGGCTTGACAACACGCTCGGCGCCTACCTTGAGGACAGCTTCAGCGCGACCGACAAGCTTACTCTTGTCGCCGGCGTGAGCTACGAGTACAACGACAAGCGGGAAGCCGGCGGACAGACGATGCCGAGAGGCGCTATCATCTACGACTTCACCGATCAGCTCAGCGCCAAATGCGCCTACAACACGGGCTATGAACGCCCTCCCATCGACAAGAAGTTCCACAAGCACTTCGGCCACGTTGAGAAATCCGAGAACATCGAGGAAAGCGACCTTCAGGTTTCTTTCAACTCCGAGAAAACGCGCGTGAGCGTGACGGGTTTCGTCTACAAGATAACCAACTACTTCACCTGGATAGACGAATCGGCGACCGGCGGGCCTCAGGGCCACGGAAACTCGGGCGAGGCCAAGAGCAGCGGCGGCGAACTTGAAGCGCGCCACAACCTTTCAAGCAGCCTCGCGCTCTACTGCAACTACACCTACGCGGACACGAAGATCAACGACGTGATACCGAACGGCGACCCGAAGCAGATCTACAATATCGGTTCCGACTACTACCTGAACAAGGACATATCGCTCAACGTAAACCTGAACGGCTGGGCCGACATGTACTACGGCACCGAGATGAAGTGGACGGGCGAAACGTCGGGGATCCTCGACGCGACGCTTGTTATGGACAACGTTATGGGCAAACCTATGACGGTGACCATTTACGGCAAGAACGTCCTGGACAACCGGACGGTTCCCGTGGGGATGACCGGCTGGCCGGGATTCACCTACGAGCAAAGCGCGTCGGCTGGCGCGAAGGTTGCCTATAAGTTCTAGTTTTCAGCCAGAAAAGATTAAGAAAAAAGACCGGGTTTCAGTACCCGGTCTTTTTTTATGCCGATTGCCCTTGTTTCCGCGGCTATTTTCTCATCCTGAACAGGATTCTCAAGTTCCTTCCGTCGGCGCCGTCGGGTTCCTTGGGTGTTTCGAGTATTCCAGCTTCAGCGACCCCGCCAAGCTTGGCGACCAGGCGCGCGAACCCTTTCAAACCTATGCTTCCCTTGCCGAGGTGCTGGTGCCTGTCCTTTTTAGAGCCGGACGGGACGAGGGAATCGTTGAAGTGTATCATCTTGAGCCTTGAAAGACCTATGGTACTGTCGAAATCGCGCAACATCGCGTCAATACCCGCCGTTTTTGAGAGGTCGTAGCCCGCCGCGTGGGTGTGGGCCGTGTCAAGGCAGACGCCGACGCGCTTTTTATCTTTTATTTTTTCTATGATATCCCGTATTTCGCGAAAATCACTGCCGATGCGCCTTCCTCCTCCCGCGACCGTTTCAAGAAGGAGCATGGATTTTCCCGGAGCGCTCCTGAACGCGGCGTTGACGGCCTTTGATATCCGCGACATACCTTTTTTCAAGCTTGAGCCGTCGGAATATGCGCCGGGATGGATGACAACGAAGTCCGCCCCGAGCCGTTCGGAAATCTCAAGGTCCTCGATGAGCGCGTTAAGGGATTTTCTGTAAAGGATTCTTTTTGAAGTGGCTATGTTGGGAAGGTACGGGACGTGGACCGCGACCGGCCATATCCTTAGTTTCTTTCTTGCCGTTCTGAACTCCGCCGTTTCCCTGTTTGATGGAACGCGCATCTTCCACATGCGGGGAGAGCGGGTGAATATCTGCATCGCCTCGCATTTCTTCTGTTTTGCCTCGAGCAGCGCGCCCGTGAAGCCGTTTTTTAGCGAGCAATGCACGCCGAAACGCATAGATTCACCCCGTTAGAGATAGTCCCGCTGTTGGCGGGACGGAATTCCTTGAGTTTTTCTGAGCCATTCCACAAACCCTGCATGTCGTTGCTTGATGACGCGACCGTCGTTCATGCATCTCTAACGGGGTCTAGCCCTCGTTAAGTTTTCCTACGGTAAACGTGGAAAGCAGTATCAGTCCGAAAGGCACCCAGGTGCTTATGGGGCTCAGGAACATGTCGTAGGATTTTTCTATAAGCATGGCGACCACGAAAAAATCCATCGAAATCACGAAAAGCGTGAACACGCAGGCCGTGAAAAATGGTTTCGTGTAGTTGAAGAATTTAAAATATACCTGCGACACGATTGCGAAGAACACGGGCGCAAGGAGCAAGTGCACCACAAGGGCGTTCCACGCGCTTGTCATCTGGCGCCCGACGGATATCACCGAGCCGCAAAGAGCCCAGCCGATAAGCGCGTGGATTAAGATAACGATGGTTTTTTTCATTGTAGCCGCTTTTTGAACTCGATGGCCGGATTTTTAAAGAGTATAGCAAAAAATCCCGTCACGTTTCACGGTTTTTTTTCTCGCGGCAGAGATACCGGCCAGGACGCCGCTTGCGCGACAAGTTTCAGGCGCGCTTGAGCCCTTGGAAGGGAGCGAATAACGGCGAAAAGACCCTTCAGGCGTCCTGGCCGGCCCGGAAGTCAGTCCGGCGCCGTTCCGGCATATCTCCGGGCATTTTTTTTCATACTAAATATCATACATTTATGAATGATATTTTAAAAGGATAAGCCCGGCGGAGTTGACTTTGTAATATCAAAGAGATAAAATAACTTTTCAAGAAGAAACCCGCCTACGCAAATCGTTCAAATTGATAACCGCGCTTATTCAGCGCATCAATTGAACTGCTTCGGCGGGTCAAAAGAGCGCTATGTATAGCATAGGCTTGATAGTTCGGGCGGTGTTTGTTCAATCAGAGCATATTGACTTGAGAGGTGTTTTCGTTTGAAGGTTATCATTAATGCCGAAAAATGCAAGGGCTGCGCTCTCTGCATAGAGGTATGCCCCAAGAAAAGTTTAAAAATCTCCGAAAACTTCAATAAGTCCGGTTATCGCCCGGCTGTTTTTATTGAGGGCGGCGAGTGTACCGCCTGCGGTTTCTGCTTCCAGATGTGCCCCGATGTCTGCATTGAGGTGTATAAATAGCGTTTAGCGGATAGCGTATAGCGTTTAGCGGTCAAGGCAAACCTTCCGCTGTCCTTTTAATAAATGAAACAACTGGTTAAAGGTAACATCGCGCTGTGTGAAGGCGCCATAGCCGCCGGATGCAAGGCGTATTTCGGCTATCCCATCACGCCTCAGAACGAGGTGCCCGCGCACATGTCAAAAAGGATGGTCGAGCTCGGCAGGGTTTTCCTGCAGGCCGAGTCCGAGCTTGCCGCCGTGAACATGGTGCTCGGCGCTTCAGCTGCGGGTTACAGGGCAATGACTTCCTCTTCCTCTCCCGGAATCTCGCTCAAACAGGAAGGGATCTCTTATCTCGCGGGGATGGAGCTTCCCGCCGTGATAGCCAACATCCAGCGCGGGGGGCCGGGCCTCGGCAATATCGCCGGTTCGCAGGCCGACTATTTTCAGGCCGTGAAAGGCGGAGGGCACGGCGACTACCGGATGATAGTCCTCGCGCCGTATTCGGTCCAGGAAATGTACGACCACGCCTACCTCGCTTTCGAGCTTGCCGATAAATACAGGAACCCAGTGATGTTACTTACCGACGGCGTCGTCGGCCAGATGATGGAGCCGATAGAGGCAAGGGCCGGGAACCTGGATGCCGAGAAGAAATATTTCAATAAGGATTGGGTGCTTGACGGATGCGCGGGGAGAAAACCGCGTTTGCTGAGGTCTCTTCTCATGGCTGAAGGCGACCTTGAAAAACACAACAGGGAGCTCGAAAAAAAATACAAATCCATGTCGAGTGACGAAGTGCGTTTTGAATCTCTGGAGACGGACGACGCCGAAATAGTGGTGGTAGCCTACGGGATATCGGCGCGCGTCGCGAAGACGGCCGTTAAGAAGGCAAGGCAGGAAGGGATAAAGGCCGGGCTCATCAGGCCCGTCACCCTTTGGCCCTTCCCTTCAAAAACCATAAACGAGAACGCCCGTTCGGGGAGAAAATTCCTCGTCGCCGAAATGAACCTTGGCCAGATGGTGGAGGACGTCAAGCTCGCCGTCTCGGGCAGGTGTCCGGTCGAATTCCTCGGACGGCCTGGCGGCGGTTTGGTCAATGAGCAGGAGATTTTTGAAAATATACAAGCGATGAAGGGATAAGATGGAAGCAAGAGAGAAAGAACTCAGGAAAGTATACGGGAAACCGGAAGCGCTGACGTCCACGCCGCACCTGTATTGCCCGGGCTGCGGCCACGGCATAATCCACAGGCTCGTGGCGGAGGCCATCGACGAGCTGGGAGTGAGGGAAAGAACGATCGGCATCGCGCCGGTCGGCTGCGCGGTTTTTGCCTACGACTATTTTAACGTTGACGTGAGCGAGGCGCCTCACGGCCGGCCGCCGGCCGTGGCGACCGGCATAAAGAGGGTTTCTCCCGAGAAGATAGTTTTCACATACCAGGGCGACGGCGACCTTGCCGCCATAGGCACGGCCGAAACGGTTCACGCGGCCAACAGGGGCGAGAATATAACAGTCATATTCGTAAATAACGCTAACTACGGCATGACGGGCGGACAGATGGCCCCCACGACCATAATAGGCCAGAAGACCACGACCACCCCGTTTGGAAGGGAAGCAAAAAGGGACGGTTATCCCATAAAAGTGTGCGAACTGCTTTCTTCTCTTGAAGGCGTGTCCTACCTGGAGCGCGTGGCGGTCAATAATCCCAAAAATGTCATTAAGGCGAAGAAAGCCATAAAGAAAGCGTTCGAGAACCAGGTCGCGGAAAAGGGTTTTTCACTCGTTGAAGTGCTTTCGCAGTGCCCGGTAGACTGGGGGATGACGCCGAAAGACGCCATAAAATGGGTGGAAGAAACGATGATGAAGGTCTTCCCGCTCGGTGTATATAAAGATAAAGGAAGTATCTAGTATCTGGAAAGAATCTAGGGTTTTTAACCAGATACGAGACACCAGGAACAAGATACAGGTTTTGTTATGAAAGATAAAGTCATTATAGCCGGATTTGGCGGTCAGGGAGTGCTTCTCGCCGGGATGGTGCTGGCGCAGACCGCCCTTGAAGAAGGCCTCCAAACGACGTGGTTTCCCGCCTACGGCGCGGAGATGAGGGGCGGGTCCGCGAATTCCACGGTCGTAATATCGGACGAGGAGATAGGTTCGCCGGTCGCGGTCGCCGCCTCGGTCATCATTGCCATGAGCGATCAGGGCCTGGGCCGGTTCCTGCCGCGGGCCGAGCAGAACGCAGTCGTGATTGTGAATTCGTCGCTAATAAAGAACCGGCCGGAGAAAGACGGGGTTGAATTTATTTTCGTGCCGGCTTCCGACATGGCCGACACCAAGATCGGCGACGTGCGCATGGCTAACCTCATAATGATAGGGGCATACGTTAAAAAAAGAAAGGAGCTTTCGCTTGAAAGCGCCAAAAAGGCGTGCGCGAAAGCGTTCCCGGGTAAGCCCAAGATACTCGAGATGAACATGAAGGCGCTCGAGCTGGGGTTCAACTACGCAAAGTGAGAAATTGAACTGACCCGCCTCGCCGGCGGGTCACCTGGCATTTAGGGGTGCTTAAAATAATTTACGGTATAATTTAGAAACATTTTGTTTTCCCATATATTATTTGGAGGTTATTAACAGGTGAAAATACGGCAGGCAAAAGTATCGGACGCAAAAACCATACACGCTTTAATTAATTTTTACGCGGAAAAAAAGGAAATGCTTCCGCGTTCGATAAACGATATCTATGAAAATGTCCAGGAGTACGTCGTGGCCGAAGAAAAGGGCAGGATCATCGGCTGCTGCGCGCTCCACGTATCGTGGGAAGACCTCGCGGAGATAAAGGCCCTTGCCATTTCAAAAGACCATCACGGGAAAGGCATAGGCAGAAAACTCGTCCTGACGCTTCACAAGAAAGCCGAAGAGCTCGGCGTGCAGAAGGTTTTCGCGCTCACGTTCAAGCCCGGGTTCTTCCTGAAAATGAGATACACTCAGATCTCGAGGGAAAAACTCCCGCACAAGATCTGGGGAGAATGCGTGAGATGCCCGTTGTTCCCCGACTGCGGAGAAGTGCCGCTTATTAAATCCCTTTCAAAAAAGAATACCAGAGCGAAAAAGTAATCCTGATGATCCGGAGACATCCATGTCCGTGAAAAAAGACCGCGAAAACTGGGGCAGCAGGCTCGGGATCATAATGGCGGTGGCCGGAAGCGCGGTCGGCCTGGGGAATTTCCTCCGTTTCCCCGTTCAGGCCGCCAACAACGGCGGCGGGGCCTTCATGATACCTTACCTTGTTTCCCTGCTTCTTCTCGGCATACCCCTTATGTGGATAGAATGGACCGCGGGGCGTTTCGGCGGAGGGTTCGGTCACGGCACGGCGCCCGGCATATTCAATTCGATGTGGGAGAAGAACAGGTTCATCAAGTACTTCGGCGTGATAGGCATATTCGGCCCCATCGTGATATTCATTTACTACGCCTACATCGAATCGTGGCTCCTTGCCTACAGTTTTTTCTCCCTTACGGGCAAGCTTTCGTCGCTTGAGGGGCAGGCCGGGATGCAGTCTTTTCTGTCGGCGTACCAGGGCCTTGTCTCCAACGAGCATTTTTCCGGCATCGGAACGGCTTATCTCTTTTTCCTCATCACGTTTGTCGTCAATACCTGGGTCATATACAAAGGCATATCGGGCGGCATAGAGAAACTCTGCAAATGGGCGATGCCAGTCCTGCTCGTTTTCGGCGTGATACTTGCCGTGCGCGTTTTGACGCTCGGCACGCCTGACCCCGCGAAACCCGGCTGGAACCTGGCAAACGGCCTGGGTTTCCTGTGGAACCCGGATTTTTCGGCCCTTAAAAACTCAAAGGTGTGGCTCGCGGCCGCGGGGCAGGTCTTTTTTACCTTGAGCGTCGGGATAGGAGTGATACTCACTTACGCGAGTTACCTCAAGAAGCACAATGACGTCGCGCTCTCCGGGCTTACCTCCGCTTCGACCAATGAATTCGCCGAAGTGATACTTGGGGGAAGCATAGTGATACCCGCGGCCTTTGTTTTCTTCGGTCCGGAACAAATAGTTAATGTCGCTCAAAGCGGAGCCTTTAATCTCGGTTTTGTCACGATGCCGCTTATTTTCCAGAAAATAGCGTGGGGTTCGGTTTTCGCATTCATGTGGTTCATGCTCCTTTTTCTTGCGGGCATAACGTCTTCAATATCGCTTGCCCAGCCTGCGATATCGTTTCTCGAGGACGAATTCAACGTGACAAAAAAAGAGGCGGTAATGATCTTTGCCACGGTCACCTTTGTCCTCTGCCAGGCTTCGGTGTTCTTGCTCGGCCACGGGGTCGTGGACGAGCTTGATTTCTGGGGAGGAACGTTTTGCCTCGTTTTGTTCGCTACGATAGAGACCATTCTTTTCTCGTGGGTTTTCGGGATAGACAGGGCCTGGGACGAAATGCATTCCGGAGCCGACATCAGGATACCGAAGCTGTATAAATACGTGATTAAGTACGTGACGCCGCTGTTCCTTGTCGTGCTTCTGGTTTTCTGGCTCCTGCAGCAGGGAATACCCACGGTACTGATGAGCGGGGTGCCGGACGCAAACAGGTATTTTATCCTGATGACAAGGCTGGTGCTTTTCGGAATGGTGGCGCTTCTCGCGGTCCTGGTCAACATAGCGTGGCGTCACCGGGCGCAGAAAAAAACAACGTGACGTTTAATCGAGGAGGCGGTATGGAAGAAATGCAAAAGAACGAAATACAGATCGAGATTGACGACGCGACGGCTCAGGGCGCTTACTCTAACCTCGCGCTGATAAGCCACACCGAGAACGAGTTCATAGTGGATTTCATATTCATCCAGCCCAGGGCGCCGAAATCAAAAGTGCGTTCAAGGGTCATAACTTCCCCGGGACACGTTAAACGGCTTATCGCGGCGCTGCAGGAAAACGTGACCAGGTACGAGGCGCGTTTCGGCGAAATAAAACTCGCGGCGGCGCCGGAAGGCGATAAAAAAATAGGATTCTACAATTGAACGTTAAAACGACCGTTATCTGCGTCGGGACGGAACTTTTGGGGGGAAAGCTGAACTCCAATTCGGCCTTTCTCGGCGACCGCCTTTCGTCCATAGGCCTTGAGCCTTCGCAGATCGTTACCGTCGGTGACGACAAGAACACGATGAAGGAAGTTTTCAGGAAAGCAGTCGGGGAAAGCAACGTCGTTATAGTGACGGGCGGTCTCGGGCCGACGTTCGACGACCTGACGCGGGAAGCCATGGCGGAGACTCTCGGCAGGAGACTCGTCCTTGACAGGAACGCCCTCAGCCAAATAGCCAGGTATTTTGTCAGCAGGAACATAGACATGCCGAAGAACAACGAGTCCCAGGCGTACCTGATAGAGGGCGCTAAACTTCTTTCAAACCCTGTCGGAACGGCGCCGGGTCAGCTGATAGAAACGGATAAAAAGCCGTATTCGGACAAAAACGAGAAACTCCTGGTTTTCCTCCTGCCGGGCCCGCCGCGGGAAATGCAGGCGGTTTTTGAGGCATCGGTATTCCCGGCGCTTAAAAGGATAGAAACCGGCATAAAAAAGTCTTTTACCCTGCACGTCTGCGGAATGGGCGAATCGGCCGTGGACGAGAAAATACGCCCGATAGTCGAAGCCGAGAGAAAACTTGAGAAGGGCGTGGTGAGCTTCACGATACTCGCCCACCAGATGATAGTCGACATAAAAACATCGGTGTCCGGCGAGGACGAATTGTTGATAGACGAAACGTTGACGAACCTGAAGCAGGAGCTGCGCGACGTCTTGAAGGAAAATATTTACGGCGAGGGCAGGCAGACGCTCGAGAGCGTCCTTGGAGAACTTCTCATAAAGAACAAAAAGACGCTTTCATTGGCAGAGTCGTGCACGGGAGGCCTGGTCGCCCACCGGATAACTAACATCCCGGGAAGTTCCTTGTATTTCAAGCAGGCGGCGGTGACTTATTCGAACGAGTCTAAGAAAACGCTTCTCGGCGTCAAGGAAGCGACTCTAAAGGAATTCGGGGCGGTTTCGGAAGAAACGGTTATGGAGATGGCTGAAGGCGTAAAGAAGGTTTCGGGGACAGATTATTCGATCTCGCTTACCGGCATCGCGGGACCGGCGGGCGGGACCAGTGAAAAGCCGGTCGGGCTGGTGTTCGTGGGCATATCAGGCCCGGAAGGCCCGCAGGCGCACAAATTCATTTTCTCCGGAAGCCGCATAGAGATAAGGGAACGCGCGGCGAATTTCGCGCTTGACCTTTTAAGAAGGCGACTTCTCAATAACACCGAAGTCCGAAAGCAAAAAAAGAAAAAATGAGGCTTTTTATAGCCATAAACCTGCCCGACGAGATGAAGGAAGCACTGTCGGACGTACAGGAACGCCTTAAAGTCCTTCCCGTTGACGTCAGTTGGGTGAAAAAGGAGAATTTTCACATCACTTTAAAATTCCTCGGCGAAGTCGGCGAGTCCGAAATCCCCGGGATAGAAGGCGTTCTCGGAAGGGTCTGCGCCAGGTCCCGCGCCATAAGGGTCGTTTTCAGCGGATTGGGGGTTTTCCCGGACCGGAATCCGCCGAGGGTTGTCTGGGCAGGGATATCCGAAGGGGCGGAGGAGATAAAGAAGCTGGCTTCGGACATAAAAGAAGGCCTTTCAACCGCCGGTTTTCAAAAAGAAAAACGCGGGTTCAGGGCGCACCTGACGCTGGGCAGGGTCAGGTCGGCGAAAAACGCGGGTGAAATCGCGAGAAGGGTCAATGCCATGAAAGATGTTTCAGCAGGCGCCTGCGGGATTCACAGCGTCGAGTTAATGAGAAGCGTGATTGAGACGCAGGGAGTGAAATACAGCGTCAAAAGAAGCTACGGGTTGCAGAAAAATGTTTAACATAAAGTTCCATCTTGTAATTTACAGGTACGAAATCCTGGTAGCGTGCATAATACTGCTTCTTACGGGAAGCATAGTGGTTTCTTCGCGCGACAAGGAGCAGAAGTTCTATCCTGTCGAAAGGTATCCGTATAAGATAGCGCTCACCTTTGACGACGGGCCGCATCCGGGGCACACGGAAAAACTCGTTACTGTCTTAAAGGATAACGACGTTCGCGCCACTTTTTTCGTGGTCGGAAGGCAGGCGCTGCTTTATCCGGAACTGATACACCAGATAGCCCTTGCCGGCAACGAGATAGAATCGCACACCTTCTCGCACAAGAACCTCACCAAGCTTCCGGACGAGGACGTAAAAAGGGAGCTTGTCATAACGCGAAAATTGATAAAAGACCTCACCGGCCAGAAATGCGATTTTTTCAGGCCGCCGGGGGGAAGATACGACAACAGGGTCATCAAGATCGCAAGCGAGATCGGGCAGGAAATAGCCCTGTGGACCGTGTTACCGAAGGACCATGAAAAAATGAGCGCGCAGGACATCGTGAAAAAGGTGCTCGAGCAGTCGCACGACAAAGGGGTTGTTCTCCTTCACTCGGGCATGGATGCCACGCTTGAAGCGCTCCCGAAAATTATCCAGGAGCTCAAAGACAGGGGCTACAAGCTGGTGACGCTGGAAGAGCTGAGGGGCGAATATCCGGACGGAAAGTTTGTCTGGGCTTCGGAGAACGGGGAAAAGGGGTATTATTGATAATGACAAGGTTCATGGGAATAGACTATGGGTCGAAAAGAATAGGGATAGCCGTTAGCGACATTCTGGGCGTTACGGCCGCTCCTCTTGTTGTCGTGGAAAAAACAGGGCGCGACGAAGACGTCAAAAAAATAGCGGATATTATAATGGAAAAGACGGTCGGCACGGTAGTCTTCGGGCTTCCGTATAACATGGACGGCACCGATGGCAGTCTTGTTCCCGAGATACGTTCGTTCGCCGCCAAAATCGGCGAGTTATCAAAGGCGGAGATAAAATTCGTCGACGAGAGGCTGACCACGCTCCAGGCGGAAAGAATGCTCGTGGAAGAAGCGGACGTCTCAAGGGAAAAAAGAAAACAAGTGCGGGATAAAATCTCCGCCTCGATAATTCTCCAGTCTTTCCTTGACTCAAAGCCTTGAAACCGGGCAAAATAAATATGCTTCATTACGTCGTGGATGGTTATAACGTCATAAAGTCGTCCTCCAACCCCTTGTTCGAAAAGGGGGTGCTGCGTCAGAGGAGGGAAAAACTGCTTGACCTGATAGCGGAGCAGAAACCGCAAGGGAGCCCCAATAACGCGGTGACGGTGGTGTTCGACGGGCCCGCTAAGGTGCCTTTTATGGACAGTATCCCGGACAGGGAGAGTTACCGGGGCATAAGCGTTGTATTCGGCGCGGGGAAGACAGCCGACAAAAGAATATGCGATATCGCGCAAAAGCGCGAAAAAAATTCCCAGACGGTCGTGGTGACCAGCGACAGGGGCATCAGAAGGCTTCTCGCGGGCAAGGGGATAAAATTCGTAGCCGCGGAGGATTTTCTCAGGAAACTTTTCGCTCCTGTAACGAAAAGTGTTTCAGCTTTTGCCGGTAACGGAAACAGCGAAGCCGGCGGGATGGCGGAAGAGTTCAAGAAAAGGTGGCTAAGGTAATATAATGGGCAAGAAGCTGGCAGGACTCGTCGTTCTTTCGGTGTTTTTCCTGTTTTTATGGTTTACGTGGGGCACCATACCGTCAAAAAGCGCGATAGTGACGATACCCGAGGGTTCTTCCGCGAGAAAAGCGGCGCGGATATTGAAAGATGCTGACCTGATAGCCAGCGAAACGCTTTTTCTCGCGTTGACGAGGGTATTCGGCGTGTCCGACGATCTAAAGGCTGGTATCTACAAGATACCGTCGCGTTCAGGGATACTTAGAATCGTCCATATCCTGGCGAAAGGCAAGAGCCAGTACTACAAGGTCACGATACCAGAGGGCTACACGAGCGCGCAGATAGCCGAACTTCTGGAGTCGCACAAGATCGTAAACGGGGCAAGGTTCCTTGAAATGGTAAACGACGGAAAGCTCGAGGGGTACCTTTTCCCGGAAACGTACGTCTTGGCTCCGAACCTTCCCGAAGAGACCGTGATAAAGATAATGAAAGATCAGTTCAACAGAAACTTCACGGAAGAATTCGAGAAACGCGCCAAGGAACTAAAAATGACAAAAGCCAAAGTGGTAACGCTGGCGTCTATAATAGAAAAGGAAGCAAAGGTCGCGGATGAAAGACCCAAAATTTCCGCCGTTTTCCACAACAGGCTCAAGAAACGGTGGTATCTTGAATCCTGCGCCACCGTGCTTTACGCTCTCGGCAAGCACAAGAAGAAGCTGACGTACAAGGACCTCGACGTGGACTCTCCGTACAACACGTACAAGAAGTACGGCCTGCCGCCGGGGCCCATATGCAATCCGGGGCTTGAATCCATCAGGGCGGCGCTCTATCCGGAAAATTCGAAAGACATGTATTTTGTCGTTGGGAGCTCCGGCACGCACGTTTTTTCGAGGTACTTGAAGGACCACATAAACAGCAAGAAAAAAGGGAAAAGGAACCGCTGACAGGCGGGTTGCTTTTCCCGGCTAAATAAGGCAGAATATTCCGGTTCGCGCGGAGAACAAGCGGAAGAAAGCTGCGAAAAAACAGGAAAGGAGAAGAAGAATGAAGAAGATTTTTGTTGCGATTGTAGCGGGTCTTTTCACGACAGGGCTTTACGCGTTTGACATGCCGAAGCTGGACACTGAGGATCTCCGGCAGAAGGCTGAGGAAAAACAGGAAGTGGTCGCGGACCAGGCAGAAAACGTCGAAAAGGCGGGAGAAATAGCCGAAGAAAAGGGCCAGGAAATCGAGGAAAAAGGCGAGGAGATGGAGGAAAAATGCGAAGATCCTTCAGAATCCGACGAAAAAGACCAGGGGACGAAGGTTAAAAAAACCGGCAAAACCGTCAAAAAAAGCGGGAAGATCCTGAAAGAACAGAGCAAGAACCTTAAAAAGATGAAAAATGAAACCAAGGAAAAAGAAACGGGCAAGAAAAAGTAAAAAAGGCCGCGAGCATTATCGAAATGACGAAAAAAAGAGTTTATTTGGACCATAGCGCTACCACGCCTATGGATACCGGGGTTTTTGAGGCCATGAAGCCTTTTTTGGGGGAAATTTTTGCCAATCCTTCGAGCGTTCACTCGTTCGGACAAGAGGCCAAAAAGCACCTTGAAGAGGCCAGGGATAAAATCGCGGAGATTTTAAACGCTGAAAGTTCCCGGGAGATAATTTTCACGTCCTGCGGGACCGAATCGAACAACCTTGCCGTTAAAGGCGCCGCCGGCGCCTGTAGCGGCAAGGGCGGACACGTCATAACGTCTTCCATCGAGCACCACGCCGTGCTGAACCCCTGCGAGCACCTCCAGAAGAACGGTTTTGAAATAACGCTGGCGGAAGCCGGCGCCAGAGGAACGGTGGACCCCGAAAAAATAATGAATGCCGTGACGGACAGGACCGTGATGATAAGCGTTATGTTCGCCAATAACGAAACCGGCGCGGTCCAGCCGGTAAAAGAGCTCGGCAGGCTCATCGCGGAAAAAAACGAGGAACGGGCGGCAAAAAAACTGCCAAAGATAGTTTTTCATACCGACGCTGTCCAGGCCGCGGGCAAGCTTAAAATCGACGCGCAGGAGCTCGGAGTCGATTTCTTGTCCATTTCGGCCCACAAGTTCTACGGGCCAAAAGGCGTTGGCTGTCTTTACGTAAGAAGAGGCGCGAAACTCGAACCCTTGCTTCACGGAGGCCACCACGAACGGAATTTGAGGGCCGGCACGGAGAACCTTGCCGGAATAGTCGGGATGGCGAAGGCGCTTGAGCTAGCTGTTCTGGGTATGCCAAAGGAGCAGGAACGTCTCGCTGAATTGAGGGATAAGTTCGAAAAATCCCTGAAGAAAGAAATACCCGAAGTGACGATAAACGCCGCCGGGGTAGAGAGGCTGTCTTCGGTCACGAGTGCCAGTTTTTCCTGCGTTGAGGGAGAAGCCCTTCTGCTTTCGCTTGACTTAGAAGGCATTGCCTGCTCGACAGGGTCCGCCTGCGCTTCCGGGTCGCTTGAGCCGTCGCACGTTTTAAAGGCGATGGGCGTTGATCCGGCTTTAGCTCAAGGGACATTGAGGTTTTCATTCGGACACGGAAACACGGAGGACGACGTAGATTACGTGATGTCCGTGCTTCCTGCGGCGGTGGAGAAACTGAGGAAGATGTCGCCTATCTGGAAGAACAGGAAAACGGCTGAAAAAAAATGAAAAAAGTATTGGTGGCCATGTCCGGCGGGGTGGATTCATCCACCGCCGCCTTTTTGCTGAAGAAACAGGGTTATGAGGTGGCCGGCGCCACAATGAAGCTGTGGCGCGGAAAGGGCGGCGCTTCAAAACCGGGGGAACGCCGTTTGCTTGATGATGTCCGCGAGGCTAAAAGAGTGTGTGATTTCCTCGGGATCAGGCATTACACGTTCAACTTAGAGAAAGATTTTAAAAAATGCGTCGTAGATAACTTTGTTTATGAATACCTTTCGGGCAGGACGCCAAATCCGTGCATAGTATGCAATGAAAGGATCAAGTTCGGATTGCTGATGCAGAGGGCCAAGGAGCTCGGCTTCGATTATCTTTCCACCGGGCACTACGCCGTGATCGAAAAAAGGGGAAAGGAATATTTTCTTAAAAAAGGCGCCGATACCCGGAAAGACCAGTCATACGTGCTTTACAATCTGGGGCAGGGAGAGCTTTCGCGGCTGCTTTTCCCTATCGGAAAAATGAAAAAAGAAAAGGTGAGGGAGTTGGCAAGAAAGGGCAGGCTTCCGGTCGCGCGCAGGCCGGAGAGCCAGGAGATATGCTTTATCAAGGGCAGTTATCCGGATTTCCTGAGGTCATATGTCAGGGGTTTCGGCGGGATAATGGAAAGAGGCAGGATTACGGACACATCCGGGAGGACGCTGGGCTTTCACAAGGGTTTTCCTTTTTATACCATAGGCCAGAGAAGCGGGCTTGGGCTTTCGAGCGCCGTGCCCTTGTACGTGCGGCGGATAGACCCGCATAAAAACAGGTTGCTGGTGGGAACGAGGGAAGAGGCGAGTTCCGCAATGTGCTCCGTGAAGCGCGTTTCGTGGGTCTCCGGCAGGCGGCCGAAACTCCCCATGCGATGCGAGGTCAAGATAAGGTATCTCCACCGGCCTTCAAAGGCCAAAATAGGAACCGCGAAAAAGGGCGTGAAGATATTTTTTAGCGAGCCTCAATTTGCCGTGACTCCGGGTCAGTCGGCGGTGTTCTATTCCGGAGACGTTGTGCTCGGCGGAGGAGTCATAAGAGAGTGATTCGCGCGGGGTTTAGCCCGCTGTTCTATAAGCGTCCGTGGCGGGGTTTATCGTGTTTTTGCAATTTTGTTAGTGAAGTTGTCATGGTTTTGGTTAAAAGGCCTTGCCACGCATCTCTATCGGGATTTACAATTTGCCTTAAAAATAGTATAGTCTAAATTCAAAAAAATATTTCAAGGAGGAAGAAAATGTCAAAAATCAAGAAAATAACGGGACGCGAGATTGTCGACTCAAGGGGAAACCCTACCATAGAGGCGGACGTGCTGCTTGAAAACGGGGTGCTGGGAAGGGCGGCGGTGCCTTCGGGCGCTTCGACAGGCGAAAGGGAAGCTCTTGAGCTCAGGGATGGCGACAAAAAGCGTTTTCTCGGCAAAGGCGTCCTCAAGGCGGTGGACAACATAAACAAAACGCTGGGACCCGCGCTTGTAGGAACGGAAATATCGGAACAGAAAAGGATAGACGAGAAAATGATAGGCCTTGACGGAACGGATTTCAAGTCAAAGCTGGGTGCCAACGCGATTCTCGGAGTGTCTCTTGCCGCGGCGAGAGCCGGCGCGGCCGATGCGAAAACACCTCTCTACGAGCACATAAGAAAGGTGCTGGGCGTGAAATCGAACGAGTACCTGCTTCCCGTGCCGCTAATGAACATACTGAACGGAGGAGAACACGCCGACAACAACGTGGACCTTCAGGAATTCATGATAGCTCCGGTGGGCGCGCCGACTTTCAGGGAAGCCCTCAGGATGGGTGCCGAGGTTTTTCATAACCTCAAGAGCGTGCTTAAAAAGAAAAAGTACGTGACCAGCGTTGGCGACGAAGGCGGCTTCGCGCCCAATCTGGGATCGAACGAGGAAGCGCTTGAGGTCATAGCCGAGGCAGTCAAAGCGGCGGGATACACCCTTGGCAAGGACATACTTCTGGCCCTTGACTGCGCGGCAAGCGAGCTGTACGAGGGAGGCAAGTACACGCTCGAAGGCGAAAAAAAGGACCAGGTGAAGACTTCGGATCAGATGATAGAGTTCTACGCCGGCTGGCTTAAAAACTATCCCATAGCCTCCATCGAGGACGGTTTGAGCGAAAAAGACTGGGACGGCTGGAAAAAAATGACCGAAGCGCTTGGTTCCAAGACGCAGCTTGTCGGCGACGACATTTTCGTGACAAACACGAAGATATTTTCCGAAGGCATCAAGAAGGGCATTGCCAATTCAATACTAATCAAGGTCAACCAGATAGGCTCGCTTTCCGAGACGGTGGCCGCCATACAGATGGCCTACGGCGCCGGATACACCGCGATAACCTCCCACCGCTCGGGCGAAACGGAAGATTCTTTCATAGCGGACCTTGCCGTGGCTTTAAATACCGGGCAGATAAAGACCGGCTCGGCTTCGAGGACGGACAGGATCTGCAAGTACAACCAGCTCCTCAGGATAGAAGAAGAGCTTGGTTCAAAGGCGAAGTACGCCGGCATGAAGGCTTTCAAGGCGGCAAAATAAGTTTATCAGGGGGGGCAGCCCGCTATTTCCATGAAGATCGAAAGCCGCACGCTCAAAATCATAGGCATCATAGCGCTACTGCTGTTTCTGTTCGGCAACGCCGGTTTCAGGAAAATGCTGCGGCGCTACTGGGAAATGCACAAGCTGAAACAGGAGCTTGTCAGCCTGAAAAAAGAGAACGCGCTTCTTAAAAAAGAGGTATATTTTCTTGAATCCGACCCGACCTACATCGAGCGCATAGCCAGGAAAGAGCTTGGGCTTATCTCGCCTGATGAGGTGGAATACAGGTTCAGGAATTAGGAGGAAGAATGGTCGCAAGATTTATCGTTCTATTGTCACTTGCATTTTTTCTGGTTGATGCGGCCCGCGCGCATCCCGCTAAATCAATTGAAGTCGGTGTTGACGGCGACGAGATCTCGGTTTCCGTAACTCACCAGGTAAAAGATCCCGCGAAACACTACATTGGCGAGATCAAGGTAATGCTTAACGGGAAGGAAATAGTGAGCCAGAAATACGGGCTTCAGGGGTCAGCGGGAAAACAGGAAGCATTGTACGTCGTTCCGGGGCTAAAAGACGGCGATAAGATAAAAATCTGGACGAATTGCATCAAGTTCGGAACTACGGAAAAAGAGATAATCTTTCAGACAGAAGAAGAAACTGAAAAAGAGGCCGAAGAATGAATTGTCGCGGCAGCGGTACGCGCCGCGTGGTTTCTCGTTAACCGCCGTTCCGGCGGTACCTGCCGGAAGCCCCTGAAACCCTTGAATAACGGTCGTGGGGTCCTGCCAAAAAGCATATAAGCGATATTCACTAAAAAACACGCTGTTTTTTTATGCATTTTTTTCTACTTGAAAATTGCCCAAAATTTTGTATAATATTATGGGGGTCAAAAACATACCGATAATTCAATATCTTTGGGGCAACTCAAATGAGCTTGTCGTTTCGCCAGAAACTGGCTCCTAAGCCAAAGCTTAAACTTACCCAGAAAATCCGCATCTCCTCTTTCCTGGAGCAGAACGAAAAGAAATTCAACCAGTTCATAGTTGAGCTTGAAAAGGACCCTCTTTTTAGGAGACTGGCATTTCCGGAGAATCCTGCCGACAAGGTAATCACGCGCAAAAGACTGCCGAAGATGCGCTTTGACCTCTCAACGGTGCCCATATTGGAACAGGTGAGCAGAGACGTATCGGGTTCTGACATCGAGAGCTTAATGGCCGAAAATAAAGAAGAGGTCGGGATAATAAGAAAAATCGGCGAGGCAAACTTCAGAAAGTACTTCCTTTGCAACGAGGAAGGACATAACGCGGCAGAGGTGGCGGCCGCCTGCGGGCTTGATAAGGGCGACATCGCGCTTCTCAACGATTTCGTGAACAGTCTTTCCGTGCAGAACGAATTCTTTTTTCCGTCGGCGGTATGTTACGATTCAAGCCTGAATTTCACGAAAATAGCGGGCATCAGCTGCGATGAAAAGGAAGGTTTCTTCCTGAACATGTCCTCTCCCGCGTTCGCAAGCGGAAGATATGTGTTCGATTTCAAAAGGCTCAAGGACCTCAAAGAGAAGGGTTTTTTCACGGAAGAAGAGGTAAAAAGGATATCGGGGCTCATAGAAAAGGCAAAGCTTGTAAATAAACGAAAAACCGCGGTATACCGGATATTGGAGAAGGTATCCGAGATTCAGAAAGCGTATCTGCTGTCCGGCGACGAAAGGTTGCTCGTTGCTTATTCACAAAGGCAGCTCTCGGAGGACATAGGCATAGGCGGCAGCAGCGTTTCAAGGGCAATATACGCCCGAAGCGTGGTAACCCCGGGCGGAGTGGAAGTGCCGTTGAGTTATTTGATTCCTTCGAAAAAGGATATAAACAAGATACGCGTCGGGAACGTCATTCGCTCGCATCCTGCAAAATTGAACGACAAAAAAATACAGGAAATACTGAAAAAATATTATGCCGTCAATATCTCGAGGCGGAGCGTCAATGAATACGTCAACGAACTTAAAGGAAGGAGGACACGTGAGCGTTAAAAACAGCGTTCTTGTCGTAGATGACGAAGAAAGCATGAAAGAAGCGTACAAGATGCTTCTTGAGGACAAGTTCGAACTTTATCTTTCGTCAAGTGTCCGGGAAGCTCTCTCGGTATTAAATGCAAAACAGATAGACATCATACTGCTCGACATAATGATGCCGGAAATGGACGGCCTGGCGGGCCTTCAAAAAATAAAGAAGATAAGCGACGCCGAGGTCATAATGGTTACGGCGATAAAAACGGTCAAGACGGCCATAGAAGCCGTGAAGCTCGGGGCGTATGACTACATATCGAAACCTTTCGATGTGGACGATCTTTTGGCGACTATTGAAAAAGCTCTTGAAAAACGGGAACTGACCAAGGAGGTGACATACCTGCGGTCCGAGCTCGGTAAAGACTCCTATGTAAACATGGTCGGAAAAAGCGAGGTAATGCAGAAGCTTTTTTCCACGATAAGCGAGGTGGGCAAAAACCAGTCGACCGTATTGATAACCGGCGACAGCGGGACCGGAAAAGAGCTTGTGGCGAGGGCCATTCACGGCGTGAGCGCGCGAAAAGACATGTCTTTCGTGGCCGTGGATTGCGCCACAATACCTTCGAACCTTTTTGAAAGCGAGCTTTTCGGGCACGAAAAGGGAGCGTTCACGGACGCCACCGGCCAGAAAACGGGCAAGTTCGAGCTCGCCAACGGCGGCACGTTGTTCCTTGACGAAATAGGAAATCTCGGGACTGATATACAGTGCAAGATACTGAGGGTTCTCGAAGAGCGAGAGATACAACGATTGGGAGGCAACAAGACCATAAAAATTGACACGAGAATACTGGCAGCGACAAATACCGACCTGGCCAGGGCAGTCAAGGAAAAAAGGTTCAGGGAGGACCTTTACTACAGGCTCAACGTGATTCCGGTGGCGGTTCCGCGTTTGTGCGAACGCAGGGAAGATATCCCTCTTTTAACGGATTATTTCATCAAGATGTACAACAGGCGGTTCAATAAAAGCGTGAAGGGCATCACGGAAGAGGGTATGGGGAGTTTTATGGCCTATGACTGGCCAGGTAACGTCAGGGAGCTGAAAAATATCATTGAACGTCTGGTGGCTCTCATCAGCAACGAGACCGTGATATCGCATAAAAAGCTTCCGCTTGACATAGTGATGTATGAAAAAGAAAAACCGCGCGCTTCAAATTTCGACAAGATTTCACTCAGGAATGCCAGGGAAGAGTTCGAGAAGCAGTTCATTCTCAAGGTCTTAGAAAAAGTGAATTGGAACCAGTCGAAAGCCGCCAGCCTGCTCGGGATACACAGAAACGCCCTCATCTATAAAATCAGGCTTTTTAACCTCCAGCCGTTCCTAAAAGAATCAAGAACGAAGACGAGGGACAAAAACCAGTAAAATTACTGAATAATCCACGCGTTTTAAAGTGCACAAAATTGTGTACAATTGTGCCTATTTTTTCTAGGATTTGGTCGAAAGCACGAAATAAATGACCAATTTCATGGCAGTCTTTTTGCATATATGTAGGCAGTATAGAACAATATTTAGGGAACCTGTTTAAGTATGCAAAAGGCATTGAAATCACTGGTACTAACGACCAACAGAGCCATAATCGAGATTCTGCGCACGGGCCTTGGAAGAGGCCATACGATATTGCAGGCTTCGAATAAATTCAGCGCAATAGAGACACTAAAAAAAGAAGAGGAATTCGATTTTGTCGTTGTTGACACAAGAACCCCCGGGGTCGAAAGCCTGAACATCAAAGGTATTTTAAAAAACATAGACGAAAGCATTCAAGTTCTTTATTTGGACCCGTATAGTTTAAAGCTCCGGGATGCCGGTTATAATCGCCGATTGGGAACCGTGGATTTTACGGAAAGCGGCCTGAAGTCATTTTTCAACAGACTAAGATCAAAATTGAAAATAAGAAGAAAACCCGGTCAGCATCGTATGCCGGACAATGTCAGCGGCATAATTAAAACCACGGCCGAATATATAGCGGAGAAAGAAACGGGGCTTAAACCGGCCCTGAGGACATTCAGGCAGATTTACATTGACATGCTCGTCGGAAAGCATCAGGAAAAAGCCGATTAGGAAAGAGAGGGTTGTTATGTCCAGAAAGCGCATTATGGTCGTTGACAATGAAGACAAGATCTGCGACATTTACAAAAGGGTGCTTGTTAACGAAGGTTACGAAGTGGAGGCTTGTTACGACGGCGACGAGGCGGTCCAAAAAGTTTCCGAAAACCAGTATGATCTGGTGATTACTGATATAAAGATGCCAAAGATGAGCGGATTCAACGTGATTAAAAAAACCAAAGAATTGTCTCCGGACACCGACGTTATCGTCATCAGCGGTTACGCTACCATCGACGCGGTGGTCAAAACGGTTCGCATGGGCGCGCAGGATTACATAATCAAGCCTTTTGAGATATGCGATCTTGTAACGAAGGTAAAGAAATGCCTGGAAAAAGAGAATTTTGTATAATGTGTGTTCAATCAGGGGGAATCTAGCCGTTGGGGGGCGGGCAGCGGCCGGATTCATTAAAAATGAATTCTGGTCGCTGCCTTATTAAATCAACGGCGAAGGCTTACCGAGGGAAATATGTTCGACTCTTCAAAAGAGAGCGACAAAACTAAAAACGTGCTTGTGGTAGACGATGAAGCGGACGTGCTCATCGTGCTGAAGGAATTTTTGTCAAAAATAGGATTTAACGTTATGACGAGCTGCGGCGGAAGGGACGCGCTGGAAATAGTAAAAAGTAATCCGGTTCATCTCGTTCTGCTTGACATAGCCATGCCGGAACTTGACGGCATATCGACCCTGAGGGAAATAAAGAAGATCAGGCCGAAGCTGCTCATAGTGATGATAACCGGCAACAGCAGTTCGCATAAGATAGTCGAGGCTTTCAGTTCCGGAGCGTACGACTATCTGATAAAACCGATAGATTTTTCGTATTTAAGGGAATGCGTGGTTTCGCGTTTAATGTAAAATAACGCGATACAAGGCGTGATGGACGGGCAAACTTCTGAAGAATCAGGGGTTTGCTTTTTTATTTGATTTTTTGTAAGATTTCCTCATTGTCCGAGGAAAAATGGTAAGATTAACGGGATTAACCGGAATTGTCGTTTTTTTAGGGATAGCTTTTCTCCTGTCCGAGAATCGGCGCCGCATTAATTGGGCAACCGTATTGTGGGGATTTGCCCTGCAACTGGCCTTCGCGGTTTTTATCTTAAAAACGTTTATCGGCAAGGCCATTTTTGATTTTGCCCGCATTGCTTTCGACGCGGTACTTTCCTTCAGCGACAGGGGCGCCTCGTTCGTTTTCGGCAACCTCCCGAAGGACCTTAATATTGGCGCGGTAATAGCGTTTAAAGTCCTCCCGATTATAATTTTCGTTTCTTCCTTGATGGGAATTCTCTATTATTACGGGATCATACAGTTTTTCGTGAAAATAGCCGCGAAGATCATGCGCCGTTCGATGAAAACCTCCGGCGCCGAATCCGTGGGAACGGCTCTTCTGATTTTCATGGGCATCGAATCGGTCACCGCCATACGGACGTACATTTCGCAGATGACGCGGTCCGAGCTTTTTACGGTGATGACGGCTTTCATGGCCACAATCGCTTCAAGCGTGATGGCAACATATGCCAGTTTCGGGGCGGAACCCGGGCACCTGCTCGCGGCGTCGATTATGAGCGCGCCCGGGGCGGTTCTTTTGTCAAAGGTCATTATACCTGAAGTCGAAACGCCGAAAACGGCGGATGTCAGATTTGACAATAAAACCGACGAACACAACGTGATAGAAGCCGCCGCGAACGGCGCCTCGGTAGGGCTGAACCTTGCCCTGCAGATAGGCGCGATGCTTATAGCTTTCGTGTCCCTGCTTTGGATGATAAACGCTCTTTTCGGCCTTTTTGGCACTTCATTCGAAAATATAATGGGTATTATCTACTGGCCTTTCGCGGTAGTAATGGGCGTGCCGCCTTCTGAAGCGTCCGTGGTGGGCGATCTCCTGGGCACGAGAACGGTATTCAACGAGTTCCTTGCGTATCTCAAATTGAAGGATCTCGTTGCCCAGGGAGTTCTTTCGCCGAAGTCCGTCGTCATTTCCACCTACGCTCTCTGCGGGTTTGCAAACTTCGGAAGCTTGGCCATACTCATAGGCGGCATAGGCGCCATTTCGCCCGGCAAGAAGGGCCTTGCCTCTTCGCTGGGCATAAAGTCCATAGTCGCGGGGACTCTCGCGTGTTTTATCACGGCGTGCGTGGCAGGCGTACTAAACTGACAGGATAAACTCATGAAAAGTATTTTTAACTTCATTTATTCGCGCTTCTGCAGCGTTCGGTGCGCCATAAACGGCATCGCGACCATGATAAAATACGAACATAACGCGTGGATTCACGGCCTTGCGACTATCACCGTCTGCGCGGCAGGCGTGTATTTTAAGCTGACAAGCAGCGAATGGTGCTGGATAGTGCTTGCTATAGCCGCTGTCTGGACTTCCGAAGCCCTGAATACGGCCCTGGAGTTCCTCGCCGACGTAGCGTCTCCTGATTTTCATCCAATGGTGGAGAAGGCCAAGGACGTCGCGGCAGGCGCGGTGCTCGTATGCTCAATAAGCGCGGCAATTATCGGGGTTTTCGTGTTCGGTTCCCGTCTTATCCCGCTGATAATCGGAGCGTGAAAATGCTGATAAAGAAACTTGCCAAATGCGGGGTTTTTACCGCCGGAGACAAAACCCGCCTTAAGGAAATACTCCATCCCGCCAAGCAAAAATTGAAACTGCGGTACAGTCTCGCGCACGCCACGTTAAAACAGGGGCGCGTTTCGCTGCCGCACAGGCTTAAGAGCTCGGAGGTTTACTATATACTCAAAGGGCGGGGCAGGATGCACATTAACGGCGAAAGGAAAACGGTGGTTCCGGGGGATACCGTTTACATACCTCCGCGTTCGGTTCAGTTAATTAAAAACCTCGGACGGGAAGACCTGGTGTTTCTTTGCGTGGTCGATCCCGCGTGGAAAAAGTCGGACGAGATGATCCTCGCGAAGAAGAGAACATAATACCGATATGAAAGCGATCGAGAAATATTTCAGGCTGAGCGAGCACGGTACGACGGTCAAGACCGAAGTTCTGGCCGGGTTAACGACGTTCATGACGATGGCATACATCATTTTCGTCAATCCCGCAATGATATCGCAGGCCGGGCTTGATTTCGGCTCTGCGATGATAGCCACATGCATCGCCGCGGGATTTGCGACAATGTTCATGGGGCTGTACGCGAACTACCCCATCGCGCTCGCCCCCGGCATGGGGATAAACGCGTTTTTCACCTACACGGTCTGCCTTACGATGAAAATTCCCTGGCAGACGGCTTTGGGATGCGTGTTCATTGAAGGCATCATCTTCCTTTTTCTTACGCTCACGAACGTCAGGCAGGCGCTCGTGGATTCGATACCTTCGTGCCTGAGGTACGGGACCGCGTGCGGCATAGGTCTTTTCATCGCCTTCATAGGGCTGATGGACGCGGGGGTTATCGCTTCCCATCCGGCCACCTTCGTTACCCTCGGGAACGTGACGAGCACGCCGGTGCTTCTTTCGGCGGCGGGTTTTCTCATCGCGTGCGTGCTTATCATCAAGAACGTGAGAGGGGCCCTTCTGTGGGCCATCCTCATAACGGCGGTTCTGGGTATCCCTCTGGGCGTGGTAGATTATCAGGGGATAGTTTCCGCGCCGCCTTCGATGTCGCCGACTTTCCTCAAGATGGATATAAACGGCGCGCTGAACATGGGTTTTATTTCAGTGGTTTTTATTTTTCTCTTCATAGATATATTCGACACGGTCGGCACGCTCGCGGGTGTGGGCGAGATAGGCGGTTTCATGAAACACGGAAAACTCCCGAGGGCCGGAAAGGCGATGCTCTGCGACGCCGTTGGAACGTGCGTCGGGGCGTCGTGCGGCACGCCTACCGTGACGAGCTACATCGAGAGCGCCGCGGGCATAACCGCCGGCGGAAAGACCGGCCTTGCGAGCGTCGTTACGGGTTTTCTTTTTTTCACGGCGATATTCTTCGCGCCGCTCATCAAGATGATAGGCGGAGGGTTTTTGAACGCCAATGGGACGCTCCTTCATCCGATAACCGCTCCCGCGCTCGTGCTTGTCGGATGCATGATGCTCGAGACGGTTACTAAGATCAACTGGAAGGACTTTTCCGAGAGCATACCGGCGTTTATCGTTATGATTGTAATGCCTTTTACCTTTTCCATAGCCACGGGCATCGCGGCCGGGTTCATAAGCTTCGCGGCGCTGAAAATCTTCACGGGCCGCGGAAAAGAAGTATCCCCCCTGGTTTATGTGCTTGCCGTAATTTTCATCGTAAGGTTCATCTATTTGAAATCGTTATGACCTATGTTGTATAATTAACAGTCGAAAAACCAAGAGCAAGGAGAATCAGTATGCATAAAGTGGTTTTGGTCAGGCACGGCGAAAGCGCCTGGAACAAAGAAAACAGGTTCACCGGCTGGAAGGACGTCGATCTTTCCGAAAAAGGCCTTAATGAAGCGCATAAAGGGGGGCAGCTCCTTAAAAAAGAAGGTTTTGTTTTTGACATTGCCTACACGTCCGTGTTGAAAAGGGCTATCAGGACCCTCTGGATAATGCTTGACGAGATGGACCTTATGTGGATTCCGGTTCAGAACTCCTGGAGGCTGAACGAACGCCACTATGGGGCCCTCCAGGGCCTCAACAAATCCGAAACGGCGGCAAAATTCGGCGAAGACCAGGTGAAGATATGGAGGAGGAGCTACGATATGCCTCCGCCGGCCCTGGAAGAGTCTGACGAAAGGTACCCGGGCAACGATCCGAGGTATAAATCCCTTTCAAAAAAAGAACTTCCACTTACAGAATGCCTCAAGGACACCGTGGCAAGGTTTATGCCTTACTGGCACGAGACTATAGCTCCTTCCATCAAATCCGGCAAAAAAGTCATAATCGCGGCGCACGGCAACAGCCTGAGGGCTCTCGTAAAATACCTCGACAATGTTTCGGACGCGGACATAGTTAACCTTAACATCCCCACAGGTATGCCGCTTGTTTACGAACTTGACAAAGACCTCAAGCCCGTGAAGCATTACTACCTCGGCGACCCCGAAGAAATAAAAAGAGCGATGGAAGCCGTTGCAAGCCAGGGAAAGGCTAAAAAATAGGTGTCTTTAATGGATTTTTCGGTCGGCAGCACAAAGATAAGTTTTCTCAGGGGAGACATCACCGACCAGGATACGGAAGCGATAGTAAATGCTGCCAACAGCTCGCTTATGGGCGGCGGAGGGGTGGACGGCGCCATACACCGCGCGGGCGGACCTGAGATAATCGAGGAATGCAAAAGGATAATCTCCGAGATAGGCCGACTTGAGACCGGAAAGGCGGTCATCACTTCCGGCGGGAATTTAAAGGCGAGATACGTGATACACGCTGTCGGGCCCGTCTGGAGAGGCGGCAGGTCAAAAGAGGACGAACTTCTTCGCAGCGCTTACGCCAGCTCCCTTGACGTTGCCGGCAGAAATGGCGTGAAATCGTTGTCGTTTCCTTCGATAAGCACGGGCGCGTACGGATTCCCGATAGATGCGGCCAGTGCTATCGCCGTAAAATCCGTTTTTAAAACGGCTGAGAAAAGCGCTTTTTCAGAGATAAGGTTCGTGCTTTTTTCCGATCCGGATCTTGATGCGTACGTTGCCGCGGCGGCCGCATTTAAAAAAACAATAGTGAAGTGAAAGCAACAGAGGAGGAGGAAATGGTCCGTCTGTGGAGATGTGAAATATGCGGCGATCCTTACATAGGCAATAATCCGCCCGACAACTGCCCTTTCTGCGGTGCCCACAAGAAGTATATCGCGGAAGCGAAGATCGCGCACGTGTCTTTTGACGCCGATCTCAACGAAACGGACAGAAAAAACGCCGAAAAAGCGCTCGACGTGGAAGTAAGCAACGCGGCGTTTTATTTTTGCGCGGCCCGTAAAACGAGCTATCACGAAGGTAAACTCCTTTTCAAGGCTCTTGCTAAGATCGAGGCGGAACACGCGTCCATATGGAAAAAAATCTTGAAAATGAATTCCGTTCCGGAAAGGACCGAAACGTGTTCTGAAAAAAACCTTGAAAACCTTAACGAATCCCATCTGCGGGAGTCCCGCGCCATACAGTTCTACAAAAAAGCCGCCTCGGAGTCCGAAAACAAGCGAATAAAACAGATATTCGAGGCGCTTGTCGAAATAGAAAGCGACCACCTGCGGCTTTCCGAAGAGCGCCTTAAATAGTTGGGTTTATGCTCTCTTACGAAAAACTCAAGAAAAAGACGGCGAAATCGTCTTTCAGGTCCGGTTTTAAAATGGACGCCGAGGACGTTGCCTACGTTGAAAAAAAGGGAATTTTGGCCATACGCGAACACGCGAAGCGCTTCCTCAGGGAGCGCCTTTTTTCTTTCAATCGCGCGAGGGACGGCAGACAGACCCCGTACAGGGGGCATCCGGTTTTTAAAGCCCAGCACGCGACGGGCATATGCTGTAGGAAATGCCTTCAAAAATGGCACGGAATTGACAAATTAGCGAACCTAACGGAAGACGATATCGAAGGCCTGTCGGGGATACTCGTTAGTTGGGTGAGCGACACTGACAATTTAGAAAAAAGCGGTTTAAACGGGAGCTTGTAATATGCCTTTTTTTGTTGTATATTGTTTTTGACGGGGATGGGAAACGCCGACCGTTGAGGGGCAAAATGTCCGGATTTACCAGGATTTACAGGTAGAGCTCCATAGGTGCGAAAACGCCGCATCTTTGGAGTTTTTTACTTTTTAAGTACCACGGTTTTTCGGATTGATTTTGAAGTCTTCAGGTTTAAATGCATATGCAAAAGTCTGTTTTTACGCTGCTCACCGTCTTTTGCCTCGTTTGTAGCCTGTCAGCCAGGGAAATGTCGCTCGGCGCGACCGATAGTTTTCTGGAAGAAGGCGAACTGCTGTTCAAAAACGGGGACTACCTCGGTGCCTCGAAAACTTGGGAAGTGGGCCTCGGACTCGCACGTTCCACGAAAAACGACGAGCTCATCGTGGTATTTCTTTCTAATCTGGGAAGCGTGTATTCGAAAATCGGCGATTACGACCTTGCGAGAAAATGCTTTGAAGAAGAGATAAAACTTGCCAAGTCCTTTCAGGACAAAAACATCCTGGGCATATCGTACAGGGATCTGGGGAATTTTTACAGGGAGATTCATGAGGATTCCGACGCCACCGAATATTTAAGAAAAGCGCTGGATATTTTTAACAAGACCGCAAACGAACGCGGAAAAATGCGCTGTTTTGCCGATATTGGCAGGGTATACGTGAATTTAAAAAATTACAAAACGGCAATTTCGCATTTTTCGGAATCAAGGGCCATTGCGGAGAAACTGCAGGAACACAGGCTGATAATAGAAAATATCCTCAATACCGCATACGTGTACATGTCCCTTGGAGGATACCGCGAGGCGATGGACGGGGTGGACGAAGCGATTAAAAAGAGCGTTGAATTCGGCCACAACGACTGCGAAGCGAAATCGGTCCTGGGCAAGGGTTCGGTGTTTCTCAGCATGGGCAATTATTCGAAGGCTATTTCGTGTTTTGAAAGGTCTCTCTCGCTCGCGCAGAGCGTGGGGGACAAGAATATAATAGGATGCAACCTGGCGAACATAGGCCTCGTGTACAAGAATATCCGCTTTTTCGAACGCGCGATAAATTATCTCGAAAACTCGCAGAAATTCTTTACTGATATCGGATACAAGGATATGGTAATCGAAAATTATACGAATCTAGCCGGTGTTTACAGAAGCATCGGCCACTACGAAGAGGCGTTCAGGTATTTTAACGAGGCGCTGAAGCTTTACAGTGAAGAAGGCAATAAACGCAACGTCTGCGCGATACTGGTTAACCTCGGATTACTGCACAACGAACAGGGCCAGTTCCGCAAGGCGACCGAATATTACGAGTACGCAATAGAGATGCGGAAGGAAATGAAGCTGCCTCACGAAGACATTGATATATTGATAGCGGATGTCTGCCTTGACAAAGGAGAGATTAAGGTTGCGCAGAAGGCCTGCAAGAGAATAAAAGACCCGTTACGGCTGGCGAGGCTAAACCTGATGAAAAAGAATTACGCCACGGCATCGGAATATTACGAAAAAGCCATTCGGGAAAATGTTTCGGAGTGGAACACGGGGCAGGCTGTTTCCGCATATTGCGGGCTTGCCCAGAGCAAACTGGGATTCTGGGAATATACGACCGCAAAAGAACTGTTCGGCCAGGCGGTTACAATGGTAGAGGCCGAAAGGGAACGCCTTGATGCCGACGAAAAAGCCAATTTTTTTGATTTTACGGTATGGGGCATCAAAAGAACGGAACCCTATGAAGGTCTCGTCAGAACATATATGAGCATGAACGACGCTAAAGGCGCTTTTAGACATTCCGAAAACCTGAAACTTCAGGAATTCGCGGAACTCACGGGCGCGAATGCCGATTTCAGGAACAAGCAGCTTCCTTCCGCTATAGCTGAGAAGGAGGAAGACCTTCTTACCGCGTTAAGGGGGGTAAGAAAGGAAATGGATGTTCTTTACAAGAACGACAGGAAGGACGAATACTGGTCCCGGGAGAAGGAACTTAAATACCTGGAGAGCAAAAAACAAGATTTGATAGAGCAAATAAGGCGTGATCATCCCTGGTATGCTTCGGTTAAATATCCAGAAGCCGTGAATGTGCATGAAATCAAGATAAACCCCGATGAAGTTTTGGTTGAGTTCGAGGTTACGAAATATGTCACCTATCTTTTTGTCTACAGGGGCTACGACAAAAGGTTTACGGCAAGAACAATAGGCAAAACAAGAGACGAGATCGACGAACTTGTGCGAAAATATATGTCTTTTTTTAAGAAAAGCGGGCAAGAGGGCGAGCTAAGCGCGTTTGAACCGGCATTTTCGCACGATTTTTTTGAAATACTATTCGGTGATATTTTAAGCGGAACGCCGAAAGGGGCGAAGCTTGTTATCGTTCCCGATGAATCGCTCGGGGTAGTGCCTTTTTCGTCCCTCGTCACGAGCCTTCCAGTAAAAGACAGAATCTCGGCTGGCAGGTACGGGTCTTATCCTGTCGGGGTCAACTACCTGGGGGACAAGTACGATATTACGTACGCGCAATCCGTGACTTCCCTTATGAATTTGAGGGCGCACAGGGAAAGCAGGGCCCTGAAGAGTACCGACGCCGTGCTTGTGATGTCGGAGCCGGTGACATCTTTAAGCGATGACGAAACCGTGTCCGTGAGCGGGATCGATAAAATGATAAAAGAAGCGTTGTTGTATTGGAGACATTCAAAGGACGACGATAGAGACACGGAACACGCCCGAACGCTCTTTCCCGCCCGGGGGTTTTCGAAGGCAATGGCGGATATGGTGCTCGGCATATTTGGCGGTAACGGCAAAATAATGTCCGGGGCTAACGCGAGCGAGGAATCCGTATTTCAAATGCCCCTGGACAAATACGGATACGTATCTTTCTGTACCAACTGCATAATGGACCCGACGGCAGCATGGATACGTCAACCTGCGATAATATTAACTCAGAATAAAAGCTTTCTGGGCGAATACGACGGTTTTTTGACCGTTGAAGAAATAATGAACCTTCGTATGGCGGCTCACACCGTTGCCTTGCCCGGGTCAGACATTTGCTACGGAGGAAATATCAACGGGGACGGCGCGATGATGATGGGCAGGGCGTTCCAGACGGCCGGATGCAGAAACGTTCTGATGAGATTATGGGGCGTCGACTGCGAAGTATGCGAGGAATACAGCAAGTATTACATAAGAAATATAAGAAACGGAGCCGAGGCGACCGAAGCCATGCGTCAGGCTAAAAGCGAGCTTCGCGCCAACGGTTACGAACACCCGTATTACTGGGCCCCTTTTATTGTGGTGAGCAGATAAACTGCGCGGCCGGGTTTGATTGTAAACCCCCTCAGTATTTTGTATAATTCCTTCACGGTAAACAATAGCCTATCAGATAATTGAATTGACCGGATAACGCGCGGGTGGCCCGCCTCACGATACGGCGTAACCACGGCGGGCCGGCTCCACAAACGAAGCTTCGCTTCGTGGTTCCTTGGTTGTATGGTTTAGGTTTCGTAGTTACTGTTCTCTATTTGCATTTACTGTTTACTGTAGTTTAATGCGCGGGTGGCGGAACTGGCAGACGCACAGGACTTAAAATCCTGAGGTCCTCACGGGCCGTGTGGGTTCAATTCCCACCCTGCGCATAAACTTTGATATTTTGACTGCAACTTCATCAGGCGCCGGCTTACGTATCGCGGAGCAGATACGCCGCGCCGCCGCCTTCTTCGTTTCGCACAAAATCTCAAAGTTTATATTAAAGGGAATTGAAGCCGACCCGAACGCCGACTCAGGAGGAAAAGCCCGCGAAGCGGGCGGCAGTGAGGGCGGCGGGTTTCGGAGGAGCGCAGCTTTAGCGGAGCGGGGGAGAAAAATTCCCACCCTGCGCATAAACTTTGATATTTTGACTGCAACTTCATCAGGCGCCGGCTTATACCCGCCCCATGGCGGGATAAGCGAAAA
This sequence comes from Endomicrobiales bacterium, assembly GCA_016930715.1. Classification (GTDB taxonomy): domain Bacteria; phylum Elusimicrobiota; class Endomicrobiia; order Endomicrobiales; family JAFGGC01; genus JAFGGC01. Next base: position 37,730 of record JAFGGC010000018.1, read on the forward strand.
TACCCAAAAAGCTTTAGCAAGGACATCTTATGGAACCGAAAGACATGTTGATTGATTTTGAAACCATAGAAAAGCACCTGGACCACGCGCATCAGAAATACCGAGGGATTGAGGCCATCCCGATAGACAAAATAGTCGGAAGCCTCGACCGCTACCATGATTTTACTGAGGGTTTTCTGCCGAAGCAGGAAAAGACGAGCGCGAAATACGAAAGCGTGAAACAGGCCGTTGTCGCCGGCAAAAACCTGCCCCCGATAAAGGTTTACCAGATTTTCGACAGCTATTTTGTCATTGACGGCCATCACAGGGTGACGGTCGCCAAAAACGAGATGAGCGCCGCCGCGATAGACGCCGAAGTAATCGAAATACACTTTGACATCGAGCTTTCGCCGAACAAGAAATATTCCGTCGACACGGAACAGGCAAAGGAATTCCTTGTCCGTCTCGAGGAAGACGCTTTCGAGAAAAAGACTTTCTTGAAGAATTCGATACTCGTATATCCGCTGAAGGTTACTGACCTTACTAGCTACGGCAAACTCTACGAGGAAATACTTGATTTCAGGAAGAACTACCAGTTCGGGGAAGTTTCAAAGAAGGGCATTATTTACGCTAGTTATTTGTGGTATGAAACCCGGCTTCTCCCCGCGGTTAATATTATCCTGCAGGAAAAACTACTTGAGCATTTCCCTAACAGGACCTACACTGACCTTTACGTCTGGATAACCCAGCACAAGTATTTTCTTAGCCAGAAGGCCGGACATGACGTGGGCTTTGACCTTTCAAAGAAGGATTTCCTGCAAAAATACAGGAAGGTCAAGTTTTTAGACTTGATCCCCCAGATCGTACAAGACATAGTCGGGGGCATAAAAAGAGAAATAAGGCAGAAACTCTGATGATTAAGATACTGGCCGTGTCGGACAATCCGCTAAAAAGTCTTGAAAACTCGGTTTCCGATTTCCCGGACCGCTACAAGGACATCGACGTATTGGTTTCCTGCGGAGACCTAGACAGAAGCTACGTGGAATTAATATCGGAGAGCATAAAAAAAGATATTTTTTTTGTCTCGGGCAACCATCCCGGCGAGCTGGATGACGACGAGTGGTATCTTTCAAAGTCGAACGCTCCCAAAACAGTCCGCTACATAAACGGCAGGAAGGATATGCACTGTCGCGTGATAGTCTTCAATAACTACATTTTCGCTGGATTCAACGGTTCATTGTGGTACAACGGAGGCTATAACCAGCACACCGAAAAGGAAATGTCTAAAGTAGTGAAGTCTGTCATAAGAAAGGTGGCCTGGCACAGGCTGCAGGACAAGGTCCTTAACTATCCGCAAAAAGAGGTGATAGTATTGTCTCACGCGCCGGTGGAAGGCGTGCACGATCTAAGGGACCAGGCCCACCGGGGCTTTAAGTGCTTCAGGGCATTCATAGAAAAGGTGCAGCCGCTTTTGTGGATGCATGGGCATATCCACCTTAACGATTCGCGCAATGATCAGGTAAGCGTCACGGGAAAAACAACGATAGTGAATGTTTTCGGGTGCAAGATCATAGAAGTCGATAAAAGGCACGTCCGGGTGTCTGCCCATTGCCGTATTGACAAATAGCTCGTTAAAATAGTAATATAACAATCCCGAAGATGCTGTTTGCCGGTCTTTCTGACTTTTAACCCGGAACTATCAACCAGCAACTCGCAACTGAAGTATTGATCGCGGGGTGGAGCAGCCCGGTAGCTCGTCAGGCTCATAACCTGAAGGTCGTAGGTTCAAATCCTACCCCCGCAACCACTTACAAGCTGAACCAGAAGGGGGCAATTAGTTTTATTTTTGCAGAAAATAGGAGTTCTGTAAATCCTATTCGTGCGCGGAACTCGGAGCTACGGCACCGAGCGAGCACGCAATCCCGCGAAGCGGGACCCCCGCAACCACTTAAGAACAGGACCAGTCAGAGATGGCTGGTTTTTGTTTTTATGCCTCTTGACATGCCGCGGCAAAATGACTAAAATATCGGTTCGTGAATGAACGTTCATTCATTAGGGGGCAGTCGATGGACAAGAAAAAAAGGATAGTAGAAAAGACTAAAGAGCTTATATCAAAGAAGGGCTATCACGCTACAACCATACAAGATGTCGCCAGGGAGGCCAGGGTCGCGCAGGGCACGCCTTACCTGTATTTCAAGAACAAGGAAGAAATGTTCATTGAGATAATTTTGAGTTTGTTCAGGCAGGTGGATGAGATACTTGTGGAATCCAGGGACAAGGAAAAGGATTTTTGGGGAAGAATCGAACGGATAATACGCCGGACGGGTCTGTTCATAAAAAAGCACAAGGAGTTCATAAACACGGCCCAGAGCATAGCAAGGAACCCTAACGAGATAGGCAGGAAAGGCCGGGAAAAACTGCAGATGATGAAGGATTCAAGGGTAAAAAAGTTCAACGACATATTCAAGGCCATCGACAGGGAAAAATTCGGCATAAAAGGCTTTACGGACGATGAGATCGCCCGTTTTACAGTGATAGTTATCGAAGGAGTAATAGAACGAATAGCGTGCGGCGACGAGAAAAACCCGGACGACGCCGCTAAATTCGCCGTAAAATGCCTGAAAAACGCATTTGGCGTAGCCTAATGAAAAAATACGCGCATTTATCATTGATTTTGTTGCTTTTATCCGCGCGGCCGTACGCGAAGGAACCAACGGCCGCGGCGAATGCCATATCGCTTGAAAGAGCGGTATCTCTTACGCTTAAAAACAGCGAAGAGATAAGGATAAACGAGGAAAAGAAAAAGAGGATATTCAACACCTACAGGGAGGTGAGGGCTTCCGCTTTTCCCCAGATAGACGCCGCCGCGTCCCTCGATAACTACATAGAATCACCCGTTTTATATTTTGACCTGGGCAACGGGCCAGTGTCGATACCCCTGAAGCAGGAATGGGACACAAGGTACGGGTTGACGCTGTCGCAAATCTTGTGTTCTTTCGGAAAGGTAAGCAACGCCATAAAAATAGCGAAAAAGGCCATTGAGCTCGAAGACCTCTCGATGAACGCCACGAGAAATGAGCTGGTTTTTGCCGCCAAGCAGATGTACTTTACAATGCTCTATACCTCCGAAGCCCTCAGGATAGCGCAGGAATCATACAAAAACGCCAATAACAACAAGACCGCGCTGAAAGAAAAGTTTAAAAGCGGGAGGGTGTCGCGGATCGACAACGTGAAAATGGAGGCTGACATAGCCGCGCGATATACCGTTGTGCAGCAGGCAAGGTCCGCCCACGAGGAAGTAGCGGTCGGTTTCAACGACCTTCTGGGCATCGACAAGAGCAGCAAAAACGCCCTCGCGGATTACTTCATCGAGGATTTTCCCGTTTTTGACAAGGAAAAACTGCTCGCCGAAATGATCGCGAACGAACCGACAAACAGGATATTCAAGGCGAACGTCGAATTGAACCAACTTCTCGCGAAGAATAAAAAAGCCGATTTTTTTCCGACACTGGCCGGATATTTTAACTACAGCCGCGCGGGCAACAGCGAAGAGATCCACGATAATATGCAGACCGAAACGATAACCGGGTTGAAACTGAACATGTCGATATGGGACAGCGGGGCAAAAATAAACTCCTACAAGAAAACGGTCAACGACACGAACATAGCGCGGCTTGAATATGAAAAAAAGATCAATGAAGCAGAGGTCGCGCTGGGGGCCACTTTGGCGAAATACGAAAGACTGCTGGATGTGTACAGGGCGAGTCTTGACGCGGAGAAGCTGGCAGCGGAGTCGTATGAGATAACGCTCGCGAGTTTCAGGTCCGGAGTCGCGGGACAGACCGTGCTGAACGACGCTGAGATACATCTGACCTCCGCGAGGATGTCGAAGCTTCAGGCGCTTTTCAACATAAGCACGACGATTGCCGCGATAGAAAGAATGACCGGAAGCGGAGCGAATCCATGAGGAAAATGTATTACGTTCTAGCCATACTGGTATTCGCTGCCCTGGTCGCGTACAAGGCAAGCGTGATCCGGAAAAAAGAAACCGGCGAGATCGTCAGCATATCGCAGATATGGCAAAGAACCGGAAAACCGGTGGATGTGCTGACAATAAAAAAAGGCAGGATTTATTGCCGCGAGAAAGTGTCCGGTGTAGTGACCGGCAAAAGAAATATCGCCGCGGAAGTGCCGCCCGAAAAGACAAGATCCCTTCAAGCGGGACAGAAGTTCAGCTCGATTTCGCGCGGCGATATCAAGGGCAGGCTGGCGTCTATTTCCGGCCGCAGGGATATCGTGACGGGCCTGGTCGGCTTGTCCTTCGTGTCAGACCGGGATATCGCGCTGCAAAAGGATTCGATAGTCCCGCTTAAAGTGGAAACAGGGTTCATCGATAACAGCATAAGGATACCATCTACAGCGTTGACGGCTGAAAACGGCAGCGCTTATTGCTGGGTCTGCGAGAACGGCCTTGCGGTCAGGCGCACTGTCAGGCAAGGGCTCGATTGCGATGGCGAGGTGCAGATACTGAAAGGACTGAAGGAAGGCGATATGGTCTGCACTAACGGAGTGACGAACCTCAGCGAGAACGACAAGGTTATGATAAGAAAACAGGTGGAACAATGATAAGACTTTTCGTGAAACGGCCCGCTATGACGCTGATGTTCGTGCTGGTATTTGTCGTCATGGGGATAGTTTCTTTCAGCAATCTTATTATAGAACAGACCCCTAAGATGAAATTCCCTTTCGTGACTGTAAGGACGGTCTATTCGGGGGCTTCGCCGGAAGAGATAGAATCGCAGATAGTGAAAAAAATCGAGGACGCTGTAGCGGAGATATCCCAGATCAAGGAGATTCAGTCGTTTTGTTACGAGAGTTTCGGGCTGACCTTCATTGAATTCGAGATAAACGCGGACCCCAACCTTAAGGCGATAGAGGTAAAGGATAAGATAGAGCCGATCATAAACGACCTCCCCCGTGACGCGATGAAGCCCATCGTGATGAGGTTCGACCCCACGGTGGAGCCGATAGCGGACCTCGTGCTCCTGGGGAAAGAGGGGGTAGACAGCAGGGAGCTCTACGAATACGCGGACAAGAAATTGAGGAACAAGATCAGCGTGATAGAAGGCGTGGCTTCCGTTGACATTTACGGCGGCAAGGAAAGACAGATAAACGTTAAGCTCGACCCCATGCTGATGAAAAAATACTACACGACCATTGATGATGTAGCGAAGGCCATCGAAGGACGAAACGTCAACGCACCCGGAGGATCGATAGAAACGGACATGTCCAAGGAAAGCATACGTTTCCTCGGGGAGATATCGTCGCTGGATAAACTGCGCGAGATGGTGCTTGTCTCAAGGGAGGGCTACAGGTTCAAGCTTTCGGACATCGGGACGGTGGAAGACTCGTTCAAGAAGATAGAAACTTATACCCGCTACAACGGCAAGGACGCCGTCGGTCTTTCCATTAAAAAGCTTTCGGACGGAGATGCCGTAAGCATAATACGAAAACTCAGGAAATCCCTAAAAAAAATACAGGAGGCCCTGCCGGAGAACATGGAGCTGGTTATAGCGTATGATTCCACCAAAGCTCTTCTGGAAGACACCAAAGGCACGATAAACAATATTTTGATAGGAATAGTCCTCACGGTGGCCATACTGTTTCTTTTCCTTGAGAACATACAGGTAACGCTGATAGCTGCAGTGGTCATCCCTACTTCTCTTGTATCCGCGTTCTTCCCCATGGCATTTTCGAATTTCACGATAAATTTCATAACGCTTCTCGCCATAGCCACGTCCCTGGGCACGCTTATCGCCAACGCTCTTGTCGTCCTGGAAAGCGTCGATCAGCAGCTTTCAAGGGGAAAGGAACCGGTGGAAGCGGCTATTGACGGGACTAGGGACGCTGCCGTGGCGGTTTTCGCGGCTGCCGGCACGAATCTCGTGGTGTTCACGCCTATCGCCTTTATGGGCGGCATAGTCGGCCAGTTTATGAAGCAGTTCGGCTTGACAGTCGTGTACGCCACGATATTCTCGATACTGGCGTCTTTCACGCTCACGCCGATGCTGTGCGCTCTTTTCCTTAGAAAAAGAGAAAAAACGAACGGCGGCAAGCTCTCGGAAAGCCTGCTCAAGAGAATATTTTATTACCCTCAGGTTCTGCAAAAAATAGCTCTGGCCGAGTATCACGTGATATTCCGCAGGATTTTAAAGAATCCGCTCGCGGCGGTGATCGTGTCGGCGCTGGTCTTCATATCCATTTTTTATCCGTTAAGGTACATCGGTAACGAGTTTATGGCGGCTTCGGACATGAACAGGATCGGCGTTAAAATGACTTTGCCTCAGGGAGTTTCCCTGGCAAAGACCCTGAAAACCGTGGCGGAAGCTGAGGCCATTGTCAAGGAAATCCCTGAAGTGGAGAGCTATCTTGCATACGTCGGCATAGACGGTTCGGAAAACGCCAGCATAAGGGTAAACTTTGTTCCGGCGGAAGAAAGAAGAAAAACAGACATGGACATAATCAACGAGATCACGCCCGCGATGGCGAAGATACCGGGCGCGGACATTGAGTTTACCCGGGGCCATATGGACGAGGGTGGGATGTTCGGGGGAGACGTTTCCATAGACATCTACGGCGACGATTACGACAAGATGATAGCGATATCGCGCGAAATGATGGGCATCATGAAAGAAACCGGGTACTTCAGGTCGGTTTCTTCGTCTTACAAGGCGCCCAAAGACGAGATTCGTTTCAGCCCCGACGATAACAGGATGATAGCGGCAGGCATACAAAACAACCAGGTGGGGGATATAATAAGATACGCGGTAAGCGGCCACGACGATAATATTTTCAAGGAAAAGGGAGAGGAATACAAGATAAATGTCTCATTCGATGACGGCTATAAGGAGACGGTCCAGGACGTAGCCAATATATCCGTGATGTCCAAAGACGGCCTGCTTTCGATATCCGAACTGGGCAGGATCGCCAAGAGAAAAGGATACTCGATGATAATGAGGAAGAACAAGTCCAGGGTCATCAAGGTGAGCGGATACCTTTCCAAATCCACCGTCGGGCAGGTACAGGTTCTTCTCGACGAGAAATTCAAGAATATCGATTTCCCTGAAGGGTTCGGCTACGATTACGTGGGGTTTGCAGAGATGATGGAGGAAACCAGCAGGGAGATAGGCAGGGCGTTCCTGCTCGCGGTTATTTTCACCTACATGCTGCTTGTTTCCATAATGAACTCTTTCAAGAACCCGTTCGTGATACTCTCTTCCGTCCTGACGGCTTTCGTGGGCGTCGTCTATATTCTTTTCTTTCTGGAATTTTCGATGAATATCGGTTCAATGATGGCGATAGTGATGCTCGTCGGCCTCGTAGTCAATAACGGCATCCTGATGCTCGACCAGACCATGAAGGAGATGGACGCCGGCAAAGACGTGAGGGACGCGTTGTGGCAGGGAGCATCGATAAAATTCCGCGCGATACTGATGACATCGCTTGCCGTTATTTTCGGCGCTCTGCCCCAGGTTTTCGACAAGTTCGTCGCCAAATCCTCCATAGGAGCGGTGATAATCGGGGGTATGCTCGCCTCGCTATTCTTCACGTTCTTCCTCGTGCCGGTGCTTTTCAGCTTCGCTAACAGGAAGAAAGCCGCGGCCGGCGATTAAAAACAAGCGCAGAATAGGCGTAATATTTTACAAAAAGACCTCGAAATTGAGGTCTTTTTTTGTTTGACGGTACGTCGCTATAATGATATAATATAAATATACAGAAGAGAGGTCCAATATGAAGGGATTTTCAAGAGAACGGGTCGTAATAGAGGACGTGAAGCCCCTGATAGACTGCGGCAGGTTCCCGGTTAAAAGGGTGACCGGCCAGAAAATCAGGGTTACGGCCAACATATTTTCGGATGGCCACTGCGCGTTATCGGCAGTTCTTTTATGGCGTCACGAGAAAAACAAGAAATTCAGCAAAACGCCCATGAAATTCGTCGACAACGACCTCCATGAGGCGGAATTCACCGTCAAGTCCGAAGGCAGGTATTTTTACACGATATGCGGATGGGTCGACGAGTTCGAGACCTGGGCGCGAAACCTCAAGAGAAAGAAAGAGGCCGGAGAGGATATATCGGCTGAGCTGGCCGAGGGCGCGAAAATGATGGAAACGGCGTCGGCAAAAGCAAGAGGTGCCGATAAAAAGAAGATGGAGGGGCTTATTGGGGCGCTTAGGAACACCAAAGCGTCGGACAAGGCGTATGAAACGGCGGTTTCCTCCGAAACGGCCCTGATTATGGGGCGAAATCCGGTCAAATCCGGGGAATCCCGCCTTGAAAAAGAGCTTGAGGCGGTGGTGGACCGGAAAAAGGCGTTGTTCAGCACCTGGTACGAGCTTTTCCCAAGGTCCTGCGGCACCGGCGGCAGGCACGGTACTTTTAAGGACTGCGAGAAAATGCTCGGAGACATCGCCGCGATGGGTTTTGACGTTCTGTATCTGCCGCCCATACATCCGATAGGCGTGAAATTCAGAAAAGGCAAAAACAACTCTCTTAAGGCGGGCCCGTCCGACCCGGGAAGCCCCTGGCAGATAGGTTCTAAGGAAGGCGGCCACAAGGCGGTACATCCTGAGCTCGGCACCGTCAAAGATTTTGAAAATTTCGTGAAGAAAGTGAAGTCCGCCGGCATGGAAGTCGCCGTGGATTTCGCCATACAGTGTTCGCAGGACCATCCGTACATTACCGAACATCCCGAGTGGTTCAAGTGGCGCCCGGACGGCAGCGTGCAGTACGCCGAAAACCCGCCGAAAAAATACCAGGACATAGTCCCGGTGCATTTCGACGCGGGCGACAACCGCGAGCTCTGGGAAGAGATGAAGAGCATCCTTGTGTTCTGGATCGGGAAAGGCGTCAGGATATTCAGGGTGGACAATCCGCACACCAAACCGTTTAAATTCTGGAGCTGGCTGCTGGGCGGGATAAAAAAGGAACATCCGGACGTCCTGTTCCTTTCGGAAGCCTTCACCAAACCCCACGTGATGCACGAACTCGCGAAATGCGGGTTCACGCAGTCGTATACTTATTTCACGTGGCGCTACGACAAGGCGGAATACACCCGGTATCTCACGGAAATAACCAAAACCGAGGCAGGCGAATTTTTCAGGCCGAATTTCTGGCCGAATACCCCCGACATCCTGATGGGCTACCTCCAGGCGAACGGCAGGCCGGAATTCATAATACGTTACGTCCTTGCGGCGACGCTGTCCTCGAATTGCGGGATATACGGGCCAGCGTACGAGCTTTGCGAGAACAGGGCGCTCCCCGGCCGGGAGGAATATCTTGACTCGGAAAAATACGAGATTAAGAAATGGGATTTGGACAGGCCCGGCAACATCAGGAACGTTATAACGCTCGTCAACAGGATACGGAAAGAAAACCCCGCGCTGCAGGAAACGAACAACCTGGATTTCTGCGACGTCGACAATGAGCGGGTAATGGCATACATAAAGAAAACGCAGGATAATAGAAACGTGATACTCACCGTCGTCAATCTTGACCACGCGAACAGGCAGTCGGGCTGGGTCACCATCCCCCTTAAGAAGATAGGTTTTGACGCCGGCGCGGAATTCAGGGTCAGGGACCTCCTGGGCGGCGCCGAATACGCGTGGAAGGGCGGCCGCAACTTCATACAAATTGATCCCTGGATCATGCCGGCGCATATTTTTAAAATAATCCCGAAATAAAAATGAATAAAAAAAGGTCACGTCTCAGCGATGATCCTCTTTGGTATAAAGACGCCGTAATATACCAGCTGCACATAAAGAGCTTCCGCGATAGCAGCGGCGACGGCATAGGGGACATCCGCGGCCTCATAGAAAAGCTTGATTACTTGAAAGACCTGGGCGTGACAGCCGTTTGGCTTCTTCCCTTCTATCCTTCGCCGCAGAAAGACGACGGCTACGATATATCGGATTACACCGGCATAAACCCTTCTTACGGGACCATGAACGATTTCAGGGAGCTCCTAGAAGAGGCGCACTCAAGAAACATACGCGTGATTACCGAGCTTGTCCTTAACCATACCTCCGACCAGCACCAATGGTTCCAGAAATCGAGGTCTTCAAAACCGGGTTCTTCCTGGAGGAAATTCTACGTCTGGAACAGCAGCACGGAGAAGTACCCGGACGCGAGGATAATATTCAACGATTTCGAGACCTCCAACTGGGCGTGGGACCCGGCCGCGAAAGCATATTACTGGCACAGGTTCTATTTCCACCAGCCTGATTTGAATTTTGACAATCCCAGGGTGCAGAAAGCGGTGTTGAACGTGCTTGATTTCTGGTTCTCGCTGGGCGTAGACGGTGTAAGGCTTGACGCGGTGCCGTATCTTTTTGAAAAAGAGGGCACTAACTGCGAAAACCTGCCCGAAACACATGATTTTTTAAAAAAACTGCGCGCCCACGTCGACAAGAATTACAGGAACAAGATGCTTCTTGCCGAGGCCAACCAGTGGCCGGAGGACGCGGTCGCGTATTTCGGCAAGGGCGACGAGTGCCATATGGCGTTCAATTTTCCGGTCATGCCGAGGATGTTCATGGCCATTCAGATGGAGAACAGTTATCCCATAATCGATATTCTCAACATGCCCGTTTCCGTTCCCGACAACTGCCAGTGGGCGCTTTTTTTGAGGAACCACGACGAGCTGACGCTTGAAATGGTGACCGACGAGGAACGCGACTACATGTACAGGTTCTACGCCAAGGACTCCAAGGCCAAGATAAACCTGGGCATCAGAAGAAGGCTGACGCCCCTTCTGGGGAACAACCGCAGGAAGATCGAGCTGATGAACATCCTGCTTTTCTCCCTTCCCGGCACGCCCATAATCTACTACGGCGACGAGATAGGCATGGGCGACAATTTCTATCTCGGCGACAGGAACGGCGTCAGGACCCCGATGCAGTGGAGCTCGGACCGGAACGCCGGTTTTTCTAACGCGAACCCGCACAGCCTCTTTCTTCCGCTAATAATCGATCCGGAATATCATTACGAGACCGTAAACGTCGAGAACCAGGAAAAGAACCTTTCATCGCCGCTCTGGTGGTTGAGGCGCGTGCTCGGGATGAGGAAACGGTTCAAGGCGTTCTCGAGGGGAAACATCAGCTTCCTTTTTCCGAACAATAACAAGGTGCTCGCTTTCACGAGAGAATACGAGGACGAGGTAATACTTGTCGTCATAAATCTTTCGCGTTTTTCGCAGTCGGTCGAGCTCGACATTGCAAAATACTCGGGGTTCATTCCGGAAGAGGTTTTCAGCAAGAATTCTTTCCCTCAGGTGAAGGAGGCCCCCTATTGCCTGACGCTCGGGCCGTACAATCATTTCTGGTTCCTGTTAAAAAAGGAAAAGGATGCAAAACAGGCCGTGCCTGCTCCGCAGGAACTGCCGAAGCTGGCGGTCGAAGAAAGCCCGAAGGAAATATTTTCCGGGGATATGAAGCAGATTTTTGAGATCGAAGTGCTTCCGGAATATATCAAGAACTGCAGATGGTTCGGGGGCAAGGCCAGGACCGTGAGAAACGTCACGATATCCGAAACGCTGCCTTTTTCGAACAAGCATAAAATCGCGCACCTTGTTTTCATTGACGTCGGTTACACGGACGGAATTTCGGAGACGTATTTTCTTCCCATGATGTACGCGACGAAAGAAAAAGCCGACCAATTGAAGCAAGAGTATCCGCAGGGCATAATCTGTTCGCTTTTTGCCGGCGAAGAAGGATACCTGTACGACGCCGTCTACGACAAGGTTTTTCACGAGGCGGTGTTCAATTTGATAGCGAAGCGAAAGATCCTGAAAGGAAAGAAAAGCGCCGTAAAAACCGTCCCGGCTAAAAACTTCAGGCAGATTCTTTCGGGAAAACAGCTTCCGCTTGAATCGAAGGTCCTTAAAACCGAACAGAGCAACACTTCCGTGGTTTTTGATAATACTTTCATTATGAAGATTTACCGCAAGTTTGAACACGGCCCGAACCCGGACGCGGAGATAGTAAAGTCCTTGAGCGAAAAGACAAGGTTTGCCAACATACCGGCATTTGCGGGAAGCGTGGAATACCTGAAACCCGGTTCCGAACCGGCGCACATCGCGCTCATGCAGTCGTTCGTGCCTAACATGGGCGACGCGTGGACTTACACGCTTGAAAACGTGCAAAGCTTTTTTGACAAGGTGGTTTCCCAGAAAAACGAGCTCAAAGAGATGCCCCGGGCCGTCGCTTTCGACGCGATAGACGTGGCCGACAAGAACAACCCGTTGATACAGCTTGCCGGAGAGCTTTTTCTGGACATGGTGCGCGTGCTGGGCAAGAGGACCGCCGAGATGCACCGCGCGCTGGCTTCGATCTCCTCCAAGCCGTTTGAGCCGGAACCTTTTTCCACGCTTTACCAGCGTTCGGTTTATCAGTCGATGAGGAATTTCGTGAGGGCTTCTTTCCGGTTTCTTGAAAAGAGCGCGGGAAAACTGCCGAAGAACGTGAAATCCGACGCCGAGGAAGCGCTGAAGCTCGAGAGCGCCATCATATCGCGTCTGGGCAGGATTTACGAAAAAAAGATTTCCACGGCAAAGATAAGGATCCACGGTGATTACCACCTGGGCCAGGTGCTCTATACAGGCAAGGATTTCGTCATTATAGATTTTGAGGGCGAGCCCGCGAGGTCCATAGGCGAAAGAAGGCTTAAACGCTCGCCGCTGCGGGACATCGCGGGGATGATAAGGTCGTTCCATTACGCGGTCCACTCGGGGCTGATAAAATACGTCTCCCTGCATCCGGACGAAAGCCAGTATCTGGAAAGCTGGGCCGAGGCGTGGGTCGCGTACGTTAGCAGGATCTTTTTTACCGCCTACATGGAAGAGGTCGGGGACACGAACCTCGTGCCCAGGAAAAAAGAAGAATTCGACATACTTTTCGAAGCTTTCCTCACGGATAAAGTGATATATGAGCTTTTATATGAGCTCAACAACCGCCCGGACTGGATAGGGATACCCTTAAAAGGCATCCTCGGATTAATCAAATCAGCAAAACAGGGCTAGCCTGGATAGAAAGCCGCGCGGAACGCTGCGGTCTCCGTTGTCTTTTCGACGTAACACGCTTATGAGCGCCTGGGAAAAATTCAAATCATTTGTCGCGGAAAACGCCCTTTTCGAAGCCGGGGACAGGGTTCTTGTCGCCGTTTCGGGCGGGCCGGACTCCGTGTGTCTGATGCATCTCCTGTGGAGGTTCAAGAAAACCGTGCCTGTCGAGCTTGCCGTCGTCAATTTTGACCACGGCTTGAGGAGAGAATCAAAGCGGGAAGCGCGAAAGGTCCTGAAACTTGGACAGAGTTTTGGGATCCCGGTATTTTTAAAAAAGATCGAAGTCAGGGAGCACTCGAATTCAAGGAAGGTATCGCTTGAAACGGCGGGCAGGTCGCTTAGATACGACGGCCTGGTTTCCCTCGCCTCGTCGGGCGGGTTTAACAAGATAGCGACCGGGCACAACGCCAACGACAACGCCGAAACCGTGCTAATGTGGCTGATGCGAGGCACCGGGACCGACGGACTGTCAGGAATTCCGGTCACGAGACGGATGGCGAAAAAAATCACGGTCACAAGGCCGCTGCTCGTACTCACAAGGCGCGAGATAAGAGAGTATTTAAAAAGTCAAGGACTGTCCTACTCCGTGGACGCGTCGAATTCGAAGCTTGATTTCGCGAGAAACAGGATACGCGCCCGGCTTATTCCGGCGATGGAAGCGCACAATCCAAGGTTCGTCGAACACGTGTTCAATCTTTCAAGGATAGTAAGCGCCGAAAATGGTTTTTTTGACCTGCTTGTGGGCAGGATACTTAAGAAACGCTCGAGGCGTTTTGCCAACGGGATTCGCCTTGATTTAACCGGTTTTTTTGGTTATAATAAAGCAGTTCAGTTGCGCCTTCTAAAGGCCATTCTACCGGAAAAACGTTCGATCTTCCATATAGAACGCATCCATAGCTGGATCTACGCCGGCGGGAAAAAAGAAATCATTCTTTCTCAAAACTGGAAAATCATCAGGAAACGGAAGGCTCTTTTATTCTCGGGCAAAGGATGAGTATGACTCCGAGACCGATTGAAAAACCCGACAGGGCCAGGATAAAGACGCTTCTGACGAAAAACAAGATAAACCGCCGGGTCAGCCGCCTCGCCGCGAGGATATCGAGGGACTACGCAGGCAAGAAGCTAACGGTCGTTTCGGTGCTTAAGGGGGGCGTGGTTTTTTTCGCGGACCTCATCCGCCGCTTGGAAGTCGATTGTTCGGTGGATTTCATATCACTTTCCTCTTATGACGGGAAATCTTCGAGCGGTAAAGTGACGCTTTTATCGGATCTCAAGGAAAGCCCGAAAGGAAAGCACGTTCTGATCGTCGAGGACATAGTCGATTCCGGCCGCACGTTGAAATACATTTTAAAATCCCTGGCGCGTAAAGGCGCGTTATCCGTCAGGACCTGCGTGCTCCTCGACAAGGTTTCGGCGAGAAAGACGCCGGTGCGCGTGGATTACCGGGGTTTCACCGTGCCCGACAGGTACGTAATAGGTTACGGGCTTGATTATAACGAGCATTACAGGGGGTTGCCGCACATAGCGGTGATAGAGGATTAACGACGCAAATATTCGGTGTTGGAGCGGTAAAAGCCGGCTAATGCTTTTGAGGTAACATAATGAAAGACAAAAACAGATGGGGACTTATCCTTTGGTTTTCTGTATTCGTTTTCCTGCTTTATTTCATGCAGTCCATGAGGCAGAAAGGTCTTGAGCAGGAAATACCGTATTCGTCTTTTAAAAGCCAGCTGAAAAGCGGGCAGATAGTAAAAGTAACGGTCGCCCCTGAGCTCATCAGGGGCCAGTACAAATCCGATGACGGAAAGGTCGTGAATTTCAAGACCGTCCCGATGGCCGATCCCAAGCTCGTCGAGGAGCTTGAGCAGCACGGGGTCGCCCAGTACGCGGGCAACGTCGACAGGGGATGGCTGATGCCTTTCCTGCTTAACTGGGGGCCGATGATCCTTCTGATCCTGTTCTGGCTCTGGATGATGAAGGGTATGCAGACGGGCGGAAAGCAGGTTATGAGCTTCGGCAGGAGCAAGGCAAAGCTCCAGTCGACCAAGAAAACCAAGGTAACGTTCAAGGACGTGGCGGGCTGCGACGAAGCGAAAGAGGAGCTCGAAGAGATAATAGAATTTTTGAAAGACCCCGCGCGCTTCCAGAAACTCGGGGGAAAGATACCGAAAGGAGTGCTCCTGTTCGGCGCGCCCGGAACGGGCAAGACCCTTCTTGCGAAAGCCGTCGCGGGCGAAGCAGGGGTGCCTTTCTTCTCGTCGAGCGGCTCGGAATTCGTCGAGATGTTCGTGGGCGTCGGCGCATCGCGCGTCAGGGACCTTTTTGACCAGGGAAGGAAAAGCGCACCGTGCCTTCTTTTTATCGACGAGATAGACGCGGTCGGCAGGCACCGTTTCGCCGGCATCGGCGGCGGACATGATGAACGTGAACAGACCCTGAACCAGCTTCTTGTCGAGATGGATGGGTTCGACACCAAGGAAGGCGTGATCCTCATCGCCGCGACCAACAGGCCCGACGTTCTGGACCCGGCGCTGCTCAGGCCCGGAAGGTTCGACAGGCATATTTCCGTGCCGAACCCGGACCTGAAAGACAGGGAGGAGATACTCAAGGTCCACGCCAAGAGCATCAAGCTTTCGCCGGCCACGGACCTGACGGTCATAGCAAGGCGCACGCCGGGTTTCGTGGGGGCGGACCTCTCCAACCTCGTCAACGAAGCCGCGCTTCTTGCGGCCCGCAAGAACCGAGAGGCCGTCGAGATGCAGGACATGGAAGAGGCGATAGACAGGGTGATAGCCGGACCCCAGAAAAAATCCCGCATGATATCCGACCGAGAGAAGAAAATAATCGCCTACCACGAATCCGGACACACGCTTGTGGCAAAACTTACCCCCCACGCCGACCCGGTTCACAAAGTGTCTATAATACCGAGAGGCCCGGCCCTCGGATACACGTTGCAGCTTCCGCTTGAGGACAGGTACCTGACGAGCAAAGAGGAGATATTGAGCCGCCTTGAGGTAATGCTCGGGGGGCGCGTGGCCGAGGAGATAGTCTTCGGCGAGATAACGACGGGCGCCCAGAACGACCTTGCTAAAGTTACGCAGATAGCGCATAAAATGGTGACTGAATTTGGCATGTCCGAGAAAATCGGCGCCATTTCGCTGAAGAGGCCGGATGAAGAAATATTTCTCGGTAGGGATATAACCAGAGAGCCCAGGTATTCAGAAAAAACATCCGAAATAATCGATGAAGAAGTCAAGAGAATAATTGACGAGGCACAGGCCAAAGCCGGGAAAGTCCTGAGGAAGAACAAGAAAACCCTGGATAAACTGGCCTCAAGGCTGATAGAAAAAGAGATACTTGACGCCGAGGAAGTCGACCGGATACTGAAGGGCGAGCCGGAACCAGATCGTAGTAAAGATACCAGGCCCGCCGCCGGGCCTGAGCCCGGACTCGCAGGCGCCTGAAACCGATATGAACAAAAAGAAGATAGAGAACGGAATAAAACTCATACTTGACGCGATAGGCGAAGACCCGGGTCGTGAAGGGCTCAAGGACACGCCCAGGCGGGTCGCTGAATTTTACGCGGAGGCGCTCTCGGGCGTCAAGGTAGACCCGAAAAACGTTCTGACCGTCTATTACGAAAAGGAGAACCACGAAGAAATCGTGCTCGTGAAAGATATCCAGTTCTATTCGATGTGCGAGCATCACCTCCTGCCTTTTTTCGGCAAGGTCCACGTGGCCTACATCCCCAAGAAAGACAGGCTCCTCGGAGTGTCGAAGCTGGTCAGGACGGTGGAGATATTTTCCAGGAGACTTCAGCTGCAGGAAAGGATGTCGAAACAGATAGTCGATACCATCATGGATGTCGCGAAGCCCTACGGCGCGATGGTCGTCATAGAGGCGGCTCATCTTTGCATGGAAATGCGGGGCGTGAAAAAACCCGGCGCGAAAATGGTGACGTCCGCGATGCGCGGGACGTTTTTAAAAGACGCCCGTACCCGCTCGGAAGCAATGGCCTTGATAAAATGAGCTGGTTTTAGACGTCGACAGGCAATTGTCTGCGGGCTTTTTCGCGGGCAGGCCCGCACCCGCTCCGAAGCGATGTCTATGATAAAATAGCCGAAAAATGATTATACGGATAATAAAAGCCTCGGACCTTCAGGAAGTCAAGAGAGCGGTGAAATCGGTGGGCGCGGACGCTTGGTCGGCCGGTCACATGTCGCCCAAGGGCCTTTTCAGGACGGTACTCGTTGAAAAGATTGACAACAGGGCCGCCAGCATACTGAAACAGGAGATGCTGGCGCTGGGCGCCGAAGCGGCGATTGACGAAAAAATATCGCGATTTGCCAGAGGCTTTTCGAAAGTTCTTTTAATGGGCACGGAGAGGCATTTCGAGTTGTTGAGCAAGAAGCTTGCCTCGCAGCCGTTCGGGCTTAAAGCGCTCTCCGGAAAAGTAGCCGAAGCCCTTTTGAATTACGGGACGAAACCTTCTTTTTTCCGCGCCGCGGGTTCGAAGGTGGCCTTGGGGAAAGGGCCCGTTGTTATGGGTGTCTTGAACGTTACACCCGATTCATTTTACGACGGCGGAAGATATGGGGGGCGCGAAGACGCCGTTTCACACGCGTTGTCGATGCAAAGGGAAGGCGCGGAAATAATCGACATCGGCGGGGAATCGTCCAGGCCGGGAGCCGCGTCCGTCAGCGCCCAAGAAGAGCGCAAGAGGATAATTCCGGTCATAAAACGCCTCGCGAAGGTTTTAAATGTCCCGATATCGGTTGATACGTGCAAGCCGGAGGTCGCAAGAGCCGCGCTCGACGCCGGGGCCGAAATCGTGAACGACATCACCGGACTAAGGCATCAAAACGGCGGGATGGCGAAGGTGGTTTCGAGAGCCGGAGCCGGTGTCATCATAATGCACATGCAGGGGATGCCGAAGAGCATGCAGAAGAAACCCAGGTACGGCGACGTGATGTCGGATATCTGCGGGTTTTTCGGTGAAAGAACGGCTTTTGCCCTGGACTCCGGCATAAAGAAAGAGAGTATCGCGATAGACCCGGGCATAGGGTTCGGCAAAAAGGTCTGGCACAATCTAAAGGTCATAAAAAACCTTTCGGAGCTGACGGCTTTCGGTTTTCCGGTAGCTATAGGGTTGTCAAGAAAGTCCTTCATCGGGAAAATACTCGGCGGCTGCCCGCCTCACGAAAGGTATTCGGGAAGCGTGGCCGGCGCTGTCGTCGCGGCGCTCAACGGAGCGGATATTTTGAGAGTTCACGACGTCAAAGGCACTGTCGAAAGTCTTAAGGTAATGAAGCGTATTATTGACACGCATTAATATAACGGACGGGAAGAGAAAAAATGGAATTCTTGAAGATGGTCTGGTCAAGTTACGTCGTTCATTTCATAGACATTTTCGTCGTGGCCTACATTTTTTACAGGCTGATGCTGCTCATCAAGGGCACGAGAGCCGTCCAGATACTCGTGGGTCTTCTGATACTGGTGGCCGTGACTTTCCTGGCGAACCTCATTCATCTCAAGACCCTCGGGTGGTTGCTTGAAAAATTCTGGGTGGCGACGGTCGTTATACTTGCCGTGGTTTTTCAGCCGGAGATCCGCTCTGCGCTCGCCCAGCTGGGAACGCAGAGATGGGGCAAGATCTTCGTGCACGCGGAGCTCGGGTTCATAAACGAGATAATCGACGCGATAAAGGAGCTGAGCGACAAGCACATCGGGGCGATAATCGTGCTCGAGCT
The DNA here is from genome assembly GCA_016930715.1 of Endomicrobiales bacterium. Lineage (GTDB taxonomy): Bacteria > Elusimicrobiota > Endomicrobiia > Endomicrobiales > JAFGGC01 > JAFGGC01. The sequence continues at coordinate 56,577 of JAFGGC010000018.1, forward strand.
GGATACGGGCCTGAGGAATTACATAGAGACCGGCACGATCATAAACGCCCAGGTAAGCAAGGAGCTGGTTCTTTCTATTTTCAACATCCGCTCGCCGCTCCACGACGGAGCGGTCATAGTGGAAGACGCAAGGCTTGTCGCCGCGGGATGCGTCCTGCCTTTGAGCCACGGATCCGGCATTTCGAAGGTGCTCGGCACGAGGCACAGGGCCTCGGTGGGCCTGAGCGAGATATCCGACGCTCTTGTTCTTGTGGTTTCCGAAGAGACCGGAATGGTTTCGGTGGCGAGGGAAGGCAAGCTCGAAACAAAGGTCGACCCGGAGGAGCTCAGGGTCAAGCTTATGGATATTTTCAGGTCGAGAAGCGAATCGACCGTTATTAGAAAACACAACGCGAGATAACAGAAATGAAAAACGACATCGTCAGGATCATCAAGGCCAACTGGCAGTTGAAACTTGCGGCGCTTTTTATCGCCGTTGCTTTATGGTTTTACGTTTACAAGGGATGAACATGAAATTCTTCGGTACCGACGGTATCAGGGGCGTGGCGGGAAAATTTCCGCTTGACGACAGGACGATCGGCGCGATAGGAACGGCAGCGGCGCAGGTGTTAAAGAGGCAGTCCGCGAAACCCGCGGTGGTAATAGGGCGCGACACCAGGATTTCCGGCGCCGAGATCTCGGAGATGCTTGCAAGGTCCTTCACTAAGTTCGGGATTGAGGTTTTTGACGTTGGGGTCATACCTACCCCGGGGATATCGTATCTGGCGCGAAGTTCGGAGTGCGTGGCGGGAGTAGTGGTGTCGGCGTCGCATAATCCGTATACGGACAACGGGATAAAATTTTTCGGGCACAGCGGCACGAAACTCCCGGACACGGTCGAAGCGGAAATAGAAAAACTGATAAACAAGTCGCTAAAGGCGAAAAAAACGGCCGAAACGGTCCCAAAAGACGCCAGAATATTCCATAAGACGGAAAATCTTCTTGGCATCTACAGGAACTTCCTCTCTTTCTCCTTCCCCAAAAGCACGAACCTCAAGGGGGTTAAGCTCGTCATAGACTGTTCGAACGGCTCGACCAGCGTGATAGCGAAGAGCGTGCTGGAAACCCTTGGCGCCGAAGTCACCGCGATAAACTCGTCGCCCGACGGCAAGAACATTAATGAGAACTGCGGTTCTCTCCATCCGGAAACACTGGCAAGGGTGGTCACGGAAAAAAACGCCGCGTGCGGGCTTGCCTTTGACGGCGACGGCGACAGGATAGTATTCGTGGACGAAACCGGCCAGGTCCGGGACGGAGACTACCTGCTTTCGATAGCGGCGGTCCATCTGAAGCGGAAGGGAAAGCTCAGGAATAACACACTGGTCACCACGGTGATGGCGAACCTGGGGCTTATTAAGGCGATGGAAAAACAGGGCATCAGCGTTTCCACGACTCCCGTGGGCGACAGGTATGTTTCTGAAGAGATGGCGAAAAAGGACGCCGTCATCGGAGGCGAGCAGTCCGGCCATATAATATTCAGGGATCTGCTTCCCACGGGTGACGGGATACTTAGCTCCCTCCAGATATTGGGCATAATGCGGGAGCAGGGCGCTAAGCTTTCCAAGTTGTGCTCGATAATGAAGAAATACCCGCAGGTGCTGGTAAACACGAAGGTGCCGAAAAAGGTGCCCGTCAGTGAACTGCCGAAGACGGCCAAGCTCATAAAGAGCGTCGAATCAAAGCTCGGGGACGACGGACGGACGGTGATAAGGTATTCGGGCACGGAGAACCTACTGCGGGTAATGATAGAAGGCGTAAACAAGGACGAAATAACGCGGTTTGCCAACGAAATATCCGCGTCCGCGCTAAATGAGATAAAATAATCCGGTATATGATCAAACTCGGCGTAAACATCGACCATATCGCGACGCTCCGGCAGGCCAGGAAGGAAGGGCATCCGGACCTGATAAAAGCCGCGCTTCTTTGCGAAAAAGCGGGAGCGGGCGGCATAACGGTGCATCTGCGCGAAGACAGAAGGCACGTGCAGGACGGCGACGTCAAAGGCCTTCGCGTGGCGTTGAAGACAAAATTGAACCTCGAGATGTCGGCGGCTCCGGAAATAGTGAGGTTCGCGCTCGCCGTGGGGCCCGACGACGTGTGCGTGGTTCCAGAAAAAAGGCAGGAGCTTACGACGGAAGGCGGGCTTGACGTCGCGGGACAGAAAAAAAAGATAAGGGGAATAACCGGGCTTATGAAGTCCCGCGGCATAAGGGTGAGCCTGTTCATCGATCCCGACCCCGCGCAGGTCAAAGCTGCCGCGGATGTCGGGGCGGACTGCGTTGAGCTTCACACGGGCAAATACGCCCTGTATTTCGGGACGAAAAAGGGCAGGTCGGAACTCGAACGGATCAAAAAGGCCGGGAGGCTTGCGGTCAAGCGCGGTCTTTTGCTGAACGCCGGGCACGGATTGAACTACGAGAACGTAAGGCCGGTGGCGAAGATCCCCGGCATGCAGGAATTAAATATCGGTTTTTCGATTATTTCACGCTCGGTTTTCGTGGGCATAGAGAAGGCCGTAAGAGAAATGAATGAATTGGTAAAAGGTAAAAGGTAAAGAGCGCAGGTTAAAAGCCAATTCAAGTCTTTTAACATTTACCTAGCAACCTTTACCTTATGTTGGAGGTTTTGATGTGCGGCATAGTCGGATATATCGGCGGCAAAAACGCGGGTGACGTCATAATTGACGGGCTAAAGCGCCTCGAATACCGCGGCTACGATTCCGCCGGTATCGCCGTTATATCGGAAGGCGCGATAGAGAGCAGGAGGAGCGTGGGCAAGCTCGCGGAACTCGGAAAGATCCTGCGGTCAAAACCCCTGAAGGGCCTGACCGGCATCGGTCACACGAGGTGGGCCACGCACGGGAAGCCCTCCGAAGAAAACGCCCATCCGCACACCGACTGCTCCGGGAAAATCGTGGTGGTGCATAACGGCATAATCGAGAATTACCTGGAGCTCAAGAAAATACTCGCGTCGGAAGGCCACAAATTCAAATCCGAGACCGACACGGAAGTAATCGCGCACCTCATAGAAAAGAATTTCAAGGGAGACCTTTTCAAGGCCGTCCTTGAAACTCTAAAAACCGTGAAAGGGGCTTACGCGCTCGGCGTGATCTCTTCCGACGATCCGGATACCGTGATAGGCGCAAGGCAGGACGCTCCCTTGATAGTCGGGCTGGGAAACGGAGAGAATTTCCTCGCGTCCGATATCCCGGCCCTTCTTCCCTACACGAGAAAGATGATTTTTCTTGAAGAAGGGGATGTGGTGAAATTGAACAAAGACGGCGTGAAAGTATTCTCAAAAGACGGCAGGGAAATAAAAAGGGAAACAAAAAACATCACTTGGGACGCGGTCCAGGCGGAAAAGGGCGGATACAAGCATTTCATGCTTAAAGAGATTTACGAGCAGCCGCAGACCATACAGGATACAATACTGGGCCGGCTGTTCATCGGTGAGCAAAAAATATACCTCGAAGACGTAAAAATAGACGACAAAAAACTTAACGGATTGAACAAGGTTTATATCGTCGCGTGCGGGACTTCCTATCACGCGGGGCTGGTGGGAAAATTCCTTTTTGAGAATCTCGTGAAAGTGACGGCCGAGGTGGACATTGCGTCCGAGTTCCGCTACCGCTCGCCCGTCCTCGACAAGAAAACGCTGACCGTCGTTATATCGCAGTCCGGCGAAACAGCGGACACCATAGCGGCGCTGAGGCTCGCGAAACAGTCCGGTTCGCACACGCTTGCCATATGCAACGTCGTCGGTTCGACCGTGAGCCGGGAAGCGGACGACGTCCTTTACACGCATTGCGGACCGGAAATAGGGGTCGCTTCCACGAAAGCCTTCACGGGCCAATTGGCGGCGCTGTACCTCATCACTCTCGACTGGGCGGCAAAAAAGGGAAGCATAAAGAAAGACGAGTTCGTGAGGCTCATAAACGAATTCTGGGAAACGCCGTCAAGGATAAGGGAGGTCCTAAAGGCCGATCCGCAGGTCGCGGCGCTGGCCAAGGAATTCTCGCAGAAGAGGGATTTCCTCTTCCTCGGCAGGCACGTTAACTACCCCATCGCCCTCGAAGGCGCTCTAAAGCTCAAGGAAATATCCTACATACACGCGGAAGGCTATCCGGCCGGCGAAATGAAGCACGGGCCCATCGCCCTCATCGACGAGAACATGCCTCTTTTCGTAGTGGCGACGAAAAGCGCGGTTTACGAAAAGGTCCTCGGAAACATAGAGGAGGCAAAGGCCCGCGGCGGCACGGTGATAGCGCTCGCGACGGCGGGTGACAAGGAGATAACGGCGAAAACCGACGGGCAGATATACCTGCCGGAGGTTGACGAGTTCTTCGCGCCGCTCTTAACGGTGATACCGCTGCAGCTGTTCGCCTACCACGTGGCCGAGGTGCTGGGATGCGACGTGGACCAGCCGAGAAACCTGGCCAAATCGGTGACGGTGGAATAAGGTTATGACAAGATGTTTTGGTTTTATTGATGAAACAGGAGTTTTACATAGTAGTTCTAATCAAAGGTTTTTTGCATTAGGACTACTTAAATGTGAAGATACATCGGCTTTATATGAAGAGATGAGGGTTCTTAAAAATAGAGCCGAAGCTAAATTGGATTTACTACGTTCAAAAGCAGGATTACCGGCAAAGCAGGGATGCTTTGAGTTTAAATTTTCAAGTATTACAACGAATTCATTCGAATTCTATTATGATCTAATCAGCCTATATTTTAAATTCCCAAGATTGCAATTTTCTTGCATGGTAATTGATAAAAATAGTCCTAAAATAGAAATAGAAAAAGTATTTCCGAATACTTGGGATGCATACATAAGCTATTCAAAATTGCTCATTAAAAACAATGTCAAAAAAAGTGATCAAATCTGTATTTTGGCCGACTTTCTCGGGAAACCTAAAATAAGCAACAAATACTATGAGCCGGAAATAAAGTCATTGCCGGGTGTATTTAATGCCACTGTTCTTGAATCTCACGCTTCTTTGTTTATCCAAATGGTGGATGTTTTATTAGGATGTGTATCGCTTGATTTCAGGAGAGCGAGGGAAAAAGACCAAAGGATCGATGTTTTTAAAGCTAAAGTATGCGATTTTTTGAAGCTAAAGCTTGAAGAGCCATTACTTGCGAAGAGTTTTACAAAAAACAAGCCGAATTACTTCAGTATTTGGGAGTTTTTACCAAAAAAAAATGCGAGCCATTGACCCAGTCAACGCCCGCAATGATATTGTAGTATACTATAATGGATTTGTCAAGTATGCAAATTGGTGTCGACATAGTAGAAGTAAGAAGGATAGCGAAACTGATAAAAAGCAGGGCCTTCCTCAACAGGGTCTTTGCGCCCGCCGAGATCGCCTATTGCGCGAAAAAAGTGAACAAGGCTCAGCATTACGCCGTAAGGTTCGCCGCCAAGGAAGCAGTATGGAAGGCGCTGGGGATGAGCGGAATATCGCTCAAGCAGATAAGCGTCAAGAACCTGCCGAACGGAAAACCGGAAACCCTGATAAAAGGGAAAAAGGACAGGCGGATATCCATATCGCTGTCGCATACCGGTGAGTACGCCGCCGCGGTGGCAATAATAAGCAGGGGCAAGTAGCAAGGGTTAAGCGGCAAGGGTGTAAAGACTTTTCTTGACCCCTGACCCTTGCCCCTTTAACACTTTTTGATAAAAGTTATATGTCGACAAAAATAACGTTAAAACTGGTGCGTTCATTGATTGTACCTCGCGCTAAGAGCAGCCATAAGGGCGACTTCGGTCACGTCCTGGTTGTCGCGGGTTCCGGGGGAATGGCGGGAGCCGCGGTCTTGAGTTCCTGGGGGGCACTGCGTGCCGGCGCAGGCCTTTTTACCGCCTGCGTCCCTGACGAGGTATCGGCAAACGTTTCTAAAAAACTCCGGCCGGAAGCGATGATACTGCCCCTGAAGGCTTCCGCCGGCGCGAAGAAGATAGTCGATTTTATAAAAAAGAGAAAAGTGACTTCGGTCGCCGCCGGCCCCGGCATGGGCGACAACGGGCGGACAAGAAGAATAATCAGAGCTCTTTTGAAAATACCCGGCATTGACGTCGTGCTGGACGCGGACGGCATAAACTCTTTGGCCTGCGGAAAAAAATCGGGGTTTGCGGTCCCGGCGTTGAAAAAATCCGTTTCCTCCGTTGTAATCACGCCTCATCCCGGGGAATTCTTGCGGCTGACGGGAGCGTCCAAAAAACAGATCAGCGGTCGGAGGGAATACTTCGCCTCCAAATTCGCCGCAAAAAACGGGGTAGTCTGCGTATTGAAAGGCAGCGGCACCGTGGTCACGGACGGCGAAAGGACTTTCGTCAACACGACCGGAAACCCCGGCATGGCCACAGGCGGATCAGGTGACGTTCTTTCAGGCATTATCGCGGCACTGACGCGACAAGTGAAAGAGCCGAGGGTTTTAAACGCGGCCGTTTGCGGGGTTTTCATTCACGGCCTGGCGGCGGATATCGCGAAAAAAGAAAAAACCGAAATAGCGCTCCTTGCTGGGGATATAGCGGAAACGGTACCTAAGGCGTTAAAAAGGATAAAAGTAGGTTGATATGGAAAAAGTGTTTCTCGAAAAACTGGTTTCGATAAGGCGGAAAATCCACAGCTATCCTGAACTTGGAGAAAAAGAGTTCAGGACATCCTCTCTTGTCCAGAAAATCCTCAAAGATAATGGAGTAAAAGCCAGAAAAATTGCCGGTACGGGTGTTGTCGGCCTGATAAAGGGAAAAAAGCCCGGCAGGAGGAAAGTCATCGCAATCAGGGCGGATATGGACGCTCTGCCCATAGAAGAGAAAACAGGGAAACCCTACGCTTCAAAAAGGGCCGGCGTGATGCACGCCTGCGGCCACGACGCCAATACCACCATGGCACTGGGCGCGGCAATGCTCCTTTCGAAACGCAGAAACGAGTTTTCCGGAAGCGTGAAGTTCATTTTTCAGCCGAACGAAGAATCTTCAGGCGGCGCGAGGAGCCTCATAAAGGCTGGCGTTATGAAAAACCCTAAAGTCGACGCCATAGTCGGAATGCACGTGAATCCCTGGCAGAAACTGGGAACACTGGGTCTGAAATACAAGGAGATGATGGCGGCGGTAGACAGGTTCACCGTGGAAATCGTCGGTGAGGGCGGCCACGGCGCTTATCCTCATCTCGGCAGGGACGCCGTCGTGGTTTCGTCTCACGTTATCCTTGCCCTGCAGTCGCTCGTTTCAAGGGAAGTGGACCCGCTCGAGCCTGTGGTGGTGACTATCGGCGTCGTCAAAGGCGGCGAAAGGTTCAACATACTCTGCGACAGGGTCACGCTCGAAGGGACGGTAAGGACTCTGGGTAAAACGCTGGCGGCTTCGATGAAGGCAAAGATAGAGAAAAAAGTAGCCCTCGTGGCGAGGGCGTTCGGGGCGGGATACAAGCTGAAATACGAACGCCTCGGCGAGGCGCTCGTCAATTCCTCGTCAGTACTGAACCTCTCCCGCAGGGCGGCGGAAAAAGTGCTGGGAAAGCCGAATATCGTCGCCGTGGACAGGGCTTCGATGGGCGGAGAGGATTTCGCGGAATACCTGAAACACGCCCCGGGCTGTTTTCTCTATATTGGCACGTCGGGAAAGTATCCGTGGCATCACGAAAAATTCGACATCAACGAGCGCGCGCTTCCCGCGGGAGCAAAGGTGCTCTCCGAGATAGCGGTTCAATTCTTGAAATAACGAAACGGGAGGACAAAATATGGTGACCGTGATCGTCAGTATTGTTTTTCTTTTCTTGAGTCTCTGGGGCCTTTTTTTCTGGTGGGAGGATTTTGCCGTGGTCATTAGGGGCCTTCTGCCCGTTCTGTTTGTAATGGGCAGCCTTATGGGCATTATCGCGGGTATAAGCGGCATAAGGGATTCTCTTGCGAGGAACGCCCAGAAAAAAGCAGAAGCCGAAGAACAGAAGTAGACGGTAATGAAAACAAACACGGTCAAATCTCTGGGTGAATTCGGGGTCATAGAAAGAATTAAGAAGGCTATAAATTCTGGAAAAACCGTTCGAGGGGGAGTTCCCACCGGGATCGGCGACGACGCTTTTGTGGCCGGTATTTCGAAAAAAACCCTTCTTGTGGCAACCACGGATATCCTTGTCGAAAACGTCCATTTCAGAAGAGACTGGATGGCCCCTTTCGAGCTGGGGTATAAAGCTATGGCGGCCAATTTGTCCGACCTTGCGGCGATGGGGCCGGTCAAACCCCTGTACGGCCTGGTGGGTTTGGCGCTGGTTGGGGATATATCTGTGAATTTTGTGGATAAGCTGTACTTAGGGATGAATAAGATTGCAGGAAAATATGGGCTGAAGATACTTGGCGGCGATACGGTTTCGACACAAAAAAACATTGTAATATCAATAACTTTAATAGGTGAAATCGAAAAGAATAAGGTCATAACCAGGTCGGGGGCCAGGCCAGGCGACATAATAGCCGTTTCCGGGCCCTTTGGGGACTCAAGCGGGGGGCTTTTCCTCCTGAAAAGGGGGATTAGACCGGTAAAACCCTGGCAGAAGAAGCTCGTCAGAAAGCACCTTTTACCCGAACCCCGGTTTGACGTTTCGTCAAAAATGGCACCCTCGACAGGGATCACAAGCCTTATAGACTCGTCGGACGGGCTTTCCGCATCGGTCGGGTTCTTGTGCCTTGAAAGCGGCGTTGGGGCAAAGATTGAGCTCGACAAAGTGCCTGTTTCAAACGAACTGCGAAAATTTTCCGGCGCGTACAAAAGGGCCGACGTAGGAAAGATGATAATATCCGGCGGCGAGGAATACGAGCTCGTTTTTACGGTCAAGCCGGCAAAGTTGCGGCGGATAAAAAGAAAAATCAGGGATTTGCGCGAGATAGGCGTAATAACAAAAGAAAAGAAAATAACGTACTACTTGAACGGCAAACCGCGCAAAATCGACCCGAAAGGGTTCGAGCATTTCAGTCAATAACGAAAATGTTGAAAATAAAACCGGCGCCAAGCTCAAAAACGACATACTCGGCGGATGAGACAAAACTTCTCGGCGCGAGGTTTTCAAAAAACCTTAAAAAAGGCGACGTGGTATGTCTGGTGGGTGAGCTGGGAAGCGGAAAGACGACTTTCGTGCAGGGAATGCTCGACGGGCTGGGCATAAGGGAGTTCGCCAGGAGCTCGAGCTTCGTGCTCGTGAACGAGTACGCTTCAAGGAAATTCCCGGTCTACCACATCGACCTCTACCGCCTGAGCGTTGGCGAAACGTTCGATTCGGGGTTCGACGAGTATTTTTCGGGCGGCGGCGTCTGCGTGATAGAGTGGGCCGAAAAGATCGAGAAAGAGCTACCTTCGCCTTTCACCGAAATAAGGTTCAAATACGCGGGCGAAAACTCAAGAAAAATATCTTTCTCCGTAAAGTAAAAGCCGTTTCTGGAAAAAAAGACAAAAAATTAGTAAAATAAGACCGTTGAAAAAATCCTCAACGGTCTTGATTGCGCAGATTTAAGGGGCCGATTACACAGATACTTCAACATATGCATATCTGTGTAATCTTGTTAGAATCAGTGTAATCATGGATTGTTGAGGTTTTTCAACAATCCAAAAATACCCGTTCATTGAAAATCAGAAGCAAGTCCGCCAGAGGCGGACGCGACATAGGAGAGGTGGCCGAGCCCGGTTTAAGGCGCACGCCTGGAAAGTGTGTATACCGGAAACGGTATCGTGGGTTCGCCACCGCTTTCAGCGGGGTCCCGCCGGGGGCGGGAAATCCCACAATAAAAAATGTATTACGTTTATATATTAAAAAATAAAATTACTAAAAAGTACTACACAGGATATACTTCAGACATTGCAAAAAGACTAAAAGAACACAACTCTGGGAAAACAAAGTCTTTAAGAAACCGTGGGAAGTATGAGCTAGTTTACAAAGAAGAGTATGAAACTCGCAGTGCCGCTTATCGCAGAGAGCGGGAAATTAAGAGTTATAAAGGGGGAGAGGCATTTAAAAGACTGATTGGTAGTTAATATACTGGAAGGGTGCTGGAGTGGTTTAACAGGTACGCCTGGAGAGCGTATATACCGGCAACGGTATCGAGGGTTCGAATCCCTCCCCTTCCGTTTAACTTTCAAAATTAGCTCTCAAAGGAAGGGAGCCAGCCAACTGCTTGGCTTGCGTAGGGATTCGAAAGGCGGAGCCATGTCCGAGTTTCCGCCAAAGGCGGCTTCGTGAGTTTACCCTGAGCGGAACGAAGTGGAGCCGAAGGGAATCCCGACCGAGCAGTTTGACTACGCTCACTGTCATGAGCCTGTCGAAGGACTTTCAGCTAGGAAGTGCCGATCCCATTTACGGCTTGTGAAAGAGACATCCCTCTCCGTCAATTTTCGCTATTTACTTTTACTTTCGAACAATTGAATTATTTGCTAAAATAAGCTGGTTGAGGTTGAGGATCCTTTACTCAAAACACATTACCCAGAACTCATTACTGTCTTTAACGGGCCGGTAGTTCCCGCCTGCGCAAGACGTGAAATTGATAACCGCGCCTATTCGGCGCATCAATTTCACTGCTTCGGCGGGCTGGCAGCTTGGTTTTTGTTTTAAAGATCTTTTACTATCTTTTAACTACTTTCTAATTTCTGAAGTAACGGGCCGGTAGTTCAGCTGGAAGAACGCGCCGTTCGCAACGGCGAGGTCGTCGGTTCAAATCCGATCCGGTCCATTTACCTTGTGAAAATAATCTCTCCAAAAAGCAGGTTTCAACTAGATACCAGATACTAGATACGGAGTTTTATGTCCTACATCGTTTTCGCCCGCCGTTACCGTCCGCAGAATTTCGACCAGATAATCGGTCAGGACCACATTTCGCAGACGCTCAAGAACGCCATATCGGAAAACAGGGTGGCGCACGCCTATCTTTTTTCCGGTCCGCGCGGAGTGGGAAAGACAACTACCGCGCGCATAATGGCTAAAGCGCTTAATTGCAAGAAAGGCCCGACGCAGGACCCCTGCGGGGAATGCCCCAACTGTCTCGACATAACCGCGGGTTCAAGCGTCGACGTCCAGGAAATAGACGGTGCCTCAAACCGCGGCATAGACGAGATACGCGCGCTGCGCGAGAACGTCAAGTTCGCCCCCGCATCCTCCAAGTACAAGATATACATAATCGACGAGGCCCATCAGATAACCGACGCAGCCTTCAACGCGCTTCTTAAGACGCTCGAAGAGCCGCCGGACCACGTCGTCTTCATTCTTGCCACCACGGAACCCCAGAAGGTGCCGCTAACCATACTTTCGCGCTGCCAGCGCTATCGTTTCAAGCCGCTTTCATCGAAGGAAATAGTGACCGTGATAGAAAAAATAATGGGCACGGAAAGCATTAAGATAGACAAGACGGCCCTTCAGATGATAACCGCTTCCTGCGGAGGCTCTATGAGGGACGCCCTGAGCCTTCTGGATCAGGTGGTTTCTTTCGCTTCCAACGAGATCACGGCCGAGCACATGCAGGACCTTCTCGGGTTCCTGCCGAAGGAAATAGTGACGTCCGCGGCAAAAGCGCTTTCGGCCCGGGACAGCGCCGGGCTCCTCGGGCTGATAAAGAAAACTAACGACGAAGGCTACAGTCTCACGCAGTTTGCCAAGGACCTGAGGGAACACCTGAGGAAACTGCTTTTATTCAAGATAAACCCGGAAGCCCTTGAGATCATACCCGAAGAGGAAAAGACGCTTTCTGAACAGAAGGAGCTTTTTGGCGTTCCCTGGCTGTTGCGGGCCGGGAAAATGATCTCCAAGGCGATGGACGACATGAAATATTCGGACGAACCGCGCCTCGTGCTTGAGCTCCACATGCTAAAACTTGCCCAGCCGTACGTGCCGGCAAGCGAATTGATGGAAAAACTCGAAAAGATGGAAAGCGGCATTCCTCCGGAAGACGGCCCGGCGCAGCCGCCTTCGGTGAGATACGCGGAAAAAAACGCGGAAGACGGATCCGATAAACTGGAGTTCGGGGTAAAAGAGCAGGCCGCGCCCCGGCAGCAGGCGGGTCCGGGCGGGGAACAAAACACCGTTGTGAAAGAAACTGACGGCGCGGCGTCCGTTTGGGACGCCGTGGTTTCGGATATCCGCAAAAACAGGCCTCTTGTCGGGAGCATACTGCAGGGTGCCGGCGCGCGCAACGGTTCCGGAAACGTTTTTAACGTGATAGTCCAGAACCAGTTCCAGGCCGACAGCGTAGCGAGGAACCAGGGCCTTATTGAAGAATGCATACAGAAAAAAACCGGGCAGAGGTATGCGGTAAGGCCCGTTATTGAAGAAAAACCCCAGGCTTCCAAACAGGAAGCGCCCGAGGTCGTTGCCGAGGAGATAGTAGCCGAGAACGGCGGCGGCAACCCCGGAGCAGTCGAGGTTTTTGAGGTCGAGGAAGAAGTGTCCGCCAAGAAAAGCGTGCCGTCGGGTCTTGAAAAAATAGCCAGCAAATTCCCGGGTAAGATTACAAAAAAGAAGTAATGGGTAATGTGTGATGAGTAATGTGAACATCTTGAGTCTAGAAACAACTCATTTCCCAAAACTCATTACTCATAACTGAATTATGAACCGTCCCCAACCCGTCGAAAAAATGATTGAAGCTCTGAGAAAACTGCCCGGCGTGGGCCCCAAGATGGCCGAGCGCTTGAGCTATCATATACTTAGAAGTCCGCAGGCCGATGTCGAAAGGCTAATTGATTCCATCAAAGAGGCAAAGGAGCTCATTAAGCTCTGCTCCGTGTGCTACAACATGAGCGAGAAGGACCCCTGCCCCATCTGCGGCGATAGCTCCAGGGACACCTCGCTCCTTTGCGTTGTCGAAACCCCCCAGGACCTGCTCGCTTTAAGCAGGGTCAGGGATTACGGCGGGATGTATTTCGTGCTTGGCGGGGCGCTGTCCCCGCTGGATTCAGTGGGCCCCCAGGACATCAGGGTAGACCTCTTGATAAACCGCTTAAAAAAAGATAAAATAAAGGAGTTAATAATTGCCACGGACACCGATTCGAAAGGCGAAACAACGGCTCTTTACCTTGCGGAACAGATAAAACCTCTTGGAATAAAGGTGACAAGGCTCGGATACGGCCTGCCTGTCGGGGGGGACCTCGAATACGCGGACGAGATAACGCTTGCCAGGGCGATTGAAGGCCGCCGCGAAATGTGACCGATAACGAAAAAGCATTGAATTATTAGAGTTTTTAACTCTAAGTGAAAACCGGCTTAGGGTTTTCTTTTTTAAATCCAAAAGATCATTCAATACCGCGTTGAATAAAGACAACGCGGGATTGGTAATGGCAAAAGGAGAAACAGATGTCGGCAAAAGAAATGGTAGAAATACGCTGGCACGGACGCGGCGGGCAGGGCGCAAAAACGGCGGCCCTCCTGTTCGGCGAGGCAGCGCTCGCCACTGGCAAGTACATACAGGCCTTCCCCGAATACGGCCCGGAAAGGATGGGTGCCCCGGTGCAGTCGTTCGACCGCCTGAGCGACAAACCGATAACAATACACTGCGCGGTTACCAATCCGGATTTTGTTGTAGTACTCGACCCTACCCTTATGGATTGCATTCCCGTGACCGAAGGTCTTACCAAGGAAGGGAAAATAATAATCAACACGTCTTTTTCGGCGGCTGACACGGCCAAGAAGCTGGGCCTGGACCAGAAACAGGTTTTTGTAGTGGACGCTTCCAAAATAGCGCGCGAAACCATAGGCCTTGACATACCCAATACACCGATGTTCGGGGCTCTCGTCAAGGTGATAGGCAACCTTGACATCAACGGTGTGCTCGAGGACACCAAGCACAAGCTCGAGCTGAAATTCCGCCATAAGCCCCAGGTCATTCAGGGCAATTTGGATTCAATAAAAAGGGCGTACGATGAGGTGAAAAGTGCCTGATAAGGGGATAGGCATTACATTGCTCCTGGTTTCCTGCCTAGTGGTCCTTGGCATGGTACTGAACATAGGCAAATTATGGTTCGTTATAGACATATTGGTTATTCTTGCTTGCGGTATAAGCGGAGTATTGCTTATCAGGAAGTAAAAACAAGAGGAGATTCAAATGAAATGCGAAGCACCTAAACAGACGGCAAAAGAACTGCCACTGGGCGACATACTTGAGGCCGGCACGGCAGCTGAATTCGAGACCGGCAGCTGGAGAAGCGAAAGACCCGTTTGGCACAAGGAGACCTGCATACACTGCATGTTCTGCTGGGTTTCCTGCCCTGACACTGCCATCATAGTAAAAGACGGGAAGATGACAGGCATCAACTACGAACACTGCAAGGGCTGCGGCATATGCGCGAAAGAGTGCCCGACGAAACAAAAATCGATAACGATGGAAATAGAGAAAAAATAATAACTAGCGGATAGCACGTAGCGTATAGCGGACAGGAAATGCAAAAACGAAGAAAAGGACTTAGATACGCTATCCGCTAAACGCTATACGCTAAAAAAGAGGTGTTAATAATGGTAACTATGACTTCAAAGACAGGAAAGATCGCCGCTAAGACCGGCAACGAGGCCATGGCCGAAGCGATGCGCCAGATAGCGCCGGACGTGGTAGCGGCCTACCCCATTACCCCGGCGACCGAGATAGTCCAGATATTCTCGCAGTTCGTGGCCGACGGCATCGTGCCCACGGAATACGTGGCGGTGGAAAGCGAGCATTCGGCGATGTCAGCCTGCATAGGCGCCTCGGCCGCAGGCGCCCGCGTGATGACGGGAACCTCCTCCCAGGGTTTCGCCCTGATGTGGGAGATGCTTTACATAGCGGCGGGACTCAGGCTTCCCATAGTCGTGGCCGGCGTCAACAGGGCGCTGTCTTCCCCAATAAACATACACGGAGACCAGTCCGACACGATGGGAGCAAGAGACACCGGCTGGATACAGCTGTATTCCGAAAATTCCCAGGAAGCGTACGACAGTATAATACAAGCCATAAAAATAGCGGAGAAAGCGAAGCTTCCCGCGATGGTGACGACCGACGGTTTCATAATAAGCCACTGCATGGAAGTGGTCGAGATGGCCCAGGACCAGGAAGTGAAGGATTTCATAGGCGAGTACAAACCAGACAGATACCTGCTTGACATAAAGAAGCCCTACACCCTGGGCGCCATAGACCTTCAGGATTACTATTTCGAGCACCGCTGGCAGCTTGCCGAAGCGATGAGGAACGCGGGGCAGGTTATACTTGACGTTGCAAAGGATTTCAAGGCCAAGTTCGGCCGCGAGTACGGTTTTTACGAAAAATACAAGATGGATGACGCGGAAATAGCCATCGTTATAATAGGTTCCGCCGCAGGGACTTCGAAAGTTGTCGTGGACGCGCTTCGCGCCAAGGGCGTCAAGGCGGGGCTCATTAAAATAAGGGTTTTCAGGCCGTTCCCCCACAAGGAGCTGGCCAAGGACCTCGCCAAGGTGAAAGCCCTTGCGGTAATGGACAGGTCCGATATGTGCGCGGCAAGCTTCGGGCCGCTGTATACCGAAGTTACCTCGGCGCTATATACAAACCTTTCCGGGAACCTGCCCAAGACCGTGAATTGCATATACGGCCTCGGCGGAAGGGACATCACGCTTGAACATATAACGGGCGTTTACGAAAGGCTCGGCAAAATAGCGAAAGGCGAAGCCGTCGGGGACGTCGTTGAATACATAAACGTCAGAATATAAAGACAACGGATAGCACATAGCGTATGGCGGATAGGAACTACAAAAAATATTAAGGCAAATAATTTCTATACGCTGCCCGCTAAACGCTATAAGCTAAAAGAGGAGTAAAAAATGGCGAACTTGAAGGAACTTAGCAAGAAAGAAGAAAAATTCACCGGCGGCCACAGGCTCTGCGCGGGATGCGGGGCGGGCGTGATAGCGCGCCAGGTGCTGATGGCGGTGGACAATCCGCTTGTAGTGACGTGCGCCACCGGATGCCTTGAGGTTTCAAGCACGATATTTCCCTACACCGCTTGGAAGACGTCTTTCTTTCATTCGGCGTTCGAGAATTCCGCCGCGACTTGCTCCGGCGTGGAGGCGGCTTACAGGAGCCTCAAGAAACGGGGCAAGGTGAACGAGGATTACCGCTTCGTGGCTTTCGGCGGCGACGGCGGGACTTACGACATAGGACTTCAATCGCTGTCGGGTGCGATGGAACGAAGGCACCGCATGCTATACATCTGCTACAACAACGAGGCCTACATGAACACCGGCATACAGCGCTCCGGCGCGACGCCCAAGGGCGCGCACACGACGACGGCCCCGGCCGGTAAGGTCAGGCAGGGCAAAGAGCAGGTAAGGAAGGACCTTACCGCCATACTGGTTGCCCACGACATACCGTACGCGGCGCAGACCACCGTCGGCAACTGGAACGACCTGATAACCAAAGTTCAGAAGGCCGTCGCCACGGACGGGCCGACTTTCATAAACATACTTCAGCCGTGCCGCCTGGGCTGGGGCTACAAGCCGGAGGACACTCTTGCCATAGGACGGCTCGCGGTGGAAACCTGCATATGGCCCGTGTACGAGGTGGTGAACGGCGAATACAAGATAACCTCGAAACCGAAGGAAAAAAAACCCGTCACCGAATGGCTCAAGCCCCAGGCAAGGTTCAAGCATCTCTTCAGGCCCGAGAACAAGGGGCTTCTCGAGCAGATACAGGCAGAGGTTGACGCCAAGTGGGAAAAACTGTTACGGCTTGAGAGTAAAGCATAATTGACAACAAAATAAGTTATAGGTAAAATAGATGAGCTTTCAAAGAATCGCGGATAAAACCCGCCGAAGAGGCGGGTTAAATTGGAAGCCGCTTCGGTAAAATAGAGTTTTAACGGGAGGCATTGATGTCGTCATTTTTCATGTTCGGTAAGTATACGGCTGACGCGTTGAAGGGTATTTCAGGCGAACGCACGAAAAAAGCGGTGGAGATAGTCGAAAAGCTCGGAGGCAAGATAACCTCGATGAGCGTGCTTCTCGGGCAGTACGACCTTGTACTGATAACGGATTTCCCGGGCGTCGAGAGCGCCATGAGGGCCTCGATAGCCCTGAACAAGCTCACCGGCATTGCTTTTACCACGGCTCCGGCTGTTTCGGTCGAGCAGTTCGACTCGATGATGGCTAAAAACCAGTAATGAGTGATGAGTAATGGGTAATGAGCGAAATCAATGGGCGAGGAATTCTTCTTCGAGAATCTGGAAGTATACAAGAAGGCTGCCGAAATAGTCCATGAGGTTTATTCGATTACAAAAGGTTTTCCTGATAATGAAATCTTTGGGTTGACGAATCAAGTTAGAAGAGCCGTTGTTTCTATACCGTTGAATATTGCAGAGGGTTCGGCAAGAAGTAAAAAGGAATTTCAGCATTTTTTGGACATAGCAAGAGGTTCTGTTTTTGAAGCATTGGCCGTGATGCAATTAGCCGTTGGCGAGCATTATATCTCTTTAGATAAATATCGGGAATTAAAGCAGAAACTGGCGATAATATCGAAGATGATCAATGGTCTCAAGCGTTCGTTAAGTAAGTAATTAGCAGTTTTTGCCCATTACTCATTACCCATAACTGTAGTACTGATTCCGACGTAGCTCAACGGTGGAGCATCCCGCTGTTAACGGGAGGGTTGTAGGTTCGAGTCCTACCGTCGGAGTTTAGATTTTTACCGTCGATGTGCTTTTTGACCATGATAGGGCGTTCGAACTTAAAAGCTATTAACTGACACGTTTGGTTAATGGCTTTTTTGTTTGATAACTATTGCTATTATTTGTATAATCTCAGCTGTAAAGGGGTAAAAACTGATTTGTTAAATACCGAACAACCAATGTATAACAGGGGAATATTTACACTTCTTATTGTTGCGCTAATTGCCATATCTGCCTGCCATCAAAATAAAACAGATATAAAGAATCCTCCAGATAACACTGACATCACTGTCGTTCAAGAAAGCACCGATACGGCAAAAGTAGATATTCCTATACCCCCGAATCCTCCCGAGCCCCCAGCTCCTATTGAACAAGAAAGTATTTCAAAGAATCTGACATCAGATATCTCGGCTGATTTTCTCTTTTCAGGCAAAAACCCTGTACAAATAGGCATATCCTCTTCAACCATTGTCAGCCAAAGGGCCTGTATTCTCCGAGGGAGAACTCTTGATTCAAACAATAACCCTTTAACCTTGGTAGAAATAACCATTCTTGATCATCCTGAGTATGGGAAAACAGTCTCGCAAAAAGAAGGTATATTTGATATGGCAGTAAACGGGGGAGGTTATGTCACATTGTGTTATAAAAAGGAAGGATTTCTTCCTGTGCAACGCATGGTTTACGCTCCATGGCAGGATTTTGCTTCACTGCCAGACGTTGTTATGATACCTGTTGACGCAAACGTAACAAATGTTGACCTTTCTTCACTAAAAGACATGACCATCGTGCAGGGAAGTGCGAAAAGCGATGAGGACGGAAAAAGACAGGCGACACTTGTGATGTCGGCCGGAGTACAGGCCGAGATGTCTATGCCTGATGGTAGTAAAAAAGACTTATCCGCAATGCGCATTCGCGCAACAGAATATACTGTTGGCAACAACGGCCCGAACGCGATGCCGGCTGAACTTCCTCCTTCAAGTGGTTATACCTATTGTGTTGAATACAGTGTAGATGAGGCGCTTGATTCCGGGGCCGCGGATGTTGCTTTTAGTACGCCAATTTACCATTACAATGAGAATTTCCTTAATTTTCCAGTGGGAAGCGCGGTTCCTGCAGGATACTACGATAAACAGAAAGGTGTATGGGTAGCATCTGAAAACGGTATTGTTATAAAACTTCTCAGTATTTCATCGGACGGCAAAGCGGAGATTGATGTTAATGGTTCTGGTAAAGCGGCTTCTTATAGCCAGTTAGACAAACTTAATGTAACAGCCGAAGAATGTGTAAAGCTTGCTCATCTTTATAAGCCTGGGCAGAGCTTCTGGCGGGTGCCCATTAAGCATTTTACCCCCTGGGATTTTAACTGGCCCTACGGTCCGCCTCCTGATGCCGATAAACCGCATGTACCGGATCCAAAACCGGATAACAGGCAGGATGATGATTGTGAAACCGACGGTTCAATAATCGAAACAAAAAACCAGATACTAAAGCAGCGTTTACCTGTCCCCGGTACTCCTTTTACTTTAAATTATAATAGCGGGAATGTTCAAGGCAACAAAACCGACAGGATGCTTGACTTGCAGCTTACGAGCTCGACTCTGCCGGGTTCTTTGGGCAGCGTAAACCTTACGATAGATGTCGCGGGCCAGCATTTTGAAAAGACATATGAACCGCCAGAAACGAACCTGTCATACACTTTTGAATGGGACGGATTTGATGCATACGCAAGGCCTGTGCATGGTGCAAGGAAGGCGGTAGTCGCGATAGATTATGTTTACAAAGCTGTTTATCAGACGCCCGCAGATTTTTCGTCTAGTTTTGAAAGGTTTGGGGGAGCAGAAATAACAGGCAGCAAAGCCAGGGGCGAAGTATCGCTTGGCCAGAAGATCATAAAAGACCTTACAAGCCTTGACTCCAGGGTATATGGTTTGGGAGCCTGGACCTTGGACATTCATCATTTTTATGATGCTTGCGGCAAAGTGCTGTGCAAAGGCGACGGTTCCCGGATTCATAGCGACAGCACAAAAATGGCAATGATAAAAACCATTGCCGGAAGCGGCGGATCGTACGATTGCGAGGGCTATTCGGGTGACGGCGGCCCGGCCGCAAAGGCAAAGCTGAACTTTCCGGAAGGGATCGCAATTGGAGCCGACGGGAGTGTTTACTTTGCAGATAGTAGTAATCATGTTGTCCGTAAGGTTAATCCGGACGGTATAATAATCACGGTGGCAGGAAACGGTAAAGAGGGTTATTCAGGTGACGACGGGCTCGCGATAAAAGCACAGCTTCACAACCCGACACGGGTTGCCATACATGGCGATGGAACGTTGTATATTTTAGATGCAAGCAACAAGATAATACGGAAAGTTGACCCGGATGGTATAATATCAACTTATGCGGGTAGCAAGAATAAGGATCAATATCTTCCTAGTAGTTTTGACGGTATGCCTGCAATAAATGCTTATTTCTATGAACTGAAATCTATTGCACTTGCTAAGGATGGAACTCTTTATTTCAGCGATCATTACGGTAAAATTTACAGAGTAAATCCTGAGGGCATACTGGTAGAAATAAGAACAAACGAGAAATATAACGCAACTGAAATCGCCATTGATGCAGACGGCGGCATATATTTTGTAACTGACACGAACCTGACAATAAAAAAGATTGAAAAAAATGGAAGGATAACAAAGATAGCTGGCACTGGGAAACTTGACTTTAGTAAAGATGAAAGTGTTGCTGCTGATTCGCCCCTGTATCTGGTAGATGAAAACATGGTAGTTGATGAGGATGGTACCTTGTATTTCTGTGAAGACAGCGATAGAGTACGCTGCGTAACCCCAGACGGAATTATTAAAACTGTAATTGGTGGTGGTCGCGACCGATTAGAGACAAAAACGTCTTTCTTGGCAAAAAATGTATGGATTCTTCCAAACGGAATTGCCGTTGCTCCTGATGGCAGTATATATGTATCAGATACTGCCAGCGACAGAATAGCCCGTGTATCGTCAGGCTTCCCGGGATTTAGCAATAGCGATTATCTGATCGCATCGGAAGACGGTACTGAACTCTATCATTTTGATAAAAAAGGTCGGCACTTACGGACAATTGACAGGTTAAGCGGTAAAACCAAGTATGAATTCGGCTATGATAGAGGTTATTTATCAAAAATAACGGACATAAACGGGAATATTACCGTAATTGAACACGATAGTGATGGCAATCCGGTTGCAATATCCAGCCCGTTCGGCGTGAAAACAGTTTTAAAAACCAATTCAAACAGTTATTTGAGCGTGATAACGAATCCAAATGGTGAATCCATCAAGCTTGGTTATACTGACACGGGCCTTTTGACGTCGCTTATTGATCCGAAAGGCAATACTCATAAATTCACTTATTCAAACGACGGAAGATTGGTTAAGGACGAAAATCCCCTTGGCGGCTGGACATCGCTTTCAAGAACTGTAGACGCCAACGGTTTCACTGTTGCAAAGAATACCGCCGAACAAAGAAAAGCAGCATATACGGTTGAAAATCTGCCGAACGGCGATACACTATCTACTGTTGAGGGCTGCTGCGGCGGAGCGATTACGACTTTGACAAAAACAGACGGTACGCAGAAAATAAACAGGCCTGAAGGAACTATAATCGAAACCAGGGAAGAACCTGACCCTGTCTTCGGCATGCAGTCACCGATTGACGCGGATGTGACAATTAAAACCCCGCAAGGGCTTACTTACAATGAAAAGAGACAGCGCGATGTTATATTGAATGACTCGGACAACGCATTAAGCCTAGGTTCACAAAAAGACAAGCTGACAATAAACGATAAAACGTACGTCTCGGAATACAGTTCCGCGACGCGAACAAGTGTTATGTCTACGCCTGAACGAAGAAAGATAACGTTGACGTATGATGATTCCGTGCGGCCGTTGTCATTGGGATTATATGACCTTGCTGTCACAAGCTTTTCGTATGATACTTATGGCAGACTATCTTCACTGTCGCGCAGTGACGGCAACACGCTGCGCGAGAGCAGCTTAAAATACGATAGCCGTGGTAATGTCAGCGAGATAAGTGGCCCCCTCGGCAATAAGGCGCAGTACGCGTATGATTCCGCCGGCAGGAGCATCAAACAGATCCTGTCTGATGGCCGTGAGATCAGCTATTCATATGATTCAAACGGCAATGTCACAAGTATTACTCCCCCAGGCAGGCCAAAGCATTCTTTTGATTATAATGCGGTTGACCTGAGGAAATCTTACGCCCCGCCTTCTGTAACCGGTAACCCAGCGACCACGTACGAATACAATCTTGAAAAGGAAGTGAGGAAAATCATTCGTCCTGATGGCAAAGAAGTCAATTTCACGTATTGTCCGTTGGGTAAAATAAAGACACTTAATTCCCTTTCATGCTCAACGACCTTTAATTATGATGCCGCTAACGGGAATCTTTTGTCAATCTGTCATTCCCGCGAAGGCGGGAATCCAGAAGTCTTAAATTATATCTACGACGGTTCCCTCCTTCTTTCCACAGGATGGAGCGGTACTGTTAAGGGTTCATTGATAAGGTATTACGACAACAATTTCTGGATAAGCTCAATTACCGTAAACGGACTTGCCCCCCTTAATTTCAGTTATGATTCGGATGGTCTCCTGACAAGCATCAACGATTGGCGTCTTTCGCGTAATTATGACAATGGCTTAATAGAGGGGACCCGGCTCGGTAAAGTTCAGGACAGTTTCGGCTATAACAATTTCGGAGAACTGACCTCATACAAAACGGATATCAACTACAGTACTGTTTATAGGGTTTCATATGCCAGAGATGCTGCCGGCCGAATAATAAGCAGTACCGAAACCTACACACCCTCGCCCTCTATGGGAGAGGGTCGGGGTGAGGGTTACAAAAATATATATAATTATAATTACGATGCATCCGGCCGATTGACTGAAGCTTACAGGAACGGGACACTTGCCTCAAAATATTACTATGATTCCAATTCCAATCGTATTAAATCTGTCATTCCGAACGCAGGTGAGGAATCTTATACTTACGATGTTCAGGACAGGCTTCTTTCATATGGTAATAACACTTATACCTACACTCCCAACGGCGAACTCACCTCAAAGACGTCATCCCCGAATGCTGGAATCGGGGATCCAGAAGTCACTAAATACACTTACGATGAATTAGGCAATTTGCGAACTGTTATTCTTCCCGATGGTATGAGAATTGATTATGTTATTTACGGCCAGAACCGCCGCATAGGCAAGAAAGTGAACGGTACGCTGGTCAAAGGCTGGTTGTACGCCGATGGCTTAACCCCAATAGCCGAACTTGATGGCAACAATAACGTGGTTTCGCAGTTTGCGGGCGGATTAATGCTTAAAGACGGCAAAACATACCGGATAATCACGGATCACCTGGGGAGCCCTCGATTGGTAATCAACAGCGACACCGGCGAAATAGCCCAGCGCATCGAGTACGGCGAGTTCGGCAATGTTACACTTGATACAAATCCCGGTTTCCAGCCCTTCGGTTTTGCTGGCGGCCTTTATGACCCGGACACGAAGCTTGTTCGTTTCGGTGCACGTGATTATGATGCCGAAATCGGTCGCTGGACCTCCAAGGATCCCATTGATTTTGCGGGTGGAGATACGAACCTTTACGGGTACTGTTTAAACGATCCAGTGAATTGGATGGATAAAGATGGGCTAGACGCAGTGGTATTCAATGATTCCATTGGGCCATCTCCTTTTGGAATTAAATCAGGGCTAGGACATAATGGTGTCGGTGTTGGTAATGATCGAACTGGTTGGGACTATTATAGTAAGGAAGGATATGAAGGTTGGGGAGATTATAATCATTATAGTCATTATGATTCTTACAATGAAATGCTCAACGATATAGGTTCAAGATATGACAGAACGAAATATTATAATACGAGTAATGAACAAGACTACAATATGCGACAGCAAGGCACAAAAGAATTAATGGAGCCCTATAATGCAGGATTCGATAATTGTGCAGATCTTGTTAAGGACATAATACAAGCTGGCGGGATAGAAGTTCCTGATAGTATAATTAACATCCCTAATAAACAATTTAACAAACTCCCAAAGAATGCCGGGTGCGAAATAAAATGAAATATAAATTCCTTATTTTTAACATACCACTGCCTTCGATAATAATATATTTAGTAGCTATGATAACCCCAGACTCATATATATATGTATATATAATGCTTCTCTTTCCATTGTTTTTAGGTGTTTTGAATTATATTGTCTATTTTAAGCAAAATACTTATCCTCTTTTTGATTTCTTTACACATTCACTTATAGGATTGTGGGTTTTTCCTTTAGTAGGTTTTTATCTTTCTGCTTTAGAAAAAGGAGGTTTATTAAGAATAGATACTAAAGGTTTATTAACAGCGCTAGCGATATATTATTTCATTTCTTTGATAATTATATATTTATTGCTTTATTTCTTTATAATAATCAAACAAAGATACTTTGCTAAAATAATTGCAAAGAATATAAATAATCAAGCAATGATATCATTTAGACTATCAATTGTAATAAAATCATCTATTCTTATTTTAATGTTGCACTTTTTAACGAATGTATTCTTAATGGAAAATGGAATACATATTATTATTAACACAATCGGATTT
Organism: Endomicrobiales bacterium; assembly: GCA_016930715.1. Lineage (GTDB taxonomy): Bacteria > Elusimicrobiota > Endomicrobiia > Endomicrobiales > JAFGGC01 > JAFGGC01. The sequence continues at coordinate 80,923 of JAFGGC010000018.1, forward strand.
TTGCTGTTTTGTATTTTTGTCGTCTATGATAATTTTTGGATAAGATATTTATCTAAATTTGTAACAACATACGCTAGAAAAATAAAAAATAGGACAATATTATAATCGACGGCCAGAACCGCCGGATTGGCAAGAAAGTGAACGGCACGTTGGTCAGGGGTTGGCTGTACGCCGGTGGTTTAACGCCGATAGCCGAGTTAGACGGCAATAATAACGTTATTTCGCAGTTCGCTGGCGGATTAATGCTCAAAGACGGCAAAACATACCGAATAATCTCTGACAATCTTGGTTCACCGAGACTTGTGATTGATAGTAATTCCGGTGCGATAATTCAGCAGATTGACTATGATGAATTTGGCAACGTATTGAACGATACAAACCCCGGTTTCCAGCCTTTCGGATTCGCTGGTGGCCTATATGATCCCGACACAAAACTTGTGCGATTTGGCGCTCGGGATTACGATGCTGAAACAGGCAGGTGGACATCTAAAGACCCGATTGATTTCTTTGGTGGGGATACGAATCTTTACGGGTACTGCCTGAATGACCCAGTGAATTGGAGGGATCAGGACGGGTTATTCGTTTTCGGGAAACGACCTTTGGATGGTTTACCTTGGATACCCGGTGCTTCAGATAATCCTGTTTTTAACTATTTTAATACTGAAATCAGTCATGAACATGGCTTTTTTGAGGATGAAAAGGGAGGTAATATAGGCTTTGGTCCCGGAGGGACATTTTCTGAAGATCCAAAAAACAAGGATTATAGATATGACAACATCCATTATGATGATGAAATTATTAGAGAAGCATTGAAAAACATGACCAATGGTGATTATAATATAATTGGCAATAATTGTCAGGATTGGAGTGATAGATTAAGAAAGGAATATGATAAAATTAAAAACTATTCTAATAAAAGGCAAAAAGGTAAGTGTAAATGAAAAACATTTTAATTCCAATGTTGTGCGTGACAATTTTGGCAATCATTATATTCATATCAGTTGTTGTTTATTTGTTCATAAAATATCCTATAGGTATGCACCATTTACTGAACCCCATCATTGATAATCAAAATTTGTACGAGCCAATTGTAAAAGATGATTTTAGTTTTCATGATAGATATTCTTCAAAACAATACACTATTAACCCCAGATATATTGATATTTACGAAATAGGAATAATGACTAAAACAAAAGGGATACCCTCAACTTATAAATTTGAAGGAAAAATAAAGGCAGTATTCTATTGTCAAAATAAATTAGTTTTCGAAACATCTTCACAAGCTCAATTAAATGCGTATTATACAAATAACTTAATGAATTATTACAAGTCTATCGTGTTGTTAAAATTTAATATTCCGTTGGTTAATAAATATAGAGATAACATTACCGTGAAAATAACAATATTAGAGCCGGATATAAAACTAAAAGCATATAAAGATGATATTTATTTATATATTGCCGTTTCTGGCGTGCCATAATGTTTATTAAGATATCTTTAGAATTGAATATCTCAACAATACATCGTATAAACCGCCTGAAAATTATACCAGTTGAATAGATGAATTGTTAATAACTTCTGACAACAATCTAACATTACCATTTCCTTGTAAAATCAAAGTGTTTTTGAGTTAAAACCTCACCAAAACAGGTTCGAACGTCGTCTATCCAGGGGAGTTTGCCAAAGGGGTACTAATTCCTACTGCAAAATTGAGTTTTGGGCTGCGACTTCGTTGCGGCTCGGCTTATGTAGCCTGTGGCTACACCGCGCCAATCCGCGCCTCGTCTCGCCTCAAAACTCAATTTTTCGTAACGTAATAAGACCCCTTTGGCAAACTCAGGTGTCGCAGGATTCGGACATTTAAATTGGCTGCATGGTACCTATACATCATTGATAAGAAAGGACAACTCTATACCGGTATAACAACCGACCTTGAAAACCGGATGAGGCAGCACGGCCAACCTAAAATATTACATACCGAGCAATACGATAGTAAAACTAAAGCAATAAAACGCGAAAAGGAAATTAAAGGCTGGCGAAGAGAAAAGAAATTAGCATTAATGCGGCCAATTTGAAGTGAGCTTGCCCCGAAGCATTGAGGGGAGTCCTACCGTCGGAGTTTTACTTTCGGGGGATTATTTACTGCTGCAAGATTAGTCTTTGGGCTGCAACTTTAAAATACTTTGCCTTATGTAGCGCATTGCTACACCGCGGCAAAGTTTTTTTGCGTTTCGCCTCAAATCCTAATCTTTCGCTACGCAAATAACCCCCGAAAGCAAAACTCAGGATGTTAAGACTTGGAAACCTGCAACCCGTAGGGTTGCAGGGCCATAGGGGGGAGCATATTTATGCTCCCCCACTGGGATAGCAGTAGAGGGGGGTGCAGCGACGAGGAAGGAGCGCGTGGTTTGCGGCGGGCGCGACGACTTCCTAAGTGTAATAAATGGAGTCCCTTTAGGAAGAAGACGATAATGAAGGTTCTTTAAATACTCCGGTGAGCGCCCCGTCCCGCAGCGAAGCGGAGGGAAGAGTGCCTACCGTGCTCGGAGCATAGCCCCGGAAATCCGCCGTCAGGCGAATTAGTCTGTGCCCGAGTACCCCGATGTTTCGGGGGAATGCTTTTCGCGCGCGGAGTTGGTAGCCATAGCACCGAACGATCACGCAACCCCGATAAGGCGGGTCCGCCCGAGTTTAGTCTTTGTAGAAGACATAAATCTGTACCCTGATAAGACGTTCGTGCATGAAAGCCATTTATTTTCATCAGTGGGCGATATTTCATTTGAAAGATTCAATAGAAATAGATAGAATAGGCCAATGCAAACGAGAAAGTTTATTCTTTTTACGCTATCCGTGATATTATTTGCCCTGATCGCGGGGTATGCCGGCGAAAGGATGCTTAAATACAACCCTGAAATATTGATCGAAGAAAATGAAGATTGTTTCGCATACAGGATAGTAAGCAAATTATTCTTTATAGGAAAAAAGGAATCATTTGTAAAAAACTACCAAATGTCATACGAGTGCATCAGGCAGGGAAGCGAACATTTTTATGTTAAAGTAATGATACCAATAGAGGGATTTAAAAGCGGTACAGATGCTATGGATAAAAACGCACAGCGTCTTCTGAGGATGGATCAGAACCCCGATCTTGTATTTATGTCAGAAACTCTAAGCATTGAACAAGCCAAAGGGTTATTAGAAAACAAGCAGGGTGCTGTAAGGGGCTCCCTTCAGGTCGGCCTTCAAACCTACCCGATAGAAATAAACTATAAGATCAAAGACAACAGGCTCTATGGCGATATACTGACAACATTTTCTTATTTTGATATCGAGCCTCCGACATTCGGGCCTGCGGGGATGCTGGCGCGCACAAAGGACTATCTTGAACTTTATTATCTCGTGAACCTTGAAAAAATGGAAATATTTGGAATAAATTGTAAAAATGAATAGAGTTAAAGCATATGTCATTGAAACCCGTTTCCCTTTCCTGATAGTTTCGGTCTTTCCGGTTCTTCTGGCAACTTTCTACATAATTTCCAAAAGCATATCTTTAAACATTACCGACACTTTGCTCGTTCTCGCTGGCGTCGTTTGCCTTCATCTCGGCACGAACATTATTAATGATTATTTTGATTTTAAGAACGGCACGGACATTGTAAATAAGCAGTATGTGCCGGGTTTTTCTGGAGGGTCAAGGATTATACAGGAAAACCTGCTTGCCCCTAATGAAGTCCTGTGGTTTTCAATATTTTTCTTTTCACTGGCCTCTATTGCGGGCGTTTATTTGACTCTTAAGAGCGGGTACGTAGTTCTGGCTTTAGGTATTTTTGCCATAATCTCGGGAGTCCTTTATTCATATTTTGCCAACTCGTTCTATTTCGGAGAAGTTCTGGTTGGGGTATGTTTCGGCATACTAATACCTCAAGGAGCGTACTTTGTCCAGACTGGAGCATGCAGCGCGGATCTTCTGCTTCTCTCCATGCCCTTTTTTGCGCTTACTTTTCTTATACATTTGATAAACGAGTTTCCTGACTATTCAGCGGATAAACAGTCGGGCAAAAAAACGCTGACCGTAAGAATCGGCCCGAGAGTTTCTGCCCTGGTATATGTTATAACTCTTTTTGCCTTGTACGGATACATAGTATTCATATCTGTGAATAAAGCAATGCCATATCTTCTTCTGGTTATCCTTCTCATGCCGTTAAGCTTGAAAAAAGCCCATTTTCTTATTAAGCGCAGCGACAATTTTCGGGCGATAGCGTATTTCTCGCCGATGACAGTAGCGCTTTATGCGTCGATCAGCGTAATAATACTATGCGGCGTTCTGTGGGAACTGAAAATGCATTTGTTGAATTACTTTATTTTGCCTATAATAGGGCTGTTGATGGTATTCATGGTTTACAGGAACTGGTACAATAATGGACAAAAATACTCATAAGATCATTAAACATGTGCGGCCCTGCATTAATGGAGTTATAAAACAAATCAAAAAGATCGGGAACGGGATTCATCCATACTCCAGAAAAATGTTGGACTCTTATTTAAATAATTCCGGCAAGATGCTCAGGCCTTTAATAGCCTTGAATCTCGGCTATATTTATTCAAAAGGCAAAATATCTCGCTCGGAAAAAGAAAAGATTTACCGGCTTGCCGCGGTTGCCGAGATTATACACGGCGCAAGCCTGATGCATGACGATGTTATAGACAACGAGAATAAAAGACGGGGGAAACCTTCACTAAACACAGTTTTCGGAAACAGGAATGCTGTCCTGCTGGGTGATATTGCATTTTCTAAGGCACTGGAAGAGCTCAACTCCTTTTTCGGTAAAGGTATAACGGGCAGATTCATAAATGCAATTCAACATATGTGCACGGGGCAGATTCAGGAATCGGACCGCGAATTCATAAAATGCCGTAAAAAGTATCTTGAAATGATAAATAACAAAACAGCTTCGCTTATTAGGATTTCCGCGGAGATACCAGTTATGGTCTTTAAAAATCGCGGGGATTATCTAAAAATATCAAGGCAGTTCGGGCAAAATATCGGCATGCTTTATCAGATAATGGACGATAAAAGAGACAAGGATTGCATCGTGCCTTTGCGCGAAAATGAGATCCAAAGCTATATGGACAGGGCAAAACACGCTCTTGATGCTTTTAACGACTCAGTCTATAAAAGAAGTCTTTTACTTCTTATTGACATAATATATGAAAGGGCTGTAGAATGAAGATAATAATTGCCGGTGGAGGTTTCGCGGGCCTTGGCTGCCTGGACACAATAGATAAAAATGTAATCAGCGATCCGAACAATGCAGTAATGCTTTTTGACAAAAACCCCTACACGACAATGATTCCTTCCCTTCCTGACCTTGCGGGCGGAAATATTGAAAAGGACATGCTTGTTCAGGAGATTAAAAAAATAGTCCCGGACCGTGTTTGTTTCAAGCAGGAAACCATTCAATCAATAGATCTTACGCTTAATAGAATCACAACCGATAAGGGCAGTTACGACTATGATTACCTTGTAATCGGAACAGGTTCAATAACAAATTACTACGGGTTCTCCGATCACATAGCAAACATATATAAGCTTGATTCTGTTTCGGATGCGGTTAAGATATCGGCTTCTTTTAAGGACTATCTGACAAGAGGAACGGGCAAGGATGTGCTTGTTAACGGCGCGGGGTTTACCGGTATTGAGGCCGCTTCAAACCTTTACTCAGCGGCAAAAAAAACAGGGAAAAATGTAAATATTCATATTTCAGAAAAAGCAGATAAACTTTTCGGGAATATGGACGAGGCAATGCGCCTGTATCTTGCGGCTTATTGCAAAAAGATGGGGTTTAACCTCATGCCTGGCTGTGAAGTCAGGCGGTTTGACGGCAAAGACGTTTATTTAAGCAACGGCAATGTAATTAAGGACGCTTTTTTCTGCTGGTGTGCCGGGACAAAAATTGCCGTAGATATTAAAGCAAACATGGAAAGGCTTTTTGACGGCAGGATAAAAGTCAATGAATGCCTTCAGATACCGGAATATCCCAATGTTTTCGTTGCCGGGGATTCCGCCGCGATAGCTGGGAAAAACGGTTATTTAAGGAAAGCTGTCAACTTTTCGCTTTTTTCAGGCCGTAAAGCGGGGGAGAACATTTCAAGATGCATAAACAAGAAACCTTTAAGTAAATTCGTGCCTGTGGACCTTGGGTGGGTTATCCCTCTTTATAGGTCCAGCGTTGGCGTTGCCCTTGGCAAAAGGATAAGAGGCAGGATAGGCCTTAAACTTCATTACCTGATGTGCGGTTACAGAAGCAGAAGCATGCTCAATACAATAAAGTATTTTATTAAGGCGATCACCTCATAAAATGATTAAAAAAAAGTAATAGATGTGGAATTAGGAATTAGGGACGTAGAAATTAGGAAATTAGGGACGTAGTTAGATAATACGGTATTGATAAGATGTGAAGAAAATTAAGATAGGAACATGCCAAAACGTGGCAAATGTGGCAAATGGTGTGGCAAATGGGACGTAGTTAGGGAATACGGTATTGACAGGGATGGTTGGTAATGATAACATTACGTCATGCCAAGAAAAGGAAGAATAAGTATAGAGGGTGGGATATACCACGTAATACAGCGCGGGTTGGAACGCAGGGAAATATATAAAGATGATGCAGATCGCGAAGAGTTCTTGCGCAGGTTGTCAGAAGGATTAAAGGAAACAGGGCATAAATGCTATGGTTGGGTGTTAATGCCCAACCATTTTCATTTGATACTAAAAGCAAGCGCAAGGCCGTTAAGTGATTTAATGAGAAAACTGTTAACTGGGTATGCTTTGTATTTTAATAAGAAAAATAAACGAAGCGGGTACTTGTATCAGGGCAGGTATAAATCTGTTTTGTGCCAAGAAGACAATTACTTATTGGAATTAGTAAGGTATGTTCATTTAAATGCGCTAAGAGCCAAGATAGTACGGGATATGAAGGCGTTAAGCAAATACAAATGGAGCGGTCATTCGGTTCTGATGGGGGAAAATAAAGCGGATTGGCAGAGCACCGATGAAATACTTGGGTATTTTAGCCAGATAAAATCAAAAGCAATAAGGGAATATGAAGAATTCGTTGCTGAGGCAAGGGGGGTGCCTAAACGAGAAGACTTGACCGGCGGGGGGTTGATAAGAAGTGTTGGCGGGTGGAAAGAGGTAATGAATTTAAGGAGATCAAAGGAGAAATGGATCGCGGATGAGCGAATATTAGGGGATGGGGATTTTGTGGAAGAAGCGCTAAGGCAGGCAGAAGAAAAAATTGAGAAAAGAGAAAAGCTAAAAAAAGAGGGATGGGATATAAACCGATTAGTAAAAAAAGTGTGTAAAATGACTGGTGTGAATGAGAAAGAAATAAAACGATACAGCAAGAGGAGCAAATTGTCGCGGGCAAGAAGCCTGGTGGCATATTTTGGCAGCAAGGAGTTGGGGATTTCGGGGGCAGAACTTGCTAGGTATTTTGGGATTACGCGATCGTCAATTAGTGAAGCGATAGTAAGAGGGCATAGTATTGCTAATGAAAATGAATACCGTATTGCCTAACAACGTCCCTTATGTACTCGGGACATCCGCAAAACGAGGGATCCTGGGATGTCTTTTTATGGAAAAACATATTGACTATTGACAAAGAAGACGAATATATGTATAAGAAAGATGAACGTAATAGCACAACACAAAGGCTTGAAGACAAAGAGGGCTAATATAAAAATGTCAGCAAAAGTAAATAGAAATAAATAGTTAAATACCGAATAAAAATCCTGATATTCGGTGTTTTTTGTTTGCCGGAAAAATAAAATAGGAGGGCGGGTATGCGAAAAAAATTGTCGGTGATGTTAGCATTGGCGGTCGCGCTGTCTGTTATGCCGGTTAACTTGTTTGCCATCGATCCGATCGAAGCGGAAGGGGCTCTTGAACTCCTGTTCATGGAAATACCTTCCGTTGTCACCGCTTCCAAGAAGCAGGAAACGATCAAGGAAGCGCCGGCCGTTGTCACGGTCATCACGGCCGAAGAGATCAAGGATTTCGGCGCGAGCACTTTTTATGACGTGCTCCTGAGATTGCCGAGCATTCAGCCCATCGGTTCTCATTTGTATCCAAGGAATGCCGGAGTCATACGCGGAGACCTTGTCGGGCATTATGACAACCATCTCCTTATTTTAATCAACGGCAGGCCGTTCAGGGAAGACGTCGCCGGCGGTCTGAATGCCGCTTTTTACAATATGTTCCCGCTCGAGGCGATTGAGCGCATAGAGTATGTGCACGGTCCGGGCTCGGTTTTATACGGCACGAACGCGTTCGACGGGGTCTTGAACGTTATCACAAAAAAGCCGGCAAAGGACGTCGAAGCCGAGATTGCTGCTGGGGCCGGTTCTTTCGGAGGCGGCATAGGCAAAGGAACTATTGGGATCGACAAGAACGACTTGAATCTGCTTGCAAGCGTGAATTATTTCAAGGATGATGGCTGGGAATACAAGGCCATCGCACAGAATCCAGCGCCAGGAAGCACCGTTGACGGCTCAACAAAATACGGGAACAATAATATGAGCGGTTCCGTGTTCCTTAAATACAAGGATTTCACCTTTGACTGTTATCTTGCAAACCTTGAACAAAAGAATTTCGGGTTGGTTCCTCTTTGGCAGGCTGTCGGTCAAAACGGGGCAAGCTGGCTCACGACAATCAGGCGTTTTGCCGATATAGGATATGCTAAACAGATTTCGGGCGATTACAGCGTTCAGGTTAATGTGACCTATAATTACTATGAATTTAAGTCTTACAGCCACGAAAGCCTTGCCTCCAACGAAGGCGCCTACGACTATTTAGGAGAAGTAACGCTAAGCGGACCCGTTATGGATAATGCCAACATTGTGCTGGGCGGCGTGCTGACCAAACTGACTTATCCGGACCTTGCCGCGGCTAAGATAGCCGAGTTCGACCAAAGCAACAATTCGGCATACGTGCAGCTGGATTATAAACCCGCGGAAAAGCTGAAACTCGCCGCCGGCGCGCAATATAACAAGCCCGAGGATATTGACGCGGTTACCGTGCCCCGCATTGGGGTAGTATACCAGATCTCGGATGCGTTCGGGACAAAAGCCTCGTACGCGGAAGCTTTCAGGTCCCCCTGGCCGGTGGAAACCAAGACCAACTACCCCGGTGTCTTGGTGGGAAATCCTTCATTAAAGCCAGAGAAAGTCAAGACGACGGATGTTCAATTCATGTATAATGTCGCGAAAAACCAGTCTTCGCTGACCTTCTTTAACAGCAAATACACCGACCTGGTTACTCGAATTGCTCATCCTACCATAGCGGCTACCAGCTCTTATGATAACCTGGGCGAGATGGAAATTCAGGGAGTCGAGGTGGAGTCAAAGGTGTCGCTGTCATCCAGTCTTTACGTGGAAGGATCCGGAACATACCAGACCGAAAAGGACGACAAAGTCCTGGCGCCGGATTATATGGTAAAAGCAGGGTTTTGCTATCGTACGGATTTCGGGTTAAAAGCGAGTATTTTTGATAATTACTTCGGCAAGCCCAAGGAGAACGCAGGTGCCGTCGTGAATCCGGAAGCGAAAGCGGTTAACCTGGTCAGCGTGAACCTGATTTATACTGTTCCGTCGATGGAATCTTTGTCGGTGAACGTTTTCGTTCAAAACGCTCTGGACCAGGACTATTATTATCCCGAGTTCTCTAAGGGCTGGGTGAACACCTTGCCCCTTGAGCCCGGCAGGGCCGTTTACAGCACCGTTTCCTATAAGTTCTAAGCGCCAGGCGCGTAAGTCTATTCAAGCAGGGGACGCAATACTACACGGTATTGGGTCCCCTGTTTTTTTTCATAACAAGTCTAATCGATGCCTCTATGATTCTTGTCGGATTAAAAAGATGTTTTCTATCGGAATTTTCTGTGGTGGTTGAAGTGCCGGTGATGGCTGTGCTTCGGGGACCCGTGGTATCCGTGGCGCTGCGGGGGTTTCTTTGAATGGTCGAACTTTTCGGCCGGTACCGAAGGATGCACTGCCAGCGGTATGGCTGTCTTGATGAGTTTCTCAATGCTCTTGACGTCGTGGCCCTGGTCCGGCGTGGCTATGGATATGGCGTGGCCGGAATGACCGGCCCTTCCGGTCCTTCCTATCCTGTGGACGTAGTTTTCTATGTCGTCCGGAAGGTCATAGTTAAGCACAAGCTCTATGCCCATGACGTCTATGCCGCGGGCCGCGATGTCGGTGGCTATCAGTATCCTGTATTTGCCGGACTTAAAACCTTCAAGAGCCTCTTTTCTCTGGGGGAGCGACCTGTCCGAATGTATCTCGGCGGCCTGGTGGCCCATTGCCCGCACGGCCCTTGTGATGCGCGAGGCGCCCCTCTTGGTGCGGGAGAACATGAGTATGGAGCCCGTGTACTGGGACAGGAGTTTCTCGAGGAGCTTGTTCTTGAGCTCGCTTTTGACCACATAGACTTCCTGGGTCACCTTCTCGGCGGCGGTTCCGGGAGGGGCTATCTCCGTGCGGACCGGAAGTTTCATCTGTTTTGAAGCTATCTCGACTATCTTTTCGGGCATCGTGGCCGAAAAAAGCATTGTCTGGCGCGCCCTGGGTATGAAGGAGAGTATCCTGTTTATCTGCGGGGCGAAACCCATATCGAGCATCCTGTCGGCCTCGTCAAGGACGAGTATTTCGACGTCGTCGAGGCGCGTGCGCTGCTGGGATATGTGGTCGAGGAGCCTGCCGGGCGTCGCTATTATGATCCTGGGGTATTTGCGCAGGGCCAGCGCCTGGTACATCATAGATTCGCCGCCTATGAGGACCACGGTGCTAAGGCCGAAGGTCGGAGCGAACTGCTTGATTGCGTCGTTTACCTGTATGGCGAGCTCCCTTGTGGGAACGAGCACGAGGCCCCTGCCCTTTTTCTGGGCGAGGCGCTGTATCATCGGTATGCCGAAGGCGATGGTCTTTCCGGTGCCGGTCTGAGCGACGCCGATTATGTCTTTTCCTTCGATGGCCGTTGGTATCGCTTTAGCTTGTATCGGCGTGGGTGTTTTAAAGCCGAGCTTCTTGATTACTTCGAGCAGTCCCGGGGCGATGTTCAGACCGTAAAAGCCCGGGTGGTCATTGTGTGGTGTCATCATATACTCATTTTACGATAGTATTTTCGAAAAGTAAACCCCTGCCGGGAGGTTCTCTTGATTTTCATGCCGTTTCATTGGTACAATCTTCTGACGAGGTGCGTTTGATGGACACGGAACGGTTCGATTCGAAAATAAGGAACGCCTTAAAAAGAGCTCTGCCTTTTCTGGCGATTTCACTGCTCATACTGCTTGTCTACAATAAAGCTATGTTCTTCGGGCTCACATTTCTGGACGATAACATCATAATACCCTACGGCAAGGCGCAGAGCCTGGACCTCAAGACAATAACAGGCTTGTTCAAGCGCGTCCTTCTGCCCGATTACTTTAATTTCTTTTACAGGCCCCTGTTGATGGTTTCCTTCATTGCGGACGCCGGGGTTTTTGAATCCTTCCCTTTTATTTTTCACGTCACGAACTTAGCCCTTCATTTATGCGGCAGCCTGCTCTTATACGTCCTTCTGCTTAAAATGGACGTGGAAAAATATCTTGCGCTTTTTCTTGCGATGGTTTTTGCCGTCCACCCGGTTCTCACGCAGGCGGTCGCGTGGATACCCGGAAGGAACGATTCGCTTTTAGGCGTATTCGTTTTCGCGGCATTCATATTTTACATAGCGTACCGCGGTACGGGCCGAGTACGCAACCTGTTCCTGCATTTGATATGTTTTACCGCGGCAATGTTCGTAAAAGAAACGGCGGTAGTGATAGTTCCAATGGCGTTTTTTTACGACTGGCTCATAGCAAAGAGACGTTCGTTCGCGGACCTGCGGCTGCCCATTCTTTCGTGGGCGGTCATTGCATCCGTATGGTGGTTAATGAGGAGCGCGGCCCTGTCGCAGTTAAAATGGCAGGCGTTGGATTTCGGTTTTCCGGACTATGCCGGGAACGTGCTTCGGGCGGTGCCTCTGTTTCTGTATTACGTCGGCAAAGTCCTTTTTCCAGTAAATCTATCAAATTACCCCGCAAGGATGGATACGACGCTGTGGTACGGTATCGCTGCCGCGGTTGTGATATGCGCCGCGCTTTGGTTTTCAAGGGGGAGACGGGACAATCGCGTTGCTTTCGGCGCGCTTTGGGCCTTCCTTTTTCTGATGCCGACGTTTGTGACTCCGGATAATCCGCCGCTTGAGCACCGTTTTTACGTTTCGTTCGCGGGGTTGCTTATAGTTTTTTCTGAGATCCGCATTTCGTTGGCCCGAAACACGGTAAAAGGGATGATGGCCGGAGCCGTTATCGCGGCGCTGGCTGTCATCACGCTGGGATATGAAAACGTTTTCAGCGGCAGGAGGGTTTTTTGGGACAATATCGCAAAAACCTCCCCGTCGAACCCGCTTCCCTGCGCCGAGAGAGGCATGGAGTTCCTGGGGCAGGGCGCGCTCCGGGAGGCCGCGCTCGAGTTCGAGCGGGCATATGATATGTCCTGGATAGACAACAAGCAGAGAAGGTTGATACACGCTTTCAATCTCGCCCAGCTGTACAAGGAGCTGGGCGAATTCGAGAAGTCCGAAAAATTGTTCGAGGAAATAGTGTCCGAAGTCCGTTCTGGAAACAGCAAGATGTACTACTATTACGCGCTCCTGAAGCTGAAACAGGGCGATACCGGAGTGGCGGAGAGGCTGCTTCAAGAAGCCATACGCATCAATCCGCATTTCATAGATTACTACGCGGAGCTTGTCAGGATCTATCAGAAACGGGGGGAAAACAAAAAGTCCGACGCGTTCATCGAAACGCTGGTGCTCCATAATGACGGAGCGCCGGACGACACCGCCTATATCGAAGAATCTTCGGCCAAATGGTTCGCGGGCGTGCTCCGGGCCCGCGAAAGCGCCCAGCGTTGAATAAAATACTGAAATTTTTGCAAACGAGGAGGTTGTATGGGAGGAAAAAAAGACTTGAACTACCGGTACGGCTATGAATTTCCGGACGGCGGAAAAATAGAAGTGAACGTGAATATCGACGGGCAGAGCTTGGGACTTATCGAGGAGGCGAAGCGGGACAGATATCCCGAATGGACGGAACTCGGGTACAAAAGGTGCCCCAATTGCTCACTGGACCCGGAGAAAAACAAATATTGCCCCGTGGCCAAGAATCTTTCCTCAATAATCGAGTATTTCGCGGACTGCAATTCGTATGACGTGGTCACGCTCAGTATCCGCAACGAGGCAAGGGAGTATTCCAAGAAGACCGCGATTGCCGAAGGGGTTAGTTCGCTCGCCGGGATATACATGGTGACGAGCGGCTGCCCCATACTGGACAGGCTTCGGCCGATGGTCAGGTTCCATCTGCCGTTCGCGACGATAGAAGAGACCAAGTACAGGGCCGTGACGATGTATCTGATGGCGCAATACATGCTGTACCGGGCGGGCAAAACCCCGGACTGGGACCTGAAAAACCTGCAGAAGCTATATAGTGACGTCAGGATGGTGAACAGGCATTTCGCGGACCGGCTCAACAACATAAAAATTAAAGACGCAAGCATAAACGCCATAATCAAGCTTGACTGTTTCGCGGGCGATATATCGCTTTCGCTGGAGGTCAGGGACATATTCAAGGAAATGAAGGGCATTTTCGGCGCGTTTCTGGAAAATGATTGAACGTTTTCGGGCAAAAAACGAACGGTATGTGCGATTGAACGCTGTGCGGTAAAATCGGAGTTTGTAAAGAAAGGCATAAAATTATATAATCGATTTTTAGATAAGACCCGGGCTAAAAGTCTTTGCGGGAGAAAAAATGCGTATAGGCATAATAACGAACGAATATCCGCCCAACAACTACGGGGGTGCGGGGGTCCACGTCGAATATCTGACGAAAGAGCTGGCGAGGGCCGAAGGCGGGAAGCATTCCGTCAAGGTGATGTGTTTCGGCGGTCAAAAAGCGGAGGACGGCGGCCTTTCAGTGACGGGTATAGGCGCGGAATACGGTTTCGGGGCATCGGACCCCCGGCACAGGAAATTCCTTGACACGATATTGAAAGACATAGTCATTTCAGGACAATTAAAGGACGTGGATGTGGTACACTGCCACACGTGGTACGCGCATTTTGCCGGTCTCCTTGTGAAGCAGCTTTTGAACGTTCCGCTTGTTTTGACGACGCATTCCCTGGAACCGCACCGCCCGTGGAAGGCGGAGCAGCTCGGAACGGCCTACAACGCCAGCTCGTGGATAGAAAAAACCGCGTACAAGAACGCCGACGGTGTCGTTGCCGTGTCGCAGTCGATGAAAAGA
>JAFGGC010000019.1 GCA_016930715.1 Endomicrobiales bacterium
GGGAAAGTTTTACGCAGGCGTTAATGGATGCGATTGGCGTTCACGAGCATCCATTCCGAGTTCCCCGAGATGCGGGGAACGTCCTGCGAAAACTGTTCCCCGAGCGACCCTCTTGACAAAATCCGGCCCCTCTGCTATAATTAGCACTAATAGGATAAGAGTGCTAATTATGTACAGGAGAGCCATATGAATCCTAACAAACTGACCATAAAGGCGCAGGAAGCGCTCGCTTCGATGCAGTCATACGCTTCGGAGCACGGCCACCAGGAATTGACGGCCGAACACCTGCTTTTTGCCCTCATAACCCAGGAAGGCGGCGTAGTGCGCTCCCTGCTGGACAAGATTACAATCCTGCAGACCCCCGAAAGGCTGCTTTCCGAGCTTGAGGCCGAACTAAACAAGAGGCACAAGGTATCAGGAGGGCACGCATATATATCCCAGTCGCTGAACAAGACGCTTTCGCTAGCGGAAAAAGAGGCCAAAAAGCTCAGGGACGAGTTTGTCTCAACCGAGCACTTGTTCCTCGCAATATTAGAGGACGGCGCGTCTTTTGCCGCGACGCTTCTTACCAAAAACGGGGTCACGAAAGATTCTGTCCTGAAAAGTCTCGTCGGCATACGCGGCAACCAGCGCATAACCGACCAGAACCCCGAAGACAAGTACCAGGTTCTCGAGAAATACTCAAGAGACCTCACCGAGCTCGCCAAAAAGGGCAAGCTCGACCCCGTTATCGGAAGGGACGAGGAAATAAGGCGCACGATTCAGGTACTTTCAAGAAGGACCAAGAACAACCCCGTCCTCATAGGCGAGCCGGGCGTGGGGAAAACCGCGATCGTTGAAGGCCTTGCTCAAAGAGTAGTTTCGGGCGACATACCCGAGACCCTGAAAGATAAAAAGGTTTTAGGCCTTGACCTCGGCGCGCTCGTGGCGGGCGCCAAATACAGGGGAGAGTTCGAGGACAGGCTTAAAGCCGTCTTAAAGGAGATACAGGCGGCCGAAGGAAGGATAATACTCTTCATAGATGAACTGCACACCATAGTCGGCGCAGGCGCCGCTGAGGGTGCGGTCGACGCCGCCAACATGTTAAAGCCCATGCTCGCAAGAGGCGAGCTCAAGATGGTGGGCGCCACCACACTTGACGAGTACCGCAAGCACATCGAGAAAGACGCCGCGCTCGAGCGCCGTTTTCAGACCATATACATAGGAGAGCCCTCCGTGGAGGACTCGATAGCCATCCTGAGAGGCCTTAAAGAACGCTATGAGGTCCACCATGGCGTTAAAATAAAGGATTCCGCGCTCGTTGCCGCCGCTACTTTGAGCTACCGCTACATAACCGACCGTTTCCTGCCGGATAAAGCCATAGACCTCGTCGACGAGGCCGCCTCCCGCCTGCGTATCGAGATAGATTCGCTTCCGGTCGAGTTGGATGAAGTCGAACGGAGGATCAGGCAGCTTGAAATCGAGCGCCAGGCGGTTAAAAAGGAGTCCGACTCCGCCTCAAAAGAGCGCCTGAAAGCCATGGAAAAGGAGCTTGCCGATCTTAAAACCAGGTCGTCTTCGATGAAGGCACACTGGCAGAAGGAGAAAGACGCCATCTCTAAAATCCGCTCGCTGAAAGAGGAGCTTGAAAACCTAAAAATAGACGAACAGAAGGCCGAGCGCTCCGGAAATCTCGACAAGGTGGCTGAAATACGATACGGCAAGATACCCGCGGTCACAGAAAGCATCGAAGCCGAAGGCAAGAAGCTTGCCGAACTCCAGAAAGAAAATAAAATGCTCAAGGAAGAAGTTGACGACGAGGATATAGCTCAGGTCGTTTCCAAATGGACCGGCATCCCGGTCTCCAAGATGCTTGAAGGCGAGATGTCCAAGCTTTTAAAAATGGAGGAACGTCTCCATAAACGCGTAGTGGGTCAGAACGAGGCTGTCACAATGATTTCCGACGCCGTAAGGCGCTCACGCTCGGGCCTTTCGGACCCCAACCGTCCGATTGGCTCTTTCATTTTCCTCGGGCCCACCGGCGTGGGAAAAACCGAACTTGCCAAGGCCCTTTCCGAATTCCTCTTCAACGAAGAGAAAAATCTAATCCGCATTGACATGTCCGAATACATGGAAAAGCACTCCGTCGCCCGCCTCATCGGCGCGCCGCCGGGCTATGTAGGCTTCGAGGAGGGGGGGCAACTCACGGAATCCGTCCGCAGGAGGCCCTATTCCGTGGTTTTGTTCGATGAGATCGAAAAGGCCAACCCTGAGGTCTTCAACGTTCTTCTTCAGATACTCGACGACGGCAGGCTCACCGACGGGCAGGGCAGGACCGTCGACTTCAAGAACACCGTCATAATAATGACTTCAAACATCGGCTCAAACTGGATACAGGAAAGCGCGGACTACGGCGAGATTAAAAAACGCGTGACCGAGGCCCTTGGCGCGCATTTCAGGCCGGAATTCCTGAACAGAATAGACGAGACCGTGATTTTCAGGCGGCTCGGTTCAGAAGAACTGCAAAGCATAATTGACATACAGCTAAAGACCATTGACAAAAGGCTCGCCGAAAGGAACATCAAGCTTTCCATATCAAAAAACCTGAGGAATTTCATAGCGAAAGAAGGTTATGACCCCGCTTTCGGCGCAAGGCCCTTGAAGCGCACGCTCCAGCGTCTTCTTTTGAACCCTCTTTCGACAAAGATAATAGCCGGGGAGATAAAAGACGGGGCCAAAGTCACCGCAGACATATCAAAGAAAGGCGCGCAAGAACAAGTAGTTTTCAGTTAAAACCGCTCCCTGTCACTGCTTTTCAAAGTTATTTGCTTTGAAAGCAGTTTTATGCGCGTTTCGTTTAAAACACCGTCACACGTCAAGGATGACGCTGGCGCTCATTCCGCTTTTTGTTTTTTTGATTTGTAATTTGTGGTAGGTTACCGCTTTTACTTCTGCAGATCTCTTCTTGTCCCGCCGTATCGCCCGGAATCTTACCGCGACTTTCCCTCCGTATTTTTTCACGCTTTCAATGCCCCGGTACGCCAGGCCCTTCTCCTGGGCCTGGTACAAAACTTCGTTCAAAAACCTCACCAGCACCGTTTCTTCGTCCGCGGCCGGCAGTACAGCCCTTATCGTCTTTACAATCCCCCTGCCGGCGTTTCCCCGCCCGTAAATGTACGATATTACGCCTTCTGCTCCGTGCCCCAGCAATCCTTTTAAATTCTTCCCGCATACCCGCATCATTGCGTCAGCCGTGTGGTTTAAAAAAACGTATTTCCTTCTATTTCCCGTTTTCTTCTCCATTATTGTCGTTTTCTTCTTTAACTACCGTCGCTATAGCCGCGAGCCTGTCGCCGGTCTCAAGGCGCACAAGCCTTACTCCCTGCACGTTCCTTCCTATTATTGAAACATCTTTTACGGGAAGACGTATGGTTATGCCTTTTTCCGTCATAAGCATTATCTCGTCGCCGTCATTTGCTTTCTTTATGCCAACGACATTGCCGTTTTTGTCTGTTGTTTTCATGTTTATGACGCCTTTTCCGCCCCGTGTCTGAAGGCGGTACTTGCCGACCTCGGTTCTTTTTCCATAGCCGCTTTCCGTGGCCGTCAGGAATATATCCTTTTCCGTGACGGTTTCCATTCCAATTACTTCATCGTTTTTCTCAAGCTTTATGCCTCTTACGCCCTTTCCTGCTCTTCCTATCGGGCGCACGTCTTCTTCCTTGAATTTTATCGCCGTGCCATTCTTCGTCGCTATTATGACCTCCGAATCCCCTCTCGTGTGCTTGACTTCTATGAGCATATCTCCTTCATCAAGCCCTATCGCTATTATTCCGCCTTTTCGCGGGTTTGAAAACTCTTTCAATTCTGTCTTCTTTATTGTGCCGTTTTTCGTGCACATAAGAAGGTAGCTCGCCTGCTTGCCTTCAAAAGTTTCTATCGGTATCGCTGCCGTTATCTGCTCGTCGGTGGAAGATATCTGGAGTATGTTTACTATCGCCTTTCCTTTTGATGTCCTTCCGCCTTCAGGTATCTCGAATACCCTCAGCCAGTGCACCCTTCCCTTGCTCGTGAACAGCAGCATGTATGCGTGGGTGCTCGTGACGAACATTGATTCCGCGAAATCGTCTTCTCTCGTCGTCAGGCCCGCCACGCCCCTTCCGCCGCGCCTCTGCGCCTTGTACGTCGTCACCGGCAGTCTCTTGATGTACCCGGCGTGCGAAAGCGTTACCACGACGTCCTCTTCCTGTATAAGGTCTTCCACTTCGAATTCTTCCGCGGCCTGCGCGAGTATTTTAGTCCTTCTTTCGTCGCCGTACTTCTCCTTTATCTGAAGCATTTCCTCTTTGATGATATTCAGCACTTTCCTCGGGTCGGCTAGTATGCTCTTCAGCTTCTCTATCAGTTTTATCGTATCAAGATATTCCGATTCTATCTTGTTCCTTTCAAGCCCTGTCAGCTGCTGCAGTCGCATGTCGAGTATCGCCTGTGCCTGTAACTTAGAAAGCTTGAATTTTTCTATCAGCTTCGTTCTTGCGATGTCCACGTCTTTCGATTCTTTTATGGTCTTTATGACAGCGTCGAGGTTGTCGAGTGCGATCTTCAGGCCTTCCAGTATGTGAGCTCTTTGTTCCGCTTTCGCAAGCTCAAATTTCGTCCGCCTTACCACTATTTCTTTTCTGTGCTCTACGAAATAGTGCAGCATTTCTTTGAGGTTCAGCACTTTCGGCTTGTTGTTCACAAGCGCCAGCATTATCACGCCGAACGAAGTCTCCATCTGCGTGTGCTTGAAAAGCTGGTTGAGGACTATCTGGGCGTTTCCGTCGCGCTTTATTTCCACAACGACCCGCACCCCGTCCCTGTCGGATTCGTCGCGCAGGTCAGATATGTCTTCTATCTTTTTATCTCTGACAAGACCCGCTATGGTTTCAAGAAGTTGGGCCTTGTTCACCTGGTAAGGCAGTTCCCTTACTATTATCGCCTGCTTCCCGCCTTTTATGTCCTCTATATCTGCCTTGGCTCGTATGACTACCGATCCCCTGCCTGTCTCGAAATAATTTTTTATACCCGTCTTGCCGTGGATGATGCCCGCGGTTGGGAAATCGGGACCTTTTACTATCTTCATTAGTTCGGGCATCGTCACGTCGGAATTGTCGATGTACGCGTTCGTCGCTTCTATTATCTCCGTCAAATTGTGCGTCGGGATGTTCGTCGCCATTCCCACGGCTATGCCTGACGAGCCGTTCACGAGAAGCGTCGGGACCTTGGCCGGAAGTATGATTGGTTCGACCAGAGAACCGTCATAGTTGGGTATGTAGCTCACCGTATCCTTGTCGATATCAGCGAGCATCTCGTCAGATATCGAGGCGAGCCTCGCTTCGGTATAGCGCATGGCCGCCGGCGCGTCCCCGTCTATCGAGCCGAAATTTCCCTGCCCGTCGACAAGAGGGTAGCGCAGCGAAAAATCCTGGACCATCCTCACCATCGCGTCATAAACGGCGGTGTCTCCGTGCGGATGGTATTTGCCCAGAACGTCGCCTACCACCCTGGCGGACTTCTTGTACGCCGTGTTGTGCCTCAAGCCCATTTCCTTCATCGTGTAAAGTATCCGCCTGTGCACGGGCTTTAGCCCGTCGCGCACGTCAGGAAGAGCCCTTCCCACTATCACCGACATCGAGTAATCGATGTAGGAAGTCTTCATTTCGTCTTCGATATTCTTTGGTATTACGTTCGGGTTCGCCGGGACTTCCTGCGGCGCGTCCTGCGGCGTTTCGGGGGCATTCTTTTTTCTTCTTCTCTTTTTTTCTTCCGCCATTTCGCTTCCTTTCTATTTAGAAACGCTGTTTACTCTATATATCAAGGTTTTTCACGTCCTGGGCGTGCGTTTCGATGAAAAGCCTTCTGGGCTCCACTTTGTCGCCCATCAGCGTCGTGAATATCCTGTCGGCTTCTACCGCGTCTTCAAGCTGGACCTGAAGCAGTTTTCTGACATCAGGGTCCATCGTTGTTTCCCAAAGTTGTTCGGGGTTCATTTCACCCAGGCCCTTGTACCTCTGAATGGACGCGCCCTTTCTTCCGAACTCTTTTACCTTTTCTATCATATCCTTGGCGTTGGCCAGGTCGTACGCTTCGTCCTCGGTTTTCAAGCGGAGCTTGTGTTTGCCGGGCTCCGGCGATATCGCGTCGATGTCTATGCCGACCGCCTCAAGCTTTCTTACGAGCGCATCCATCCTTGGAAGCTCCCACAGGTCCTTGACGTTCTTCCCGAGGTCCTCGTCCGTCACCTCAAGGGGAAGTTCGCCGGAACCCTTTATGTCCGCTTCTTTTTTCTTCATGTAGGCGTTCTTGAACTCTTTCCATTCCTTGTCCGTGAATATGTAGCGCACCCTTCCCTCCCCGGGGTCGTCTACCCTGTAAAGGGGGAGTTTGCCTTTTTCCCTGAATTCGAGGAAATCCTTCCAATTGACCTGTTTTCTCTCCGTCTTTTTCAAAAGGTTGTCCAACTCGTTCATATGGCTTATTATTTGGGCGAACTTATGCTCATCGTACGCCGGGGACTGTTTCCCGCCCTTAAGCGTGTAAAACTGAACTCCCCGCATGCCTTCACCGAACAGGAACTTGTCGAGTTGCTCTTCCGAATGAAGGTACATTTCTTTTTTGTTTTTCTTGACCTTGTAAAGCGGCGGCTGCGCGATGTATATGTAGCCCTTGTTTATCAGCGGCGTCATCTGCCGGTAGAAAAAAGTGAGCAGGAGCGTCCTTATGTGGGCGCCGTCAACGTCGGCGTCCGTCATTATTATTATTTTGTTATAGCGGCACTTCTCAAGCCTGAATCCTTCCTGGTCGTCCGCCTGGCCTATACCGGTCCCTATGGCCGTTATGAGAGTCCTTATCTCTTCGTTGGCAAGAATTTTCGTAAGCCTTGATTTTTCAACGTTCAGTATTTTGCCTTTCAGGGGAAGTATGGCCTGGTAAGTTCTGTCCCTGCCCTGCTTGGCTGAACCGCCCGCCGAGTCGCCTTCCACGATGTAGAGCTCGCATTTTTCGGGGTCTTTTTCCGAGCAGTCCGCGAGTTTTCCCGGCAAGGACGCGGAATCAAGGGCCCCTTTCCTGCGGGTAAGTTCGCGCGCCTTGCGCGCGGCTTCTCTCGCCTCCGCGGCAAGAACCGCCTTCTCTATCACCCTGTTCGACACCGACGGATTCTCTTCCAAAAACGACGACAGGTAATCGTTTACCACTGATTTTGTTATGCCTTCGACTTCCGAGTTGCCGAGTTTCGTCTTTGTCTGTCCCTCGAACTGCGGGTTCGGGACCTTCACTGATATGACGGCCGTCAGGCCCTCCCTTACGTCGTCGCCGGAAAGAGCCAGATCCTTGATCTTGGACACTTCGTTTTTTTTCACGTACTCGTTTATCACCCTCGTCAGGGCCGACCTGAAGCCAGAAAGGTGCGTCCCGCCTTCCAGCGTGTTGATGTTGTTGACGAAGGAAAAAACCTGTTCGTTGTATCCGTCGTTGTACTGCATGGCAACCTCAACCACGACGTCTTCCTTTTCCTTGCTGAAAAATATGGGGTCGCCGTGCAGCGGGTTTTTGTTGGCGTTAAGATATTTCACGAAAGTCTTCAGGCCCCCGTCATAATTGAACGTGTGTTCCTTGTCCTCTCGTTCATCTATGATGGTTATTCTGGTCCCGGCGTTTAAAAAGGCGAGTTCTCTCAGTCTGTTGGAGAGCGTGTCAAACGAAAACTTGATGTCCGGGAACACGTCAGGATCGGGCTTGAAGGTCACTTTCGTTCCCCTGTCGTCCGTTTTTCCGGTAGCCTTGACTCCGGACCTGGGTTTTCCGCGGTCGTACTCCTGCAGGTATACCTTGCCTTCCCTGTAAACCTCGACTTCCAACCATTCCGACAGCGCGTTCACGCAGGATATTCCCACTCCGTGCAGCCCTCCCGACACCTTGTAGGCGTTGTGGTCGAACTTGCCGCCGGCGTGGAGCTTCGTCATCACTATTTCGAGCGCTGAAGTGTTCTTGTATTTGGGATGCGGTTCCACCGGTATTCCGCGGCCATCGTCAAGGACAGTAAGAGAACAGTCGGGATGGATTATCACGTCTATGTTCTTCGCGTATCCCGCAAGGACTTCATCAATGGAATTGTCCACGGCTTCATAAACAAGGTGATGCAGACCCTGTGGCCCGGTCGAGCCTATGTACATGGCCGGCCTGCGCCTTACGGCCTCAAGCCCTTCGAGAACCTGTATCTTAGAAGCGTCGTAAGCCTCTTTCGTCGCTGTTTTGGTCACGTTCGTTTCCCTTTTCTTTGCCATTAGTTGCGCCTCCACGCTTTTTTGCGGGGCATGCATTTTTGGCAATTGTTTATTTTTTTAGATAGAATTTTATGTCCCTAACGACTTTCCTGCCGCCGAAATACTGGTTTATCTTCGTTATGAGCCCTTTCTTCTTGAGCACCATCTCCTGAAGATGGCTGCTGGAATCGGTTTCGGCCATGAAAACGTTCTTTTTAACCGCCGTGAGCCTGACTCGCTTTGAAAGAGGCCCCAGTTCCTTGTCCCATATCTTAAGGACGCTGGCCACGTCCTCGTTAATTCCAAGCCTTTTCCTCAAAACATCTATTATGTCCGACGAAGACGCAAAAGGCATTTCCTAGAGTCTCATAGGCATTACCACGCAAAGGTAATTCCTGTTTTTTGACGGGCTTACCAGTGCCGGGTTCAATGAGTTCGTGAGCTCGAAATTTACGAAGTCTTCTTCCGCGTTCTTGAAAACGTCTATTAGGAATGACGGATTAAACGCTATCTCAAGGTTGCCGCCCGTGTAATCTATGTCGGTCTCCGATTCACCGGACCCAAGCCCCGACGTGGTGGCCGAAACCCTTAACACGTTCCTCGTGAAAAGGAATTTCACCGCCGCGGCCTTGTCTGTAGTCAAAAGGGACATCTGTTTAACGGCCGATAGCGTCTCTTTAACGTTGACTTTTATTTGTATGTCGTGCTTCTTTGGTATTACCTGCTCGTAGTTCGGAAATGTGCCTTCTATGAGCCTTGACAGTATGGTGATCGAGTCTATCTGGAACGCTATCTGGTTTTCGCCTATGCCTATCTTTATTTCGCTGTCTCTTTCTTCCGCGGAAAGAATCCTCTGGATCTCATTTACCGCTTTTGTGGGCACTATTACTTTTTGCTGTATCTTCTTGTCAATTCCTTCGCTTGACACGAACGCTAGTCTTCTTCCGTCAGTGGCTACCATTTTGAGCGCTCCATCCCCTGCCATGAAATAGACGCCGTTCAATACGTATCTTGTTTCGTCGGTCGAGACCGCGAAAGACACTTTTTTCAGCATTGATTTGAGCACGTTTTTATTTATCTTGAAGGTCTTGTCTTCAGGAAAATCCGGAAGCACCGGATATTCCGATTTTGGCAAGCCCATTAATATAAAGTGCGATTTCCCGCTTTTCATGCTTATCTGGTTTGTCTCATCAGCCCTTATCTCTATGTCCGAGCCGTCCGCGAGTTCTCTTACTATGTCCGCGAACCTTTTCGCCGGTATCGTAATGCTCCCTTCTTTTATTACCTCGCCTTTAATGTGGCATGACACCCCTACTTCAAGATCCGTTGAAGACAGCTTTATCTTCTTGTCCTCTGTTTCAAACAAGAAATTTGAAAGTATCGGTAAAGTGCTTCTTGGAGAAACTACTGTTTGAACTGTTTGCGTCCCTTTTAGAAGTTCTTCTTTTTCACATATTACTTTCATCTACTTCCTCCTTGTTCTTAATTAAAAAACAGTAGTAGCCGTCGTAGGCGTCGGTATTGTTTGGATATTTTGCAAAAAATTCATTTTTCTTCGCAACCGCTGAGATTTGGCGGCTTAGTTAATGTTATGCTTTATGTGGACAACACCTCTTGGTTATCCACGTTATTAACAAAGAAACGCCTTTTGCACCAAAAAACCGGCTTATTAGAATTTTATTAGAACGGTTTTCTGTCATTCCTTGTCAGAACGGATTTCCTGGCTTATCTGGTTGATCTTGGCTACAAAGTACGGATCCGATGACATCTTCGTTTTTATCTTGTTGCAAGCGTGCATGACGGTAGTGTGATCCTTGCCCCCGAAAGCTTCGCCTATCTCGTTAGTCGAAAACTCATCCGTCAAAGTCCTTGCCAGGTACATCGCAATCTGGCGCGGGAACGCCACAGCATCGGTGCGCCGCTTCGATTTCATGTCTTTTACTTCAAGATTAAAATGTTTCGCGACCACTTTCTGAATTTTTTCTATGGTTATAGGGGAAGCGTTCTCCGGAGGCCGCACGACATCTTTAAGTATTTTCTGGACCGAATCGACCGTGAGAGGGGTCCCGGTGAAGGCCGAGAAAGCCGTTATCCTTAGCAGAGAGCCCTCAAGCTCCCTGACGTTGGTTTTTATCTGAGTAGCTATGTAAAGAGTGACGTCGTCCGGAATGAATAATTTCTCTTCTTCTGCCTTCTTGCGCACTATGGCTATCCTGGTTTCGAGATCGGGCGGTTGTATGTCGGCTATAACGCCCCATTCAAAGCGCGATATGAGCCTCGGCTCCAGCGTCGGCAGCTCCTTGGGGGGTCTGTCTGAGGTTATGACGACCTGCTTGTGAGAGTCGTATAGGGTGTTGAAAGTGTAGAAGAACTCCTCCTGCGAGCTCTGGCGGCCCACGAGGAACTGAATGTCGTCTATAAGCAGGCAGTCAAGGTTTCTGTACTTGTTGCGGAAGGACGCGGGTTTCTCGAACCTCAGAGAGTCTATGAACTCGTTTATGAATTTCTCGCTGGTCACGTACAGGACCCTTAAAGATGGGTTGTTTTTCCTGATATAGTTGCCTATGGCGTGCAGGAGGTGGGTTTTTCCGAGACCCACGCCGCCGTAGAGGAACAGGGGATTGAACTGCCTGCCCGGGTCCTTTGCCACGGCTTCGCAGGAAGCGTGCGCGAAGCGGTTGGACGGCCCCACCACGAACCTGTCAAAGATGTAGCGCGGATTGAAATGCTCATCCGCGGAAACCCTTACGGGCTGAGCGGAAGCCGCCGGCTCCTGAATGTCTTCGACCTTTTTTAGGATCGAGGTAAGGTCCTGTATCTCTTCGAAAACAATCTCGGCTTCGGCGTTCAGTTCGGTGTTTATTATCTGTTCTATGTTTTTTTTCTGGTGCGTCTTTATCCATTCTGAAAAATACTTGTTCGGTACCTGCAGCTTGAATTTCCCGTTTTCCATGGATATGGGTTTTAGCGGCTGGATCCACAGGTTGAACGTCTCGTTTGCGAGGTTCGATTGCAGGTTATCCACAACTTTTTTCCAAATTTCTTCTGCCTGATTCATATACCTTTTCCCCAATGTTATCCACAGATGTGGATAAGTTATCCAGATTATCCTTCTGTTTATATTGGCTTATTTGTTTTGCCAGATTTTATCTTTATTTCTAAAATACAACGTCTTTTTACATAACCGATTATATATTTTTTGTGTTGTCAAGTCAAGTAGTGCACACACATTTTTTTATGCTGTTTCTGTGCCCTCAATTGCATATAGGCGCGATTTTAAGTATAATACAAAATCATGAGAAAAATAACCGCCGTTTTGACTATATTTTTGCACGTCATCGCGTTGTGCCAGGGCGCCGAAGCCTTTGTCATAACGGGGGTCGTCAGGGACTCGGTCACCAAAGAACCGGTTAAGGATGCCGTTGTTTCCGTGAAGGGTTCCCACGAAAGCGTTTTGACGGATTCCGAAGGCAGGTTCGAGATTTCCACAGGAGAAGAATCAGTGAAAATCATCTGCGGTACACAAGGTTATAGGACCTCCGAGCTTCGGCTTTCAGCCCCGTATCAAGAGGCCGTTTTCGAGCTCGATGTATCAATGCATTACACCCTCGGAAAGATATACGTTAGGGACAAGCACAGGATAGAGGGCTCGAAACAGAAAATAAGGGCCGAAAACATCAAAAGAACCACCTCACAGCTGTTCTCAGACAGCCTCAAGGTAGTCCAGACGCTTCCGGGAGTGGTCATAGGGGACGATTTCTCGTCCCTTATGTACATAAGGGGAGGGGAGTATTACGAATCTGTCTCATTTCTTGACAACATACACATATTGGTGCCCTATCTCTGGGGCGGTGCTCAGAGTATTTTCAACCCGTCCATGGTGGACAGGATAGACTTTTACTCAGGGGGTTTCCCTGCGAAATACCCCCAGGCCCTTTCCGGTGTCATTGACGTGGCGAGCATCGAAGGCAGTTTTGACGAAAGAAACGGTTATCTGGATATCTCTCCGACGACTTTCGAGATATTCGCCCAGGGACCCGTGAAAAAGGAGAAATCCTCGTACGTCGTGGCGGCAAGAAGGACTTACTACGACCTTTTGATGAACCTTGCATACGGCGACAAGTACAAAGACATCGCCTTTCCGTTTTTCTACGACCTTCAGTCCAAATTCACCTGGAAACTCTCGCCCAAAGACAAGCTCTTTTTCAACACCATAGCATCCTATGAGGGTATGGATTTTGACTCGAAGGCCATTTCCGACAACGATGAAACACGTTCGTTCGAGTTCCACTACAACGACGTGCGCGTTTTGCCGGCGGTAAACTGGGAGCACCTTGCGAGCGACGACCTCTCGATGAATTTCGTTTTTTCGACCCGCTACCACAGGGGCGCCTATGATTTTGCCAACGACGACGTCAATTCAACAAGCGGCCAGAACGAGTACGACGTGTACTTCCGGGACAAGGTCACGTACATGGCAAGCGGCCATACCATAGAACAGGGGTTTTATCTTTTCAGGACCTGGGTGGACGCGAACGTTGATTTGAATTACAGGACGCTTATGCCCGACGGGACCTACGTTTACAAGACGGAAACAGACGATTTTGACCGCACGAGGATCGGCGCTATGGGGCTGTATCTGCAGGACGACATGGCCATTGTTTCGGATAAACTGTACCTCAACGCGGGAGTCCTCGCCGAAAGGTTCGACTACACCAAAGAGAACACGGTTTCGCCGAGGGGCGGTTTAAAATACGACCTGACTAAGAATACTTCGCTGAAATTCAACACCGGGATATACTCGCAGTTCCCGGTGCAGGCGGGGCGCGGTGCCCCGCCGTTTCTGGAGAATGACAATATAGAATCTGAAAAGGCGGTCCACTACGTTTTAGGCGTCGAAAGAGAGCTTCCGAATCACCTCTTTGCGAGAGTCGAGACCTATATCAAAGACTATTCGGACATGATAGTTCGCGATCCCGATCCTGACATCGTGTACACCAACAACGGAGCAAGAAAGGCCTCCGGTTTCGACGTTTTCGTACAAAGAAAGCCCTCCGAAAAATGGGACGGCTGGCTCGCTTACACCTATCTTGACGCGAAAGACAAGATACTTGAGAGGAACGACCCGGCAAACTACGCTGACGTGAGCAGCCTTAACTACAGGGAGCCCGTAGGAGAATGGTTCCCTTTCTCGAACGAGAGAAAACACAACTTTTCGGTGGTGTTCAATTATGAATTCGATAAGATACGCCGGCTTTCGGTAACGTACAGATATTCAACGGGCACCCCGTACACCGAGATAGTCGGCGCGCACGCCTATCCGGGCGGCGTGTACGTGCCGGTGTACGGAGAGCATCTTGGCTCGCGTATGCCGGAATACCACAGACTGGACGCGAAGCTGACTCTCCCGCTTTTCAACAAGGAGAATACGGAGTTTTACGTTCAAGTCATAAACCTGACGGCGCACAAGAACATCGACAGGTACTACTACAGCTCCGATTACTCTAAGCGCTACGAAGCGCAGATGCTGCCGCTGATACCCATAGCGGGTGTAAGGCACATTTTCTGACATGTACTACGGCCTGTATCTAAAGGAAAATATCCTGAAATTTTCGCTGGCGTTCTCGCTGGTTTTGCACGCCGGGGTTATCGTCATACCCTCGCTTCTAGACCGCAAGAAAGACGCCTTCAGCGATTACCATCTGGTAGAACTCATAGAGACGAATATGCCTCTGGCAAACCGGCGACTGACGACGGCTCCCTCAAGGGCGTCTAAAAAAAGGAAGGAAATAAACATAGGAAAAAGCTCCGGCGAAAAGAAAGCCGAAGAAACCGCGCCGGAAGAGGAAGACGAGGATTCTGAAGGTGACTATTCGGGCTATGCTAACGTTTTCAGGGTGTTGAAACTGCCTGAATTCAAAACCCGCGTAAGACCGGAATATCCACAGACGGCGAGGCTGAAAGGGCTGGAGGCGGAGGTAATAATAGAGATATACATAGACGCGGAAGGCACGCCGAGGAAGCTCGTGGTTTTAAAAAGCGGCGGGGAAGAATTCGACGCGGCGGCTATAGAGGCCTTAAAAAATTCGACTTTCAGCCCGGCGATATCTCTCGAAGGGAAGGCGATACCCGTGAGGATAAGGATACCCTTTGCTTTCGAGCTCGAGTGAGCCTGCCTTGCCGGAAGGCGCGTTACCTCATAAACGAAGAAAGCCCCTGTCTTACCACCCTTATAAAAATCAGTTTCGCGTGCCGGTTCTCGATGTTGTTAATCTTTTCGAACATGTGGGCAACGTCTTTTTCGAGAGCGCCTTGTTCCTTGGCAAGCTCTTCTTGCAGTTTTTTGGGAGGCAGTATCGCGTGTCCGGGAAAGGCCGGGATTTTTGACCTTATGTGAAGGTCGCGGCGGACGTTTTTTGTCCTGTAAGCGCTTCGCTTTTTGAAAAGCTTTTTTCTGCAGGCGGAGCAGATGCCGTGGGACACGGCTCTGTTTTTAGCCGAAAGGTCGGATTGAATAAGGATACCGCACCAAGCGCATTTGGTTATCAAAATCTATCCCCGATATGAGCTCCGCGTAAAGCCGAACTGCTTGAAAATCGTTTCATATTATGATAAGTATATGATGTCTTCGCGGGGAGACAAAATACACGGCCAGGTGATTTTTTGTTCCCCGCGCATTTGCTAAGAATGACCTTATGGTAAAATATTACCATATTGGCATTTTTATGTCAAGGGGTATTTTATGGATGTGTCAAAACTGCGCAGCAATATAGGTAAAAAGATAAGAGAGCTCAGGGAAAGCAAGAACTGGAGTCAGCAGGAACTTGCCGCCGAGCTTGCAAGAGTGCTCGGCAGAAAAGAACCATTTTCGGCCGCGGCGATCTCAAGGTACGAGGACGGCAAAAGATCGGTGAAACCCGAGATGATAGAAGTTTTCTCAAGAATTTTCGACGTTCAACCGTCCGCGATCTATTCCGTAACCCGGCAGGTCGCTGAAGAAAAGGCCGTGTACGGCGGCGAAAACGCGGTAAGGGTCCCGATACTATCGGTTCCGGGCGAGTCTTTTCCTTTTGTAGCGGAAAACGAAGTGGAAGGATACGCGGAATTTCCGAGGTTCCTTTTTCCCGGGGCGAGGTTTCTCATAAAACTCACGGCTGTTGAAATAAAGACCAAGGATATCAGCAGGAAAGACTATTGTGTCCTGTCCACGGGCGGAAAACAATGGTCCGGCGGGAAAGTTCTGGTAAAATCTGGCAGAAAATTCGTTGTCACCGAAAGTCCTTCAAAAGAAGAAGGCGAGCCCGTGGCGCGCGTGATAGGCGTCTTGAAAAGCGTTTAACCCACCCTACAAACCGAGTAAATACCTGAAATTCCCGGTATCCGAACAGTTTAAGTTGATATCCTTTTTACGGCTTTTTCTTAATACATATGGTAAGTAGACCGGCCCTGGCGCGGGCGGTTTGTTGCACGGCTGCGCATGGGAATGACGTTTTTATATCTATGGCGGCTATCGGCGGGAGTACCCGGGGCCTTTAAAAGTTTTTTGAC
>JAFGGC010000020.1 GCA_016930715.1 Endomicrobiales bacterium
GCGGTTCACTTAATGCGTTAGCGTCGACGCGGAAGGGGTCGATACCTCCCACATCTAGTGAACATCGTTTACAGCTAGGACTACCAGAGTATCTAATTCTGTTTGCTCCCCTAGCTTTCGCTCCTCAGTGTCAGTATTGGTCCAGGTGACTGCTTTCGCCATTGGTGTTCCTCCCGATATCTACGCATTTCACCGCTACACCGGGAATTCCGTCACCCCCTACCACACTCAAGCCGGATAGTTTCCGCAGACGTTTCACAGTTGAGCCGTGAAATTTCACTACGGACTTATTCGACCACCTACAAGCGCTTTACGCCTAGTAATTCCGAGTAACGCTCGCCACCTACGTATTACCGCGGCTGCTGGCACGTAGTTAGCCGTGGCTTTTTCTGAGAGTACCGTCATTTTGTTCGTTCCCTCTAAAAGGAGTTTACAATCCGAAGACCTTCATCCTCCACGCGGCGTCGCTGGATCAGGCTTTCGCCCATTGTCCAAAATTCCCCACTGCTGCCTCCCGTAGGAGTCTGGACCGTGTCTCAGTTCCAGTGTGTCCGTTCACCCTTTCAGGCCGGATACCCGTCATAGCCTTGGTGGGCCGTTACCTCACCAACTAGCTGATAGGAAGCAGGACCATCCTAAAGCGAATTGCTCCTTTGACCTCTTTCCGATGCCGGATCGTGGTCTTATGGGGTATTAGCTCGCCTTTCGGCGAGGTATTCCCCACTTTAGGGCAGGTTCCCTACTCATTACTCACCCGTCTGCCGCTAGCTTATACAATGTTCCGCATAAGCTCGCTCGACTTGCATGTGTTAGGCACGCCGCCAGCGTTCACTCTGAGCCAGGATCAAACTCTCCATTGATATCATGGAGCCATTTGCGGCTCTATTACTTTGTTTTGCTCCAAAGAATTGCTTAAGACCCTTGATTTACTTACTTTGGGGCGCTTATCTGCGCGCGCTATTAAGTTTTCAAAGAACATCAAAACATAAAAAAACTGTTTTGAACTTTGTCAAAATTCTGTTTTGGGAACAAAATCTTACCAAAGTACAAAAATAAAGTCAAGTACCTGATAAAAATTATTTCAAACTATTGCGACTGCTTGTTGCAGGAGGTTGAATACTTCCGCCAGCGATTCGTAGCCAACAGGTAGGCAATTCTCCGACGACAGTATTCGACGGAGAGCTTAACGCCTCCCTCCTTTCTTATTTAGTTGTTGGTTAATTATAACACAACGGGAAATGTTTGTCAAGTATGCGCAAAAAAATATTTTTGCCTAAAATTTGTAGTAAATCACCCTGGCGGCAAAGCCGAAAAGGACCGCCATAAGGTTCCCCACGACTATGTTCAAAAGGGAATACTCCTTGACCCTTAGGTAGCGGTACACAAATACCATAAGGAGCCATACGCCAAGGAAGCTGAAACCCCAGGCACCCGGCAGAAGCAGGCAAAAGGCCGTAGCCAGCCTTTCAGCCATTGAATAGTACTTTTCAACCACCAGGACCTTTGAATCCCCGAACAGGTCTTTTTCAAGAAAGTAGACAAACACGGATGTAAAATGGGTGGCAAGTATAAAAAGTATTGCAAATAGAACCCATTTTTCAGGATATATGCCTATCTGATTAGGGAAGAAAACGAAAATGAGCAGCAGGTGAATGAACTGGTCCCAGATGAAGAAAAAGAAGTTGTCCGGGGTGTTTAGCTTCTTGATAGTCCAACCCCGCCATTCATCTTCAAGAAAGTGCAGAAAAGTCAATATACTCAGCGAAACCCAGCCGTTCAGCGCCACAATGTTGCCGATGTTGAGCCAGGTATCGCCAAGATAGTTGAAGCAAAGCGCCACCCCGCATACGAAGAATATGAAGGAATGGGTAAACCCGCCCAGTACATTACGCCGTTTCCAGTCTGCGATAAAATTTGTCTGCAACGTGAAATCGGCCAAAAAATGGGCTAAAACAAGCCGCCAAAGTATTTGCATTATCTTACTCTTTTCTTCCTTTCACCTGGTATATTTCCACCGCTTTCGTCTTACCCTTGACCTTGACGGCGGCAAGATGCTTCGCCTCAACGGAATCCTTCACTATCCGATAGGTCGCCTCCGAAACTATTATATGGGTCTTATATTCCTTGTTCAGACCTTCGAGCCTGGACGCTAGGTTGACGTTGTCCCCCAGGACCGTGTACTGGAGTTTGCCCGCCGAACCCGTGTTGCCCACAGTCATTTCTCCCGTATTGACGCCTATTCCTATGTCGAACTCCTTTTTTCCTTCGGCGCGCCACTTCTCGTTGAGCTTTCCAAGCTCCTCCATCATCTCTATCGCGCAAAGGACGGCTCTCCTGGCGTGGTCATTCTGCGGGGCCGGGGCGCCCCATATTGCCATCACGGCATCGCCTATGAATTTATCAAGATAACCGTCATAGCGGAACACGACCTCTACCATACTGCTCAGGTATTCGTTCAGCTGGCTGACCAGTTCTTCCGGAGGAAGGGACTCGGTTATGGTGGTGAAACCCCGGATGTCCGAAAAAAGAACCGTCAGCACCTGCTTCTGCCCGCCCAGTTTCAATGACGCGGGGTCGGCCATTATTTTTTCAAGCACTTTGGGGCTCACGTACTGGCCGAACGTCTTCTTGATCCAGCGCTTTTCCTTTTCTTCGGTCATGAACCTGTAGAAAAGAACGCCGAAATAGCTTAAAGCAAAACTCAAAACCGGCGCCACGAACTCGATATAAACATAGTTCGAGGCGAACACGTAGAACACGAAAAGCGTGTAGCCGAGCATCGCGGCGAGTATGACGCCTCCCGCATACAGCGGCGAAAGCCTGTTCAGCACGAACCCCGGCACCAGCGCGAAGATTATTATAAAAAGAAAAACAATGAGGCTTGAACAGGGCTTTAAATAATTCCCGAGCAGGATATTAGAAATGGTGTTAGCGTGTATCTCGACCCCGGGAAAAGTGGGGGAGAAGGGAATGGGTTTAAAATCGAAAAGTCCCGAAGCCGTACCTCCGAGAAGGACAAGTTTGTCCTTGAACTTTTCCGGCGGAACCTTCCCGCTCAGAACGTCATAATACGAATAGTACGGGAAACTTTCGTATCCTCCGGCGAAATTTATCAGCATCTCGTGGTATTCGTCTATGTGTATATTGCGGCTCTTTATTATCTCAACCGGGTCCTTGTCAAGAAAAACGGCAAGACTGGCAAGCGAAAGAGACGGCACTATGTTTCCTTCATATTGCTTGAAAAGAGGGATCTTGCGGCACACTCCGTCCAGCTCAGGGACGATGTTGGCGAAACCTATATATGACTGCTTCAGGAAACGGCTAATCGGCATCAGGAAATCCACGGGGTCGCCCCTGTCGTCATACTGGAAATACGAAGCAAGGACCACCCTGCCGGAACGTTTCAGCGCGCCCGCGAAATATGCGTCGGACGCGGGATGCTCGAGGTCCGGTTCCGGAAGAAGCATATCGAACACTATGGCTTTCGCGCCCGCCCGGCGAAGCCTGTCCACCACCTGCCCGTGCTTTTTTCTGGGCCACGGCCAGCGACCGAGATATTTAAAGGATTCCTCGTCGAAAGCTATTATCGCTATGTCTTTCGAAACCTCGGACTGCCCTCTTATTTTGAAGCGCATATCGGCAGATTTATTCTCAAGATCCTGAAAGGCGTCGATACCCCAGAAAAGAAGCACGAAGAGCGCAATGCCTCCCGAGATAAGGTAAGTCATCAGTTTTTTCTTTTCAATAGCCATTTCAGACCCCTTGTTTGATTTCGAACGATATTGAAGGATTATACCAAAAACCGGCAAATAACTCAAAAAAGACAGGGGCCGTTCAGACTCCCCTGCCTGTCAGAACATTCATATTTATCGAAATTCCCAATTATTAGAACCTTGCAATGAAAGTAATCCTGTGCGTGTCGCCAAGTTCTCCGTACGGGGCAAAGGCATAATCTATCCCTATGGACCAAATGCGAAAACCCATACCGACACCCAGCCCCGCTATCTGGCCAAGGCTTTCGGTGTGATAGCCGAATTTATAGCCGGCTCTTAACGCCATCTGCTTCACCGGCCAGTACTCGCCGCCAAAAGCGGCATAAAACTTGTTGTCAAGGACGTATTCGTCTATCTCGATGCCAAGGTTAGTGTTTTTCACGCCGGAGTAGGCAACGCCAAGTTTCACGTTCAGCGGAAGCGGATCGGTTACCTCCACGAACTTTATTCCCGGGCTTATGTTCTGTATCACAAGCGCTGTATTGAGATTTTCGGCCGGGCTGTACATTGCGCCTAAGTCGGCCGCGAAAGCATACGCAATAGTCGTGTCAATCTGGCTGCTTATGGCCTTGATGCTTCCGCCGATGCTCAGACCCTCAAGCACTGACGACGCTACGTTCCTCTTCGCGTATGACACGTTTAATGCCGTGTCACTCGCGTTAAACGTGCCAAGATTCGCCTCATTAACGTCCCTTTTTTCTATGTCAGGGACGACAAGATAGGTATATCCTACCCCCATCACGCTGTTTTCCTTCAACGGCGCTGCGTATCCTATAAAACCGTA
This sequence comes from Endomicrobiales bacterium, assembly GCA_016930715.1. Classification (GTDB taxonomy): domain Bacteria; phylum Elusimicrobiota; class Endomicrobiia; order Endomicrobiales; family JAFGGC01; genus JAFGGC01. The sequence continues at coordinate 4,558 of JAFGGC010000020.1, forward strand.
ATTAACATCCGCGAAATACCTGAGATATGTCGCCGCAACCTCGCCTTTTTCAAGACCCACCAGCCCGGCCGGGTTCGAATAAAGCGCGAAAACGTCGTCGGCAAGTCCGGCCGAAACGCCTCCCATGCCGGAGGCTCGCGCCGAAGGGCTGATCTTCAGGAACTGGCACGCCGTTTTTCCGGCACCAGCGAATACATCAGGAACAAGTAAACAGTAAATTGCAAACAGGACAAGCCGATAAATGATTTTTCGTGTTTTCATATAAATTACCTCCTTCTGCTTCTAATTAAGCCGTTAAGCAACTTACTCAATTCTTCCGCACTTCGAATGATCTTTTCCTCTTCGGATTTTTCAATGAACTTAAGTCTGCAGGCTATTTCAATTTGTGTGTCGATTTCGCTTAATGAGCTTCTTGCGATCAGATAAAACTGCACCTTTTCCGGGTTATTATAGCGCGAACTTCCTTCGGCAATATTACTTGCAATAGAAACGGCCGCTCTTCTTAACTGTGCGACTAACCCGAACAATTCTGTTCTTGGAAACTTGCCCGTTATTTAATAAAGAAGTTCAATGAACTCTACAGATTTTTGCCAAACGATTAATTTTCTATGTGGCAAATTACTCATTTTCCCCTATTTCCCGTTCACTGTTCACTATTTACTATTTTAAAATAGCAATCTTGTGCGGCTTCGAGCTTATTTTACTGTCGTTGCGCTTGGCTATAAGGAAATATATCCCCGAAGCGCATTCCTCTCCGTTGTCGTTCCTGCCGTCCCATTCGGTGTAATAATAAAATCCGCCCGTCTTGTCGCCCTCGTCAAGCTCGCGGACGAGCTCGCCGGCAAGGTTGTAAATGTAGAGCTTTATCTTTCCGCTCTTGTTCGCGGGCAGGGTGTACTTGAGCATCGTTCCGGTGATGGTCTGCGACGGCGCGGAATTAACGTCCTGCATGTTGACGGTTTTCGTCTTCAGGTCGAACGGGTTCGGGAAATTTATCACGGTGAATTCCGAGCCCGCGTAGATCTTGGCCGTGTTCGGGTCCTGCTTGAACACCGCGAAGGCGCCGGACTGCGTCGCCGAAACGGCCTTGTTAATCGCAAACACGCCGTTCTTGACGACCGTCTTCGGCGCAGATTTCTGGGCGTCGGCCGGAAGAAGCGTGTCGGTCTCGACCGATATCGTTCCCGTGAGCGGGTCAAGCGACATTATACCGCTCATCGCCTCCCATTTCCCGGTCGCGTCGTTGTATTTGTATATCTTGAGGTCAGCGATGTCCTCTTCGGTCACCTTGTTCCTGTCGTAGTTCAAGGTCACGTCGAAAGACTTGTTGACCTGCGCTTTTTCAAGGCCTATCTCATATACCTCGCTGGCGGCTATGCCCTGCATCGCCGAATCTATCAATGTTGATATGTCCCTTCCCATTTTCGACATCTTGAAGTTCGGCAATGCGGTTAGAAATCCGCCTATCGGCAGGTTTACCATCTCGTCCGACGTCAGCGTGCCCGGGTCAAGCATTACCTCGGTGTTGTCTGAACGTTCGTCGTCTATAAGTATCGAACCGCCTTCTGCAAGCTCGTCGGCCACCTCTTTTTTGGCTTTCGCGAGGAACTTCTGGCTGAAATTGAGCTCCTCGGTCATATAGTCCGTCATCCCGTACTGCGCCTTGATGCTCAACGTGTAGTACTCTTCTTCGCTAGTCGAAGGTATTTCCACGTCAACCGTGAAGGTGTTCTTGGCGCCGGCGGTTGGAAGTGCCCTGACCTTCCTCAAGGCATTGAACACCGCACCGGGCGAATAATAGCATTCCGGCGGGGCCACCAGAGGCCTCGGGGATTCGATTATGAACCTGAAAACGTTCTGGCTCTCGGTGCGTTTCATCGTGACTTTTAACGTGGGAGTGGATGGCATTATGTCGAAATCGATCCCCGTCATCGAATTCGAGCTGATATACACCCTCCTGAAGTAAACGGGTCTTTCGGGCACGAACGCGTAGACGTAGTAGGTGTTGGCGAGTATTATGTCCGGTATCCTGTATGCCCCGTCGTTTTCCGTCTTCGAAGCAACCGCAGGATTGTACTTCTTGGGGTTGGCGACGTTCTCGGTCTCATTGTA